>BQJU01000026.1 GCA_021604865.1 Saprospiraceae bacterium | reverse complement strand
TGATTCATTAGCCATCCTCTTTTGGATGCTAATTTGGAAACCTTTGGGGCATTTCAAATCGTTTCCGAGTAAAATCTTTGTAACTAACTGAAAAACAGAGCACTTATAAGTGTTTCTGTTTTCTTAACCGGACACTACTGTGATTTATTATTGATTAAATGCAATTAATTACATTTAAAATTTCGAAAGCAATAGATTTATTCTCCGTAGTAAATTCTGATTATTGTGTTAATGAAAGTAATTTATTATATATGAATCCAAGGTATAACTTTTCCTGGTGCAGAACTCTCGGGGCAAACGATTTAGACTGCGGTTAGCAGGCTTTACGTCGGGTAGGTCAGAAGGATCAACATAGCGTCTTCGCTCAGGAGCTGTTTTTTTTCTTATTCTTTCAAAATTTTATATGATTTTTGCACCCCATTTATGCTCGTAGTTAGTATGTAAGTGCCTTGTGGGAAACTAGATAAATCAATGGTGGTCTGTGGTGAATATAATCTTGAAGAGTAGATTTGTTTACCCAATATTGATGAAACCTGAATGCTATCTCCTTCTGAAAATGAAGTCTGATATGTCTCTAAAATGAGTGTGGAGCTAGTTGGGTTTGGGTAAATAATTGCTTGGTTCTCAGTATTCATTTCTATTAAATCCGTTGTTAGAAAACCGCTATAACATTCATTGGAAAATGCGGTACTTAATTCCGTACTGGTTGCTAAAATGGCCGTAGAGTCCATACAAATACATCTGCCATCATTGTAATTATAGGTCATATAGGCAGCATCTGTTTCAAACGCCTTAAAAGTGCATTGTTCAAGAGTTAACGAGTCACTTGTGAGCGATTGTGAATTATGATCCCAATTTGAAAATAAAATATTTCCACCGCTCCAACGGTTAAATCCTGCCTCTTGTGTAAAGTCACAAGGTTTTAAAAACAAAAGATATAACGTACCTGTGCCACCAGCACCACCTCCATAGTTTACAGCAATTGTTCCATCTCCTCTCAAATCACCAATAAAAGAAATAGAGCGTGAGAACCTTTCTTCAGAGTCTAGTATTAACCCAAAACCACCATCTGTATTGTTTATTCTTGTGTATGTTTTTACGGTTTTGTCTGCGTTTAAATATAAGATATACCCCCAACCTTCGTTTTGTTGATTTGCACCCGTCATCAAGTCTGGAACTCCATCACCATTTAAGTCTCCCACTTTACACAATGCGTGGCCTAAATTTGCACCTGCGGTACCATTGGGATTTACGCCTGTTGTTAGTGTGTCTGTAAAACCATTTAATCCTTCAGTAATTTTGAGTTTAGAAACCACATTAAAAGTCGTATTATCCAAAGATAAAATCCAAATGGCCCCTTTTCCACCATCAGACATAAAAGCGCCTACGGCTAATTCTTTTGTCCCGTCATTGTCTATATCACCTAGCATAGCAACCTCTCTACCTCCAAAACGGTCATTATCCTGAAGTCCTGTTCCAAAACCACCTTGTGTTGAACTAATCGTTACTGTACTTGAATTTATTACGTGTGATGTATCATCAAAAAAGAGTATTTTAATGGCTCCTCTTTGAGTTCCCCCTTCGTTTGATGTGGATTGGCAAGCAACTAAATCTATCCTACCGTCATTATTTAGGTCACCTATTGCAGACAAACCTTGAGAATTAATATTTTGATTCTTTACAAAGTTTTTAACCGTTCCGTCACTATTCAAATGAATTATATATATAACACCAATAGCCGTAACCGCTATGTCGGGTATGTTATCATTATCGTAATCTCCAATGCCAGCAACTCCGTAACCAAAAAAACTGCCTTCACTTAAAGCATCTGTAAATCCGCCTTCTGTTGCTGAAATTTTTGGGTTTGACTGAACAGTTCCATCATTATTCATAAATAGAATATAAACTGCTCCTGCATCTGTGGCTCCGTCATCATCTGAACGGGCACCTACTACTAGGTCAATTACTCCATCATCGTTAATGTCTCCAGCTTGGTCGTGGTCCCGGCTAAACCTATCTCCGTTTTCTAGGTCAGCAATCAACCCTCCAGAATTATTTTCAATTTTCACAAATCCATCAGGCCCCCATTGCGTGGTCACTTGGGCCAAAAGGTTTGTTGCGCAAAGTGATAAGATAGCCCCAAACAACAATAGAAAATTAAATTTCATTTTTCATTTTTTAATTAAGATTATTTGACCCCGTTGAAATGAAAAGGTTTAATCTTTTGGCTGATTGCATTATTTTTTGACTTTTAGTGGTCAATGTGTTAGTGCATACGGCGGGCGGCGTTAGGCGGGCTGGCTGTTCTACACTATTTTTTATTCGCTTCCGTTTTCTTTTTTTATTTCTTTATCAACAATTGAAGTCAAACTATCCGCTGTATAGAGATATGCTTCATCCGATTCGAGTGTTCCCCAATAAGAATTTGACCAATCAATTCTATTTGTCGTCGAACAACTTATTATCAAACTTGAAATGAATAAAAATGAAATAATTTTTTCCATGGTTTTTATTTTTATTTCCAATGGAAACGAACGTCCAGGCGCGGCGAAGTGCCCCCCTCTTATTCTGTAATCAAGCGCAACAATCTTTTCAAGATACAGATTGATTTGCTCAAGAGCAACCTCAAATGATTTGGAGTGGCATGGCCGCTGCGCCAATGTCCTCATTAGTTTTTCCTTATTATTTCTTTACTCAGAATAGGGAGATATTTTATGGCGATTTACCAGATTAAATCATCTGAAACCGAATCATATCCATGAATGATTCGATTGCGGGTATCCACTATTTTTCGAGCGTTACTGATTTGAATATCAGGTTCAATTTTCAATATTCGGCCCATTGCTTCCCCAATTATTTCGATGCATCTTTCAACGGCCCGTTTCGTTTTCAGATCTTTTTCAAACTCGAGGGAGTTTCGCGGCTCAGGTAGAAATTCGTTAACTTCAAGTATCGCTCGTTCGATATCTCTAAGCCACACTTTGATTTGTTCTGGCATAAACAAGCATTTTTTTCTGATCTATTAAGTCTCTAAATAGTTCATTACGTATGGCTTTCTGCTCAAGTAAATCAATCTTTCTATTAAAAATTTCCTCTAATTTGAACTTCAACTCAAAGTAATGTTCACCATACTCAATAGGGTCTTCGGATTTTATGGAGACTATGAAATCAATATCGCTCTCTTCTGTAAATTTGTCTGTAAGTATCGATCCAAACGCATAAAGCTCCTCAACTTTTGCGTGAATGCATGCTTCAGTTAGCTCTTTCCGATGTACGTTTAGCAAATTCATTTTTCATCAAATTTATTAGCTAAGTTAACGAATTTTCGATTCTGAAGGTTCCTTCTTTTTAATTGATGGCAACGTTCAGTGCATACGGCGGGCGGTCGTTTAGTCCGGCTGATCGATATGCACATTATTCAATCCCATTAAGCTAAGCATAGAAATGCCAAATTTAGGAGATTGATTCAATAATATTTTACCATCAAGTTAGCTAAAAATGAAAAAAAAGCTTCAAAATCATCAAACAAATTCGACAATTTAATCGTCAGGCAGCCAGTGAGGTAAAACATTGACAACGTCCTGAAGACTTCACTCGGGATTCCATTCTTATTAAGCACCGCCCAGGACTGGGCTGCTGATCAGCCAAAAGAGGTGTTAATGATCTATGATCGGGGCTACTTTGGTTTTAAATTGCCCTGGGTGGTAGTAAAATTTATTTTAGGGCCGGAAGCTAAAATCTAGCAGCCTATCAAAAATTATGCTGCTTTGGTATACTTAACTTAATGGAGTTGATGCATTGTTGAACGAACCCGCTAAAGCGGGAACCTTGCCAAATAGCCCACTCAAGATAGCATAATTCTCCTTATCCTCCTATTTCAATAAATCAATATCATCATGGTAAAAAAAGCATTATTAGCCCATCGCAATGAGTTTCAATCACCGCTGGATCGACTAGCGGATCACCTGGCAGTCAGTTATGTGCGTGCCCTACGCGATTTACAACGGCATTTTGACCAATCGGCTGCTGGCAGCAGCCTTTAAGTTAGGTTGACACCTATCTTTGCATAGGCAACAGCGATCTCATTTTGTTCTTCAGCAGGTTTTAAGATAAGACCCTTCCCTTCTGTAACATTCACTAAAGAGCCATCATTTTTAAAATTATATGGTGATTTTCCGTATTGATTATAAGGCGACATAGAGGTAAATAGTTGGTTACAAAATTCCTCATCGAAATATAATTCACTAGTTAAATGCACTTCATTGTCTATAATAATTTTAAAATGAATATGAGGTACTCTTGGATCATACCAACCAGGAACAATTGTTGTAAATTCAGCTTTCCCTTCTAAATCAGTTTCTTGAAATCCACGAAGAAATATTTTCTCTGTAGTAGGGTCAATGTGTTCTTTTTTCCCAAATTCTAACAGTTTGGCAGTTTCCCAAATATTGTGTCCTATTCCTTCAGGATAACCTCCATAGTTTCCATGAGCATCACATTGCCAAATTTCAACTACTGCATTTTCAATTGGATTGCAACTAGGATAATCAACGACCTCAAACTTGAGGTTCAACGTTTTTCCTATTCTTTCTTCCCTTATATCACTTCTTAATGGTGATTTCAAATAATATGGTCCTTCAGAAATTGGAGATGATAAAACGCAAATATCTTCATCAGAATTTGGAGAAAAAGTCATATTCGGTTCGCTATCTCGTTCCTTACGAACCATCCACGTTAAGATTTTTACTTTGCCTAACCAAGCACTCAACCCAACGATTCCAAGTGTAGATAAAGACCCAAGTATAAATTTTCTTCGTTTTGACCTTTTCATAGTTTTATTTTTTTGTTGCTGCCAACGGTTAGCGCCGGAGACGTGCCCAGCTTTTGCTGGCCATGGCCGCTGGTGCAGTGTTATCTTTTCGCCTTCTTTTTTCTTTTTATTATTTTAATTATCTATCGAAAATGGGATCCTTTGCTACCAATGCTTCTACTCTGCCTTCGCGAAGCTACGGCGAAGCAAGGTGCTGAGTCCTTACGCAATGGCTGAGGAATCGACGACATTGTCGTGAGTTTTTTGTTGATGGTCGTCTTCATTCTAATTCTTCAACAACAATATCTGTTCCCAAATATTCATTGGTACCTTTGATATACCAGTTTCTAATTCGAGGAATCTTTATCCCGTTAAATTCAAACTCACCTTCAAATTTAATTATCTCTTCTTCTTTTTCGGGTTCGTCTGGATGATTAAACTCGATTGCTAATAATTTATAGGTTTCAACTTCAATGATTAATGTCCAATATGTGCTTATCATTTTTTCATTTAGCTCCATATTAATTCTATAAACTTCCCTTCCTTCATATTCTGCTTTTTGAGCTGGGAGTATTTTCTTCCAAAGTTTATCTGTTATTGACATTGGGATTCCATACATCAACTTATAAAAATTTTTATGGCTGATACTTCTTTCCTGGTTGAGTTTATACTTCTCTATTATAGCTTCTGACAACTCAGATTCTCCGTTCAGGAATATCTTACTGTCTCCATTTCCAGTAAGGATCCTTTTGACAATTCCATCTTCTCTAAACCTTTCCATTTCAAAGTAATCATCAGAATTTTTGAGGTGTAATTTAGTATATCTTTGAGAATTACCTACTCTAGGTTCTTGGATGTGTACCTTTATCTCTGATTCATTCCAATAACCATTAACATCGTGTTTTCCTTAAGCTGATTTAAAATAAAAATGCTGTTCTTGCAATTTGAATCATTCGTTTTCCAGCTAATTGTTATAAGAATGAATAGCAGTCCAATAATAAGTTTTAGGTTTTTCATATCTCTATTTATTTTGTGATTACCACCAAAGTTCTTCATATCGGGCGTACAGACCCCATGTGGGGCTGGCCGAGTAGCTGTGTATTAGTGCTTGATTACGAGGCTTTCTAGTCCTTTCCGTACAGATTTTGAATGCCACCTTATTAATTTTCTTTAATTCTAACTCTGAGCCGTTTTGAAATTCCCAAAAATCAAAGACGTAAGTAGTAATCCAATTCCGATTCCAAAAAGAGAACCATTTACTAAATCGGGTAATTCCATTAGATGTGATAATATCTGTGAACTTGCAATTACAAACAATCCAATTGACATTAAAATCAGCGGTTTTCTTTTTGTTATTCTTTCCATTTTTTTGTCATTTTATATAATTAGTAATGCAATCTTAATTTTTGTTTCAAAGTGTTGCCACCAACAGTGAGTGCTCGTTTCGAGGTCGGATATGGAAGCGAAAAGCCGATCTCCAAACATGCTCTCAGAGTATTGTTCCAATTTTATTTGTTCTATGTGGTGGTGTTTTGATTTATCACTCACTTAATAACCTCAAACTCAACTCTTCTGTTCAATGACCGACCTTCTTCATCTTCATTATCGGCAATTGGATGTTGTTCTCCAAACCCTTTCCACTCAATTTTATCTTTATTAATTCCAAGCTGGAATATATTTTTTGCTATAAATTTTGCTCTCCTTTTTGACAGCAAAAAATTAGATTTCTCACTTCCTTTTGAATCTGTATGACCGTTAATTCTTATTCTTACTGTCGGATTTAACTTTAGATAAGTTGCTAAATCTTTCAGAAGCGCATAAGATGTAGTATCCTTCAACTCCGTTGTTCCTGATATAAAATGTATGTTATTTAATGGAATTATACTTCCAATTGGTAATTCCTCATTACGGTCTAACGATTCAAAGCCTGCTATCTCTTTTACTAAAACATCATCTATTACAAAATATCCTCTCATATTAATGGGGCCTTCACCTTCCTTCTGGAATTGACCAAGATAAAGTTTGTCGCAGGTCGTTTTTGGCGTAAAATAGCCTGATATTTTCACCCATTCTTTATTTGTTATTAATACCTGAGTATCAATATTTATTTGAGGAGAACCGTACATCATCTTTCCATCAGAGGATGTTATAGAATCTGAGGAAAATAGTATCCCGAAGTTTTTATTCATTATTCGATCAACGTTCATTGTTGGACGTATGCAATTAGCTCTTCGAATCCAGTATTCTACATAATAGGTTCTATTCGGAGTTAATGCTTTGGTCAAGTTTACTCCAATGTATTCACTCCAGTCGATTTCGCTTTGGATTCCGACCATTACCTGTCCGGTGTGAGGAGAAGGCGTTTTTATATATTTCTCTTCAAAATCACGTGTTACCAAATCAGGAGAAGCAGTATTAGGCGTTGTCCAATTTTTAATTTTACTTGTGAACTCAATATTGTCTTTAGTAAATTTACTTATTGTGTCATTTATTTCTTCAAAACTTGAATTAGGTACTAGGTTTTGACAAAGAACTACTGAATTACAATACAAAATAAAAATGATAGCTAACCTCATCTTACAAATTTTTCATGCATAACGGGAAGTCGCTCATAAGTTACAGTTTTAGTCCCTTCATCACACACAATAGTGAGCTATTTGAAGTATTCGCCTATGAGGTAAATATTTACAAATAGCGCGATGTAGTATTGAGTTTTCACGCTTCTACGGAGGACAAGTTATTGCATTAAATTTGGGTTCGAATGTTCCGATTCCAATTCTACCATCTGATGTTGTCCACTTCCCCCAACCGGAGTGTTTGGCGGTTGTTGTATGCACATTGTTGTACGAGCCCGCTAAAGCGAGAACTTGTGGCAAAAAGATGCATTATTAGCCCATCGCAATGAGTTGCAATCGCTACTGAATCGGCTAGCGGGCCACCTGGCAGTCAGTGGTTGTGCCACACGTGCTGTCAGAGCATGTTTGAGATCAAACGCTGGGCTGCAAAACAGCCTCCCGGACCCTCCTGTCTGGCTTTGACGCTTATTTCTTAGGTGAAGGTTTTATTTCAAGTCAACTTTTTTATTACACTAATTATTTCGTCCGATTGTTGGACTAATTTTTTTTCAATTTTTTCGGACAACTAAGGTAGGTTATCAAAGTCTGGTTTATTTTCGATTACAGCTTCTAAAATTGAAATTGCTGGCTGCCATAATATTTCTAAATTTTTTATCTCTTAAAGTCATCAAATGTATTTCCATCATAACGATACACCCCATTTAAAGTGCCTGACCAAATATTTCCAGCTGAATCTTCTAAAATCCCAAAAAACATTCCTTCTCCTATTTTTACCTCGGTAACAGCTCTCTTCTCACTGTCCAAAGATATTATATCATAACGGGATAGTGCCCAACCATTTTTACTTTGCGAACTTGTCCAAATGCTTCCTTTTTTATCTTCGTAAATATAGCCAACAAAATTCTTTGTGATGTTGCTAAATGCAATTCCGTCATAGCGCCAAAGGCCGTCATTCCCACCAAGCCAGATATCTCCTTTTTTATCTTCGATTATGCAACGGACATTAGTAAAAGATTTACCGTTTTGTGCTACAGTTGTAAATGCTTTTCCATCGTAAATGAAAGTATTACCTCTAGTGCCAAACCAAAAATTGCCTTTCTCATCCTCAATAATAGAATTAACCTCGTTCATCGGGCGTGAATTTGGAAAAGTTTTCCATGTTATATCTTCAATCATAGAATCTCCATTTATCGTATAATTTCGAAAAGATTTCCCATCGTAGACGCTCGCTCCTCCATTAGCTCCGAACCAAATATTACCGGTTTTATCTTCATGAATGCAGACAATCTCGTTGTTGAGGAGTCCATTATCGGTTGTGAAGTTTTGAAAGGATTTCCCATTGTAACAATAAACCCCCGAGCCAATAGAGCCGAACCACAAATTACCCTTACTATCTTCCAAAGCCGAAAAAAAACGACTCTGACTTATCTCCTTAGAAATATTCGTAAATAATTTTCCATCGTATTTAAAAATGCCTTCAAAGGTGGCAAACCAAATATTACCTTTTTTATCTTGTATGATTGTGCGAGTAATGCTACTTGGAACATTGTTAGCGGATAGAGTGTCAATTTTTGTAACAATAGGGATACTGCTAAATTCACCTTCTATTTGATTTTTATTATTTTCAGGTTGGTCTGTACGATTTTGCGCTTCGCACGAAGCAAGGAAAAGTAACATTAAAAATAACCAATGGATTCGTTTATTCTTTCTCATCTTTTTTTATTATCGAGAACGGTTTCATAGCCGATGGCTGAAGCTGATTAGGCAAAGCTGGACGGCTATACGGTGTTCAATCCCATCAAGTTAGTTAAAAATGAAAAAAAAGCCTCTAAATCATCGGACAAATTCGACAATTTATTTGTCAGGCAAAAAACAATTAACATACATTCATTTAATATGCATTTTAACCAAAACAAGTAAGCCTACAAAATAAAATTTATTTAACCGGTGAAGATGAAAAATTGCCAATCCATCAAAAACAATGTCGCTTTGGTATGCTTAACTTAATGGAGTTGATGTGGTGTTGTAACAAGTTTCTATCTTTTCTCCATTATGTTCTGAATCCAGATTAATTTATCTTCCATAAATAGAGGATTTACATCTCCATTTTCAAAATTCATGGAGTGATCTGTATCAGCATAGTTTTTAATCACAAAATTTGATTTATCAGGAATTAGTGCTAATGAAGCTACAGGGTCTACAAGTATATCTAATTGTCCGTATTGCAATAATACGGGGCAGGTAATATTTTCTAAATCGCCTTCTATTGAGAAATTAATATCTTCGGGTTGAGGTCTAATAGGTAATACTCCTGTGTTATTAGGTTTATATCTCAAATGGGGAGCAACTGCTATTAATTCGTTAATCATCTTGAGTGTTTTTTCTGAAATTTCCCCTTTAGCTATATCATTGAAATACATTTCCCAAGTTTTTATAGCTTTGCTTATAATCTCAGAATCTACTTTTTGTTCTTGAAAAGTTTTTTTTAGCGCATAAAGTTGATTTTCTTTATATGATATTGTAGGTCCCGAAACCGAGTTTACAAAAGCTATTTTGTCTGGTTGTATCGTTGACATATTGAGAGCTAAACGACCTCCTTGACTCATTCCGTGTAGGCCAACTTTATTTCTATCAATTCCAGATTGATTGCATAACCATTCAAAAATCTCAAAATATTCATTAGTTATATCTTTAAAACTTTGCTCTCTCCAACTCTTTTTAGTTTTTGAGAGTCCAGTTCCTGATTTATCGCAAACAAGGGCTGTTATTCCATTTTTTGCAAAAAACTTGGCTTCATATATATAGTTTGTAAGCCCCACATCTCCGCCTCCCTGTAAGCAGAGAACAGCTGGTGTTTTTTCTTTTTTAGTTCCGACAGGGGTATATAGCAACCCAAAAATATTACCATTTGAAGTTTCAATCCATACTGAATCTTGTTTGATCTCATACTCGACATCTTCAGGTTCAATCTGACATGTAGCTAAACAAATAAATGCTATATTAAGGAATAGAAAAATTAATCTACTTTTCAATGTCATTTTCAATCTAGTTTGTTACGTTTAGCGCCGGCGACGTGCTCAGCTTTTGCTGAGCATGGGCGCTGGCGCAGTGATGTAGCGACGTTTTTATTTTTTGCTTTTTATTGTTTCTATGTAATGTGCTTTTTTGTATTGCCTATCCAATTCAACCATAATCAAATCAATCAATTCTTTTAAAACGTCTATGTCGAATTCTTCAAAAAGTCGATTATAATGTGCTTGGTCATTTCCAAGCCAAGTTGCTCTTTCCAAAATTTCTTTTAAGTCTCCATCATAATATCCTTTTATTACTGCTCCTAACCATGACTTTTCAATTTTCTCCTTTTCTTCAGGTTTATTTTGTATTGCCCAATCTTTAACCAAGTATTCAATCGCTTTTCTGTATCCCATTCCAGCTAATTCATCAAGTCCATAATTCTATGCCTCAAGACTTTGTAAATAAGTTTTTATAAATTTAGATTGTATAGCATCTCCATTCTCATCGAGTTCTCCATGTTTCAATTCTTTTATTGGCTTTGGGAAATCTGGCCCTTTTGGATAGCCATTTAAAAACCTAATTAATTTAGGCTTGTCTTCGACTCTTTTGTAAATAGCAACAAATAACCTTAAACATTTTTGACTCGCACATTGCCATACTGAAATATTTGAATCTTCCCCATCTGTATCTTTTGTCTGTTCTGCAAATTTATATTTTGGATTATTTGCAACATGGCAATGTGGGCAAATATTGGGTGGGTGGACTCCTTGAAAGTTAGTGTTTCCAATTATAAGTTTCATATTGTTTTATTTCTATTCTTAATGCGCTACAAATCAAAGGAATGTCTGCGCTCTGCTCACAAAACCAAGCTCCTAATCAACTCTTCGCGCAAACATTTCAGTTGAACGATCCCGGTGCCAAAGGCTAGCAAAGTATTCCCAAAGGGAAAGCCATTTTTCTACTATTGGCTTAACCACAGCCCAATTTAAGTTTTTCCGGGCAAAGATGCTGTGGATCTTAAGCTTGATTCAATTGCTCCTATCAAAAGTGCCACCCAACGACTCCTTCTTCAGCACAACAAAAATCTATTCAATACCTATCCTGCTGGAAGGCCGGTGCGTTCAATATAGCTTTCAAACCATCTCTCAACGGTCTGTCTCGCTTTGAGGCTTATTTGTTGTAACCAGTTATTTTTTCAATTTATGTGTTTCCAATAAATATATCGCTAAGGTTGATGCAGCTCCAACAGCTAATTTGGCGTGTCTGGGCTGTAGTCCCTTAAATTTTTCATCTTTTCCGTGTCCACTTCCATATTCATTTCTAACTTCGCCAATTCCTTGAACAACTGATGATAGACTACCTAATATTTGTTTAATTGAACTTGCTGCTTTTGCCTCGTTAGGAATGTCGTCAGGCGTCAATTTCAGCAATTTAGTAGTTTCTTTCATTAACTTAGGTAAATCCCAATTTTTGCCATAAACCTCATTTCTTTCGTCAAAAATTGATTTGCATGATGTTTCTATTAGCTCTTTTGCAAGACCAATTGAAATATGAGGCGAATTTTCTATTGAGGATTCCATTAAATTAATTTGTTGAGAAACATAATCAGCGGTTAGGATTTTTTTTATGTTTTGACCTTTCTTTTCAATAGAATCCTTTCCAGTTATTTTAAGTCTCCCAACGAATATTGGTTTGTTTGAAATCCGTGTTTTTTCAACAAGTTCAAAATTGTCTTCTTTTAGATTATCATTAAATATTTGAAGCATTTTGTTGACTTCTGAAAATTCTCCTCTCACTAAAGGATGAATCATTTCACATAGAAAGTCTAAGAAAATAGAGTCGTCACAGTTCAGTAAATTAAATCTGTCATCATAAAAAATCCAATTGTCTTCCCAATCGTTCAGGTTGTTGACTCTATGTTGCCAAATATCACCCGCTGCGTTTGGAAATCTACTGTCATAAGAAGGCATATTTTCCAAGTCAAACATTCTCGATAAAAAATCAACCTCTTCTAATCTTCCAGACCACCAAAAATCCTCAACTTGAATAAAGTCAAATATATTTCTTCTTGTAATTGTTGATATTTTATTCAATTTTCTTTGGTATTTTTTAATTGTTCAAGGTGTAGCATAAGCGCGGTAGTGGAGCGTATGTGGAATCATTTTCGTTTATACATTATTATGTATGTTTTAGCAACTCCCTTTTGATTTTAATAAATTCGTCTGCAAATTTATATGCTGTCTCTCTATTTTCCACAATTGATATAGTCTCATTATTATATTGTGCTTTCATTGTCCAATTATATGAGCCATGAATTACAGTGTTGAAATCGACAATACAAAATTTGTGATGCATTAAATTAAAAAAGGGTTCTTTCTTAGGAGCTCTATAAACTTCAAAATACTCATCTAAATTGGTTAATCGCTTATTTATTTCGTCATCATTAATGATGATTTGAATATTGACTCCTTTTCTGCTTTGTTTATATAGTTCGTTAGCAATATTTTCATCAGTAAACCATGCTACAGCTACCCAAACTAAATATTTCGCTTGGATTACTTCATCTATGATTGCAGTTCGAATATTTTCAAATTTTGAAATCAGATTAAGATGGTCATCTAAATTAAAAGTTGACAGAAACTCATCAAGCTCACTTTTAGGGTATTTTCCTTCTATATTTTTAGCGAGTTCATAAAGTTCAATTGGGGAAAGATGTCTAATTCTAGCATTTACATAATTCCTCTTGCTTTGAAATGCTTCATCGGAAGTTCCTTCGCTTAAACCATATCCTTTACAAACCATATGAAGAATATTTGCTGATTCATTATAAAGAGCATCACAAATTAAATTTGATAATTTATTAACAACCTTAGCCGGAATTTGAATATCCTTAAATTCCATTGATTATCATATTTGTTTTTCTAATGGCACATAACTCAAAGGAATGTCTCCGTCCTTCACACCAAACCTCCGTACCAGCACCATCTCGCGCAAACATTTCAGTCCTTGAGGGCCATAGCCTTTGGCGACGGCCTTTGAACGATCCCGGCGACAAGCGCTAGCAACCCCAGGCAGGCACGGCTATTCCTATGGAGAAAGCCATTTTTCTACTATTAGCTTAACCACAGCCCAATTTAAGTTTTTCCGGGCAAAGATGCTGCGGATCTTAAGACGAATTCAATGATGAAGCAATGGTCTACCATAGATCCGACCTTTGCTCGAAGTATAACTCTTGGGAAGCATTGTACGGATTGCATTGGTCTCTGATCCTAATATGCCTGTGGATGGAGATGTTGCTGGCTTGGAAGATGGTGATCAAATTGCCGTGTTCGTCACGAGCAAAGTAGGTCCATTTCCGACCTTTATATCGCCAAGCTGGTTAGGCATACGGAGGCGATACTCCGTAACCAGTAACGATGTCATGAAGTTCTGGGAAGTTACCTCCGACTTCTCGTCCTGGCATTATATTGGGCGACTTCTTTCGTCGCACCCAATAATGCATTATTCGCTACTGGTTTCATTTTTTCAATTCTTCTCTTTATTTCTTATTAAACTCAACACCAAATTCATTATAAATATCAATTGACTTAAAATGGCTATCAAAATTATTGCAACCAGAATTTGGTTTACCGTTCTAAACCTATCAAAATCTGTTTCAATTACCTTTTTAAATGCCAGACCAGTTATTACGAATAGGGCAGAAGTTGAAATCGTGATTATTACATGAGATAAAGTCATCCAATTGATAAGCTTTTTATGTCTTACGAGCCAATAGATGAATCCGATTATCCCTAAGGTTATTGAGAACAATATTCCAATATAAATCGATGCTATGACAAAATATGTATCATGTATTTGAATATCAATAGCACTATTAAACCCAATTATCGACAATCCCAAAATTAAAGGATTTGCTAACCAAATTGTTTTATATGGTTTGTTCAGAATTCGATTCATTTTGACTTTTCGTTTTGTTTTTTCTTCGTAAGCGTCCAAACCCGGTGAGGATATATCATCTGGAAGGTTAAAGTAAAACCACCTTAAACAACTGAATATCAAGTAATAGATAGAGTGAAAATAGATAGGGATTGTTCAACGTCTAGTGGCCACACAGGCGCCTTCCAAGAACTCAATATATGTGATTTCCCTGATCCTTGCAGAATTACTTGTTAGAATCGGAGTGTTTGGCGCTTGTCGATGGCCATTTTGTTAGCCACAGGCCCTATTTAAATTCGATATCAATCCCATTATATTCATTGAGTAATTCAGGGAGTGTAATGCAACGAATCTTTAAAATATGGCAAATAGCAGGTATTTTTTTAAATGATTTATTGTCATTACTTGATTTAGTTTCTTCCGTTACAATAACTAAATCATCTCGTCGAGACAAACAATATAGTATTAGTTTTGCGTCAGCAGAATCCAAGAAAGCATTCTTTCTATTTTCAAATTCAAGATCGGTCAATCGGCTTCTTATAGAATTATTTATAAATTGACTTTCAAGTTGATTAAAAAATTTTCTTGTAGGTAATAATTCAGTAGTTCTAACTTGATTTTTCCGTTCTTTTAAGTATTCTAATTCCGAAATAACAATGCCTTTTGAGGTATATTGACATTCTTTATAAACTGCATCAAGTAGTATTATTTCCTTTGCCTCAAATCTTTCTTTGATATAACCAAATAAGGTCTTGTTTTTATCAAATGGAAGATAATAGCGTACTAACGAGACCAATGAGCTTGTATCAATTACAGCTACCATCAAATATATTTATCTAATTTATCCGGACTGATGTTGAGTCTTTTACAAACTTCATATTCATTTAGTACCCCTTCATAAAAAGCAGTCTGAATGGTAGAAATTAGCAATGGTGATTTTATTGGTTTTGGTGTTGAGCCTCCAGGCTTAATTCCATTTATTTTATTTAATTCTTTAAGTTTTTTCTCCTCTTCTAAAATTTCTCTGTATCTATTATCAAAATCTTCTTTTACTTTATTGTAGTTAAAGGGAGATATTTTTTTGTCAAATAACAACTTCGTGAAAATTGCTATCTGGCTTAAGTGTGTATGTTTTGAAATTTCTTCTACTATATCAAAGTGATAATCATTAGCTGAATTTGCGATTTCTAATTTGCTTAAAATTTCAGCATATTCACCTGCTAGAAAGTGAAATGAAAAATCGTTACACCATTTCTCGATTGCAGACAAATTCTGATTCGCTATAACTGAGTAATCTAATTTTTCTACTTCCTCTTTATTAAGCAGATAGTGTCCTAATTCATGTGCAAGAGTAAATATTTCTCTTCTAAAAGATCTTTGTTGCCTTTTAAGTACAATTACATTAGGACTTAGAAAAACCCCATCTATATTAGCTTTCTCTAACTTGTTCCAAGTTTCTACAAATTCAAAAACAAGAATATTATTTTCAGCTAATTTTGAAATAAACAACTTCAAGAAAAATCTTAAGTTGGGGTCAAAGGATGGATATAAAGTCTTTCTTAAATTCTTGGCAATTTCTTTAGGGTTATCTTGTACTGAATAAATATCAATTGATCTATCAAAATCTAAATTAGCAAGTTTGGATATTGCTGATAATGATATTTTGAATTCTTCGAATTGGTTGACAACCTTCTTAGCACCAATATTTAAATCTGTTTCAAAAGATTGCTTCCTGAAAAAGATGCTTGCATCTTTAGATATGTTTGGTGATTTAGGATCCAAATAATAATGTAGACCCTTTTCAAAAATCTTATCAATACGTTTTAAGTGACTTAATTTTATTTCATCAGAAAAAATATCTTCTTTGGTGAGTGGATTTTTCAATCCTTTGCTTATCATAGATAAAAACTCATCTACTGAGAGCTTGAACAACCCTAGTAAGTAATTAATCCTTAATATGTTATGCTCTACCGTCAAGAATTTCCCTATTTACTTCTTAGCAAAGATAATATTTTTGTTTGCTTGTGCCTAACTCAAAGGAATGTCTGCGCCCCCAACTCTAATGCTCAGCATGACACCCACTCTTCGCGCAAACATTTCAGTCCTTGACCGCCTACGCTGAAGCTTCGACGATGAAGCATGACCATAGCATAGGCAACGGTCTTTGGACAGCCTGTCCCGGTGCCAAAGGCTAGCAAAGTATTCCCAAAGGGAAAGCCATTTTTCTACTATTGGCTTAACCACAGCCCAATTTAAGTTTTTCCGGGCAAATATGCTGCGGATCTTAAACTTGGTGCAAGCCAACTTCTATCCAATACCCATAATAGCCTGCTGGAAGGCCGGTGTGTTCAAAACAGCTTCTCGGACCATCGCTCAACGCTCTGTCTCGCTTTGACGCTTATTTGTTAGCGGCACACATTTTCTATACCCTTTTTAAATAGCCTTAATAAGTGTTGCTTTTGTTCTACTGTTTCATTCGTGCTGTCGATTATCATTCCAGGCGCAAGAGAACTATTCAAGTCTATACCATCCTGTATTATCCGCAGAACTCTATCAAGTAATTCCTTGTTCTGACAAATCAATTTACCAACCTCACTGCCTAACACAATTGTACCAATCTCTTCGTGAGAAATATCCTGATCATAAAGGTGACTATAATCTTCCCATAATAAGTCAGATTCAATGTGAGGAAACTCATTAATTATTGAGGACACATCTAATGGGTCTTTAGATCGATATTCGGGTCTATCATCATATGCTATCAATTTCAATAAAACTACAGAAGGAATAGTGCATATATTGATTCTCTGTGATCCAATTTCAACTTCTCTAACTCCTTCATCATATACTTCCTTAAACCCATCAAGTTTTATAGTTGTTAAACCCTTGCCATCAATAAGTACTTTGACTTGATTCTCAATCTCACCAAACGGCAGAAAATCAACAGGGATATTATCTGGAGAAATCAAACAAAACGCATTTTCTGATGACTGAACGTATTTGTAGTCTTTTATTAACTTTGATTTTAATGCAGAATACGTATTGGCGTCTGGTATATAAACACCAAAATCTACATCCTTAGTACCTCTTGGGGCACGATCATTTTCTACATACCATACGTTTCTAGCCAACGCCCCGACACCAAAGAAATCTATATCTAATTCGTTCGCAGCTTCAATTGTGTCAGATATAATATTCTTCAGGTATTTGTTTCCAAGTGCTTCATAAAGATTGGTAGGCATACTCATTGAAAATCAATTTAGCAGTTTCTAAATTTCGGGGCTTTGGATCTGAAATCAGGTCGGCATATACTAAAGGTAAATCTGCTATTCGCTCAGAATTATCAGAGCTGTCGTTCCAAAACTGCTCAATCATTGTAATTTGTCCATTCTTATCAGGTCTTAAATCTAATTTCATAGCTAAATCAACAAACGAACCTTTAACATAAATATTAGCTTTTTCAGCAATATTATAACTAGATAATTTTTCAGCAGCTAATTCTCCACTAATCTTACCATTAAAATTTGCTGCAAGTAAGGATTGGATGCTTTGATTGTTACTGAATCGAAATGACCTTTTTTTCAATTTTGGCCTTAGCGTCTTGTTAAATAAAGTAACCCAGTCTTTAAATAGTCTATCATAGTCAATAATCTTATACTTCCTGTTACTGACTTTAACAAAATACTTATCACGTACTAGCTCTCTATAAACACGCCCTATAGTATCAATAGATACACCAGAAATTTCACCTAACTTTCTATAAGAATAGTTTATCGAATCCTTATTACTTAATAAGTGATATATAACTTTGAGTCCTGTCTTAGAAAATGCGGCATTAGAATCAGTGTCTTCTAATTTGATTCGCTTATTTGTATCTATAAATATATAAATTCTGTCATAAGAGATATAAGCATTACCAGATATTTCCAGATAGTTAATACCTAACCTCCTCAACTGTTCTTTTATTGATTTGGAGGCATATTCCATTATTATTATCCCTTCTTTAGGCAAATCTTCTTGAAGAAAAGGTAGTTGAGTAAGTGTAACTCTACGCTTAACTACAAATGGCATGTCGAATGATAACCCTTTATAAAAAAACTTCAACTCACCATCGTAATAATTCTTGGGTGACTCATGTAAATGACTTGTTTCGATCATCAACTCGGTGGTAGTCGATAGGTTTTCAATGGCTATGTTCAGCATTTCTTGTTCCATAAGCCAAAGATACAATTTATTGAATTATCGTACAAGTTATTTTTTCGTACACAGTGTTTACTTGTTGCCGCTAACTCAAAGGAATGGCTGCACCCTCCACCACCAAAAACCAGCCCCCGCAACATCCCACGCAAACATTTCAGTCCTTGACCACCTACGCTGAAGCTTCGACGATGAAGCATGACCGTAGCCTTACGCTTGCGCTCGAAGCTTTCTCCGGGCGTCTGCGCCATGCTCCTTCGCTGAAGCTTCGGCGCAAGCGAAAGGCTTCGACGACGGCGCGCGGCCGTAGCCTTTGGCGAAGGACTCAGCGCCTTGCTTCGCCGTAGCCTCGCGAAGGCAGAGTAGACGCATGGCGGCCGATGGATGGCGAAAAGCATCAATTTTTTGCTGCTGTGCACTCTAAAAGCTAAACTTAAGCCGTAAAAAGGCAGCCTGAACTGGACTTTTGTACTTTTCTTCTTTGCTAAATACAATCTGCCCGATTAAATCCAAATCCCAATTCTGGGCAATTGATAACGTAAAATTAGGATTCAGAAATAATGCCTGCGCTGAAACCGGACTGTAAATGAGGGCCAATCCACCATTGAGCAATGGCGTAAAAGGATAGGTGCCCTGCAAAAAAACCGCATATTGATAAGGATATAAATTGCGCGCTGATAATTCAAAATTGAAAAGGTCTCCTGCACTACCTTTAGTAGCACCATCGCTATTGTACAATAATCCAGCATTGATATACAAGGAATTGGCAAAAGAGTAATCAATACCCACCGTAGCCGCAAAAGCCGGATCATTTTCTTCCTCTGTCGGGATAAAATAGGTAAACTCTCCCTTTAAGCCAGCATTTTTGAGGTTGCCAG
The DNA here is from genome assembly GCA_021604865.1 of Saprospiraceae bacterium. Classification (GTDB taxonomy): domain Bacteria; phylum Bacteroidota; class Bacteroidia; order Chitinophagales; family Saprospiraceae; genus BQJU01. The sequence goes on along the minus strand of BQJU01000026.1, from coordinate 75,857 downwards.
CCCATCCGCCTCCCAACGCCAGATCGCCTTTTACATACCCTCCTAACAATTGAAAGTCATAATTCCAGCGATTGAATCTCCACAAACCAGCGATGACCGCTTCATCAAAATTTTCAAATGCTTTGGCAGCAACCTCTATGCTTGACGCAAAACCGGTATAATATTTCACCCGTACTGCATCACTTCCCGGACGCTCTTCATAATCAAAATCCGTATAGGAAAAGGCATTAAATACATCATTGGGGTTCCAAACCGAGCTGATGCCCCAATTCACCCGCTGTCGCCCCAATCGCACCTCCCATTTACCACTTAGCCACTCCAAATAAAGCCGGTCCAGGCCCGAATGAAATACAAAACCATTCTGATCCAGCAAAATGGCCGATAAGTTAAAAACATCATTGCTGGCTTCATCGATTTGTTTGGCATAATCGGGTGTGGCCCTCACCTGATCTCCCCAAAATAAGCGGTTGCGCAATTCAGCATGCAACGTCAGTTTAGAGGTAGGAAACCAAGAGAAATTTAATCGATTGTGCAGCAGGTTATCCTGAAGAAAAGTATCTACCAATTGAAGTGTAGCCAGATCAGGATAAGCACCATTGAAAAAAAAACCACTTTCCAGGTTTTTTACATAACCGTTTAATGTCCAGTTTTTCGGCTTCTCCTCCTGAGCATTTACAGCTATTTGAAACCCTAAAAAGCAAAAAACAATGAGCCACTTATTCATTTCTCAAAAGTTCAAAAGAAAATTTAGATTACGATTCCTTTCTCTCATCCGAGGCAATCGCTCCATCTACTAAAGTGATCACCCGACGAGCCCGGTCGATGACACGCTGATCGTGAGTAGAAAAAACAAACGTGACCCCTTCTTCTTTATTGAGCCGGGCCATGATGTCTAGCAAATTGGCAGTAGACTTGGAGTCAAGATTGGCTGTAGGTTCATCGGCAAGTACAAAGCTTGGTTTTGACGCCAATGCCCGGGCTACAGCAACTCTTTGCTGCTGTCCACCAGATAATTGTGCGGGCCTCCTATCCATCTGATCATCTAGCCCTACTGCGGTCAGTAATTCTTCCGATCTGGCATCTCTTTCTGCCTTGCTACGCTTTTGTAATAACATCACAAATTCAACATTCTCCTTTGCCGTCAGTACAGGAATCAGGTTGTAAGCCTGAAAAACAAAACCAATATTGTCCTTGCGGAAATCGATCAGGCGATTATCATTTAATTTGGAGATATCCTTGCCATTCACTTCCACATATCCATCGGTAGGCCGGTCAAGCCCACCAATGATATTCAACAAAGTGGTTTTTCCGGAACCCGAAGGGCCCACAATGGCCGTAAATTCTCCCTGCTCTACTGTTAAATCGACACCGCGCAGCGCCTCCACGGGAATAGTCGTGGGGTTGTAAACTTTGGTCACCGCTTTGGTTGTTATTATACTCATGATCAATGATTTTATCTTTTTATATTTTCCGGATAGCATCTACCGGCTTGAGGTTGATGGCCTTCCAAGCCGGATAAATGGATGCCAGAATACCTGTGATGGCCACCGCAATGGCCATTTGTAAATAAACGCCCTGTTCTAGTGTAGGGTAAACCATTTTAGACATGCCAAATTGTTCTAACCCTTTAGAGAAAGCGGACAAGTTGATGCCATAAACATTAAAATAATTTACCGAAAGGTAACCTAATAAGAGTCCAGGTATGAAAGCAACTAAGGCCAAAAAAATCGTTTCCAGAAAAATCATTAAAAATACCCGCACCTTATTCATACCAATGGCCATCAGCATACCCAATTCCCGATAGCGCTCCAAAACCGCCATCAGCATGGTATTGATAATGCCAAATACCAGTGCCAGCATAATGATGACAATAAATATATTTACGGAATTCTGTATTTGTGATTCGTATAATTGCACATCCGGAGAAATTTCCCGATAGGTTTCTACCTTAAAATCGGGTAATTCCTGCTGTAAAAACGCCTTGGCTGCTCCAACCTGGCGAGGATCATTAAGGATCAGGGCCATTTCATGTGCAATATTTTCCTCGCCCAACAAACGGTTGAGGTCTGCTTCTTTTACAAATACATTGCCATTATCAAAAGGAGCATTGCCCGTATCAAATATACCTACTACCCGAAAAGCACCTGCCGTTACTTGCCCCTGCAAATCCTGAAAGGTCAACACTATTTTGGACCGTACCTTGACCCCCAATTTATCTGCGATTCGCTGGCTGACCAGGCATTGATTTTTTCCTTCCTCCTGAAAGTATTTTCCATCGACTAACTTTTGATCCAATTTGGTGACATTGGCTTCCTCAGCTGGTATAACACCTCGAATTTCAATACCCCGCATCCCCTTGCTGGTAGAAAAAGCGCCTTTAATCAGCGTCCGGACCGTTGCAGCCCGATATCCTTCTACCATTTTAGCTTCCGCTAATAAGTGTTCCGGATTTTCAAAATAATATTGGTATTCCTGATCCTTGGTAAAGTCGGGCACATGAACCTGGATATGAGAAATTTGATTTTCAATGGCATTATCTACATAACTGCTCACCATGCCATAGGTAAAACTAATCATGAATATCGTCGCCCAAACGCCCAAAACGATGGCGCCCATAACCACAAAACTTCGGGTAGGACTCCTCCAGATATTTTTCCACGCTATTCTGAATAACATTTATTCTTGCATTAATAGGTTATAATTGATAATCCTTTTTTCCTCTACGGCGAAATGGCCCATTACCTGCTACCTCCGCATCGCACTAATCGGGTCCAACTTATTGATTTTATAAAATGGATAGATGGCCAAAAAAGTAGTAATCAGTAAAACGATAATCGCCTGGGTTAAAAACAACGATGGGTCTAATGCAGCCGGCATTACTGGTTCCATGCCAAATTTTTCATACGTTTTTGCAACATCTTCTCCCATTGCTGCCAGGTCGATCGGGTTTATATGAAAATAATAGACCAGCGGAAAGCTAAGCACCATACCTGCTAGCGTTCCAATCAACCCAATAAATACAATTTCCAGCCAAACGATGATGGACAAAGGCAAACGTTTCATACCAATAGCCAGGAGGATACCAAATTCATAAGACCGCTCCTCCGTCATCATGAGAATGGTCCCGAAAATGCCAAACCCAATAATAATATACAGCACAAACAACACCAGATAACTTCCTCCCGTATCCAACTCCTTGGCTTGCACCAAATCGGGCATCATTTCCTGCCAGTCCAAAACTTCATAATGGCCTTTGCCCAGCATTTTGTTGACAGCAGAAACAACTTTGGATGTGGCTTCTTTATTTTCAATATTCAACGCTAAAGTGGTCACCAATTGCTCCGCTCCATACAATCGTTGCGCCTCCGGCAAGGCCAGATAAACCATCCGTTTATTTAATTCTGGAGATCCAAACTTTAATAGGCCTTTAATGGCGTATTTACCCGCAGCATTTACACCGTGATACCCCTGACTGATCAAAACAATGGTATCTCCCAATCCCAGCTTCAGGTAATTAGCCAGCCCCAACCCCACTAGTGCCGATTTGTCGTCAGCATCGAGGTAATTCCCCTGCACCAATCTATCCGACAATTGGGTCATCCCATCTTCCTCATCCGGCTGAGTGCCAACCACCATAACACCTGTAGTGTGTTCATCATGTGAAGCCAGAGCAAAAGACTCCAGTCGGGGAACAATGCTTTTAATGGAAGGAATTGCAGCTAGCTCTTTTAAAGTATCCGTGATCTCAAACGCTTTGTCAATAGATTGATCATCTTGATATCCTTCCCGGTGCACCTGAGCGTAACCATAATAAAAGTTGACCACATTGTCGAGCATATTATTCCAGGTACCTTCCTGTATAGACCTCAAAAAAACGGCAAAAAATACCGCAAACATCACCGAACCAGCCGTGATAAAGGTCCGCCTCCGGTTGCGCCAGATATTTCGCCAAGCCAGTTTCGTCAGCATGATAAGTTATTCATTAATGATCATTAAATTATTAGTGTTGATCCATATTTAGGCTCTCCCCAGCAAAGTATATCTACCTCAGAATCTTCAATTCCCAACTAAGCCTACAAAGAATTCTATTTCAACAAATTACTCCGCGAAACTCCGCGTCCCCCGCGCCTCAGCGGTAAAAAAAACACTCTCCCTCTCTCCCCATCACCCTCTCCCTACCTCGCCCGCTTCATATTCTGTATCGAAAAAAATTCGTCCTTCATCGGCTGATCAAAATCCAGGGAAAGGTATTCCACAATCGTTTTGTTGCCCTCCTTATCCTCGGGGATAACCTCCAGTCTGGCAGGCAATAATTTGCCCCCCAACATTTTTATGTCTTTACCCAGCATGGTATTGACCAGGTAATCCTCTTCATCGTAGAATTCCGTCTTCAATTGAATGAATTCAGCAGTATCAATCCATATCAATATCTTGCCCCAGACCACAGCGGCATCTTCCTTCGGGATCAGTTCGATTTTGTAAGCTTGCCGGCCTTCAATGGTTTCCTTGTCCAGTATTTTTTGAGTATAATCCGTCACCATAGACGACTGTTTTACCAAGTCATCATTGGTGAAGTCCGACCCCATCCAGGATTGCATCATCATACTGGGTGGCATTTTTATAGAACGGTCAATCGTGGGTTGCCAATTCCAGATTTCTTTACCTCTTTTCAAAAAAGCCGTACCCTTATCACGAGCAGGCGCCTGTAACGTAATCAAGCTGAGCTCATTACCTTTACTCCAGCTTTTCATGGTCATTTCACGGCTCCAACTGGGCCGGACAATCGTCATTTTGATAACCGCTATACTACTCTCCCCTTTCAGCTTTTCATCGGCTTTAGTGACAATTTCTTGTGCCGTCAAATCTCCTTGTGCCCAGGTGGTTTGAACCAGTACAAGTACCAATAGGGCCATTAATATCCTTTTCATAATTATTTGATATTTTGATATCGTGTCAAAATGAGTGCTTCCATTTTTTCCAATGGGTAGTCCTTACCCACCATCATATAGTGCAAAATAATGCCATCTACCAGCGCAGCAAAATACAAGGCTTCATTTACCGGGTCCTCCATTCCCAGTCGCCGAAATAAATCGACCATTTGGCCAATCAGCACCTCTTTTTTCGCATTTAAAACGGATTCAAGGTCTTTCAACACATCCGTTTGAAAAGCAAGAGAAGTCACCAAGCGCCAGTGATGTAGGTTATTTTTGATCATCAGAAAGGACTGCCCCGTAAGCTGTTTCAATTGTTCAAAAGGATCAGCAATGGTTTCCATGATCTCAGTGATCTCAACTTCAATTTCTTCTGCCGCTTCCAAAAGGAGCACTTCAAGCAGTTCTTCCTTTCCACTAAAATAATTATACAGCAACCCTTTCGACACACCTGCCTCTTTGGCTATCTGACTGATCGATGTACTGTGATACCCCTTGTGAGCAAACAATTCCAGTGCCGTCTCCTTGATCAGGAAGATACTCTTGCTCCTAATGGCCTCATTTTGTGCTTTTGACCTTGGTGACATAATTGATTGAATCTTTTAATTGACTGAACGGTCAGTCAATAATACAGTTTTTTACCAACCCATGCAAATTTTTGATAAAAAACGACCATTTTCCCATGATAAAAGTCATCGGATCACCTGATTTTAGATCGCATAAAAGCTGTCAGGCTAGGGCACCAATTGCCATTAATATAGTGCTCATCGGCGGCTGACAAGAAGAAAAGAAGCTGTGGGAGTAAACGATGTATTTCGCCTCATCATCTGGTCTTCTTTTCTTTGTCATTTCTTTTGCGCCCTCATTCCTCTGCTCATTCCTCATTTTTATAAAGAATATCGCTAGTTTTGTCCCCACAATCGAAAATCGAATCATGAAAGTCACTGAATACTTCGAAAAGGCCAATGGTCAAACCCTCATATCCTTTGAGGTATTGCCTCCACTCAAGGGCGGAAGCATGCAAACCATTTTTGACACTTTGGACCCCCTAATGGAGTTTAAACCACCCTTCATTGATGTGACCTACCATCGGGAGGAGTTTATTTATAAGAAGCGGGAGAGCGGATATTATGAAAAAACGGCCATCCGAAAGCGGCCAGGAACGGTGGGCATTTGTGCCGCCATTATGCACCGTTATGGCGTTGATGCAGTGCCCCATTTAATTTGTGGTGGTTTCACTCAGGAGGATACCGAAAATGTATTAATCGACCTCAACTTCCTCAACATCAACAATGTACTGGCTTTACGTGGGGATGCCCGTAAATTTGAGGCGCGCTTCGTCCCTGAAGAAGGCGGTTACGAATACGCCATTGATATGGTCCGACAAATCGGGGAAATGAACAAAGGCAAATACCTCGACACCAATATAGAAAATGGGGTGAAAACCGACTTTTGTGTCGGCATTGCCGGTTATCCGGAAAAACATTTTGAATCACCCAATTTTGAACTGGACCTGGTACATACCAAAGCTAAAATTGAAGCCGGTGCCAATTATATTGTCACACAAATGTTTTTTGACAACAAACATTATTTCAACTACGTCAAAGCCTGTCGTGAAGCAGGGATCAATGTGCCTATTGTGCCGGGCCTGAAACCAGTAACCAAGCTATACCAACTCAACTCTCTGCCCCGCATGTTTCATGTCGACTTACCTAGCGAATTGGTTAGGGAAGTTAGCAATGCCAAAACTGCTGAGGCTCGACTGCAAGCCGGCATCGAGTGGTGCGCCGCCCAATCTAAAGAACTCAAAGAAGCAGGCGCTCCCTGTCTGCATTATTATACCATGGGCGATTCGGAAACTATTCGGGCAGTGGTGGAGCAGGTCTATTAATTTTTTGGGCGTGCCCCCATCTCCGCTAAGGCTCTGATGGGGTCGGGCGCTTCCGGGCTCGGCATTCGCCTCGGTACTGCGTACTGCCGCTGCGCTGGCCCCCTCCAGCCCCCTCACGCAGCACTGCGTCTTCGATTATAGCTATATTTGAAGGCAAAAAGAATTTCTCCTTTCCAATATGAGGGCATTAATGCAATTTTTTCGGTCCATTTTTATCGTTATTATTCTCACATTACTGACCCAGGTAGGTGGGTTGATTTATTTGTTGTACCTACCCATCAAACATTGGTTAACTCGGCGTATCAATAGCCGTTGGAAGGTTCGTTTGTTTCGATGGAGTAGTTTTGCAATCATCTATATGTTGATCAACTTAATCTTTGTGCCACCATTAGCCAGGCAGCTAGGACGCTTGCCTTTACCGTGGTATGCCACAGAAGAGGTGCCTTTGCAACCTGCCAATTGGGTGTATTGCCTCGCAAATCGGCATTATGTACAGCCAGCATTATACCAACTTGTTGCTGAAACAGCTCAAAAAATGGCAACAGTAACGCCTTATTCCAAACTCATCTATCTGGATGCCAATTTCCCTTTTTTTGATGGATTTCCGCTACTGCCTCATCTCAGTCACAATGATGGACGCAAATTGGATTTGGCATTTTTATACCAAAAAAACAATAGCCAGGCACTCCAGAGTGCACCTTCTACCTTAGGTTATGGGTACAACGAACCGCCAAAATCTCACGAAATCAATCAGCCAGAAATTTGTTCTCAACGAGGTTATTGGCAATATTCTTTAACAACCTGGCTCAGTCCAACCATCAGCAATCCTAAGATCACCTTTAATGAAGCCGCCAATCGCCATCTTCTTCAGCTATTTGCCACAAATGCTAAAACAGGGAAAATTTTCATTGAACCCCACCTCAAACAACGACTTGACCTGGGTTCCTACAGCAAAATTCGCTTTCACGGCTGCCAGGCCGTTCGCCACGATGATCATATTCATATTCAATTATAGCTTAGTAATCCACTCACTCCAAGAGCCCGGATACAGCTTCGCCTCCCCCAATCCAGCATATTCATAAGCCAAAATATCATGGCAAGCCGTCACGCCCGAGCCACAATAAAAAACAGTATGCGCAGCCCGTTCAGCACCTTCCACCTTACCACTTGATTGAACAGCTAAAAACCGCTCCCGCAAAGCTTCTGGATTTTTCATCGTACCATCCGTATTGAGGTTATCAGCAAATGGTAAATTAATGGCGCCAGGGATATGCCCCGCTATGGGGTCAATGGGTTCTTCTTCTCCCCGGTATCGGGGCGCAGCACGGGCATCAATCAACCAATATCGATCATCATTTCTAATGGCCTCTACCCTATCCCTGTTGATCGGTAGGTCTACCCTTTCTTTGGCTTGGAAGTTTTTTGATGATATTGACGGTAATTCCGCGCTTGTAGGTAATCCTGCTTTTAGCCAGGTAGGCCAGCCACCATTCAGTACGGCTACCTTTTCATGACCCAGCCAGCGGAGCATCCACCACAGGCGAGCAGCAATGCCTCCACCTTTATCATCATAAACAACTACCTGTACCTGTTCATCGATCCCCCAGGTCGAAAACTGATCAGCAGCAGCCTCCACAGTGGGCAATGGATGCCGACCTGTCGTTCCGGGAATAATCTTACCGGAAAGATCATCATCCAAATGGGCATAGTGTGCGCCGGGAATATGGCTTTGTAGGTAGTCTCGCCGACCTTCCTCTGTATCTGCCAGCGAAAATCGACAGTCGATGATGACCCAGTTTGGGTCTCCAAGATGAGTTGCCAGTTCTGTAGTGCTGATGAGGGTAGTAAAGGCCATAAGTTGAAGTATTTCTGGTAAAGTTAAAGTTTATTTAAGAGAGTTGTTTCGCAGGGGTCATGACAAGGTTAAAACGGATCTTTCTAATCCACTTTTCGCCTTTCTATTGTTGGGTAACGATGCTATCCGCCTCAATAAAGACTGCAATTGGATTAAGGACTGAGCGATCCCGCAGGGCAAATGTCCAGTGGACATTTGAGGGAAGGAACGCGTCAGCGATGGGTAGCCATAGTTTTCTCCACAGCCCTGCCCCTGCGCAACAACTCCCATAATCCCATTACTCAATAAAACGAGCTGTTTACTCATTCAGAGTGTCAAAGAATCATTTGCGTTTGATCCCCATCAAAAATGCACCTAAACTTGTAGTCGGAATAAAAAATCCATTGCTGATCCAAAAAATTTAACAATGAAAAATATTATTGGAACATTAGGCTTTTGCCTCTTGTTATTGTCTGCCTGCAAGGTAAAAAATTCTACTCAAAACACGCCACAAACCCAAGTTACTAAACCTATTAGTTGTGCACCTAAAGGTGTCGACGCCTTGGCAGATGCCGATCGGCCGCCGCCAATATTTGAAGGGTTGGGGCACCTCGACTTTCCAATTACGACCTCCTCAGAAGAGGCGCGCAAGTATTTCGAACAAGGCTTCAAACTAGTCCGTGGATTCAACCACATGGAAGGGGCTCGTTCTTTTAAATGGGCCATCGTAAAAGACCCCGAATGTGCCATGTGTTATTGGGGTTTAGCTTATGCCTTAGGCCCTAATTACAATGCCGTTATGGGGATAGATGCCATGCCCGTTGCCAACGAGGCGGTAGCTAATGCTGTAAAGTATATGGACAAAACTACCCCCCGCGAGAAAGCACTGATCAAAGCGATCGCCATTCGTTATCCGAAGGACGGCGGCACCGATCAGTCGGCTTATGAAGCGGCCTATGCCGATGAAATGCGTAAAATATATCCCCAATACCCTGATGATCCGGACATTGGAGCCCTGTTTGCGGAAGCTTTAATGAATTTGCATCCCTGGAATATCTGGAAAAAAGATGGATCGCCTCAGCCCTGGACTGCTGAAATTATGTCTTTGCTGGAAGGTATCCTCAAAAAGCATCCCGATCACATTGCCAGCATCCATTTGTTTCTTCATGCTACGGAGGCGTCTTATTCGCCAATTGTCGCCAAAAAACATGCAGATAAACTTCCTAAACTGGCTCCTCAGGCCGGCCATATTGTACACATGCCTTCCCATACTTATATCCGTACAGGGCATTACCATGAGGGCACTATTGTGAATCAGGATGCCGTAACCATTGACAGTACGTACGTCAGCGCTTGTCACACAGCTGGACTGTATCCACTGGCCTATTATCCGCATAATTATCACTTCCTTACAGCCTGTGCCGCATTGGAAGGTGCCAGTCGGATATCAATAGAAGCGGCTTATCGTATGGCCGCAGCATTAGATACCACACTGATGCGGGAACAACCCCTGGCTACTATTCAACACTATTGGTCTATTCCTTTATACCTACACGTCAAGTTTGCCCATTGGGAGGAAATCCTAGCTTTTCCGGAACCAGCAGCGGATGTAAAATACGGCAAGGCTATCTGGCATTACGCCCGGGCCATGGCATTCACAAAAAAGGATAAACTGAAAGAAGCTCAACAGGAATTGAATCAGTTAAAAGCACTGAGAGAAGATGCCTTTATCCAGCAAATGACCATTTGGGAAATCAACTCCGCTAAAGACCTGCTGGAAATTGCAGAGTACGTCATAAAAGGAGAAATGGCTGCCAAACAAAAAGATTATACGGCTGCCAAAGCCAGTTTTGAAAAAGCCATTGTCATAGAAGATGCACTGAATTATAATGAACCACCCGACTGGTTTTTCTCTGTTCGCCATCACTTGGGACCTGTTTTATTAAAAATGGATGATTATGCGGCGGCTGAGACGCTGTATACCACAGACCTTGCCCTATTCCCGGAAACCGGTTGGGCCCTAAACGGTCTCTATGAAAGTTTAATCGGACAGGGTAAAACCGAAGAAGCCCAAAAAATCAAAAAACGCTTTGAAAAAGCGTGGCAATATGCCGACCTGGAGTTGGCAGCCTCAAAGGCACTGTAGTTAATGTGAATTGATTGAATAAGACCAGCTTCCGAGAAAGGAGGCTGGTTTTTTGTTTTTGTACCTAATCCTCAATGCTTAACTTTGTCCCAAACAACCTCCCTCTTAACATGAAAACCCAAACCACCCTTACCTATCGGCGGCCAACTTTATTCACAGATTTTGACCAATTAGTTGTAGGTGAAAGCACCCGACGGGGAGGTGTTAGCCCTGTGCCATTTGCATCCCTAAACCTGGGGCTATTCACAGACGATTCATCCGATAATGTAGCAGAAAATCGTCGCCGTTTTTGTGCTGAACTAGGCATTCTACCCGAACAACTTGCAGGATCATATCAGGTACATGGCGACCAGGTATTAGTGGTGGAAAAAGCAGGTCAATACGAGGGTTATGACGCACTGATCAGCCGTAAGAAAAATGTTTTCCTGACAGTAACCGTAGCGGATTGTGTGCCGGTTTTGATTTTTGATCCTGTTGGTGAAGCCGTAGCGGCCATTCATGCGGGCTGGAAGGGTACATTAGCTGGTATTGTTGCAAAAACACTGGCTGAAATGAACACGGCATTGGGCACTCATGCCAGGAATTGTCACGCCTATATTGGCACCTGTATTGATGAATGCTCCTTTGAAGTTGATGGTGATGTTGCGGACCATTTCGCCACCCCCTTCAAGCGCTGGGAAGCAAATAAGAACAAATTTTTTATCGACCTAAAAAAGGCCAATCAACAACAGTTGATTCAATCTGGTCTGCCCGCCAACCAAATAGAAATTTCGCCCTATTCTACCTATCTCCAAAATGATGATTATTTCTCCTACCGTAAAGAAAATGGGCAAACCGGGCGGTTGCTGGGGTTAATCGGCATCACACACCCCACATAATCAGTTCATTGTAAAAATACGTTATCATCAAAACGGAAGTGTACGGAAAAGTTTTTCCACCCCAAAGACGCAGAGGACGCGAAGCCTCCCAAAGTAACTCATTGAAAACCAACCCACTATGCACTTACCCAGAAATTAAAGATTCTGTGCTAGCCCCACTTTGCTGGCCACTAAACCTCCTAATCCTCCCCCTCCCTACTTCACCTCAAACATACCCCAGGATAGCGGATCGATCTCCGGCTTGATGCCTTTGTCAAATTCAATGGTGATGCCCTCTTTGGTCGGAATTACCTTTTGAATTTTATCGCCAAGCTGTACATCAACCGGCATAGGGAAGGCCATGTCATCGGGTGTTTCCCAGCGTAGCGTTAGGGTATTATCTTTTACGCGGGAGTGGAGGATGGGCAGTTTGGGTTGATGCAGATAACAATCAAAAAACCAGTCCAACTCTTTTCCTGATTCCTCTTCGCAGATACTGAGGAAGTCATCTGTAGCAACAAAGCGGGTTTGGCGGCCATCGGTAATTTTTTCCATAGCCGGATCGGGGTAAGCCATACGGCGCAGTGCTTTGAAGAATACCTCATCGCCGACAAGATAGCGGAGAGTGTGCAATACCCAGGCACCCTTGGCGTAAATAGGTGCGCGGTAAATTTCTTTGCCCGACTGAGAAGCCCTTGGTGCTACGGCCATACGGTTCGAAAACCGGCGCATACCGTTCATATATTTGTGGTAGGCCTCTTTTCCATCGGTGTATTCTTTATAAAGCGGTTGCATATAGGAGCCAAAGCCTTCATGAATCCACATATCCTTCCAATCGGCATTAGTCACTAGATTGCCCCACCATTCGTGTGCCAGCTCGTGTTGGTGCAAGGCATCAAAACCCCAGTCCTGGCCTCCCGTCATGGCTCCGTTGTTGAAATTGGCTCCATAGGCGATAATCGTCTGGTGTTCCATCCCCAGGTGAGGGGTTTGAGCAACACCATATTTGTCAGCACGGAAAGGATATGGCCCCAGATAATGTTCAAAGAACCGCAGGTGGTCAAGAATTTCGGGGAAGAATTTTTTGCCTTTTTCATAATCTTCCGGCAGCACATAAAAAACCACGGGAAATTCATCACCTGCCACACTGGTCAGTTCCCCTTCAATTATTTGATAAGGCGCGATATTCAGCGCTATATTATATGCATTGATGGGCGTAGAAACCCGCCAGTGATAAGTGCTGGTACCATCGGCATGTTTTTCCTGCTTTTGGAAGCGTCCATTGGTGGCCACCACCAGTGGATCGGGCACCCGAATGTGGATACCTACGGAATCAGGCTCATCAGAAACATGATCTTTGACCGGCCACCAAATATCGGCCCCTTCTCCCTGGCAGGTAGTGGCAATCCAATGGGCACCAGAGGGCGTTTTCGCCCAGGTAAAACCACCCTGCCAGGGCGGCATTGGTGCTACCCGTGGTTTTCCTTTATATTGTACAATCAGGCTAATTGTCGTGCCCGGCTGGTGGGTGGTAACCAATGAGATAAAAACTTTCCCACCTTCTCTATAAAATTTGCGGTCAACACTTTTCCCTTTGCCACCCAGCTCTTCGATTTTTTCAATCTCCAGCAAAGTATCCAGATCCAGGACAAAAGTTTGTAATGGTTGCACAATTTTTGCCACCACATTTACCTTTCCCGCAATGGTTTGCTGTTCAGGAAATATTTGAAGGTCCAGATCGTAATAGGTCACATCATAAGCAGCCTGCTCGGCCATAAGTCGGCCCCCTGTGTCGTATATATCTGTCTGACTATGCGCAATTGAGTGAAAGCATAAAAACAGAACAAAAAATGCCAATTGAGTCAAATTCATGTCTTTTTTGGTAAAAATAAGAAAATGAAAGGGTATAATATTGGGAATTTAATTAATTTACCCTTCCAATAAAACACAACACTCCATACTTGTAATTCTTACAAAACTATTACCTCCCTCTCCCAAATTAAATGTTTAGGGTTGACCTAGGTACTTATTTGCAATCTCCAAGAAATATTTTTCGAAATCATTTCAAAGGTGACTAGCAAACAAGCAGTTAAATCTGTTTGGAATCCCCCCGTTTCCAGCACAACCATTATTTAAGATTTTGTAATTACATGAATAACAAAAGACGAATTACAGGGCTCTTAGCTGTATTGATGTTACCTTGTTTGATCATTGCTCAACACGTCAAAGTCGATAAGATCACCATTGAAGATGGGTTGTCTCAGGGTATGATTTTCAAAATACTGCAAGATTCAGATGGCTTCCTTTGGTTTGCGACCAAAGACGGACTAAACCGTTATGATGGATATAGTTTTGATTATTATAACCACCAACCTGCGGATACCTTTTCCCTCTCGGGACATATCGTCAACACTATTTTTGAAGACTCCAGAGGTTGGCTTTGGGTGGGAACCAATAATAACGGGTTGAATCTCTTCGACCGGCAAACCGGTAAATTCCATCACCTGATGCACCAACCTGGCCGTAATAACACCCTACAATCCAATAATATTCATGCCATTGAGGAAGATAAACAAGGTAATATCTGGGTCGGTACCAGTATAGGTCTGGATAAGATCACTATTCCAGGAGTAGTCCAAAAAGGTGCCGCCATTCAACCGACTCAAGTCAATGCGCTCAAAATCACTCGTACCCCCATTTTATTAGCCGGCAATTTGATGGAAACCCGAGTCCTTTGCATCCTCAATCAAAATGATGGGGATCAATTATTGGGCACTCAATCTGGTATATTTCTGAAAAAAAGTCAGGAAAAGGAAGCCCACCAATGGCTGGATGGCGCTTTTGTGTGTAAGGAAGAACCTGATTGTCCTGTTAACAGCATTGTTCAGACCGCTGATGGCACGCTAATTTTTGGGCAAAGCAATAGTATTTATAAAGTAAAACAAGGGGTGAGTCAAGCCTATCCATTGCCGGAATCCTTATCTTCCATCTCTATTCGACTAGCCATAGGAAAAGAAGGAACCATTTATGGTGCCTCCTCCGGTTTGTTTCAATTTGATGCAAAGGCTGAAGTATCCAAAGCCATTTCTCCCATTTTTCAGGAAACAGGTATACATAATCTCCCCTCCTTTTGTATTGATGCTACAGGTGTCCTTTGGCTGGGCACCAATGGTTATGGGTTGATCAAATACAATCCTGCGGCCTCCGTCTTTAATCACTTTGCAGAAAACAAAAGCATTCGCCAGCTTTATGTGGATCAGGAAAATAGAACCTGGGTTTGGACCAATGGCAAATTTCACCTATTGGATCCTGACACCAAACAGCTATCCCCCCTTCGTGAATTTCCGAAAATTGTTGCAGATTGCCGCTGGATGTTGCAGGATAAAAAAGGGGACTTCTGGCTTCATTATCCCATAACCGAAGAGGGCGTCAGGTTGGTGCACTACGATCCAGAGACGAAACAATTACAGGAGTATTATTATCAACGAAAGCCCTATCCACTAGCCAATTTGGCAGAAGACAAACAAGGCAATATCTGGATGGCTACAGCAGGACCGGAGATTATCAAATTTGATCCCATCAAAAAAGTATTTTCTTATTTTAGTTATGCCCACCATGTACCGGCATATAAGTCAGAAATCATTTCATCCGTGCTTTCTTTTGATGCATCCGGAACATTGTGGATCGGTACACCATTTGGCATTTTGCGGTTTGACGAAGATAAAGCAGCACAGGAACCATTCCAAATATTCCATCACCAGAGCGGTGTGCCTCATTCGTTAAGTGAAAACTATATTTTGTCTATCCTACCCGATCCATTGGATGACAATTTATTATGGATCGGCACCAAGGGAGGCGGGCTCAACCGGATGGAAAAAGACAAAGCCCGGTTTACAAATATCACCACTAGAGATGGTTTACCCAATGATGTAATTTATAGCATTTTGTCAGATAAAAGTGGGCAATTGTGGCTGAGTAGCAACCGAGGATTATCCTGTTATAATTACCGCAGAGGGACCTTCGACAATTATACCTCATTTGATGGATTGCAAAACAATGAATTCAATACCCGATCTTCCGCCATAGGACAGGATGAACAATTGCTCTTTGGCGGTGTCAATGGCTTCAATATCTTTCAACCTACTGAACTTCAAACTCCCGGCTCACCACCCAATGTTGTTATTACCGACTTGAAAGTCAATAATGAAAAAATGGATTTCCGGGATTCCTCAATATTACATAAGCCAATAGAATATACCCATCAACTGGATTTGAGTTATCAGCAAAATTTGTTGCATTTCAAATTTTCGGTGCTTGACTTTGCCGTTTCTTCTCGCAACCGGTATCGCTATCAAATGGAGGGCGTAGATAAGCAATGGGTAGAGGCCGATTATACCCGGGAAGTGACCTATGCCAATCTGGCTCCTGGCCATTATACTTTCAAGGTATCGGGCACCAACCGGTCGATGGTATGGAGTGACCCTCCTACAGAAATCCACATAAGGATCAGGCCTCCCTGGTGGCAGACCACTCCCGCATATCTGGGTTTTGCCTTAATCTTTCTTTCCATAGCCTGGGGAATCTACCGTTTTCAGCTTTACCGTATCCGGCTCAAAAACCAACTTGCTTTTGAACAAAAAGAAGCAGAACGACTGGCTGATCTCAACCAAATGAAAACCAACTTTTTTTCAAATATCACCCATGAATTCAGAACACCGCTTACGCTAATTATCGAACCGGCTCGCCATTTGATCCAGGAATTAAAGGAGGGTGTGTCCCGTGAAAAGGCCTCACTTATCCAAACCAATGCCCGTCGTTTGCTCCGATTGGTCAATCAACTGCTCGATCTTTCTAAAATTGAAAGTAGACAGATGCCATTATATCTGCAAAGTGGTAATGTGGTAGATACTGTTTGGGAAGTCTTTCAGTCGTTTATTCCATTGGCTGATAAAAAAGGGATCAACCTACATTGGCAAGGGTCCAGACAACAAACTGAATTGTCATTTGACAAAAATAAAATAGAGCAGATCATCTCCAATCTATTGTCCAATGCTTTAAAATTCACCCCTAACGGTGGCAATATTGAATTGGAACTGGACGTCTCCTTTAGCGAAAAGGAAAACCCCATGCTTCATCTCAAGATAAAAGATAATGGCATTGGCATTGAAGCCGATCATCTGGATCAGGTATTTGATCGCTTTTATCAGGTAGAAAACCACCATTTGAATGATACAAATAAGCAATCAGGAACAGGCATTGGCTTGGCCTTAGTGAAAGAGTTAGTCAATCTGATGCACGGTACCATTCAGGTAGAAAGCCAGCAAGGAGTTGGAACCGTTTTCACCATTGACCTGCCTATACAGCTAACTCGCTCCGTTATGGGTGAAGGGTCTGAAGAGGTGATCAACTACACGGGTCAGTCTAATCCGGCAGTTGCAAGAAACCAACAGGAAAGCAACAAGAACGCCGCCGAATTGCCGCTTGTGTTGATCGTAGAAGACAATATTGATTTGCGAGATTTTATGCAATCGGTATTGCAGTCTAAATTTAAAATCATCACTGCACAGAATGGAGCCGAAGGATTGCGCAAAGCAGTCAAATTTATTCCCGATTTGATTATTTCCGATATCATGATGCCTATAATGGATGGATATAGCCTTTGCAAACAGCTCAAAGTCAACATTCAGACAGCACATATCCCCATTATTTTGCTCACAGCAAGATCTTCTTTTGAAAGTAGGATGAAGGGACTCAAAATCGGAGCAGATGCCTATTTGACCAAACCTTTTAACACGGATGAACTCAAGGTGCACATCGAAAACCTGGTTTCAACCCGCAAGAAACTTCAGGAAAGATACAGCACCCAAATTGGGAAAGCCAAAAAAGATACCGCATTTTTCACGCCTCCCGACAACCAATTTATTAAAGAACTATGCCAGGCTATTGATCGAAAAATAGATGACGAAACGCTATCGACAGAACAATTGGCAACCATGGTACAAATGAGTCGTTCACAATTACACCGCAAATTAAAAGCCCTGACCAACCAGTCGGCGACCGAATTTTTGCGCAATTACCGACTGGATAAAGCAATTGAGCTATTGCAACAACAAAAAGGAAATGTTAGCGAAGTAGCATTTATGATTGGATTTGGTAGCCAACCCTATTTTTCAACCCGCTTTAAAGAGCGTTTTGGGTTTTCTCCCAAGGAAGCCGGGATGTCTTCAGCTAATTAAAAGCCTGTTTGCAACAATATTGAATGAAATTGCAACATCTGCGAACAACCTTTTTGGGCAATCATCCTAACTTGCAGATAATTATTTACCCTAGGGGGGTAACTGTCCACTTTTCTAGGTGGGCTCTAGATATGTGTTATCCCTCATAAAAAAACCACCTTTCTTAATTCTCTCCCATATTTAAAATCAAATGGACCCAAATTTTTATCTGGGTAGGTATTGCCTGTAAACAATAACTATGAACGGACTACCAATTAATTAGGTAGGAAGACAGACCTTCTCCGGATGCACTTAAAAATATTTTTTAAGAAAAACGCTAACTAAGCGTCTAGAAACATTGGCTTGACCTGCCATTAAAGGTTTTTAAAGGGGGACTTTATTTTTACCAAGATCAGCCATTCCAGTTTGGAATGGCTTTTTTTATATTCCCAGCATGCTCTTGTACAATAAGCCCACCATAATTACGTAATAATTATCCACTCCCCATTTTTAAAAGATTTTGCTGATTTTTGCAAAAAAATAGGATTCAATAGGATGAGAAAATTACTGATTTTACTACTATGTCTAAGTTTTGGAGCGCTCAAGGCGCAAGAGGTGATGAAAGTGAGGCGTGCCGCAGCCATTGATCGCAACGTTGCCATTAAAAACGTTTATGTAAATGAAAAAGGCAATAGGTGGGTTGCCGATACCAAAGGCGTATTTTTGGTGCAATCCCCCGAATTTGCCAATCCCATCGAAATAGGCGCGGAAGAATGGTCGCTGCTCAATGTACCTGATGGAAATGAGGAACTAAACTTTCCAAAGGCCGACATGAAGCGACTGATGGGGGATGATTTCGCCCAAATCACAACCGCCCATTTAGATAAAATCCGCAAGGAACTGTGGGTGGGTACTAAAAATGCCGGCGTCTATCATTTCAAAACCAATCCAAGTTTGGAACTGATAGAAACCCTATCTACCAAAAACTCCAAACTTCGCTCGAATGCCATACAAACGATTATGGCCACTTCTTCAAAGAGAGTATGGATTGGCAGCTATGATGGATTGTTGTTGGTGGAGGATGGTAAAGAAAAAGCCTATGGCAAGTTTTTTAGCATTGAAGCCATCGCCAATTACGAAGGTAATATTTGGGTGGTTAGCGATGGAGAAGTCCTGGTGATGGATAGAAAAGGAGACTTTTATGCTTTTGAAATTGCCCCCCGAATGGTGGAAGGAAAGGTAAAAGATATTGCCTTTGACAGTCGGGGCAACTTATGGATAGCTTCCGAAATCGTGGTCCGCTACCATTTTGATACTGAAAAATACGACCTTTTTGGTCCAGCGCAGGAATTTACCAGCCAATTTGTCAATTGTATTGCGGTTGACCAAGATGACGCTTTATGGGTGGGCACCAATGATAAAGGCGTGTATTATATTGGCCGGGCTGCTTCGATGACGGCCGAACTGATCCTGCAAAACCCATTGTCGTGTGAAGCTAACGCCAAAAATGCGGCTTTAAAAGTGCTAGCTAGTGGTGGAAAGCCCCCTTATACCTATAATTGGTCGGGTGGAATAAGGGGCGAAAACCCCAAAAATCTGGGTGCCGGGACCTACTCCGTCACCATATCCGATCAAAGTGGGAATACAGTAGAGGCACAAACTACTATTCAGGACAATAGCCTGGTTATCAACATCAGTCAACAAAAACCCGCCAGCCTTGGTGGCAATGCTGACGGACATGCTGCCATATCTGTTACTCCTGAAAATGCTAAATACACTTTTAAATGGGATAATGGCGAGCAAAATCGCATTGCCAAACAGCTCAACACCGGTGACCATCAGGTAACTGTTACAGGAGAAAATGGCTGCACTTCGGTGGCCACCGTTACGATAACGGAGGCATTAGCCCCCTTGTCAGTGGCATTAGAACAAACAAAGGGCAACAATTGCCAAGGTGCTGCCGAAGCGGAACTGAAAGCCACAACCACTGGTGGCCAGGGGCCGTATGTGTACAAATGGAATCAAGCCAACCTCAAAGGGGCACAAGCCATAGACCTTAGTGCGGGCGACTACCAAATTACGGTCACCGATGCAGCGGGCAATACCGCTACGGCCCAAATTAGCCTCAATGACCCAAAGGCGATAACGGCTAGCATAAGCCCCAAATCACCAGCTACCACAAATAAGGCGGATGGTAAAGCCAAAGTAAGTGCTGAAGGAGGGAGTGGAAAATTCACCTATCGCTGGGATACAAATGAAGCGACCGAAACGGCCGAAAAGCTGACTGCCGGAACGCATACGGTCACGATCACTGACGAGGCTGGTTGCTCAACGACTGCCACTATTGATATCAACGAAGATATTTTGCCACTTGACGTGGAATTGGTCATCAGCACCCCCATCAAATGTGCTGGTGAAAACTCGGCTGCGCTTACGGCTAAAGTCAGTGGAGGGAAAGCGCCCTTTCAATACAAATGGAGTGCCGGCAATGGCGTTAGTGAAATAGCTCCCGGACTAGCTGCAGGTAAATACCAGCTCACCGTCACCGATGCGGAGGGAAACACAAAGACTGCTGACGCTAACATTACTGAACCCAAACCTTTATCCTTAAAAATAAAACAATCCGCCCCGGCCAGCACAGGTAATGCTGACGGCCAGGCCAAAGTTTCAGTAGACGGCGGTACCGGTGATTATGATTATACCTGGGACAATGGTGAAGCCAACGCGACAGCTACCACACTGACTCCCGGCATACACAAAGTGACGGTCCTGGATAAAAACGGGTGTGGTGTCAGTGGCGAAATTGAGATTACCGAAAATATCCTCGCCCTCAATGTAAATTTGGTACAAAAATCGGATATCAAGTGTTCTGGTGAGCAAACGGCAGCCTTGGCAGTCGAGGTAGTGGGTGGAAAACCTCCTTATCAATACCAATGGAGTACTAATGAAATCAGCGGCGCACAGCCCAATAACCTGTCTGCGGGTGACTTATCCGTTACCGTTACGGATGCTAGTGGCTTGAGCCAGGTTGCTGAAACGACCATTACCGAACCCAAGCCGTTATCGATAAACGTAAAACAATCTACCCCGGCCAGTACCGGAAATGCTGATGGCCAGGCCAAAGTTTCAGTAGAAGGCGGTAGCGGCAATTACGATTATACCTGGGACAATGGTGAGGCCAATGCAACAGCCACTAGACTTACTCCCGGTTTACATAAAGTGACGGTGCTGGATAAAAATGGGTGTGGGATTAGTGGCGAAATTGATATTACGGAAAACATCCTTGCCCTGAATGTCAATCTGGTACAAAAAACAGTGATCAAATGTTTTGGCGAAAAGACAGCTGCCTTAGCCGTTGAGGTGCAGGGCGGAAAACCTCCGTATCAGTACCAATGGAATACCAGTGATATTAGTGGTGCTCAAGCCAATAATCTAACAGCTGGCGACTTCGCGGTCACGGTTACGGATGCCAGTGGCTTAAATCAGGTTGCCAAAGCTACCATTACCGAACCGCAGCCTTTAACCTTAAAAGTAAGCCAATCCGGCCAGGCTAGTACCGGTAATGCTGACGGTCAGGCCAAAGCGGTGGTAGCAGGAGGTAGCGGTAATTACGATTATACCTGGGACAATGGTGAAGCTACTGCGACAGCTACTAAACTTACTCCCGGTATACATAAAGTAACTGTCCTGGACAAAAATGGGTGCGGCGTCAGCGGAGAAATTGACATTACTGAAAACATTATTGCCCTCAGTATTAATCTGGTGCAAACATCAAAAATCAAGTGTTTTGGCGAGCAATCAGCTGCCCTTGCAGTTGAGGTACAAGGAGGAAAGCCGCCTTATCAGTATAAATGGAATGCCAGCGGGATAACCGGTGCAGAGGCAGGGTCGCTCGGTGCTGGCGACTATGCCGTTACGGTCACCGATGCTAGTGGTTTAAGCCAACAAGCACAATTGGCCGTCAGTGTGCCTGATGAATTGATCGTCGCCTTAAAAACCAACAAACCCGCCACTAACGAGGATAGTAAAGATGGAAAAGCCAGCCTGACAATCAAAGGAGGAACTGCTGGTTACACAGTAAATTGGGACAATGGAGAAACCGGTACCGATGCCAATGCACTACCTACGGGAGCACATAGTGTCAGCGTCACAGATGCCAATGGTTGTAGTGCCAGCCTCAACTTTGAAACCGGCAAAAAAATCATGCCCGACCTAACTGCAGGCCGATTACGTGCTGGGCAAACGCTTCAGGTTTCGCAAATCTATTTTGAAGCTGATAGTACCAATATGACGGCTGACTCCTATCCGGTACTCAATGAAATTGCAGATTTCCTCGAAGAGAATCCTCTGGTCGTCATTG
This sequence comes from Saprospiraceae bacterium, assembly GCA_021604865.1. GTDB lineage: Bacteria > Bacteroidota > Bacteroidia > Chitinophagales > Saprospiraceae > BQJU01. The sequence goes on along the minus strand of BQJU01000026.1, from coordinate 53,623 downwards.
AGGTAGGTGGCCATACAAACAACCAGCCGCCTCATGAATATTGCGACAACTTATCAACAGCACGTGCCAAGTCTGCAGCGCTCCACATTGTGAAGCGGGGCATTGACCCCAGTCGGGTAGTATACAAAGGATATGGTAAACGGGAACCTAAATATAGCAATGCCACTTCTGATGGCCGACGAAAGAATCAGCGGGTGGAGGTGAAGATATTGCGGTTGAATTAAACCTGGTATGTTTGGAGGCCAACCTTTTGGCTGCGCAAAGCTGCTACAGCGGAAGCGTATGGCCTCCAAACATGCACTACTCCTCAATTTCGACTTCAGCAATGGAGTTAACGACCAAATCCGGAGCGAAGGCATAATTTTTCAACCCTTCTCTTTTGGACACGCCAGAAAGGGTCAGAATGGTGCGGTAGCCTACCTGAATACCTCCCAGGATATCGGTATCCATTGTGTCACCAATGATGGTCGTTTCGTCAGTCGCCAGACCCAATTCTTTCCGGGCGACACGCATCATAACCGGACTAGGTTTTCCTACAGAAAAGGCCTGAATACCAGTAGCCTCCTCCAGCATAGCCACCACAGCACGGATGCCCAGGTTGGTCCACCCCTTCTTTTTAGGTGAAGGGTCCAGGTTAGTAGCTATTAATTTTGAACCATTGAGGATCATTTCTACCGCCTGATTTACCATTTCCAGCGTAAAATTCCGCCCCTCACCGACCACCACAAAATCCGGATTCTGAGAAACCAGGGAGTACCCATTCTGGTGCAAGCTGGTCAACAATCCCCCTTCGCCCAACACATAAGCGGTACCATGGGGCTTCATGCGCGCCAAGAAACGAGCAGTGGCCATCGCACTGGTAAATATATGACTTTCCTCCACCTCAATACCCAGACCGGCCAGCTTGTTGACCACATCCCTGCGGCTTCGCTGACTGTTATTGGTTAGAAATAGAAAAGGTATATCTTTTTTTTTTAGCTTGGCAATAAAATCGTCGGCACCGGGAATGAGGTCATCTCCACTGTAAATGACGCCGTCCATGTCAATTAAATATCCTTTTGGCATAAATAGGTTCTTTGAATGTAACAATTGGGGCAATATTAAGCATTAGTCAGAATTATGGTGAAAAATCCTGAAACTTCCTCAATTTTTATTCCCGAAGATGGCTAATTACTAGACTTGTTCGGCAGGGATAGCCCTTCGAAACAAGCCTACTCATCCTTCAAAACAGCAGCCAAATTCACCGACGCAGCTTTCAGTGACAAATAACTCACACTCAAAAACGATAAAAACACCACCACAAATCCCGCTATCAGGAATACAAATACATTGACGTCTATTCGATAGGCAAAGGAATTCAACCATTCCTGCATCGCATGCCAGGAAAGAGGAATGGCCAGCAATAAAGCCAATATATACAACTTGAGGTATTGTCGGTTAAGCATTAAAAACACCTGTAAAATGGAGGCCCCGAGCACCTTGCGAATACCGATCTCTTTTCTTCTTTGTTCAGCTGAATAGGCCAGCAACCCCACCAGGCCAATAATGGCAATAAAGAGGGAAAACCCGGTGAAAATTGAAATGAGGCCAGACAGGCTGCGTTCCTGGGTATAGAGTTGGGTCAGTTCTTCATCATAATAGGAATATTCAAAGGGCGCATCTGGAGCCATTTTTTGCCAGGCTTTTTCCAAATGAGACAACAATTCTTTTTCCGCTTTTTGGGTGTATTTGATAGCCAGTACCCGTTGATCTCCCCACATATCAGAATCAACATGGAAGAACATCAGTGGTGTGATGCTTTCCCGCAGCGACTGGAAATGAAAATCCTTTACAATTCCGATAACTTTCAGCTCTTCGGGATACCCCGGATAGAGGATCTTTTTGCCCAAAGCCTCGCCATCTTTCCAGTCAAATAACTTTTCAGTGGTTTCGTTGATGATGACGCCATTTTTGTCGGCTGGTCTACCCTTTTCATAAGCCCTGCCTGATGCAAGCGTCAGGCCCATTGCCGGGAAAAATGCTTCATCTATCTTATTCTGGCTAATCGGCAATTTAATTTCGGAGCCTTCCCTCTCAAAAATATCTTCCCACATGCCTCTACCCGGCATATCCATAGCCAAAGCAGCATGAGTAACTCCTGGCAGATTTTGAACCTCCTCCCGGAAAGAAGACAACTGATTGCCTAATTTTTCAGAGTGATTGATCACCAAAATATTTTCTTCATTAAACCCGAGGTTCTTTTGATTCAAATAATTCATCTGTTGATAAATGAGAACAGTGCCCGCCATCAGGGCAATGGAAATAGTAAACTGCACGGTTACCAGCACATTTCTTAAAGTCACTGTTTTCACACCACTAGTCATATTGCCTTTTAATACTTCAATTGGCCTGAAGGCGGAAAGGTAGAATGCCGGATACAGGCCTGCTATGAGCCCAATTACAAGCGGGATCAATAAAAGGATAGGCAAAAATTCCAAACTGAAAATGAATGCAGTAGAAATCAATATCCCTGTAAAATAATGGATGGCGGATTGTAATAGCCACAACATGGCCAACGCAAGTAGTGTAGCAAGTGCTGTGACGGCAATGGACTCAATCAAAAACTGGCTGACCAGGGAATTGCGAAGAGCGCCCATTGTTTTTTTTACACCAATTTCCTTTGCTCTGGTACTGGCTCTTGCGGTAGAAAGGTTGATAAAATTGAGCAAGGCAATAATCAAAATCAGCAGGGCTACAATACTCAACAAATTAACGATGGCGATATCGCCCAATAGCCCAATCCGATTACCGATATCGACCGATTTCAAATGGATATCCTTTACCGGCTGCAAATAAAAGTTCCAACCACCCTTGCCGCTGACAAAATCACGGTAATCCATGCCCAGCCTGGAAAAGGTGGGTTGCACATAAGTATCTGCTAAATCCTTGAATTTTGACTCCAGCAAACCGGCATCCGCTTTGGGTATAAGTTTGGCATAAGTAACCACCTGAGTCCATATAAAACTCCAATCAAATTTCTCAACATTGGGATTGGTAGGCATGGATAGTAGAAAATCAAATTGAAAGTGCTGGTTGTCTGGCTGAGGCTCCGTGACACCCGTCACTACTACAGGCATTCCTTCATCTCCTAATTCCAGTATTTTGCCAAGGGCGGGCTCTTTGCCAAAATACTTCTCAGCAGCAATGTCCGACAAAACCACCTTTCCGACTCCTTTTAATGCAGTACGGGCATCGCCTTCTTTTAGTTTAAAAGCAAAAAAGTCGAAAAAGTTAGAATCCGCTGCCAGCACCTCACTTTCATTAAAAGCGATAATATCCTGGCTATTCTTTTCATACCTCACCGTTCGGGAACCCGGTGTATTTATCCGGGTAACGGCTTCTACCTCGGGGTATTTTTCTTTAAGCAAGGCTGCCAGTGGTGGCGCACTAGAGCCCATAACACCTCCTTCGGGGTTCCAAATATTCGTTTGATTGACCCGGTAAAGACGATCGACATCGGGATGATCGGTGTCGTAACTTTTTTCAAATTGGGTATAGGAAAACACCAACAAACAACCAGCAAGGCCCAATGCTAGTCCCACGATATTGATCAGGGAGTATCCGCCATTTTTTCTCAGATTTCTAAATGCGATTTTTAAATGATTGATCAATAATCCTACATTCATGATGGTTGGTGTTTTTTAGAATTGTTTAGAGCGGATTCTAGTTGAAAATCAGCAGGAACAAGCTCGTAATGGGTAATTTCTTTTGCTTCCTATCTGTATCACAGCAATAACAAATATAACCATTGACAAAGAACTTATCCATCAAAGGGCCGAGTATTCGATAAAGGAGGCTAGACACTAGATGAAACCATGTAAAATCCTGCGAATCCTATCTTTTAGCGTAGGTTTGGAGGCCGTGATTCCCTCCAGCGTTATTTGTCGAAGTAAAAACACAATTGGACCAAAACACTTAGATCTGGCGTGGCATATATGTATCTTTACGGAATTTACGAGCTTGCTTACAAAACAAACAAGTGCGAAGAGCGGCTCAACCAAAAGAATTTTAATAAAAAACAAACCAGAAAATGATCAAAAACGTATTTGCAATCACTTTACTTTTATTAGCATTTAATTTAACCGCCCAGACTTTTGACAACGCAAAAATGGATAGCTTTTTTGCCAAAATTGGAGCCAATGATAAAGGAATGGGCAGTATTTCCATTTTTAAAAAGGGCCATGAAGTCTATCAAAATGCTTTTGGTTTTTCAGATGTTGAAAATAAATTCCCAGCCTCCGCGATTACTAAATACCGCATCGGGTCGATTTCAAAAACGTTTACCGCAACCATTATTATGCAATTGGTTGAAGAGAAAAAGTTAAGTCTGAATACCAAATTGGCTGAGTTTTATCCCGAAATACCCAACGCAAAGGAAATAACCATCGAACAGCTTTTGAGACATCGAAGTGGACTTTACAATTTTACCAATTCTAAGGAATACGTCAATTGGATGGAAGAGCCTCATACACAGCAGGACCTTCTTAATAGGGTCATGGAAAATGAACCTGTTTTCGAACCTAATGAAAAGGCGGAATATTCCAATACAAACTATGTGTTGCTTTCGTTTATCGCTGAAAAATTGGAGGACAAATATTTTTCCACTATCCTCGAAGATCGCATCAGCACTCCCTGCCAATTAAGCAATACTTATTACGGTGATAAAATTAATCCTCTAAAAAACGAGGCCCTATCCTATACCAGGCTTCAAAATTGGGAATTGGCAACAGAAACGGATATGAGTGTCCCCTTAGGCGCTGGAGCTGTAGTGTCAAACCCGACAGATTTGAATTCCTTTTATACCCAACTATTTACCGGCACATTGATTTCCGATAAGTCATTAAGCGAAATGAAAAAAATAGTGGATGGTTTTGGTATTGGCATGTTTCAGTTGCCCTTCTATGAAAAGAAAGCTTTTGGGCATACCGGGGGCATTGATGGTTTCCAATCCATGGCTGCCTATTTTCCAGAAGATAGTATTGCTATAGCTTACACGACAAACGGTGTAGTCATGCCAATGAATGATATTATGATCGGCGCTTTGAGCATTTATTTTGGCAACGAATACACACTACCCGAATTTAAGCCGACTCTGGAACTTAAAAGTGAAGAGCTGGATCAATATCTGGGCGTATACAGCAGCCCAAGTCTCCCCATTGATATCACGATAACCAAAGAAGGTAATGTGCTCATGGGACAGGGGACAGGGCAACCTAAGTTTCCCTTGGAAGCCTATGAACTTCATCAATTTAAATTTGACCAGGCCATGTTAAAAATGGAATTTCTTCCAAAGGAAAATAAAATGATTTTGAGACAAGGGGGTGGAGAATTTGAGTTTAGCAAGAAGGAATGAAGCCATTAGCAACCAACGCGGCAGAGTAATAGTGCCCGAAGCTTTCGCCGAATATTTTGGTCAGTATGGTCTGGATATCACAGAAACACGACGCACTACCGGTTTCCTGACCTTTAATGGTGACAAACTGAATAGCACTGCCAATCTTGCCAATACCAATCCCAAAATGTGGAGCACAAATGAAGAACGCAAACTCATCAATGCCTACCTCCCCCTTCGATTCAAAACCAGTATGACTCACAGTAAAATGCGGGCCCAAAAGATTAAAGGATTTTTGGATCGGGGAGCGCTTAGTGAGGAACGGCATTCTTTTGTTTAATCCTTGTTTAGAAAATCCCGTTTTAACCTCCATGCCCCTTGTAAGGGAACGTTATTCAATCACAACAATCTTTCATCAGCTCGCAAAATTCAAAATATTAGTGGGGGAATAATCCATTAATGTTCAAAATGTTCTATTCTATCAAAAAAAAATGAAAAAAAATTTGCCAATTCCCGCTTTTTAAGTAAGTTTGCTTAAACGTTAAAGCAAAAAATAATATATCTAGCAGCTGTTCGCGTAAAAGAACACCAGCGATGGAGAACCATCCGCTTTAGCCATGTCATGTCCCCTGCGAAACAACGCTATCCGATCAATGCCTAATTATAACTAGGCAAGAATTACCCGATCAAAAGGAAATCCCTGGAAATCCATCATATTTATCACCAAAATTTAAGCTCAACAACTATGAACAATTAAAAAACACTAAATTTTACGATTTTGCTTAAACGTTTAACATCAATTCCCTCTTCACTAAAAAAGTAATTATTTAAATAACCTGAAGCTAGTTATGGAATCAAAATTTTCTAACCATCGATCTCTTCAAAAAAACAGCAAACTGGTCTTATATTTTTTGTTGCTGCTGTTTTTTTCACCTGTATTAATGGCTCATTCTGGCACTAGAGAAGCACCAGATACCTACTCGAAAACTGTTTTGAAAGAAAAAGTAGTTACTGGCAAGGTGACCAGTGAAGATGCCCCTGAGGGTTTACCTGGGGTAAATGTAAGTGTTAAAGGTACCTCTGTGGGTACCATTACTGATATTGATGGAGCCTATTCCATTGAAGTGCCTTCAGATGAGGCAGTACTGGTCTTTAGTTTTGTAGGGTACAATACCCAGGAGATGAAAGTAGCCGGTCAATCCATTATTGATATAACATTAGCGACCGATGTACAGGCGTTGGATGAAATAGTGGTAGTAGGTTATGGATATGTAAAAAAGGACGACCTTACCGGATCTGTTACTCAGGTAGATGCCGAGAAAATTGCAGAATTCCCTGTGTATGAAATCTCTCAAGCCTTAAAAGGCCGGGCGGCAGGGGTTCAAGTTACGCAAAACTCCGGCAGACCAGGAGGACGTGTCGAGGTGAGAATAAGGGGTAATAACTCCATGATTGGAAACAATGAACCACTATATGTAGTGGATGGTTATCCCATTACCGGAGATATTTCTTTTATTAATCCGGCGGATATTGCATCGATAGACATCCTAAAAGACGCTTCTGCAACGGCAATTTATGGATCCAGAGGAGCGAATGGTGTTGTGATTGTGACTACAAAAAAAGGAAGCAAAAACCAGGCAGGCAGAATCAATGTAGAAACCTACTTTGGTGCTCAGGAAGTCATGAATCAGTTTGAGCTGCTGGATGCTCAACAATATGCAATTGTGGTTAATGAATACCTGAAGAATAATGGCCAGCAGCCTTTCTTTGATCCTATCCCAAGCGGAGCCGGAACAAACTGGCAGGATGTGGTTTATCAAACAGCCCGTCTTCAAAACCATACCATCTCTTTTTCTAAGGGTAGTGACAAGACAAGTTATTCGCTGTCAGGCAATTTCTTTGAACAGCAAGGAATTTTGATCAATACTGGTGTAAAAAGAGGTTCTGTACGCCTGAATTTGGACACAGAAGTGAATAGATTAATTAAAGTTGGGACGAACCTAAATCTCGCACGTAGTATCATCAATTATCAGAATGTAGACAATGGACACTTTGGTCAAAATTTACTTTCAGGAGCCTTATCGGCACCACCTACCTTGCCTATTTATGACGAAAATGGGTTGCCCACCGAACTTTCACAAGTTTATACTTTTATTGATCCAAGTACGACCAATCCGATGGAATTTGCCATGCGCAAAGACAATCGGGTACTCAATACTTTTATCGGTAATGTTTATGTGGATGTTGCCTTAGCCAAAGGCTTGACCTTCAAAACCATTTGGGGTGCCGACTTCAACCTGGCCTCAAATGAAGCCTTTACGCCTATTTTATATGCCAATGATCGGGGTTCAGCTTCTGAAAGCAGGACTGAAAGTTATTCTTGGCTAAATGAGAACCTGTTAACCTATAATACAACCATTGGAAGCGCTCATGATTTTAGTTTTCTTGCCGGTTTTACAGCCCAGGAGTACAAATCTAAAAGTCTAGGCGCCAGCGTTTCAGGTTTTAGCAACAACACTACCGAAAATTACGACTTAGGTGCCGCAGAAACCATCAACCCGCCATCTTCAGGATACAATGAATGGACCTTGGCCTCTGCATTGGGACGGGTCAATTATACCCTGAAAGGTAAATATTTGTTTACAGCTAGTCTTCGTGCAGACGGTTCTTCTCGTTTTGCACCCAATAACAAATGGAGTTATTTCCCATCCGGTGCCTTTGCCTGGAGAGTTTCTGACGAAGCTTTTTTGGCTAGCAGCCAATTCGTAAACAACCTAAAATTGCGGGTTAGTTACGGGATCACCGGCAACCAGGGTATCAATTCCTATCAAACGTTGAATAGGCTTAACTCTGTCACTGCTGTCTACGGTGGAGGCTCTGAAGTCATCGGTTTTGTACCGGCGGCCATCGCCAATCCGGATTTAAGATGGGAAACCACCAAACAACTCGATATCGGTTTTGATCTGGGTTTGATCGACAATAGGTTGAGATTTACCTTCGATTATTACCGTAAAGATACGGAAGACTTACTTGCTTCCGTTCCACTGCCTCCCTCTGTTGGATTTGGTTCGATTTTGAGAAATATTGGTGCCACTAAAAACGCTGGTATTGAATTGAGTCTTGATGCCGACCTATTGGTCAGCGATTTTAAATGGAATGCCTACGGACAAATCTCTTTCAATAAAAACGAAGTCGTAAGTCTGGCCGGAGGAGAAGATGTATTAGGTAGTGGTTTGGGTCAACCTTTTAATTCTACCCTTAACATTGCCAGAGAAGGCGAGCCAATGGGTATGTTTTATGGTTTGGTTGAAGACGGCCTTGATGACGAAGGATTTATAAAATATGTAGATCAAAACAATGACGGAGTGGTCAATACACAGGATCGCATCATTATTGGCAATCCGCACCCTGATTTCCTCCTGGGTTTTGGTTCTAATTTTTCTTATAAAAACTTTGATTTAAACGTCTTCTTGGAAGGTTCCTACGGTAACGATATTTTCTTTGCAACTGCCGGTACCCACTTGAGTTCCTTTAACCGGGGACAAAACCAGTTTGCCGAATTGTTTGGCAACTACTGGACCGCTGAAAACCCCGATCCCAATGCTAAATTCCCCAAGGTAAGTAGTGCCACACAGGTTGATGTATCGGATCGGTTTATTGAAGATGGATCTTACCTGAGAATTAAAACCGTACGTTTAGCTTACAACCTACCAACTGCCAAACTAGGTGTTTCATCCTGGTTAAATTCGGCACAGGTATACTTCTCAATAATTAACCTGGCCACCTTCACCGATTATCCTGGTCCAGACCCGGAAGTAAATACAAGGGGAACAGATAGCCAAAATGTCGGTTCCAGATTGATCATCGGTGTTGATGAAAGCGCCTATCCTAGTTCGAGAACTTTCGCGTTTGGGTTAAAAGTTGGATTCTAAGAGCTTCTTTAAATCAAAAGATATGAAAAATATATTCTTTCTTCTCATCACAGTTTTTACTATGGCTTCCTGCACAGATTTTCTGGCAGAAGAGCCAAGGAACCTCATTTCCTCTGTCAATTTTTACAAAAATGAAGCAGATGCCAAGGCTGCAATTGCAGGTGCTTATTCTTCCCTTGGGAATGAATATTATGGCAATTGGGAATATTACGCTTTTAATGTCCTGCATAGCGGAGCTGCCGATGGCAGGGGATCTCAGGGACCTATCTCTATTTACAACCAGGTGCTTGACCAACGAAATATAGACCGCGCCGGAGGTATTTGGGGAAGGATTTATTCTGCTATCAACCGGGCAAATGCCGTTCTGGACAATGTACCGGATATTGAGGATATGGATCAGGGTTTAAAGACTCAGATACTAGCAGAAGCCCGCTTTTTGAGAGCCCTCGCCTATTTCGAATTGGTGAGAGGCTGGGGTCCGGTACCTTTGAGACTAACCGAAACGAAAGGCCTGGACGGCGTAGCAGCACCCAGAGCTCCGGAAAATGAGGTATACAGTCAGATTATTGAGGATGCAACTGCTGCAGAAAAAGATTTGCCGGATGTACAAGATGATGGCACAGGTCGTGCCTCCAAATGGGCAGCTAAAATGTTATTGGCACAGGTCTACCTCACTCGTGAACAATGGGCCGAGGCTCGCGACCTTGCTGATGAAGTCATAAATAGCTCTTTATTTTCCCTGGTTTTGGTAGATGAGCCTGATGATTTTTATCAGATTTTCAGAGAAAAAACCCATACTGAGGACATCATGTCCCGACAGCATTCTGAGACTACTCAATCTGAAATTCCAAATTTTTTGCACATCACCAATGTTCCGGTTTACAATCCTTCAGGTTCCGGTTTTTTCGCTTGGTTACCTATTCAGAACTCCTTTATCGGCGACAGCTGGGATGATGATGACTTAAGAAAATCCTTTAACCTGTATACCGAGTATGTCGATGCAAGTGGAGCGACCGTTAGCCTACCACCGACTACTCCCATTTTGTTTAAAAAGTTTATTGACGATACTAATGGGCAGCAAACCTTTAGTGTGCCACTATTCCGGTATACGGAGGCATTCTTGATCTATGCTGAGGCTGCCAGTCAGGCTGAGGGAGGACCTTCTGCCACAGCATTGGAAAGGCTAAATACCATTAAGAGAAGGGGTTATGGATATGATCCATTCTCGGTATCACCAGTGGATTATCCGGCCGGTATGAATCAGCAGGATTTTCGGGATGCTGTGTTAAAAGAAAGAGATTATGAATTCCTTTTGGAGAGACGGAGATGGTGGGATTTGAAACGCACCAACCGTGTTATAGAATATTTTTCATCCATTGGCAGAACCTTCCTCACAGAAAGATTGCTCTGGCCATTACCAGAAAATGAAATCAATACTAATCCAGCCCTGGGACCTGGAGATCAAAATCCAGGGTATTAAATAGAAGGAGGCAGGCAGCTTTAGCAGATTGGGCAATTATTAAAAGTTTAATGCAGCGAGATTTTCTCCTGTAACGCCAAAGAAGCATTGATCAGTCAAGTTTCATTTTGGCAAATTTGGGTCCACAGCACTACACGCCCTTCTGGTAAAAGCCTGCCTCTATACTACTTCCGGTCAAACCATTTTCTCCGGAAAGTATACCATTTGATTATTTCTTACCGATCATCCTCATGACCAGGGTGAAAGTTTACTTTTAATTTTAATTATGAAAACAGATCATTTTGATTTAGTCGTGGTAGGTGGAACTCCTGCCGGCATCATGTCTGCCATAGCAGCTGCGCGACTAGGTGCTCCAGTAGCACTAGTAGAATACCATGACCATATTGGCGGCATGTCGACCAGTGGGTTGGGTAAAAGTGACATCGAAAACAAAGCAGTCATATCCGGTTTATTCAAAGAGTTTACCCTACGTGTTCATCAATATTATATTGACAAATACGGCGAGGGATCTGAAGATGAAAAAAAGTGTAGAGTAGGATACTACTACGAGCCATCCGTGGCCGAGCAGGTTTTCATGCAGATGATTGAGCAGGAATCTGGCATCACGCTATTGTTAGGTTGGCAAATCGAGGATGCCAAAACGGAATCGCAAAACCTGGTGGAAGCGGTTTTTAAAAATCGCCATACCGCAGAAATCCTGACTTTAAAAGCACAGGTTTTTGTGGACGCTACCTATGAAGGGGATCTTTACGCACATGCAGGAGCAGCTTATCGTTTGGGCCGGGAAAGTAAAAGCGAGTTTGGTGAACCCCATGCAGGTAAAATCTTTTTCGACCACGATGATCACCTCTTTTTACCGGGAAGCACCGGTGAAGGTGACGACAACCTAACTGCCTACACTTATAGGTTATGTATGACCGATGATCCGGATAACAGCTACGTGCTCAAACAACCCCCTCCGGGATATGATCGAACCATTTATCTGGACTATCTAAAAGATCTGGAGGCCGGAAGGCTCGGTGGGCCAAAAGTAATTAGGGAAGGGCATGGCTATTATCCTGCCCATTTCAATACCATACTTCGGGTGTTTTCCTTCGCGGAAATTCCCAACCGAAAATATGATGTCAATATCAATCCAAGAGCGGTAGCATTCCCCTTCCCGGAAGAGAACCGGAATTATGTCGAAGCCGATTGGGAACAACGAGCCAATATTTTTCAAAAACATCGGGAATTGGTACTAGGCTTGGTGTACTTCGCGCAAAATGATCCCGAAGTACCGGCAGATCAGCGAAAAATGGCCAATGCATACCATCTTGCTTTGGATGAATTTGTCGACAATGAACATTTCCCCTGGCAATTTTATGTCCGGGAAGCCAGGAGGCTTAAAGGCAAATCTACCCTTTCGGAAAATGATCTGAATCCCGAAGGTTCTACCGAGCGATCGACCATTTTTCCCGACAGTATCATCACCGGTGAATTTCCGATTGATAGCTTTCCCGTAACGAAAGAGCGTAGCGTAAAAGATAAAGTTCTGGAGGGTTATATCTGTCTGCTGCCTATATCGCCCTATCAGGTACCCCTGAGTATCTTGTTACCTGAAAAAATTAACCGGTTGATTGTACCGGTTGCTGCATCCACAACGCATGTGGCCTATTCTACAATTCGCATGGAACCACAATGGATGGGCCTAGGGCAGGTGGCCGGTACGCTGGCACACCTGTCTCTAAAAATGAAAGGCGATACGAATGCTGTTCCTGTGCCTCTCCTGCAAAAGCTTTTATTGGATAATAATCAGGTCTTAACCTACTTCGATGATCTTGATGCTGACGATAAAGCATTTCAGGCAGCACAATTTTGGGGTACTAAAGGCTTTTTTAAAACCTATAAAGCCGAGCTCCGGGAGCCGCTCAATGCCAATGTCTTAAATCAATGGATGGCGCTTTTCCATCAGGAATTAGAGACCGATGAGGAAAGGCCTACTATTGAAAATGGGCCGGTAAGTATTTCCGATTTTTCACAATTGGTTTTTCAACTAAGGAAAAAATACAACATCGAGGATACCGCTGAGTTAGCCCCCTCTGATTGGTTATACCATTCCAGGGAGGACAATCTACCTGTATTGAGGGGAGAAGCATGTCAAGCCTTTTTCTTACTGTATTTTAAAAAGATGGAGGAACGATATTTCCTGGACTAAACAAAACACCAAGAGCATGGCTATAAAAAACCCACAACTTATTCCTTTCCTAAAAAGGACTTGTCATCACCATTCATTCATTTTAATTTGTTTAGTGATTGTGATGATGTCTTGTACAAACGATCAAAAGACAGATTCCCCGGAACAAACACCCAGTTCCCAATCCTCTATTATGCTAGCGGGAGATTGGGTGCCGGAGGACTCACACCAGATCGATTTTGCCGAATTGCCTAAAGTACCAAGCGAACATGCCATTGTTAGCGATGTGCGCGACCGAGGTGGCAATTGGGTCAATCAACACAACTACCTGGTGTATTACAAAGATCAATTCTGGGCGATGTGGAGTGACGGCCCCGGCGTGCAGAAAACGGAACCAGAACTTCACCGGGACCGGGTACCGGGACATGACCGGGCCGAACAGCGGGTTTCATTTGCTTATAGCAAAGATGGGCTAAACTGGAGTGAACCTTTCGATTTAACGGGTCCTCCTGCTGAAGGTTTTGGTTGGCTTGCTCGCGGTTTCTGGATCAGAGATGGCAAGTTGCTAGCCTTAGTCACCCACTACAATGCCCCCGGTTATCGAGGAGAAGGACTCCAGCTTCACGCTTATGAATTAGCGGAAGGGGACGACGTGCAATGGAATCACCTCGGCCTTCTCTATGACAATGCGATGAATAATTTCCCGCCAAAACAATTGCCTAATGGGGAATGGATGATGTCTCGTAGGGATAGTGTGGGAGATGTTCATTTTATGGTGGGCGGAACAAAGGCTTACAATGAATGGGAATCCTTTCCAATAGTGGAATACAAAGATTCCACATTAGCAGCTGAAGAGCCCTACTGGTGGGTGTTGCCAGATAATAATAAACTGGCGGGTTTATTCCGGGATAATCTGCGTAGTGGATTCCTCTACCGGGCTTTTTCTACCGATAACGGCCGCAATTGGACCAAGCCAGTACGGACGAATTTCCCCGATGCTACTTCCAAATTTAGCGGGGTCCGTCTCCCTGATGGCCGATACGTATTGGTATCAAATCCCAATCCAAAAAAGCGAGATCCTCTGGCGATTTCTATTAGTGACGATGGCATTATTTTCAACAAAATGGGCTATCTGGTAGGAGGCCGTCATATCGATTATCCACACGTCATCGAGCACGAAGGCTATCTATTGGTAGCTTTTGCCAGTGCCAAACAAACTGTAGAAGTACTCAAAATTAAAATTTCAGACCTTGATAACCTATAATCAATTATGATGAATCCAAAAGCATTATTCCTGAATAGCCTGAAAGCCGGGCTGATGATCTTACTCTTTGCCGGATGTGCCAATCCCCCTGCTCCAGCAGAGGAAAAAGTAGACTATCCAGACCCCGCCAATAATCCATTGTCAAAGGTGATGCTCATGGGCGACTGGGTACCGGAGGATCACCATCAAATTAATTATGACAGCCTGCCTAAAGTGCCGAGCGAACATGTAGTCGTGAGTGATGTCAAACCGGTTGATGGGGTCAATCAACACAATTACCTTATCTTCCACAAGGGCAAATACTGGATTATGTGGAGTGATGGCCCCGGCATAGAGGATCGGGTCGGTCAGCGGGTAAAATTTGCGACAAGCATGGATTGTTTGCAATGGAGCGAGCCACAGTTTCTTACCCCTGAACCCCCTAACTCCGGCATAGGTTCAGAATTTTATGGAACAAGAACTGACAAGGGGTTGCGTTGGATTTCCCGCGGATTCTGGCTAAGAGATGGAGAACTGCTGGCCCTGGCCTCTCTGGATGAAGCAGGAGGCTTCTTTGGCCCCAGCCTGGAATTACATGCTTTCCGTCTAAATCCGGTAGAGGAAAGTTGGGAAGATCTCGGTGTTATTTATGACGATGCCATCAATAATTTCCCTCCGCAAAAAATTCCGTCCGGCGAATGGATGATGTCCAGAAGGCCCTATAACTATAAGGATACAGAAGTTCACTTCCTGGTTGGCGGAGTCGATGCCATTGACCAGTGGGAATCCTATCCTGTACTCGGCTCTGACAGCGAATTAGCTGCTGAGGAACCACTCTGGTGGCTACTTCCGGACAAAAGCCTGATGGCGTTGTTTCGGGACAATCGGAAAGGGGGCTATCTCTACCGGTCTTTCTCTACGGATAATGGCCGCAACTGGAGTAAACCTATACAAACCGACTTTCCAGATGCTACCTCAAAAATTCATGGCCTGCAATTGAGTGACGGCCGTTTTGTATTGGTCTCCAATGCCAATCCCAAACAGCGTGATCCGTTGACCATTTCTATTAGCGAGGATGGTATGGTTTTTAATAAAATGGGCTACCTGACTGGTGGCCGGCGGGTAGATTATCCACATGTAATGGAACACAATGGCTATTTAATGGTGGCCTTTTCGGGAGGTAAACAAAGTGTAGAAGTGCTCAAAATAAAGATTAGTGATCTGAATAACTTATAGACATGAAAATTTACACGTTTGTCCTGTTGGTCATCACGACCATAACGGCTGGATTTTCCTATTCTGCTCCGAAAACACCGAATATCGTCTTGATTGTTATCGACGACTTAGGCTATGGTGATATGGGGTGTTATGGAAATGATATTCATCCGACACCGAATATAGACAAACTCGCTGCGGAGGGCATGGTAATGACCGATTTTCATACCAATGGTTGTGTATGCAGCCCGACCCGTGCGGCCCTATTGACCGGCCAATACCAGCAAAGGTCTGGCGTAGAAAGTGCGATTGGATTTACCAAAGAAATAGGCGTAGCACTGCCTAAAACCATGATTGCTGAGGAACTGCAAAAGGCCGGATATAAAAGCGGCGTCTTTGGAAAATGGCATGTCGGACATGTTAGTCTGTTTGGGCCCAACGATCAGGGTTTTGACGAAAGTTGGGTTAGCAACAATTCACCAGACTATCACACACATGTTTCCCGGGTTGGAGAATTGGATTGGTTTAAAAATCAACAACTCAACGAAGAACCTGGTTACCTCACGGACCTTATTACCAAACATACCAACGATTTTATTGAGGAAAACCATGATCAGCCGTTTTTTGCCTTTGTTTCCCACGTTGCTTGTCATTTCCCTTTTCAGGGTCCCGATGACCCACCGCACCGTACAATTGGAAAAATCTGGCACGACACCAAATATGGTCCATTGCCGGAATCGGAATACAAACGTGCTTATCGCGATATGTTAATCGCTGTCGACAACAGTGTAGGAGAAACGGTGGCTACCCTGGAACGTTTAGGTTTGCGGGAAAACACCCTGATCTTCATCACCTCTGATAATGGGGCTTATTCGTGGGTTGGTAGCAATGGGCCCTATCGTGGCCAAAAAGGAGACCTCTTTGAAGGCGGCCACAGGGTTCCGGCTATTGCCAATTGGCCAGGGCATATTCAACCAGGCACAGAAACAGCAGCCACTAGCATGACAATGGACCTATTGCCTACCTTTCTGCATTTGGCAGGCATTGAACCGCCAAAAGATGTAGCTTTTGATGGCACCGATCTGAGTTCAGTATGGCTGCAAGGTAAAAGCTTGCCAAATCGGACGCTTTACTGGCGGTTTAATAATTTTTATACCAAAACCGAGGCCTATGCCATTCGCGAGGGGCACTGGAAATACGTAAAAAATAAAGAAGGGCAATACCTTTTTAATTTAAAAAAAGACCCTAGAGAAACACATAATCTCTCTGGGAATAAACGAAAAAAAGTAACCCGATTTCAACAGCGTTTCTCCAATTGGGAAAAGGATGTTACATCCAGTGAAAAAAGATAAGAATTTATGGAACTAGCTATTCGGCCGCTTGATATTGCTGCCATTGTCCTTTATCTGCTTGGAATGGTCTTGATCGGCGCTTATTTTAGCCGCCGCAACAATACAACTGAGGAGTATTTTGTTGGCAACCGTGCCTTCCCGGGTTGGGTAATAGGTTTATCCATGTTAGGCACGATTATTAGTTCTGCCACTTTCCTGGCATTGCCTGCAGCTGCTTATGTATTGGATTGGCGGCAACTGAGTGTCAACCTGGTGTTACCGTTTGTGGCTATCGTAGCCATTGTGGTATTTATACCGTTTTTTCGCCAGGGTAAACTCACTTCGGCCTTTGAATACCTGGGGCATCGCTACGGAATGGCTCCAAGAATTTATGGCACCTGTAGTTTTATTGCTTTGCAGTTAATCCGGATGGCTCAAATCCTCTTTTTGGTATCTCTGCCCATTCAATTTCTAACTGGAGCTCCAATTGAGTTGGTCATTATCGGAGCGGGTATCTTTATTGCTTTTTACACCATTGCCGGTGGGATTGAAGCAGTTATTTGGACCGATGTGATCCAGGCGGGCATCCTCATTCTGGGAGGGGTGTTGTGTTTTACCCTCATTGCGTTGGATCTGCCCGGAGGTTTTGGGCAAATCATCGAGATTGGGAAAGCTCAGGATAAGTTCAGTTTGGGAAGTTTTGAGTGGAACCTTGCAGAGCGTACCTTCTGGACTGTTGCCATTTTGGGTGTCGTCAACTGGTTGATGATTTACGGAGGTGACCAGAATATGGTGCAACGTTATGCAGCCGCCCGCTCTACCCGGGAGGCCCGCAAAGCAACGGCACTCTATTCTGTTATTGCGCTGCCGATGTGGACCCTTTTCTTTTTTGTCGGCACTTCCCTTTTTGCTTATTACGCGGTTTTTCCAGACCCGGGAGTTGCCGCACTCGAAGCAGATCAGGTATTGCCCTATTTTATTCTAAAAAACCTGCCTGCTGGCGTGGCGGGCATTGTTATTTCCGCTGTACTTGCGGCAGCCATGAGTAGCTTGGATTCCGGCATTAATGCGATTTCTACGGTAAGTGTCATTGACCTGATGAAACCATATCTGGCAAAGGATCGGGATGATAAATACTACCTGCGATCTGCAAGATTAATTGCTATGGTGGTCACCTTACTCGTCATACTGGGAGCTATTATTTTCAGTCGAATCGAAAAAGAAAGTATGAATGACCTCAGTCTGATTGTCACCAGTATTTTTGGTGGCTGTCTGATGGGCTTATTTATGCTCGGATTTTTTACCCGACGGGTAGATGGAACGGCAGCCACAATGGCGATGGTGCTGGCTATACTTTTCAATATTTATCTCGGGTTGGGATCCATTGGTTGGTTACCACCGGCCTTAAGCCTTGGTATACACAGCTATTGGGTTGGGGCTACCGTCAACGGATTTTTTATTGTCCTCGCATTATTGATTAGTTATTTATCTCCCAAAAAGGAAAAAGATCTGACTGGTTTAACCATTTGGACTATGCCTCACAAAGAAAAAAACAAATGATTTTCGAAACACTGAAACTGCTTTCAGTATAAAAAATATATTACAATGGATCAACATCACCACGTGGGAAACATGCCCAAAGTGGGCATTCGGCCTGTTATCGATGCTCGCTTGGGTGGAATTAGAGAATCACTGGAAGAAAGCACCATGGGTATGGCACAAAGGGTAGCCAAACTGATATCCTCTCGCTTGAAATATTACAATGGAAGTCCGGTAGAATGTGTTATAGCGGACACCACGATTGGCAGGGTACCTGAGGCCCAAAGGTGTGCAGAAAAATTTGCAAAAACAGGTGTAGGGCTCACCATTACCGTAACGCCCTGTTGGTGTTATGGCACTGAAACTATCGATATGCACCCTACTCACCCCAAAGCCATTTGGGGATTTAATGGTACCGAAAGACCAGGAGCTGTATACCTCGCCGCTGCGCTTGCCGGACATGCACAAAAAGGAGTACCTGCTTTCAGCATATATGGACAGGATGTGCAGGACAGTAATGATGAAAGCATTCCGGAAGAGGTGCAACAATACCTGCTGCAATTTGCCCGTGCCGGCTTAGCCGTTGCCACCATGAAAGGAAAATCTTATCTATCAATAGGATCGGTATCTATGGGTATCGCAGGATCTATTATCAATGAAAATTTCTTCCAGCACTACCTCGGCATGCGCAATGAGTTTGTGGATATGAGTGAGGTACAACGGCGATTGGAGCAGAAGATCTATGACCCGGAAGAATTTCAAAAAGCCCTGAAATGGACTAAAAAGAACTGTACGGAAGGCAAAAACCTAAACCCAAAAGAGAAACACAAATCCCGTCAACGCATGGATCAGGAATGGGAAATGGTGGTCAAAATGACGCTGATTTGCCGGGATTTAATGATTGGCAATACAAAACTGGAGGCATTGGGCTTTGGGGAAGAAGCCTTGGGCCATTATGCCATTGCAGCAGGGTTTCAGGGGCAACGCCAATGGACTGATTTTATGCCTAACGGGGACTTTATGGAAGCCATACTCAATTCTTCTTTTGATTGGAATGGCATACGCGCGCCCTTCATGATGGCTACTGAAAATGATTCGCTTAATGGAATCTCTATGTTGTTTGGGTATTTGTTGACCAATCAAGCACAGATGTTTTCAGATGTACGTACCTATTGGAGTCCTGCTTCGGTGAAAAGGGTTACTGGTCATCAATTGGAAGGCAGGGCTGAAAACGGCATCATCCACCTCATTAACTCCGGTTCTTCGACCCTGGATGGCACCGGTCAGCAGGAAATAGAAGGCCAGCCAGCCATGAAACCATTTTGGGATATTACAAGAGAAGAGGCACAAAAATGTCTGGATGCAACGGATTGGCCACCGGCTTCCTACGAATATTTCCGTGGAGGGGGGTATTCCTCTCATTTTGTGACTAGAGGAAATATGCCGGTCACCATGTGCAGGATCAACATCGTTGACGGC
Organism: Saprospiraceae bacterium; assembly: GCA_021604865.1. Taxonomy (GTDB): domain Bacteria; phylum Bacteroidota; class Bacteroidia; order Chitinophagales; family Saprospiraceae; genus BQJU01. Next base: position 33,860 of record BQJU01000026.1, on the reverse strand, counting down.
CTGGGGCCCGTGATGCAAATTGCAGAAGGCTGGACCGTAGAATTGCCGGAAAAAGTACACAAAACCCTAGACGAGCGCACTGATCCCACCTGGCCAACTACCTGGTTTGTGCCAAGGCTTACCGGAAAGGGTCCCTTCAAGGATGTGTATTCGGTGATGGCCAATTGGGGGGCTAATCACGGTGCCTTTAGTTATGGCCATTATGGCCATGAGCTCATCACATTATGTGCTATGCTGAGCATTCCCGTGTGTATGCACAATATAGAGGATAGCAGAATTTTCCGTCCAAAAGACTGGGCTTCCTTTGGCATGGATGCGGAAGGTGCTGATTTTAGAGCCTGTAAAAATTATGGCCCACTGTATTAACGTTGTTACGCAGGGGCCTGACATCGTCAAAACGGATGGCCTCCAAACGAGTGCCCATTCATGCCACTGCCCGGCCCCTACGAAACAATGCTATTAAAAATAGAAACTATGTCAATCCTTCCTAATAAGCTCTTTTTTATAAGAATGATAGGCTTGGTACTGCTTGTACCACTCTGTTTTGGTTGTGCATCGTTAAAACCAAATCCTTATGACATGACAGAAATAACCAAACCGGGAAAAAATGGAATGATTAAAGGGGAATTAATTTATCCGCTGGATCATAAACCAACGCCTCAATGTCATGCCTCAACTATTGAAAATACGGCTTCCGGTCCCATTGCAGCCTGGTTTGGCGGAACTCACGAAAAAAACCCCGATGTGGGTATCTGGGTATCGCGTCTGAAAGACGGAAAATGGTCAACCCCCATAGAGGTAGCCAATGGTATTCAGTCGGAAAGCTTGCGGTATCCCTGCTGGAATCCCGTTCTTTTCCAACCGAAATCGGGCCCTTTGATGTTGTTTTACAAAATTGGCCCTTCACCGCGGGAATGGTGGGGAATGTTGACTACTTCTGACGATGAGGGAGAAACCTGGTCAGAACCTGTGAAATTGGGCGAAGGCCCATTAGGTCCCATTCTAGGCCCCATAAAAAACAAACCGATCCAGCTGAGCGATGGAACTATTTTATGTCCTTCAAGCACTGAAACTAAAGTAGGAGAAGAAGCTTTCTGGAAGGTCCATTTCGAAAGCACCAAGGACCTGGGTAAGACCTGGCAAGTCATCGGACCTATCAATGATGGTGTTGCCTTTGATGCCATACAGCCCAGTATTTTAACCTATGCCAATGGAAATATGCAGATTTTGTGCCGAACCCGACAGAATGTTATCTCACAAAGCTGGTCGGAAGATGGCGGACAAAGTTGGGGTAAAATGACCCCCACTCCCCTACCCAACCCCAGTGCCGGAACAGATGCGGTCACCTTACTGGATGGCCGGCAATTGTTGATCTACAACCATACGGTTCGCAACAATCCATTTCCCGCTGGACGGGCCATGCTCAATTTGGCTATCTCCGAGGATGGCAAAGATTGGAGACCGATCATGACCCTGGAACGGGAGGAAGGAGAGTTTTCTTATCCGGCCATTATCCAATCTCCCGATGGTTTGGTGCATATCACTTATACCTATCAAAGACAAGGGATTAAATATGTACTTATCGACCCCAAAAAACTTAAATAAACATTAGGTTTTCACCGTGATAATCAAAATATAAATGGGTAGAAAGACCAATAGAACTTTAATTCTTTCAAAAAAGATAAAAAAATTGGAAAATAATTTGCCAGTACTAAGTTTTCCAATATATTTGCTTTAACGTTTAAGCAACTTATGAAAAAAAGAACTTCATTAAAGGATATTGCAGAAGCACTCGGGGTCTCCGTTACACTTGTTTCTTATGTGATGAACAATAAAACGAAAGAAGGAAGGGTGGCCCCGGAAACAGCACAAAAGATCAGGCAAACAGCGAAAGAGCTCAATTATCAGCCCAATCAGCTAGCACGAAGTCTTAAAAGCAAACGATCTCAGACCATTGGTTTGATTGTAGCGGATATCTCCAATCCATTTTTTGCAAACCTGGCCAGGACGATCGAGGATGAAGCGCATTCCCTGAATTATACGGTCATTTTTGGATCTTCAGATGAAAATCATATAAAATTAAAGAAGGTTCTGGATTTTTTGACCACCCGTCAGGTTGATGGATTTATTATCGCTCCTACTGATGAATGCAAAGAAACATTAATCGAGCTTAAAAAGAGCCAGATTCCTTTTGTACTGATAGATCGATACTTTGAAGATTTGCCGACCAACTATGTGATTATCGACAATTTCCAGGCATCTCTGGATGCCACGAATCACCTTCTGAAAAAAGGGCACGAAAAAATCGGTATCATTCATTATAAATCTGAACTGATCCATTTTAAACAAAGGGTAAATGGTTATCTGAAGGCCTTGGAAATGAGTGGAATCAGTCCGGATCCAAAATATATGCAGGAGGTCACCTACGCCAACTTTGAAGCCGATATTAAAGCTGCCCTGAGGAATCTAATTTATGAAGAGGAGGTTGAAGCCATCTTTTTCTGCACCAACACCCTGGCACTTGAAGGTTTAAAACAAATGTTTGACTGGGGGATCAAAGCACCCGGCCAAATGGATGTAGTTGCCTTTGACCAGAATGTGGTCTATGATTTCTTTAATTATTTTATCCCTCATATCAAACAACCAATAAAGGAAATGGGACAGGAGGCCGTTAGAATACTGATAGGTCAGATCAATGAAAAGGTTCCCAAAATTAATACCGTTTGTCTGAGAACAACGCTGGAAACCCAAACAATTGATCAATTGAAATTGAAAACTTAGAACAGGAAATTTTTTCTCTATTTGCTTAAACGTTTAAGCGTGTTATTATTATTATATTAACTCTTTGTGATTGTGCAAATGACTATTGACTATGTATCATCAGATTTAAAAATTAAAACAATTAGAAGCTAGTTATGAAATCAAAAATTCCTAAACACCACCGACTTCTAAATAGCTGTGCATTTGCATGTTATGCTCTTATGTTTCAGTTATTATTTTCACCTACATTAATGGCACATAATGGCAATCCAAACGCTACTGAAAAAGATCGACTAACTGTATTAAAAGAAACTGTGGTGACCGGCAAGGTGACCAGTGAAGACAGCCCTGAGGGTTTACCCGGAGTGAATGTCATTGTTAAAGGGACTTCTCAGGGTACGATTACCGATTATGACGGCTCGTATTCCGTTAAAGTGCCTTCTAATGAGGCTATTTTGACTTTTAGCTTTGTGGGTTATGTCACTCAGGAGATAAAAGTTGGCAACCAATCCATGATTGATGTAATCCTCGCTCCTGATGTTCAGTCATTGGATGAGGTAGTCGTAGTGGGTTATGGTACACAAACCAAGCGAGATCTCACAGGCGCTGTATCCAAACTGAACAACAAATCATTTAATCAAGGGGTAAATTCTTCTGTTGATCAAATGATTGAAGGCAAAGCAGCCGGCGTTCAGGTAGTTCAGAATAGTGGAGAACCTGGCGGAGGCATGTCTATTGACATCAGGGGTGTAGGCTCCATCAATGCAGGCAGTGCTCCACTTTATGTAGTGGATGGTCTGCCTATAGAAAATTCAGTGCTGATCAGTGGTACGGGAAATGAAGTGGCGCCCACCCGGTCTCCACGGAATCCCATTGGGTTTCTCAACCCGGAGGATATAGAATCCATTGAGATCTTGAAAGATGCTTCGGCTTCCGCGATATACGGGGCCAGAGGTGCGAATGGCGTAATTTTGATCACAACCAAGAGTGGCAGTGCAGGAGAATTGAAGATCGATTACAGTGGCCACATTGGATTTAACGAAGTTCACAACAGACTTGACCTATTAAATCCTCAACAATATATGGAGGGCATCAATTCACTCATTGATGCAGGAGCAGGCAGTGAAGCTGAACGGGTTACTGGAATTCAAAACGGAGGTACGAACTGGCAGGATGTCATTTATCGCGACCAGGCATTATTACAAAAGCACAACCTGAGCTTCTCCTGGGGAAATAAACAAACCAGCTATCTGGTATCCATTAACAATACCATGGAAGAAGGTCTGGTAGAAAATACCTCCTTCAATCGCCTTGGCGGCCGGTTCAATCTGAATCACCGCACCGAAAAGGTGAATTTTGGCATTAGTGCAACCTCCAGCTACATCAAAGATATTTTTGTCCCTCAGGGATTTGACGTGAACCTGCGCGGCGGTGCCATCAATGCAGCAAAGCTGTATGACCCTACCTTGGCGATTACTGACGAGGATGGGAATTACATTACTACCGAATTTATGGATATTGACAACCCACTGGCCATCATCACCGGAAATCATAGCTCCGGCAACCGGTACCGGTATTTGGGTACTGCCTTTGTAGAGTATTTTGTTTTGCCAAGTCTGGGAGTGAAGGTCCGTGCCGGTGGCGATGTAAATAATGAAGACAAGAGCGTGTATAAAGACCGGACAACCATCATCGGCAACTCTTTGGGAGGTGTGGCCACTGCTTATAGCGGCACTCAGTCCAACTATCTGATTGAGGGTACCCTGAATTTTAATGAAAGTGTGGGCAACCATACCATCAATGCCCTTGCCGGTATCACGACTCAGAAATTCATGAACAGAACAAGTGAACAGCTTGCAAACAACTTCACTACCGATGCTACCGGAGCGTCCAATTTTGCATTGGCTGACCGTTCTACATTGATCAATAGAAGTTTCCAGTCCAGCAATACCTTGCTATCTTACCTTGGTCGGGTAAATTATAAATACATGGACAAATACCTGCTTACAGCCACTTATCGGATAGACGGTTCCAGCCGTTTTGGCGAAGGCAACCGCTTTGGCTTTTTCCCTTCTTTTTCTGTGGGATGGCTAGTTGATCAGGAAGACTTTTTTGTCTGGGATGAGGTTGTGAGTATGTTTAAATTAAGAGCCAGCTGGGGAAGAACCGGAAATCAGGAAATTGGCAACAATCAATCCATCGTTACCTTTGCAACCGGAAGCCGGACCAGCTATGTTTTAGATGACCAGTTTGTGACCAGCCTTAACCCAACCAGAATTGCCAATCCCGACTTGCAGTGGGAAACCACCGAACAAATTGACATTGGCATTGATTTCAGTTTGTTCCAGGGCAGGCTTTCGGGTTCTTTTGATTGGTACAACAAGGAAACCACCGATATGCTGCTGAATTTGCCGATTCCAACTTCCAGTGGATACAGCAGCAAGCTGGTCAATATCGGGAGCATGAAAAATACGGGCATTGAATTAGCTTTGACCAGCTACAATATATCTAATAAAACTTTCAGCTGGAATTCTGACTTCAATTTTTCCACATTAAAAAATGAGGTTAAAGACCTGGGCGGAATTTCCAGAATCCTTAGCGGAAGTTTTTCAGCCGCCGCCGGTAATGTTAGCATCATCACACCTGGCGAACCACTACAGTCATTTTATGGGCATGAGGTGATTGGCATCTGGCAGGAAGGGGATGATTTATCCGAGATCACCAATGTTGTCCAACCCGGTGATTTCAAATTCAACGACATCAATGGAGATGGAACGATAGACGGAGATGACCGGGTCATTCTCGGCAACTCTTTCCCTGATTTTATGTGGGGATTTGGCAATACGTTTAAATTCAAAGGCGTGAGTTTGTATGTCTTCTTCAAGGGTGTGCAAGGTGCAAGTATGATCAATGGTAATTTGTTAGAGCAATACTGGCCACGATCCGGTGTTCGGGTCAACAGATTTGCGGAACCCTTCCTGAATCGGTGGACTCCTGAAAATCCAACAAATGACCAGCCATCTTATCTCGGTTTGGGTCAACAGGCACTGGCTGTCAATTCAAGAACAGTGGTTGATGCCTCTTACATCAAGCTGCAAACGGTCAGGTTGAGTTATAGTTTGCCGGCAAGTCTGCTAAAAAATGCCTTTAAATCTGTAGAATTTTATGTGTCGGGCCTCAATCTGCTGACCATATCAGATTATGAAGGATTTGACCCTGCCTTAAATCCAAATGGCAGTGCAAATTTCCGCATTGATTGGAACGGCTACCCTTCAGCAAGAACATACTTGTTTGGTTTAAACGTTGGGTTCTAAAAACACCATTTTCCAATTAACAAATAGCTTTAAAATGAAACCATTAAAATATATTTTACGAAGTTTAATTCTACTTTCCAGCCTGTTGTTTGTCAGGTGTGAATCCGTGCTGGACCCGGAAGTATTTTCGGAAACAGCTCCGGATAATTTATTCAATTCCCTGCAAGGTGTTGAAGCGGTATTGTACGGAGCTTATGCCAATTCAGCTGAAATGGGTGGCAACAATGCTGCGGATGCGCTTACTGCTCCGGAGACAATGACGGACATCGGTTTTGCTACGGAAGGCGCCCTTGCCAACTGGGCCACAAATTTTCAGGACTTTATTCTGGATGGCGTAGGAAGTAGTTTATACAATTTGTACTGGAATGATTCGTACCAGGCCATCAGAAATGCACATATCCTGTTGGAAAACATCGAAGACGCAAATATCAGTGAGGAAGCCAAGATTCTCATCGCTGCAGAGGCCAGGTTTATCAGGGCCATGTGTTATTACAAACTTTACCTGCGTTTTGGGCCGACACCTTTGCGCACCAGTTCCGATCAGGAGTTGGAAACGCCGAAGGCTTCAGAGCAGGAAATGCTGAGTTTTATTGAATCAGAATTCCTGGCCATCATCCCGGATTTGCCCGATCCAGGAGATGAGTTGCAATGGGGAAGAGCGCACAAAGGTGCCGCAATGGGTTACCTTACCAAATTTTATTTGAACACCAAACAATGGCAGAAATGTGCAGACGCTGCTCAGGATATTATCGATCTGAATGTTTACGGTTTATTCCCTGAATACTTCGGTTTATTCCAGGTGAAAAATGAGCGAAATGAGGAGCTGATCTGGATAAGAACCTCTAAAGCGGATTTGGGTAGAGAAGCCAATATCAGCATTATGAATTATGCTTGGCCACAAAGTTTTGCCAGCCATCCACCGACCGGGATGCAGTTTTGTGACGGGTGTAGAAATTTTGCGACCATGATAAGAGTTCGTGACGGGTTTTGGTTTTCCTTTGATCCGGAAGACAAAAGAAAGTCGCTCATCATAACCGAGTATGTCAATACTAATGGAGATCTGATCGACCTGTTGCCCCCTGCGGACAATCCAAGGCCTTTCAAATACTGGCCGGCCGATGATTTTGCCGGACCTGCCTATGGTAATGATGTACCAGTGATCCGGTATGCTGATATCCTTTTATCCAGAGCGGAAGCCTTGAATGAACTCAATGGCCCAAATCAGGAATCTATTGACCTGATTAACCTGGTCAGAACCAGAGCCGGTATTGTCGGGCTTGAACTGGCAGAGTTCCCATCCAAAGAGGCCCTACGCAGCCACATTTTAGCAGAAAGAGGATGGGAGTTCTGGTGGGAAGACAAAAGAAGGGATGACCTGATCCGGCATGATGAATTCATCAAGAGAGCTCTGGAACGCGGATTACCGGCCAAAAGCCATCATATCCGTTACCCTATCCCTCAATTTGCGCTGGATGCCAATCCGGTACTGGAACAAAATGAAGGGTATTAATAGAATAGTCTATATCACAATTTCATACACTTATGCATAGCCGCCTGGAGAGAATACTGATGCACATTCAGTCATTCTCTCCATCTGGCGGTAATGTTCAATTAGCACCTGCTGTCAATAGGTGCTAATTGAACATTCATCGCAAAACCTTATTTACATGTACACATTATTCCAGTCGAAACGCCTTCCTTTGGCTTCGAATATTAAAAGCCAACTTCAAAGCATACTTCTGCTTTTCTGCTGCACTTTTTTTATTCAATGTCAGACACCTGCCCCTGAAGGTGACGCGGATCAAGAGCAAAGTCCTGCCCAATTTACCAGAATGGAATATCAAAATCCGGAATTGGCAGTTGACCTTGGCGTAGGTTTATGGGCCTGGCCGCTACCCATGGATTTTGATCAGGACGGTGACATGGATCTGGTGGTTTCCTGTCCGGATACACCATTTAATGGGACCTATTTTTTTGAAAACAAAACAACAGGACAAGACGGCCTGCCCGTTTTTGAAAAACCTGTAAAGCTGGGTGAGGGAAAAAAGAACCTACAGCTTTCTATTGTTGACGGCGAAACCAGAGTATTAGGTCCCGGGCAGGAATTTGTTGACTTCCGGAAAAATATTTTTGACAAACCTCTCGACTTGTTTCCAAAAGAACAATTGGAAAAAAAACACCAAAAAATACGCTTTAGTCAATGGAAATATGTCGATTATGATGCTGATGGCGATCTCGACCTTATTGCCGGCATTGATGATTGGGGCGATTATGGCTGGGATAATGCTTTTGATGAAAATGGTAATTGGACCAATGGTCCATTACATGGATATCTATACTTACTGGAAAATAAAGACGGAAAATATATTGAAAAAGGAAAAATCCAGGCAGGAGGCAAAGACATTGATGTCTACGGCGCTCCTTCACCTTGTATGAATGACTTTGATGGTGATGGCGATCTGGATATTATCTGCGGAGAGTTTGTCGATCGCCTGACCTGGTTTGAAAATACCGGAACACGTGCGGAGCCCGTTTACGCTCCGGGCAAATTTTTGAGCAATAGCGATGGAATAATAAAAATGGACTTGGAGATGATCACTCCGTCAGCAGTCGACTGGGATCAGGATGGCGATGTCGACCTGGTAATTGGCGACGAAGACGGTAGAGTGGCGTTAATGTTGAATACAGGAACTCGGAATGCCGGAATGCCGGTGTTCCAGTCTCCAGTCTATTTCAAACAAAAAGCCGGATTTGTTAAATTTGGTGCCTTAGTCACGCCTTACAGTGTAGATTGGGACGACGATGGTGATGAAGACCTTATTTGTGGCAATACAGCTGGATATATTGGTTTTATTGAAAACCTGGACGGTGGCAATACACCTCGCTGGGCCAACCCCAAATTGCTCGAAGCCAATGGAGAGGTGATCCGAATCATGGCAGGCGAAAATGGATCTATCCAGGGGCCTGCTGAAAAAAAATGGGGCTACACCACCCTTTCCGTATCCGATTGGGATGGTGATGGACTCAAAGACATCATTATCAACTCTATCTGGGGAAAGGTTGAATGGTTTAAAAACGTGGGAACAAAAGGTGCCCCAAAATTGGCTGCGGCACAACCAGTAAAAGTAGCCTGGGGCGATACCGAGCCTCAAAACCTGGAATGGAATTGGTGGGAACCTGTCGATGGCGAACTAGCTACCCAGTGGAGAACGACACCTATTACGATAGATTGGAATAAGGATGGCATGATGGACCTGGTGATGTTGGACCATGAAGGTTACCTCACTTTTTACGAACGCTTTGATGATAGAGGAGCACTCAGGCTTATGCCAGGAAAACGCATTTTTTACGGTACAAAAGGATCGGAATTCGACCGGAAAAATGAAGTCGAGGTTAAAGAGCAAGGGCCGTTGCGTTTAAATACCGGCAAACACGGAAAAAGTGGCCGCAGAAAATGGTGTTTTGTCGATTGGGACCAGGATGGAGACCTGGACCTGCTTGTCAACAGCAAAAATGTAGCTTTATTTGAAAATGTAGGAGAACAGGATGGCAAGGTAATGTTTGCCTTCAAAGGCGATTTATCGGAAGAGAAACTTGCCGGACATACGACTAGTCCCACTACTGTAGACTGGGACAAGAACGGCAAACCAGATCTATTGCTGGGTGCTGAAGATGGTCTTTTTTATTATTTACCAAACAACACCGGGAAATAACATAATCCCGAAAAGAAACGATATCAAATATGGAAAAATTACCAGAAGGGTTATGGCCTGTAATGTTAACCCCTTTTCAGGAGGATAATACGCTAGACCTGAGAGGACTGGCACAGCTAACCGAATTTTATATTGCTACTGGTGCGGATGGCCTGTTTGCCAATTGCCTGTCTAGTGAAATGTTTCAATTGACTAGCGAAGAACGCATTCAGGTTACAAAAACAGTAGTAGATACCGTCGCCGGACGCATTCCGGTGGTAAGTACGGGTTCCTTTGGTCATGACATTGATGAAATGGCTTCCTTTATCAAAAAGATTTATGCTACCGGTGTTGCTGCCGTGGTTATCAGCACCAGCCAGTTGTGTAGTGAACTGGAGCCGGAAGCTGTGTTTAAAAAGAAAATGGAAGAATTGTTGGCAAAAACGGGGAATATTCCATTGGGCTTATACGAATGTCCCGTTCCATTTAAGCGCCTGCTCTCCCCTGAATTGTTGGGGTGGCTGGCACATACCGGTCGCTTTTTATATCACAAGGATACCAGTTGTTTGATGGAGTCCATTCAAGAAAAAATAGCCGCCGTGAAAGGCACTCCCCTGAGTGTGTACAATGCCCATATCCCTACGGGTTTGGCTTCCCTTAAAGCTGGTGCAAGAGGGCTTACACCCATTGCTGCCAATTTGTATCCGGAGCTTTTCAGTTACCTGGTTAAACACTGGCGGGAAGCATCCATTCAGGCAAAATTTGAGGCCACTCTAAGTATTATGGATACGATTATTCACCATAACTACCCTTATATTGCCAAATTGTTTTTGCAAAAAAGAGGCCTGCCGATTACCTCCGTTTGCCGGGTTCCCAGATCGGGAATGTCGATTGATGAGCTTTCAAAACTAGATGCCATTCAGACGGTCTTTGAGCAGCTCGCCTTTGAATTTGAAATTGAGGTTGTTAAAGTTGAAGCGATATCACTTTCGAGATAAAAGACTCATTATGAGTAAATCATCAAAATACACCGCTATAATTTTAGGGCATACCATTGGCTTATTCCTGAAAAAGTTGCCACTTATTGCACTATTTTGCTGTGTGATTGCCATTTCTGTTAATGGTCAAAAACAGCAACCCAACATCCTTTTCATCTATACCGATGATCAGGCTGCCTGGACGCTAGGCATTTCGGGCAACCACAATGCCAATACCCCCAACCTGGATCACCTGGCTCAGGAAGGTGCCTATTTTAAAAATGCTTTTGTCACCACCCCTGTTTGCAGCCCAGCCAGAGCGAGTATTATGACTAGCCAGTACGCTACCGAATATGGTATCCATGATTTCATTGCCCAGCCTGGCCATAAATTATACGATCCTGATAACCCAGTAGGGCTTGATCCGGCCAGTATTACATTTGCCGAAGTCTTGCAGAAAGCTGGCTATAAAACCGGGCTGATTGGCAAATGGCATCTTGGCGACTGGATAGAAAATGAAGACAAAAAATACCACCCTACCAATCACGGGTTTGACTACTTTATGGGACTTACAGGCGGTGGTACTTCTCCTGAAAATCCACCGTTGGAAAAGGATGGTAAGGTCAGCGAATTTAAGGGATTAACCACTGATATCCTGACAAATGATGCGCTCGAATTTATAGAAAACAACAGACAGGAGCCCTTTTTACTTTGCCTGAACTATCGGGCGCCACACGGCAAATTCCTACCGGTAGCCCCGGAAGACTGGGCGCCTTATGAATCAATGGACCCCACCCTACCCAATCCCAACTATCCGGATCTGAATATAGAAAAGGCCAAACAAAAAATGCGGGAATACCTGGCCAGCGTCAGTGGTATCGATCGAAATGTCGGGCGCATATTAGCCAGCTTAAAGCAATGGGGTATCGATAACAATACCATCATCATTTTTTCTTCAGACCATGGCTACAATATGGGCCACAACGGAATTGAGCACAAAGGAAATGGTATTTGGATCACCAATACGCTTCCTCCTGCAACCGAAAATATCACCTCTAAATACCGTCCCAATTTATATGACAATTCGTTGAAAGTACCCGCAATTATCTTTTGGCCAGGCGTTACCAAAGCAGGGACGGTTATCGAAGAGAATATTTCTAGTCTCGACTGGTACCCCACTATTGTTGAAATGGCTGGGGCCAAACTGCCCGCCAAAAAAATCATTCGCGGCCATAGCCTGATCCCACTGCTTAATGGCGGAAAGGTAGAAAATTGGAACAATGATTTTTACGCTGAATACAGCATGATCAACTATTGCAAAGCCTATATGCGTAGTTACCGCACCACGGAATGGAAGCTGGTCAGAGACTTCCTCAACCCGGAGCGCGATGAACTATACAATATTGCAAAAGATCCCGAGGAAAATATCAATATGATTTACGATTCCAGAGAAGAGATCAAAGCCATTCTAAAAGTACTTGATGAAAAAATCAGGGAACAAATGCAAGCAATCAATGATCCTCTTTTGAAAAGAGTTGTTTCGAAGGGGGTTTTCCCAAAATAAACATTCGCTCAGCAACAAAGCTTTTTCAATGAACAGCATAGACCTAATCGTTTTTTTTCTATACATGGCAGGCATCACCATCTTTGGGGGTTCATTTTTCAAAAAAAACAAGTCAGCGGCAGCCTTTACCCTTGGCAATAGTAATATTCCAGGCTGGGTAGTCACGATGTCGATCTTTGCTACCTTTGTCAGCAGCATCAGCTATCTGGCCTTGCCAGGTACGGCCTACCTGTCCAATTGGAATGCCTTTGTATTTAGTTTGTCGCTGCCCATTGCGGCAATCATTGCCGTCAAGTTTTTTGTGCCGCTCTATCGCCGCATCAATAGCCCTTCCGCATATACTTATATGGAACAACGGTTTGGCCCCTGGGCGAGGATTTATGTATCGTTTTGTTATTTATTGACCCAATTGATGCGTATTGGGACTATTTTATACCTGTTGGCGCTTGCGCTAAATGCGATCATTGGCTGGGATATTGCGACGATCATTGTGGTGACCGGCATTGTGGTGACCATATACTCCATGCTGGGAGGAATTCAGGCCGTAGTTTGGACGGATGCCATACAGGGCATAATATTAATCTTTGGGGCAGTAGTTTGTGCCGTTTATTTGCTTTTTGCCATGCCAGAAGGGCCGGGACAGATATTTACCATCGCTGCTGAAAGTGAGAAATTCAGCCTGGGTAGCTTCAGCCTTGAATTGTCAAAACCCACTTTCTGGGTGGTGTTGATCTACGGCATTTTTATCAATCTGCAAAATTACGGCATTGACCAGAATTATGTGCAGCGGTATATGGCGTCCCGCACGGAACGAGATGCCAAACGTTCGGCTTTCATCGGGGGTATGTTATACATTCCAGTTTCAGCCTTGTTTTTATTTATTGGTACCGCCCTGTTCGCTTTTTATCAATCTGGAGCGGGTGTCCTTCCTGCTGACTTGCAGAATATGAATAGCAGTGACCGGATATTCCCCTATTTCATTGTAACAGAATTGCCGGTTGGTATTACCGGATTATTGGTGGCCTCCATCTTTGCTGCGGGCATGAGCACCATTTCTACCAGTTTTAATAGCTCAGCAACCGTAATCCTTACCGATTATTACAATAAGTATTTTAAGAAAACAGCAACCGATAAGGAAGCCATGCGAGTGCTTTATTTATCGTCGGTAGTGATTAGTGTATTGGGCATTGCGATTGGTGTAGCCATGATAAATGTAAAGAGTGCTTTGGATGCCTGGTGGAAACTGGCCTCCATTTTCAGTGGCGGCATGTTGGGTTTGTTCTTGCTGGGTGCATTTTCAGAACGAAAAAATGTCCTTGGCGCCATCATAGGGGTCATTGTCGGACTGCTGGTTATCGTCTGGCTGAGCTTGTCGAATGTATTTTTAGGAGAAGATGCCATTGGCAATCAGTTTCACACTTATCTGACGATTGTTTTTGGTACAAGTGCCATTTTTCTGGTTGGTTTTCTGGTGTCGCTCATTAAGAAGCCGACTACCTGATCTTATATTTCAATATTTATGAAAAAGACAATCCATATCCTCTTTTTTTTGCTGGTGCTTATGCAGGGGCTTTTCGGACAATCTGAAGTGCCTGGCGTAATCGTGGCCCACTCTCCAGCAGAAACGAATATTTATATAGGCTCCCCATCGATTGTCATTTTGCATGATGGCACTTATGTCGCTGCTTATCAAAAATTCGGCAAAGAGCTGGCCCGGCTGGGTAAACAGGAAGAAACCTTTATTGCCACATCGAATGACCGTGGCAAAAGTTGGCAGGAAATAGCTGCAATGAAACCCTTTTCCTGGGCCAACTTATTTGTTTACCAAACCGAGCTGTACCTGATGGGAACCGCAGGACATTATGGTCCATTGGTCATTAGCAAAAGCCTGGATGGAGGGAAGACCTGGACAAAACCAATTGACAAACAACAGGGTCTTTTAAGAGATGAAGAAGAATACCATACCGCTCCGGTGCCTATCTTAATACACAATGGCCGCATATTCAGAGCTATGGAGGATCGCAATCCCCGGGAAAAATGGGGCGTGAACTTCAGGTCATTTGTTGTCTCTGCACCGCTGGATGCCGATTTGTTAAAAGCATCAAGCTGGACCGTTAGCAACCGACTGCGGTACAATCAAGATTGGCCGGGTAGAGCCTGGCTGGAAGGCAATCTTGTGGTCAGCCCGGAAGGGGAAATATGGAATATTCTCAGAAATGATATTCATCCCGAAGGAGGAAAAGCATGTATTATCAAAGTTTCCGAATATGGAGAAACGGTCACTTTTGATCCAGAGAATGGCTTCATCGACTTTCCTGGTGGGTGCAAAAAATTCACGATTCGTTACGATGGCGTTTCCAAGCGATACTGGTCGCTGACTAATTATATTCCCGAAGAATTTAAAGGTCACAATCCAGAGCGCACCCGCAATACCCTGGCTCTAATTTCTTCTTCAGACCTTAGAAATTGGGTCGTGAATAAAATTGTTTTACAACACCCGGACGTAGCACACACCGGATTTCAATATGCGGACTGGCAGTTTGAAGGCAATGACATCATCACATTGATCAGAACAGCCTATCCCGAACCAGACGGCACCAAGGCACATAATTGTCATGATGCGAATTATATTACCTTTTTTCGGGTAGAAAACTTCCGCAAATGATCATTTGAGCTTGTTTGGAAAGGTGGTGGCTACACTAACTTTAGTGTCAAAATTTCTTATTTGATAATGAAAAAGATCGACCTACTTATTTTAAGTTTTAGCATCGGATGCTTTTTAAATCCAGTGTTGGCACAAGAGGCAAACATTCAGGAGGTACCAACCAATGTATTGGTGATTATTGCTGATGACCTCTCTACTACGCTCAACTGCTATGGTGCCGAGGGCGTAATCACTCCAAACCTGGATAAACTGGCCGAGCGGGGGCGAAAATTTGAGCGGGCATATTGCCAGGCCAGTCTTTGCAATCCTTCCCGTGCATCGATCATGACCGGCAGGCGACCCAACAAATTAAAAGTCTGGACTAATAACCCTCATTTCAGAGGCATTCATCCTAAAATTGAGACATTGCCACAACATTTTAAAAACAATGGCTATCACTCGGTTGGCATTGGCAAAATCTTTCATAATTGGGGACAATCCATGCATGGAGATGAGCCCTCCTGGTCAGCACCTGAGGCCTATCATTGGGCCGCTCATTATCAAGACTGGTATGTTCCTGGACGGCCCTATCAAATCCATGAAGATTTAAAAAAAGGGCCTGCCGTACAATGTGAAGAAGTGCCTGATGAAGCGTACCTGGATGGACGGATAACAAACCTGGCAATTAACAAATTGCGAGAATTACAGGAAACCCCTTTTTTCTTAGCCGTAGGGTTTTGGAAACCTCATTTACCCTATAATGCACCAAAAAAATACTGGGACCTGTATGACCGTAATGCTCTGCCAGCCATGCGTTACCCCGGACCTGCACATGGCGTGCCTGAAGTCGCTTATGTCAACTCAAACGAGGCCAGAAGTTATACGGACATCGACAAAACCGGGCCCATTCCGGCGGAGAAAAAGCTGGAACTAAGACACGGATATTTGGCCGCCATCAGTTATCTCGATGCACAGGTTGGAAAGATTATTGATGAACTTGACCGATTGGGTTTGAGCGAAAATACCATTATTGTTTTTATGTCCGACCACGGCTACCATGCCGGAGAACATGGCCAATTTGGCAAATGGACTAATTTTGAATTGGGGACCCGGGTTCCCTTTATCATTGCAACTCCCGATATGGCTGAACCTGGCAAGGCTTCCAATAGCATTGTCGAATTGGTTGACCTCTATCCTACCCTAGTAGAATTATGTAATCTACCGCCACCAAATGAAGCCAAAAAATTAGCCGGTGTCTCCCTTGTACCCATACTCAAAAAGCCGGATTCCCCAATAAAATCAAAAGCCATATCACAAATTACCCGGCCACTCAATGCTGGCCCTGATTTTGACATCATAGGGTCAACCATTCGGGAAGAACACTTCCGCTATACCGTCTGGACCAACCGGGAAGATGGTCATGTAATCGCAGAAGAATTGTACGATCTTTCAACCGATCTTTTTAATGCCAATAACCTGAGTAATGACCCTAAGTATTCAAAACGGAAAGAAAAACTATATCAGCAATTGCATGAAAATCTTAAATAATTAGTGAAACAGCTATTTTTATTCTTGGCTTTAGCAGTGACCCTGGCAGCGTGTCAGGAAAAAAATGATCAACAGTCTATGTCTGAACCGATTCGTTTTCCAGAAATGGAAGAAACACAGATTACCTTCGAAGAGAGCGGGCATTTTATCCATACCACTCAACAATTTTCGCCAGATGATCAATGGATCGTCTATGATACCAGAAATGAAGATCCGCATATCAGCCGGACCTGTTGCATTGAAATGGTAAATGTAGCATCTGGAGAAATCCGTCGTTTATATCAAACGGCAAACCAGACCAACTTTGGTCCCGGTGTTGGCGGGGTAACTTTTAATCCTCGGGAACATAGTGTGCTTTTTATCCATGGCTTACAAAATTGCGACTCCCTACGACCCTACGACTTTTCGAGAAGGACGGGGGTACGCATACGTACGGAGGAGCCTCAAAAACCGATTTTCATGGATGGCCGCGATGTACAACCACCCTTTACACCCGGTGCTTTGCGGGGCGGTACCCACGCCCATACCTGGAGTGCCGATGGCCAATGGGTTTCTTTCACCTATAATGATGATGTATTGGTTGAGCTGGCCAAAACGCCCAATGCAAGTGTAAAAGACCTGCGCATGGTAGGGGTCATGGCTCCTTTGGGACCGGTGTCTGTGGCTCAGGACGATAGTGGAGAAAATTTTGACGGGCAACTGTTTTCGGTGGTCGTTACAGAAGTAGTGGAAGCCCCTGAGCCAGGCAGTGATCAGATCGACCGGGCTTATGAAGATGGATGGATTGGTGACAATGGGTACCTCAAAACAGATGGCAGTCGGCAAAAGAGAGCCATTGCTTTTCTGGGCGATGTGCGAGATGATCAAGGGCAGGTCTTGAGTGAGGTATTTGTAGTAGATGTGCCGGATGATATCACTGCTGCTGAAGCTGGAAAACCGATTGAAGGGACCAATATGACCCGACCAATGCCCCCTGCTGGAACCACACAAAGAAGACTGACATTTACCGGAAAAAGAAGACATCCTGGAGTACAGGGTCCACGCCACTGGCTGCGTAGTTCGCCAGATGGATCAGTGGTCTTTTTTATGATGAAAGACGAGGGTGGAATCGTACAGATTTATGGGGTATCGCCCAATGGTGGGGAGATTCAACAGATTACGAAGAATGACTTTTCCATAGCAACGAGTTTTAATGTCAGCCCTGATGGGAAATGGCTGTGTTATGGTAGCCAGGAGCGGGTTTTTGTCACAGAAATTTCCAGTGGGTTGAGCAAACAAGTCTCCCCGGATCCGAGTGAAAAATTTTCTGCCTTACAGGGTATCAACTGGTCAAACGACGGAAAAATGATCGTTTATAACCGGAAAGTTGAAACAGGTGGGGCGGCCTACTATCAGGTATTTTTATTAAAACCTAAAGGTAGTAGCGTGGACTGATGCTTGGGTAGCACCGCATTGACCTTCTATGCAATCTGCCGCGTAAGCGATGTGCAAGGGCCCGCAGGGGACAGCGACGCAGGAAGCTGGCCGAGCGAATAGCGAGCCCTGAAACGTAGCGACCCGTAACTTGTGGAGGGATACGCCCAAATCATTTAAAAAATAATTTAATCATGAAGATATACCGCCATTTTTTCCTCTTGATTCTCTTTTTTGTTTATGCTCCAAATGCTCTTTCAGCACAGGCCAACCAACCTCCCAATGTCATCCTCATCCTTGCTGATGATATGGGTTTGGGCGATATATCGCTACACAATCAAGGGCTGAACCGAACGCCAAATATTGACCAGTTGATACAGGAAAGTGCCTGGTTTTCGAGAGCATATTCGGGTTCACCGGTTTGTACCCCCTCGCGTGCAGCATTGCTTACCGGGCACTATCCACATAGAACCGGTGCCATTTCTTTGAACATGGAAAAATTCCCGGAATTGAGCCGAATTCATTTAAAGGAACGCACAATGGGTGATATTTTTACCGCCAATGGATATGTGACGGGATTGGTTGGGAAATGGCATTCTGGAGATGGAAAAGCTTACCATCCCATGCGGCGTGGCTTTCAGGAATTTGTAGGTTTTAAAGGCTATGATGTTGAAAAGAGTTATTTTAATTACAACCTGGATATTCAGGGGATCTACCAGGAAGTGAGTGGTGAATATCTAACGGATAAGTTGACTGATCACGCTATTGATTTTGTACGTAGGCATCAGCAAGAACCTTTCTTTTTGCATTTGGCTCATTATGCGCCACATCGCCCGCTTAGTGCTCCGGAAGCACTTATTGAGGCCTATCTGAAAAAAGGTTTTGATAAAAATACGGCTTCGGTTTATGCCATGATAGAAGTGATGGACCGGGGCATTGGTGAGCTAATGGCCGAACTGGACAAATTGAAAATCAGAGAAAATACCATCGTTATTTTTGCTAGTGATAATGGCCCTGACCCAGTCGTTGGCGAACGGTTTAATCACGAAATGAAAGGGACCAAATACACCGTTGACGAAGGGGGCATTCACGTTCCCCTATTGATCAACTGGCCAACAAAAATTGCGGCCAAGGAATATAGTGAGGTCATTCATTTTACGGATGTATTGCCTACGCTCGCAGCAATGTGCCAGCTGAATCTGCCCGGTGATCTGGCGCTGGATGGCGGGAGTTTTGCCGGCCTGCTTTTTGATAAACATACCCAGCTTCCGCAATATCGGTATTGGCAATGGAACCGTGGTGTGCCTTATTAT
The DNA here is from genome assembly GCA_021604865.1 of Saprospiraceae bacterium. GTDB lineage: Bacteria > Bacteroidota > Bacteroidia > Chitinophagales > Saprospiraceae > BQJU01. The sequence goes on along the minus strand of BQJU01000026.1, from coordinate 14,635 downwards.
TCACACAATGCGGCTATGTTGGAGGGGGATTGGAAACTGGTGCGCCCTTATGTAATGAGAAATGTTCCTCTGGGAGAATCGGTGGAAAAACCGGTATTGTACAACTTAAAAAATGATCCTCAGGAGAAAACCGACCTCTCAGCGCAGGAATCAGATCGCTACCATACCATGCTGGTTAAGCTGGAGGAATGGTGTAGGCGGGTGGAATATAGCCGGATGGCAGAGGAGTAATGTTTTTCAGGGTTCAGGTTATGTGCATTGAATTATTTGGCTTATGATTTTGATGAAGCTCTAATTTAAATACCGCCGTTGTTTAAAATAGGCCACCGTAGCTAACAAAGCGAGCCCACCCAACGAATAATAGACAAAAACCGGTGTGACAACTTTATCGCCCTGAGCATAGGAATGGAGGCCGGACAGATAAAAATTGACGCCAAAATAGGTCATTAATATAGCATAAAACCCCAAAACGCTCATCAGCGCAAAGAGCCATTTACCCCTCAGGCCAGGCACCAACCTCATGTGGATGATGAACGCATATACCATGATGCTGATCAATGCCCAGGTTTCTTTTGGATCCCAAGCCCAATAGCGTCCCCAGCTCTCATTGGCCCATTGACCACCCAGAAAATTACCAATGGTGAGCATGACCAGGCCTACGGTTAAAGACATCTCGGTGATCAATAAAATTTTCGAGAGGTTGACTTCCAGGGTCAATTTATTTTGTTTATTCAGCAGGGTCATCAGCAGTAGAGAAACCAGCCCCAGGACCATGCCCAGGGTGAAGGGGCCATAACTTGCCACGATAATGGCCACGTGGATCATGAGCCAGTAGGAATTTAATACCGGCTGTAAATTGGCGATGGCCGGATCTAACCAATTCCAATGTGCCACCATAAGGATCATGGAAGTTACAAAAGCTGTAGAAGCAACGGTGAGGCCTGATTTCCTGCCCAATACCAACCCAAACAGCATCGTGGCCCAACCGATATAAATCATCGACTCGTAAGCATCGCTCCACGGCGCATGGCCGGAAACATACCACCGGGTAGCTAAAGCGGTGGTTTGCATCAAGAACAGAAAAAAGATCAAGCCATAAAACACCTTTAAGCTTATAGATAAAAATCTGTTTTGTTTGAAGATATGCAATACGGAGACCAGCAACATGACTAGTCCGCTATACAAATACCAGGCAAAGAGCCGCTTGAAAATATCGTATTTATTATAAAGGATTTCCGTACGGATTTTTGTTTCAGCTGGCATGACGGAGCTGCCAAATTTTGCTTGATAATCTTTGATTTTGTCGAGAATAAGGTCTGGCGCAGTATAATTGTTTGTTTTTGAAGCCTCAACAATTGATTCAAAATAATGCGGTAAAATATTTCTGATAAAGAGCGAATCCTTACCTGTAATACCGGTTGTGTCCAGCTCCGTTGTAGCGATCCATTTATTTTGGATAGTATCTCCCGGAATTGGAAAAATCCTAAATATTTGACCGCCCAGCGCGCGAAGCATAAGATTAACTCTTTTGTCTGCCTCAATAAAATCTTTCTGAAATTGATTGGGCACCGCAGCTCTGTAGGCTTCAACTACCTGGCCGGCAATTTTATACCTTCCCTTATCATCAAAAAAGCTGGCTAATGGGGCATATTTCTGCCCTAGATCTATGTCAATCAGCGTTCTAATATTGGCATTGCCGCGTTTTAAATAAATCAAAGGGATGTTGTACCATACTTTCGGAAATTGCAACATGGACAGGAAAACCTGATCGGCATTCAGTCCATTATATTCGTCCCGTTTGCTCACCTTCCTAAGCAGTTCGGAGGTATAGGTATTAAGGGGTTTCATTCGTCCTCCATCATCCTGAATAACGAGGCGTCCAAATTTTTCCGCATGCGTTTTATCAACAGCATTATCGGAAACAATAGCCTCCAATTTATGCTGGATGTCTACAAAATTTACCAGTTTACCTTGTCCAAAAGCAGTAAAACAAAACAGCATTAAGAAAGCAGTAATAACCTTTGGTCTATCTACATCAAGTCGGGCTAGTTTCCTTTTTATTTTTCCAAACCGGGAATTTTTGTCAAACAGGGTAGCAATCATGCCCAGGTAAAGAAAAAAATAACCAATATACGTCAGGGAGGTGCCCCAAAAATCGCGATTGACTGAAAGGATGGTCCCTTTTTCATCAGGATGGAAAGAAGCCTGAAAGAATCGATAGCCCTTATAATCCAATACGTGGTTCATGTAAATGCGTGCATCAAAATATTGATCAGTATCCATAACCGTCACTTTACTTTCAAAGGAAGCATAACTTTGCTGTGTTCCCGGGTATTTTTCTGCAATGAAGTCACGTAGCTGTATTTTAAATGGAAGCGTAAATATTTTACTACCGTAAGCAAAAGTGTATTTTAATCCTTCAGAAAAGAAAATTTCAGGTGTTCCTAGCTTTCCTTTTTTGCCTAGCAGGATCACTTCTTTCTCCTTGTTTGGCGTTTTTACTTTTAAGATCAAGGTATCATCTGCCATTTTAGCTTCTTCTTTATCAGGACGGTCATTTAGCATAAAATTCAGATAGGTGATTTCCACCGGTATTTCCTGAAAAGTAGTGTTGATCAAAAAGTAATTTTTTCGGGGAGTAATTGGGGAGAGCAGCAGTTGTTTCTCAATCACTTTTCTTTTGCCGCTCTCCTCCGAGTCAATAAAAACCGTTAAATATGCTTCATCAGAAATCATTCTATTTACAATCTCACCTTCTCTAATTGATACGGTACCTTCGCGGCCAAAATACCTGGTTATAAAGGCACCGGAAATAATTAGAATAAAAGACAAATGAAGGATCAATACCGGCCATTTCTTCTTTCTATACAGCCTGTACTTTCCAATATTTCCTAAAAAATTGAGCACAAACAATCCCAGAATGGCTTCAAACCAGGAAGCATTGTAAATGAGGGCCCTTGCCGTATCGGTATTGTACGCATTTTCGACAAAGGTCCCTACAGCCAAAGCCAGTGCAAAAAGCACAAACAAGGCCGCCATCAGGCGATTGGAAAATAGGAAAGCCAGGATCTTTTTGTGCATTGTTTAAATAGACTTTAGGTATTCTACCAGATCGTTCTTTTCTTCTGGTGTCAGTTGAAGATCAAAATGGTTGTCATAATGGTCTATTACATCTATCAAAGTCGGGAATCGTCCATCGTGGTAAAAACCGCCTTTTGCTCTAGCAAATAAGCCTCTCAAAGGAGTGGTTCGGTACAATCCTGTAGGAGATCTGCTAGCCTCAAAATCATCTATGCCTATTTCTTCAGCGGAGTGCAAATTAAAGCCTGCATCCGTAAAAATAGGCGATATGTGGCAGGATGCGCACATGGCATCTCCTCTAAACAGCTCCTTACCGCGCTCAGCAGCCGCTACATCAAAACTTCCTGCCGGTGGTGTTGGTGCAGTCAGGGAAAGCTGATAGGCCTGTAAACCGGGTAATTTGGGGGTAATCAGGTCGGGGCTGTTTCTCACATTGCCAAAATTATTTTCAGCAGCAATGGGGAATTGCCCAGCATCATTGAGGCGAGCATCAAAAAAGTTGCCTTGCCCATGCATCTCCAGATTGGCAACAAATGCATTCCAGTAAGTGAGGTCACCCCATCCGGTATAGGTGGCAAGATGGACCCCTTGCAATCCATAAGCTGCTGGTAACAGATTGGCCGCTATGGAGCCATCAGGACGCAAAGCAATGCCATCTACGGTCAGGCCTGCGTTGAATTTTCCGGGGCCCCATCCCTGTAGTACGGTCACCACCGTTGCCGCATCCACATGCAAGAGGTCGGCTAAAAACTGTGCATTATCAGTAAGTGAGATGATTACGCCAACATTCAAGTCTCTATTGGGCCAACCGTCGAGGCGTTTCCCAATGCCATCAGAAAACGAATTGTCTACCGTAGAATGACAAAGTGCACAGGTAATGCCTACAGAAGTCATTTCGCCATCATTGCTAAAATTGCCTTTTACGCCTACAACAGCGTCCAATTTTAATAGCTCCAGGGTGGTTAAAGGATCATTTAGATCCACTTGGCCAGCTTGTATCGCACTGACTAATTCGGCAGGTAGTGCCTCAGCATCCACTTTCAATCCCACTGATAATGCCGTTGCAGGGCTTACACCGCCACCATAGCCGCCATTATCGGCACCTAAAATGGCTTTATCGATGTGCAAAATATCACTCCAAAAGGCTTCATCGCCAAAGGCATCGTATCTAAAAGTCTGCTTACCTTCGGCTACCAGGGCTGGGTCAAGATTCAGATACAGGGTATCGGTAACTGTTTCGGTGACCGTTTCGAAGATCGTTTCTGTTTTTTTGCAATCCACAAAAACCATTGTAAATAGCAGTAGCAATAGGAAATAATAAATACTATTCCATTTTTTCATTTTATGCATTTTTAATATTGAAATAAAAAACCTGACTTATTCACAAAGTCCACCCATTAACAACATGGTTGTCTATTGTTTTCTATGAAAATAAATGCTTCGGCAAAGCGGGAAAGCAGCACCTTAAGACATGCTCTTAGCTGGTCCGAGACGAATTGATAAAAATTAGAATTAAATAAGTCTATTTTAATCTAATTATTCATTTGATGCAAAAGCAGCACAGAGGTTACAAAAAAGAATATTTTTTTTGAAAACTATTCCCTCCATCCCCAAAATATCCGCTTTCATCCAATCTTTTTGATACTCTGAAAAAAGTTCAGAACTTTCACAGCCATAAATGATTTTTATGTTAAAAACACTCCTTGTTTCAGTTAGGCAGGCCATTGAGAATATACGGACCAATTTTTTTCACACCTTTTTGTCTATCCTTGGCATTGTGATTGGTGTGGGGGCATTAGTGACCATCCTGTCGCTCATTGATGGCTTGGAGCAATATGCCTATGACCAGATCTCCAGCACGACCAGTCTGGAGGCAGTGATGGTTAGCGCCAAAACCGGGGATCGGGTCAATGGGGTTTATGTGCGTAATGACTCCGTGCTTACACTGACGTATGAACACTTTTTACATGCAAAAGAAAAAATAGATCAGAAAACGGAGGCTTATGCCTATGTTGACCTTAACCGGGTGGTGGCTATTTCCGGAGATACCCTTGAAGTTGGGGCCTACATCATGGCTGCTGCGGTACCCATTAGCGCCAATACGATGGAAGTGATCAGTGGGCGGATTCTAGAGGTTGCGGATGTGCAGCAGGCTTCACCGGTGGTCATTATCAATCAAAGTCTGGCCAGGCTGCTCCGCCCTGAACAAGAGGGAACTCAGCTGGTTGGCCAGTCCTTGGCAATGGATAGTTTTCAATTGAAGATTGTCGGCATCATAAAAAACCGGGAAGCCAATGATCCGCCCCGTGCGGCTATTCCCATCACCTTACTGGATGTCTCCTACTTTGAACAAAACCAGTTGCAGCTGTTATTCCAGGCAGCAAATGTAGAACAGGTAAACCCATTGCGCGACACCCTTCGTACAGCCTTGAGTACCTATTTCCCCGACCGGATTGATGGCCTCAACTTTGCAATCAGCGAAAGCCGCGTCAGTCAGGTGGAACAGGGTTTTATGCTCTTTCGACTTATTATGGGTATGATTGTGGGCATTTCTGTTCTGGTGGGCGGCATCGGGGTAATGAATGTACTGCTCATTTCCGTCACAGAACGCACCAGAGAGATCGGCCTGCGCAAGGCGATGGGTGCCAAACGACGCGATATTATCCTGCAATTTTTGGCGGAATCGGTTACGGTATCTATACTTGGCAGCGCCATGGGGTTGATCCTGGGGGTAGTGGTGAGTTTATTAGCGGTACCCATTGTAAAGATGATTGTGGATGTGCCTTTTTCGGCGGCATTTACACTGGGGACCATGCTGATTGTGGCCTTGGTCGCAGTACTGATTGGGATTGTTTTTGGGACTTATCCGGCGTTGCGGGCGGCACGGCTGGATCCGGTGGAGGCGATTCGGAAGGAATAGAAGTGCGGTCTTTAGCAGCAAAGGCTGTGACATGAAGGTGACTACTGGAAATGTTTAGCTTGTTTGGAGGTCGGCTTTGCATCGCCGTTCCCCGGGCGTCAGCGCAAGCGTAAGATTGGCCTCCAAACATGCTCTTACAGTATGTCCCCCCTTGTTTTCCCCCCGAGGGGAAATATTAGTTACCTTTTTTTGTCATATCCCAAAGCACACTTAATGCCTTATCCTTGTCTTTTACATCTACAAAGATGTGATCATGATAATATCCTGCAATTACATTGCAACTTATTTCATTTCTGCTTAATTCCGAAGAAAAGGCCGCCGTTAAACCAGTCGCCTCTAACGAAGAATGGATATTTAAGGTAATCCAAGAAGCAATAAAATCAAATGGTAATCCAAGTTTTTCTGCATCTTTTTTTGAAACAACTACCGTAACTCCCTCTCGTTCTTTTATTTCGCAAATAGTAACTTCTCTTGGAATCGATGTTATATTTGAAACCGTTGCAAAAACATACTCTCCATCATTAAGAATAGGTTCCATATTAGTGATCAATTCCCTTAAATCTGTTACGCCAATTGTTTTTTTCATTTAGTTTGAGTTTAATGGCATTTAATGCATTTCTTTTATCCTCAACCTATGGTTTGAATTGTCAATATAAATTACATAGTTTTCAAAAAATGCCATGCCAAGTCTAATCTGGCTAGATTGATTAATATTTACCCGTATATTTTTAAATACTGAAGTGCCAATATTCATTAAAGGTACGGTACCAATTAGCTCAGTAATCGTTTGCGTTCCGCCTACGGTATACCGTTCTCTAGTGTTTTCTACAAATTCGTATTTGTTTAACAACTCTTTCGCAAGCTCTGTGTCTTCTGGCACATTAAAAACAGAGGTGGACCCTAAATCTATAATTGCTTTGTGTTTTTTGTTTCCAATTTCAATAAATGTATAAGGCGTTTTTGATGATTGAATTAATGGTATATCAATAAAGCTATCATCAGCTAGTTCTTTATCTGATAATTCAATTATTTTATTGGGGTAATCTATCAGCCAATTTGCCTTATCTATTACTGTTCTTCCGAGAACACCTCCGAAATTCGGAATCTTTTCTTTTAAATCAATCATATTTTCATTAGTAGCAAAAGTATTGATGAAATCAACCCCACTAATCTTGAATGATTTTATAGTCTCGCTTCCATTTTCAACCGTTCTATTTGTGCCTCCCCGAACCGTAATGATCTTACCAAAAATAGAATCTCTCTGGACACCTGTAACCTGAGCACCTGTATCAAATATAAAATTCTTGCTTTCGCCATCGAGCTCACATGGAATTACCACTAACGACTTTGCCGTAAAAAAGGTAGTCTTTACATGAAACTTTGTCGGCTTCACCCTTCCTTTTGTAAATTTACTACTGGTCGAACAGCTGATACAAACAATCAATATAAAAAAAATTAACAATGATTTTTCAGACATATTATTTTTGACTTTTATTGTTCACCACTCAAAAGAATTCTTGCCGTGTTAGCAGAAGCTTTTAATTGTTTTCTATTTCGTTAGCATATTCTTTTAAAGTCATCCTTTTATAGGATGGATTAAACTGATCAATTTTCCAACTAATCTCTGGTTTTTCAATATTGGATTGAAAATCATTAAAGTTCATCACAAATTGAAATTCTCTTGACCACATTTCTAGCATTACCGGAGCCCAATTTTCTTCCTCAAAATAAATCTTGTATTTACCTTTGCCATCCGTAAATTGCACATTGGTACAATTAACATCAGCAAAAAAATCATTAACAGGAATTACTATTTCTGTATAGATTTCGCCCTCAATACTTGCACTTCCAATTGAGTAATCGATTTTATCATCTTTTACAGCTAATTCCACAAGATTTTTTATAAAAAGGGGAGTCAGCATGATATTCGATCCTGCTACAATTTGACTATTTGGCATCACCTCATACAATACTAATTTTTTCTTTTCTAGCAGAGAAAAATAATTTGTTGCATCGAATATTTCTTTCCAATCCAAGGACCCAATCTGAAATTTTGTATTTAAAAAATCGTCTTTTTCTTTAAAATCTAAAAATGCTGTGAATTTCTCGCTAACCTCTTCTCCTTTCACTGTTCGATGGTATTCTCCTTCAAATTGAAGTGTCTCAAAAGATGCCATCCAAGATAAAATGTTAGGGATCAAATTTTTATTTGTATAGGTAAGACTTCTTGCCAATACTGGTCTTTTTTCGCCTTCTATTTGCATTCCAAGGCTAGTTGGATATTCTCTACAATACAAATTGATTTTTTCCCAGTTACTTCGAAGAGTTCTATCTGTTAGTGTTAAATCATATCCTAATCTTTCAACGCGTTCTTTTGCGCCTGTCTTACCCGATTTGGAAACTATTTCATAGCTGGTTGATGATAGGGAAGAAAAAAAGTCTACATCTAGATGCCCCCAATAAGTCAAATCTTTATGCACCCCTTCGGTTATTTCAAAGCCCCATGGTAGCTTATTTTTAAAGGCATTAATATCATAATCTGGCATAAAAGTATTTCCTGCGTCATTTTCTTCCTTTAAATTATAGGATATAAATCTAATGCTTTCAGGAGGTAGCTTAAAATGCCCAATCTTATCATAATTACCTGCTTCTTTACAAGCCTCTGTTCCAAAATACTTATTATTAACCCAATCAATATCCTCCGCTTTTTTTCTAATTAAAGCGGTTAAAAACCTACCTATCAATCTGGATTCATTTGCCTCCTTTAAATTCTGAATACCTAGATCACCTGCACATAACTTTTCGTAAAGATTTTCCATTTCCTGATCATCAACAAAGTTTTGGTTTTCCAATACAGAAAATTCATATTTTGAATTTTGGTGCCAAAAATAATCAAAAAGTGTTGTTTCTATTTTTAGTGTATATGACGTGTTAGGTCTTAAGGTATAATCAATGGGCCTAAAAGCTACTATTTCAATTTCTCCAAATTCAAATGGTATTACTTGACAATCCGACACTTTTTTTCCATCTAACGCTAAAAATGCTTTTCTAGATTTTAATGCTTCGGTAGGCTTTATTCCTATAGTAATCACCTCTGAAACTGTAGAATATTTTGGAGATACAATATTAGGAGATGAATAGCCTATATCTCTACAGGAAAATAGCCCCAATGATATTCCCAACAAAATCAGTACAACATATTTGCTTTTCATTAGATATTATTTTGTCGTTTGGTTTTTCCTTGTACTATTGTCCTGTAGTCCTCACTTTTTAAGTACAACGCCTACAAAAGTAGCTGTTTTCAACAGATAAACACCCGAATTGAGGTTTGATACATTAAAGGTAAGGCTTTGGGGGTTTGTAGTTTCCAGCTGTAAGGATGCTGTCAATTCCTGACCCAGAATATTAAAAATCCTAATACCTTGTAAGTCCTGTTTGTTTCCTTCAATGGTCAACTGATTTAAGAGGGGATTGGGATAAATCGATACTTTTTTGCTGGCGGAAGCCATTTGAACGGCTTTAATCGGGGAATAGGTATAATTCCCATTATAATCGACTTGTTTCAATCGATAATAGGAGGTATTTAAATAAGGCAGGCTATCTATCAGGGTATAATTTAAGGTATTTGAAGTATTGCCAGCTCCTTTTATGATGGCCACTTTTTCCCAATCTATAACATGTTGAGAACGCTGAACTTCAAAATAATCATTTTCCACCTCTGAGGCGGTTGTCCAGGTGCAACGAACCATGCCTTCATCGACAAATTTCGCCTCAAAAGCAATCAATTCAATGGGTAACAGGGCACAAGAAAAAGTGTTGATCAAAGCACTGGCCACTTTGTCCCATCCGCTTTCATCGTCCCTTAGCCTGGTCTTTTCCTGTTCCATGTGAATAAACCGACCGGCGGTGGTTACGGCATTGGTCGTACACACATTTTCACTGGCATTAATGAGCCTTCCCTGGGTATTGGTGAATCCATTTAGCCTGTCCCAATTTAGGTTTTGGTGGGGTATTTCAAAGGTAAGCAGGTTATCTTCAACAGCTAAATTGTCAGCGAGCAGCGTTATAAAATCAGGATTAGGGGTCACCCGGGTACCATTGCTTAAAATGACATAAGGGTCGTCCATATTTTTAGTAAACCCATGCAATGAAACAAAGTAGGTATTGCTATATCGGGCAGACAGTATTTGGGTAGCCTGCTGAAAAAGCGTGCCGGTACGATGGGCCAGGTCTGATATTTTATATTTTTCAAAATCTTCACCGTCGCAAACCTTGGTCGTTCCCGAACAAGAGAGCATATCGTCTTCGTGGTTGCACCGATGTGTTCCTGCCATGCTAAAAAATAGGGCATCTGCTTCCCTAAAGGCATGAATACCTTGTTTTCCAGTATTAAAATCTTTTAGTGGATGGGGCGATTGTAGGACCAAGGTCCGGCAATAGTCCGGATTATAAACGTAAGTACCCCAATAATTTGTGTTGTTGTTGAGAAGCAAATAATACGTTTTTCCGGAAGGGATATCTGAATACTCAATGAGATCATAGTCGATGAGGGCTGCATCGGCTGCCGCATCCGCATAGTCTCCATCCAGCAAATGGTTCAAAACCGCTTCCCAAGTCATTAATTGGGCGGGGCTTGGATCGGTATACTCATTACCGGAATCTCCTGGCATTGTCGATAAGACAGCCGTAATTTCGTCAAAAATATCACCGGAATCCATTATTTGTGCCGGACTAATTATTCCGTTAAGTAAGCAAAAGAACAGGAATAAAATCTTTTGTCTATTTGTATCAAACATCAGGGAATATTACTATTGAAATTTTAAAAATCCCAATGTATGTTATTTCTCAGCAGTTAAGTGCATGTTTGGGGTCAAACTTACGCTTGCGCTGAAGCTTTCTCCGGGCGTCTGCAATTCCGACTTCCAAACAAGCACTAGCACAGATAGCTTCTCCCCCGATTCCTCCGTTATTTAGTCGTTGCGCCCCCCTTTTGAGTAAAAAAGTCATCATTCGGCTCCCATAGTTCAATTTTGTTGCCATCGAGGTCCATGAGGTGAACAAATTTGCCATATTCATACTCCTCAATGTTGTCTATAATTGTCACACCACTTTCTTTGAGTTTTTTTACCAGGCCTTCAATGTTCTGTACTCTATAATTAATCATAAAATCTTTCTCGGAGGGCTCGAAATAATCCGTTCCTTCCTCAAATGGGCTCCATCTAAGGTAATTGATTTCATCAGGCCGATTGGCATTTCTGACTTCAAATGGCGAGCCGTAATCATCTATGGCCAATCCCAGGTTTTTGCCATACCATTCCCTGGTTTCTTGTGGATTTTTTGTGCGGAAGAAAATGCCGCCTATGCCGGTCACTTTTGGTGTTGTGTCACTCATAATGATCTCTTTTTGATTAGGATGATCAGTTAGGTTATTTTTATTGTCGATTTCATTGGTTGGGGTATTGCAACTTGCAGTGAAAATGATGAGCAGTAGGAGGTTTATGAAGTTTTTCATTTTTGTTTTTTTTCACCGCGGAGCCACGAAGGACACGGAGGTTTCGCGGAGTATTTTTTTAAAATCAATGGTTGATTAATTTTAAATAGCTTCAAATCACAACGATCAATTGCACAAATATTGAAGTTATAAAAAAACTGCGAATTGATTACTTCTCCGGCATAGAAAACACTGAAGCATCAATTTCCGCATTCCATTCTACCGTTTCCGTTTCCAGGATTTGGAAGGTTTGATCGCCGTATTTCATAGTCACCACAAAAGGGTACCAATAACCAGCTACATTTCTATAGTCGGATAGATAGGACTTCATTATTTCACCCTTATTGGGGCCCGACAACACTTCTGATTCTCTCAGGATGGGCACATTTTTTTCAACATCGATGTAAAGGAACACGATGTTTTCCATTTCCTCTCCATTGACCCACTGTGGGCGTTTGGTCAGTTCAATCTTATGGGTTTTAAAATCACCTACCATGACTTCACCCAGGTACTTGGCCTGATAGCCATTTTGCTGCCAATTGTGGCCGGGATATGGAAAGTCATAAACCGCTAGCTTGGCATTTTCCAAGGCATCCTGATCTTTTTCGGCTAGTTGCATTTGGGTATTTGTCCCCCAGACAATGTTCCCATCAAAACCCGTATCGACATAATTCATGCCGTTGACTTTTAAGGCTGTGAATTGTTTACCGTCTTTTTGCATGATCCGGGTATAAGGCAGTTCCATGCCGCCCTGTCCAAGCAATTTTGCTATTCCGGTGACTTTCATGGAAACCACCTGGTCCCATTGCGCTTGTCCGCCGGTAGTTTCGGTGTATTGCTGGAGGATTGCTTCAGCACTTTGGGCTTGCAAAAAATAGGAGCTGTAGAGAAGAAAGAGTAATAAATAGCTTAACGTTTTCATCATCATTGTTTTTTTGGTACAATATTAGGGGCTATATTGGAAGGTAATGTTTGAATAGATGAAGTCGAACAAAAAATATCAGAATTCAAGTTGATAAAAAGTTTTCCCGGTACTGGCTGGCAGTAAGTCCAGCAGATTTTTTGAAAGCAGCATTGAAGGAGGAGCGGGAGTTGAAGCCTACCGCATACATGATTTCATAAATTTTATGCTGTCTAAATTGCCCATCTCGCAGCATATCTTTGGCCGCTTCGATGCGATAGGAATTGATAAAATCAAAGAAGTTTTGCTGGAAGTTTTCATTGATTACCTGGGAGAGATGTTTGGGGTGAATGGCCAGTTTTTCGGCCAGGGTGTTTAAACTGATGTTTTCATGCAAATATAGTTTGTCTCTTTTCATCAGACTTTCCAATGCTTTGGCCAGCCGTTGACTCTCTTGCCTGGACAGGATGGAGTCTTTGTACTTCTCTGTGGGCGATTGATCGTTTCCCTGGCCAGCTATTTTATAGTGTTTCCAAAGCTTCCGCACTTTCAGGAGGATGTATCGGATCAGCAGGTAACCCGCGCCAAAACTAATGACCACTATAGAAATCCGAAATGCATAAACAGGCCTGGTCAGCAGCCCTTCCGTTATGATAGACAGAAAAGATATCAGGATTGCTCCCAGCAGGTGATACCCATGATGGCGTTTTTCAATAGAACCAATCTGCTTTTTATGGGCAAACAAATAAAGCGCACCGGCCATCAGATAAACACCAAAATGTAGGTAAGTAAGTCCGGTTAAAAAGGTGTGAATGGGTTCAAAAAGCGCCAGGCCAAATAAAAGCATACTGAGAAGCGTATGTTTTATTAGGTTCCTTTTTGCAGCCAACTGTTTATCTACAAAAAAACGGGTTGAAAAATAGAAAAGCGGCCCAAATAAGAAACCAAGGCTGGTCACAAAATCAGGAACTGGAAAACTATAAAATTTTAAAGCATACACATTGATCAGCGCCAAAATTGCTACAATAAGCAGCATAAAAACAGGCTTATTTTTATAACCAATTTTATAAAAATAGGCCAAAAAGCTTCCCCCCAGAATAACCAGAATCACTATTAAGATCTTGACAAGATCGATGGTGACACTATACATTGGAATGTCTTGCATTCAGTGCTTTTTTGAAGAATAGTATAGGCCTTTTATCCGTAAATCGGGCAATTTTTCGACATGGGGTTATCGTTTATCGATCAGACCAAACCGCCAGTTCATTACCTGCCGGATCCCTAAAATGAAACCGCCGGCCGCCGGGAAAAGAAAATATATCTTTTGAAATTTTGCCGCCCGCTTCTACGATCTTGCCTTTGATGGCAGCCAAATTTTCATGATATAAAATCACCAGTGCTCCGTTTACAATTTTTTTATCCGATTTTTCAAAACCTCCTTGCAGGCCACTATCGGAGAATGCCACATAAGTTGGCCCATAATCGGTAAAGCCCCAGCCAAAAGATTGGTGGTAAAATTGTTTAATTGCTTCGAGGTCTTTTGCTTTAAACTCGACGTAATTGATGTGGTTGTTTTGCATATCTATCTTATTTTGGAGTGCCGTGTTCATCTAATCTCATAAAAAACAACACCGGCTCGTCTCCGGTAACTCCCGCAATAACCAGGTCTCCATTATGCATTTCCACAATAGGACCGCCAAATTCTCTTGCTGAAGTCCCGTAGGTGTTTTGCCACAATACATTACCCAACTCATCTAATTTTATGAGTAGCATATCAAAGTTACCAAATCCATAGCTCTTGGAAGCACCTATCGCATAGTAGCCGCCATTTTTAGATTCAATAATATCAAGCGGTACCCCTGATCGTCAATCTTTGTTACTTGAAAATCCGTATTGGATAAATTTTCTTCTTCCGAAATGTCGAGACTCGAAATAGAGACAAAACTATTGTCAGTAGTGTTGATCATTTTTGGGAGCCAACTACTTACAGGCCCTGCAAAAACTCTAGGTGATAAATTGCCTTCATCATATATGGTGTAATAGAATAATTCTCGATCAATAGTTGAACTGGTAGTTAATCCTAGTGCCTATGACACTAGGCTCATCAAAAAATTGACGCTTTTCGCTTCCCATCGGCCGCCATGCGTCTACGCTGAGTCCTTCGCCAAAGGCTACGGCCGCCGGAGAAAGCTTCGAGCGCAAGCGTAAGGCTTGCCGAGGTTCTTCGCCAGGAGGCTTCGAC
>BQJU01000025.1 GCA_021604865.1 Saprospiraceae bacterium | reverse complement strand
GGGGCATTAAATAATCTTTCGTCCATTTTTTCCACGACGAAAAAACGGACCAAAAAAGTCGCTCGGCTGGAGGATTGACCTAAAAAAAGCGGCCCTTTTGAGGTGGAAGAAATAAACTCGCTTTGATGTTTTGTGCTGGCTTGATTTTATTTGATTGTTGGTCTTTTTGGTTTCTGGTTTTTTATTGTTTTTAGCTCAAGCAGGATTTCTTCTTGAGCGGTACGGGCGGCCGCTTTTTTCTTAACGGTCAATGCTCCTAGGCCGGAACCCGCCCGCGCATTGTGCTTGTTTCGTGGTTGAACGGGTAGGAAGAGACTGGTGGGGTGTTTGATACCAGCAAACGTAATGGATAAAGATTGGAAAAAATGAAAAAATTGGAAAGAGTTACTCCGCTCTAAGCCACCGCTGCGGTCCTAAACCTTTCTAAACCTCCTAAACCAATTCCCCTTGGAAAGATTGGAAAAAACGAAAGAATTGGAAAGAGCTACTCCGCTCTAAGCCACCGTTTCGGTCCTAAACCTTTCCAAACCTCCTAAACCAATTCCCCTTGGAAAGATTGGAAAAAATGAAAGAATTGGAAAGAGTTACTCCGCTCTAAGCCACCGCTGTAGCCCTAAACCTTTCTAAACCTTCTAAACCAATTTCCCTTGGAAAGATTGGAAAAAACGGAAGAATTGGAAAGAGCTACTCCGCTCTAAGCCGCCGTTTCGGTCCTAAACCTTTCCAAACCTCCTAAACCAATTCCCCTTGGAAAGATTGGAAAAAATGAAAAAACTGGAAAGAGTTACTCGGCTCTAAGCCGCCGTTTCGGTCCTAAACCTTTCTAAACCTCCTAAACCAATTTCCCTTGGAAAGATTGGAAAAAACGAAAGAATTGGAAAGAGTTACTCCGCTCTAAGCCACCGCTGCGGTCCTAAACCTTTCTAAACCTGTGTTCCCTGGAAAGATTGGAAAAAATGAAAGAACTGGAAAGAGTGATTCCGGTTCAAACCACCATTGCTTTCCTACACCTCCTAAACCAGTTTTCACTGGAAGAATTGGAAAGAGCTATTCTGGTCTAAACCACTGCAACGGCCCTAAACCTCTCCAACAACCTTACAGGTCCCTTTTCCAAACTCCCCCTAAAACCTGCTAACCCCTTATCCCTTCGTCCAGTCCGTACCATCCTTGCCATCTTTCAACTGAATTTTGGCTGCAGCCAGGGCATCACGGATCATGTCTGAAGTTGCCCAGTCTTTATTGGCGCGAGCTTGCTGGCGGATGTCGATCACCAATTGCATGACCGTATCCAGAGAGGAAGCTTCCCCATTACTTTCGGCCGTATTTTCATCGAGCAGTCCGAAAATATCGAAGATGAAATTGTGGAAAACCTTTTGTAACCGCTCCAGCGTTTCCGCTGATACTTCCTGCATGGGTAAATGGCCATCTTTCAGGCTATTGATGCGGGAGGCCAGTTCAAAGAGGCGAGCCAAAGCTCGTGGTGTATTAAAATCATCGTTCATTTCGTCGAACGCCTGATCCATCAGATCAACAATTTCCTGATCCAGTTCGCCGGCTTTGGCGCCGGCAGCAGGCGTCATTTTTTGCAGGTTTTTGTTGGCCTCCATTAGTCGACGATAGCCTTTTTCAGCGGCCTGCATGGCTTCATCGCTCAGGTCCAGGGTACTCCGATAATGGGACTGTAAGACAAAAAAGCGAATCACCATTGGGCTATAGCCTTTACTCACATGCGGGCTGTTGCCAGTGAACAGCTCCTCTGGAGAAATGGTATTGCCATCACTTTTTGACATCTTGCGGCCATTCATCAGCAGCATATTGGTGTGCAGCCAGTAATTGGCAGGCGCACAGCCACAAGCAGTGAAATTCTGTGCCACTTCATTTTCATGGTGAGGAAATTTCAAGTCATTGCCACCACCGTGGATATCAAAAGTTTTACCCAGGTATTTGGTACTCATCGCCGAGCACTCCAAATGCCAGCCGGGAAAGCCAACTGACCAGGGTGAATTCCAACGCATGATATGTTCAGGAGAAGCTTTCATCCAGAGGGCAAAATCTGCCGGATGTCTTTTTTCGTCCTGGTTTTTCAAGTTTTCTCTTGATTCAGCAAGCAGGTCTTCTACAACCCTACCGGATAATTTGCCGTAGACGTCTTTTTCTTTGGCAAACTTCAGCGTATCGAAATAAACCGATCCGTTTGCGAGGTAAGCATAACCACTGTCGAGGATAGCCTGCACCATTTCAATCTGATCGATGATGTGCCCGGTAGCGCGTGGTTCAATACTGGGAGGCAGCGCATTAAAAACACGCATGATATCATGAAAGCCATTGGTGTACTTTTGTACCACTTCCATCGGTTCGAGCTGATCCAGACGTGCACCTTTTAAGATACGGTCTTCACCATCATCAAGCAAGTGGCCAACATCCGTAATGTTGCGCACATACCGCACCTTGTAGCCCAAATACAGCAGGTAGCGATAAATGATATCAAAACTCATAAAGGTGCGGCAATTACCCAAATGCACATCATTATATACCGTAGGACCACATACATACATCCCGATACGACCTTCTACCAAAGGTGTAAATGTTTCTTTCTCTCGTGTCAGGCTATTATAAACCTGCAAAGGTGTCTTCATCTTAATATCAAATTTATCGACGGCTTTCTAATTTTTAAGCAACGAAGTTCCAGCTCCATCGGCCTCTCTCCTTTAAACAAAAGTGAAAAGCGAGCTGCGAAAAAACGCAACGCTAGACACTTTTCCCTTGGGCGACGAAACGTTGCAAAGGCAGAATAGTCAATCACTTCGTGCATTCCTCTAAATACGGTATTTTACCCAAAAAAGTTTCCCGTATCTGTAATTGAGCCGCAAAAATAAGAAGTGATGATGGATGTGGGGTAGTTTTGAGCGAATTATTTGGAAAATCTATGCCGGTTGGCTATGCTGGTGCACTGTTTGGGTTAACCAAATCCTCTGGGTTCTGGTTTATACAGCTTAAGTTTTAGGGGGGAAACACTGCATTTGTTGAATCCCCCCTAATACCGATAACCTAATACCGATAATAAGCCAAACCAAAAGGATTGAGGCCTACGGTAATACTAGTCATCAAGGTCGGTGCAGGATTGAGGGAATAAATACTCAATTTATCAGCAGTCCCACCGGAATGTGTAACAAATAATTTGTCCTCAGTGGTATTGATCACCAGGTTGTGAGGAGTGGAGAATGGGGTACTCACGGCTGCCCCTACCTGGCTATTGGTGTTGGTATCAAATAGGCCAATCATAGCCCCGGAAATATTGCCGACATAGGCATAATCTCCACTACCGGTCATAAAGATGCCATGTGCTCCACTAAAGGGAAGGATGGCTTGTACATTTAAGGTGTTCCGATCAAGGACGTACAATTCACCGGTACCCTGGCAAGGTACGTATAGCAGATTATTGGCATCATCAGCAAATAAATGGGGGTCTTTACCGACGGCTACCCGCCCAACTTCGGTATAAAAACCACCGTATTTTACGATATAATCATTGGGACCACTATTGCCTAAAACACTAACATAAGCAGCCCTTACCACAGGATCGTAAAAGACATCGTGGGGTTTTCCGCCTTGTGCCACCAGGTCAGCAGGTGTTGCTACGGTGGCTTTCACTTTTGTTGAACCCGGATGAATTACAGTCGTGGTATTGTCAATATCGTTATTGACCCATAGTTCCGTCCCGATAGGATTGGCCCACATGTGGAATACGCCAGCTCCAGCCTGCCGGAAGCCAAGAACGGAAAAATCGGATTCGTCAAAAACAACCACTCGGTTATTGGCGCGGTCGCCTACAAAAACGGCATTCACTCTGGGAACGTGAACCACATACATAGGTTCACCATTATCAGGCATGGGATAGGTGCCAATCAAGGTATTAGTCGCTGCATCGATTACGGAAATGCTTCGGGAAGCGCGGTTGGCTACCACTACTCGTTCATTATGGTTTCTAAAGCTAATTTCTTCATCTGCTAAAACAGAAGCTGTAGTTTCTAGTCGCTCTTTTGCACAGGTGGTCAGGCCTAATAATAAGATTAGGAAAAAGGTGTTTTTTAGTAATCTGTTCATCTTGTGTTGTTTTTGGGTGAGTAAAATATGGTTTCCTCCAATTTAAAGGTTTTTAATATGTATAAGAAGCTGAACAGGAACTTAAAATGCCGAATTTAGGACAATAGGGGAAAAACCATTCGGATTTGGCAGGATTGTGCACACTTTATCTGAATGCAGGTTAGAAGCTCATCCTGCTGATGACCGGAAAGTGGTCGGAAAAGGGACTTTTGTCGTTATGGTGGGTTTTAATGTGTAGCCGTGGGTCGGCCAGAATGTAGTCAATCCGGAGGGCAGGAATCTTGCCATTAAAGGTAGTCCCAAGTCCACGACCAGCTGATTTGAAGCTATCTTTCAGGCCAATAGCGAGCTGATGGTAAGAATAAGACTGAGGCACATCATTAAAATCTCCACAAACCAGTACTGGATAAGGGCTACGTGCAATATTGGCGGCAATTTCTTTTGCCTGGTTGGCCCGCATTCCGGCAGACCTACGGTAGCGTCCAATCATGCCTTTGATTTTGAACCAGGTTTCTTTTTCCTGAAAATTGCCTTCATTAGCTACCCGGTTGGCCATACTTGAAACGGCATTCGTCTGCAAATGAATATTGAACAAGCGCAGTGTGTGTTCGCCAGTCTCTATATCGATATGCATATAACCATTGGCCTTATTGGTGAAATATTTTCCATCTTTTTTGCCAAAGGGATAACGGGAAAAAACAGCTATTCCTCCTCCGGCAACCCGGTGGAAATATTTCAACTTGGTGTTCTTTTGTAGCTGCTCAACATAAGGAGGGGCTTTACTTTGCATAAAGGGAAACTCCTGGAGGCACAACAGGTCGGGCTGGTATTTATCCACCAGGCTTTGTAATTCTTTTGGTGTCAGGTAGGTTTTGGAATTCATCTTCAACAGGCCATGGCAGTTGTAGGTCATCACCACCAGATCAGTATCCACTTTCGAAATATCGGATTTGTGAATGCCTACGAATCCGGTAAAATGATCCCAACCCAATAAGATGCAACAAAGAGAAAAAAATAAGTAGCGCTTACGCAAAATAAGCCAGGCAAGGACAAAAAGTACGTTACCCAATAACAACCAGGGATAAAACAGCCCCAAAACGGAGAAGACCCAGAAATGGGTTGGATGAAGATAGGGCGACAAATAAGCACCTAGGGTAGCAAAAATCAAAATGATATTGGTCCAGCGCAGTAATTTATTCGTTCTCTGCAAAGCTATTTTTCTTTACTGGCGTTAAACAGGAACTCTTTCTCTTCGGATGTGAGACTTTCGTAACCCGATTTTTTGATTTTATCCAGGATGGCATCTAGCCTTTCCTGGTGTGAAAGATCGATTGGCTGGTCACTGGCACTGTTGCCTTTCCGGGATTTTGGCGTACGGCTTCGGTTGGGGTTTTTATAGACCACTCTGGGGCCCTTGCGGGTATTGCCCCAATTTCCCAGGCTTTTAAAAAAGTACTTGATGCGATCGAGTAAATTGCTAACGGGTACCGACCAGTCATTACCTTCACGCAGTTGCCATACAAATATCCATCCGAAGATAGCTCCACCAATGTGCGCAAAATGCCCGCCGGTATTGGTATCTCCGGCCAATCCAATCAAGTCGATAAAAACCAGGGTGCCTACAATGAATTTTAGCTTGACGCCACCAATAAACGGCAGATGCATCAGATAGTCAGGCGACAAGACTCCCGCAGCGACTACAATGCCCATCACGGCACCGGATGCGCCCAGCGCATAATGCACCGCACCAGTAGCATCATAAGGCAGAAAGTTAATCGACAAGACAAAAGCCAGACCACCAACCAGACCTCCCAAGAGGTACAGTGGTAAAATGCGGTGGTTGCCTATAAAATCACCCACTATACGCCCAAACCAGTACATAAAAAGCATATTGAACAAAATATGCATAAACCCTTCATGCAAAAACATACTGGTAATCCACACCCACGGATGGGTGAGGTTGTGCATCCAATCAGAGGAGAGTGAAAAAAAGTGAATGATAGAGTTGTAGAGTCGAGGCGTAGTATAAGCATGGGTTAGCCTCAGTATGACCCACGTTAGATTGACCAATACAAATACAGCCGTATTGATAATAATGATCCGGGTGACCATATTACCATAATTATACTCCCGCTTTATATCTTCCCAAATGGATGTAAACATTAGATACTAATTAGACAGTTTCACTTACAAAACAAAAACATAGGAGAGTCGTTCAGTAGCGTTCTTTTGAAAATTCAAAACCGGGAGCCAAATTTTTCCCAATACAAAATTAATAAGATTCCAAATATAGCACCTCCCAAATGGGCAAAGTGTGCGATATTATCCCAGGAAAATTGATTGACACCCAGATAAAGCTCTCCTATCATCAAAACAGGTACAAAATATTTTGCCTTAATCGGTATAGGTATAAACAACAAAAAAATGCTGGATTCCGGAAATTTTATACCAAATGCCAATAAAATCCCAAAAACGGCACCGGATGCACCCAACATTGCCGTATTACTCTTTGCACCAAACACACTGACCATTTCGGAATAGACCTGAGCAATTACCTGAGGATTTCCCTCTCTGATCTGGTTGCTCATCTCTTTAAAAATCTTTGCATTTTCCGGTATCTGCGTCAAATTGGTCTGATTGAAGAATGCCCAGAAATTATCCAGTGAGGGCGTATCTCTAAAGTTATCCAACGCCACTTGTAGCGGGTGCAATTCAACATAGTTAAACAACAAGTGCAGCACCAAAGCCCCCATAGCGCAGAAAATGTAGTAAAACAAAAAGCGTTTGGCTCCCCAGAGTACTTCCAGCTGATTGCCAAAAAACACCAATGCAATCATATTAAAAAGCAGGTGTAAAAAATTGGCGTGCATAAAAAAATAGGTCGCAATCTGATAAGGCCGAAAAGACGGGGATGTCGGGTAATGCAAGGCCAGCATATCCTGCGTGTTAAGAATCCCACTTTGGGTAAGTACGATACTGGCCAGAAAGGTCAGCACATTAATAATCAACAGGTTCTTAACAACTTCGGTAATCTGAAACATGCATTGAAACTTTAAGCATCAAAACGCTTTGCGAACTCTTCCAGTTCAAAAGTTAGGAAACAACTACGTCCGGTAGGACTTCGAAACGGCAATGCGCAGGCAAATAATTTGTCGATGAGTGATTGCATCTCTTCCACTGTCATATTTTGCCCTTTGCGGATCGCGGTACTGCGGGCCATAGCTCTTGCAATATTTTCACGTACATCCAATTTGAGGTCGATATTACGTTTGTATTGCTCCAGCAACCCCTCAATTACTTTGGCTTCATCTTGTTTGCCGGTCATTTCGGCAGGAATACCGTTGATCACAAAGGTATGCGTACCAAATTCCTGAATATCGAACCCCAGAAGGTTGATTTTGGGTAGGATCTCCTGCATCAACGTGGCATCTGCCGGAGGCAAGGTAATAGACCGCGGAAAAAGTTGCTTTTGGGAAAGCGCTGATTGTTTTTCCAAAACCGCCAGGTATTGCTCATAGAGAATACGTTCATGCGCCGCCTGCTGGTCAATAACCAGGAAACCGGATTTGATCGGACTTACTATATAGGTAGCGTGGACCTGGTAAGGCACACTTTTTTGCTGTGAAAAACTTCCCGTGGTATCGTCAAGGGTATTTCCACCTGACCATTCACTTTCGATCGTCACCGGAGCGGAGGCATCCTCTTCCTGAGTGACAAATTCATCAAGGCCATCGTAGAGTTTGCTCCAGTTTTTTTGATTTGAAATTTGTAATGGGCTCGGCTCCGGTCTTCCTGCGCCCTTTTCGGGTTTAATGGTTGGATAACCACTCGAAGATGTTTGTTGTTTTGCTGCTGCGTTCAACCGATCGGGCGCAAAGCTCGTTTCCTGATTAAAATCCAGTGTAGGCATGATGCTGTATTGCCCTAGCGCGTGCCGCACGGCTACCCGCAGGTAGTTGTACACCAGGCGTTCATCGTCAAATTTGATCTCCTGCTTGGTCGGGTGTACATTGATATCAATCCTTTCGGGGTCAATATCGATAAAGACAATGTATAGCGGGTAAGCATCCTTTGTTAACAAGCCCTCATAAGCGGTCATCACAGCATGATTGAGGTAACCACTTTTGATGAAGCGCTGGTTGACAAAAAACAATTGTTCCCCTCTGGTCTTTTTGGCAAATTCCGGTTTGCCTACAAACCCATAAAGCTTTAATACATCCGTCTCTTCAGAAACCGGAACCAGGCGTTTGTTGTATTGATTGCCAAAGATGCTGATGATCCTTTGCCGCAGATTGCCCGCAGGCAGATGAAAAACCTCGCTATTGTTGTGATGCAGGGAGAAAAAGATATCGGGATGAGCCAGTGCCACATGCTGGAATTCATCGAGGATATGGCGCATTTCTACCGTATTGGATTTGAGGAAATTACGGCGGGCCGGTACATTAAAAAACAGATTTTTGACGGAAATGCTGGTCCCTGAAGTACACTGGCAGGCCTCTTGCGTTTTTATTTCCGAACCTTCCACTACCAGCCGCACCCCCAATTCTTCTGTCTGCCGACGCGTGCGCATTTCCATGTGGGCCACTGCAGCAATGGAAGCCATCGCTTCACCACGAAACCCCATCGTACGAATGGCAAACAAGTCTTCTGCTTGTCTTATTTTGGAAGTGGCGTGTCGTTGCAGCGACATTCGTGCATCAGTTTCAGACATACCACAACCGTTATCGATTACCTGAATCAACGTCTTGCCCGAATCTTTTACAATAAGTTTTACACTCGTACTCCCCGCATCTATCGCATTTTCCATCAGTTCCTTAACCACTGAAGCCGGGCGTTGGATAACTTCTCCAGCAGCAATTTGATTGGCAATAGCGTCGGGCAGTAGCTGAATGATATCAGCCATATCTATACTCTCCTTTTAATTAAATGTCACTCCCCACCGGACTCCATAGATTCAACCAGTCCGGGCAGGTATTCTGTGAGCGCAAAATAGGTAAAAAATACTAGCAAGACAATTATCGCCAATAGAATAAGGTTGGAGCGTTTAGCTTGCTTGCCACGAACACTTCTCCCGCCACTAAAACCTCGTCGAAAACCATTGGAAATACGAGATTTCATAGCATCCGGATTCCCTTTTTTGCGTTCTTCAATATTTTTAAGGCGCTCCGCCAATTCCTCTTTCTCCTGGTTCCAATATCGAGGTGTATACTCGTACTGCCGATGTTTGGGTAATTTGGTAAATCGAAAAAAAGCCATAATAAATGTGATAATGGTTATTGAGAATTCCTTTTCCCACAGCTCTTAAAGATAATGGTTTTCAAAAATAAAACAAAACTCTAGCTAAATGGATGCGGATTATTGGAAAAAGGTTGGGAGGAAATAGAAATGGGGAAGCTTTGGCAAGATGGCTGCAAAAAAGTCAGCGGGTTTCAAAAAATGAACAAAAAGATGAATTCAGGTGGAATTCAAATTGAACAAAGACGCTACCCTCCAAACATGAACTAAGCGCTCATTCTTAAAAAATTAAGCTCTCCTCAATCGTTTCATCAACCTCAGGGTCTTTTTTGTCTCCCCTTTTTGATCCAGCAGGCCAAGCAGATAAAGGCCTTCGGGCAGGTCAGAAATATCATATCGTTGTCCGGGTACTGCGGTATATTGCCGAACAGGTTGGCCAATGCTGTTGTAGAGCATCAGCTTGGTAATGTGCTCATCGCCACTAATCCGGAAATAGTCTTCCGCAGGATTTGGGTACAACTTCAGGCTGGCAGAACGTTGAACCTCTTGTTCAATTACTTGAGGATAAAAGGTCACCGTTTCGAGTACCTCATCCGGCTGGTTAATCAAGGATATGGGAAATTCAAAAGCGCCAACACCAGCTTTACCATGAGTCAATACATGTAAAACCAGGTCAAACGATTCACCAGGTATTAATTCCACTGGAGCTTCAAAGTACCCAGGGTCATAATTGGTATAGGCATTTGGTAAATAACACAGTTCTTTATCGTACACCTCTGCTTCCCAAACGGGAGGAAGGTCGAGCACATATTTAGTCCACTTAAGCGCAATAGTTTGGTTGGATACATTTTGAATGGTTGTCCGCAATTCAATTTCTTCAGGATTTTCAGACTCCCCTATTCCAGCAATTTGTTCCACAACTGTTTTGGTAATTTGTATCGGGCTTTGGCTCCAGCCGCTTAAACCAATGATCATTATACAGGTAAAAAGTAACGTTCTTCTCATAACTTCCGGTTAATTTAGTAGCATTCTCTTATCATCTCTTGCAAGGTACAGGAGAATAAGGGCCTTGTCAAATCTTTAAACAATCTTTAACGGGAAAACATGCTCCAGGCAACCCTTTTCCTAAAATTCAGCTATGTGTAATTAGAAAGTGCATTGACAATGAACCAAGACGATCATCTGCTCATCAAAAAAATTTTGGCAGGAGACAAGTCGGCAAGCAAAATACTGTATGAGCAAAACGAGCCATATTGGTTCCGCCTTTGCCTGCGGTATGGTCGAAACAGGTCGGAGGCTCAGGATATTTTTCAGGAGGGTGTGGTCAAGGTGTTTCAGGTGTTGGACAAGTTTGATATAAAACGCGGCACTTTTGGTGGGTGGTCAAATAGGGTTATTGTCAATGAAGCATTGAAATATTTAAAAAGGCATCAATGGCAGGAATCTTTTGAGGATTTGAGCCTGACGGCAGCCACCATGCCTTGGCCCGAAAGTATTATAGAAAAAATTACAGCCCGAGAATTGATTGAGTTGGTGCAGAAATTGCCTTTGGGGTACCGGGTGGTATTTAATATGTATGAAATTGAGGGTTATTCCCATCGAGAAATTGCGGAGACTTTAGGTATTTCAGTGGGCACTTCTAAGTCTCAATTATACAAAGCAAAAAGAACGTTGCAAGCGCAATTGAAGTTGCTACTTTAACACAGGATCATGGAAGATAAAAACAATAATTTGGGCGATTTTTTTAGGAAAAAATTCGACGACTTTGACGAATCAGGTGGCGATTGGATGAGGCCTGACAGAGCCGTTAGAGACGAGGTACTGCAACAAATCGATGTTTCAGGAGCTGCAAAACCCAATTATGCAAAATTTATTTTAATCGCAATAATTGGCCTCTTTTTGCTGGCAACATTTGGGTATATCTTCTATTTGCAGCAGCAAGTTGTCGATTTAAAAACGGCATTACAAATTCAAAATGAACAATCAGAAGCGTCAAATATGGCAGTAGCCAGTTTAGAAAAAAAATATTTGAATGAAAAAACAAGGCTGCTTTTAAAAAGCGAGCAATTACAATGTTCAAATGACGAACTTGTCCAACGGGAAAAGGATTTGGACGGTCTTATGCAATCACAACAATCTGCTGTTTTGCAGTTGCAAGAGGAAAACCGGATACTTCAAAAGAAGATTAATGATTCTGTTCTAACCCCAATTGCTAAAAATAATGTACTTGATGAGGTTGCCGATGCAAAGGAGAACAAACTAAAGATGAACCTTGTCCAGAAGTTGCCGGCGCTTTTAATAAATCCCTTCACCTTCAACGAAAATTATCCTCTGAAGTTAAGCCTGCCGACTCAAATCAGGCCTTTAAAAAGCAATAGGAAAAGGTTTGAAATAGGCTACGAATATGCATTATTGGGATTTGACATGGCCATTAATCGAACTTTTGAAAACCAACGTTTGGCATCAGAAAGCGCACAAACCAATAAAATTTCTACTCCTTCACACGGTTTTTATTTTGCCTGGTCTCCAAAAAAGAATTGGTGGATAAGAACAGGGTTGCGCAATACCTCTATCCAACTACAGAGAAGGTTTGTCCTCGGGCTGGCGTACAACCGGACTAACGAAACAACCCGCCCTGGCGAACCGATCAGGAACGAGTTATTATTAAAAACAAGTACTGCTTTTACGGAAATAAAAAGTGCTTTTGATATTTCCATAGAAAGAGGTCAGGAATTACAGGAAGGTGATCTCCTGGAAGTCCGCATTCAGGATCATCTATCGCTGAAGTATATGCAAATCCCTCTCGGTATTGAATATTTTTACGGTTCTGGAAAATTGACTTGGCTCTTTCAAGGCGGTTTTCAATACAATAGAATCAGTTTTGGCGATTATCGGTTTATCACTACCGTAGAAGCAAGGGGACGAATATTACCCGTTGACCGGAGACGGATACTTTCACAAGCATTTTCCAACAAACAATTCCTCAGCACCTATGCAGGTCTGGGTCTGGATTATCAAATATTTAATGGTTGGCACGCCAGAGGGTCTTTTAATTATCATTACAATATTATCAAAAATAGTACAAACGAATTTCCAGGCTCATCAAAGAGAGGTACCGCTCTTAAATTGAGTTTGAATTATCGATTCTAATTTCTAATTTTTAAATTTTTCTACCATGAATTTTAAATTTTTGAGTTTTCTAGCAGTGGTATTGTTCGCTTTTACCTCTTGTGAAAAAAGCAGCGAGGTCATGTCGGACGATGCCTTAATACAGGCTATACAGGAGGCTAACAAACAGAATATTAGTGCTACAACCTTACCGGCTGAGGCGTCCTCTTTATTGACCCAAGATTATGCAGAAAGTTATGTCGAGATTGCCAGTCTCGCTCCTGAACTGGGGTACGAAGTGAGCATGCGCAGGGGAATGGGAACGTGCATTGGAGAGCGTACAGAGGTCTATTTTGACCGGAATGGAAGAGAGCTGAGAAGGCACCGTGACCGCGAACGCCGCCGTGGTGAAGAAGGTCGGGACCGGCATGAATGTTTCAACCTAGTATTCCCCGTCACCTTTGTCATGTCAGATGGCGCGGAAATTTCGGGCACTGCAGAAGAAATCCGGGCTGAGATCAGAGCGTGGTATGCAGCCAATCCAGATACCAGAGCAAATCCTACATTACAATTCCCTGTAGACCTTGTTTTTGAAAATGGGACAACGACGACCGTTAGCAATAATGAAGGAATACGGCGTGCTTATGCAAGCTGTCATTAATTAGGCTTAAAAATAAGAATAGGGCTCCCAAAGGAGCTCTATTCCAATCAATAAAAGGGGGACTATTTCGCTATTAAAAATTGTTTTACTTTTTGACCTTTATCGGTATTTATTTTTATAAAATAAGTGCCATTGCTTAATACATTGAGGTCCAATTTCTCTGGTTTTGTGCCCACCTGATCCAGCTTACGCTGAAGGAGTGTTTGCCCCAAATGATTGATGATAACAATCTGAACTTCCTGGCCATAATAATTGTCGAGATTCAGGTAGAGTTGCTCTTTAGCAGGGTTGGGAAAAATGGAGAAATCTTTGGCATCAAAATAAGTGGCGCCAACTTCTCCCAGGCTGACCTCTGGTGTACTGAATGCTAAGTTACCTGCTCCGGTCACAGAGACCTGATCAAAAATTGCGGTAACCGTTGCACTGTTATAGTTGGTGAGATACAGGCCCAATTGGATGCAATTCGACATATTCATATTGTATGCCATTGCGGATTGCCAGCTGGAACCATTTGTTGATAGATAACCTCTAAACTGATTGCCATTTCGTACTAGCTTAAGCCAACTTGCTCCTGGACGGAAAAACTGTTGTGGATAAGCACTACCATTGGTGCTAAACCTGACTTCCCGGCGGCAAAAATTAGATAAATTAGTACTTAGTGCTACTTTTTTAGATCCTGGTGCTTCGTTTTCCCTCATACTTATGCCGGCCCATCCTTGCCCAAGTGGGCTGATAGAAGCAATATGCGCTATGATTTCACCATCTCCACATAGATCATATTTTACATAAGCGGCATCATCGGCGGTGAAATTGGTAGAATAACAGCCTTCACTGACCAGCGTAAAGCTCTCAGAAGGCACATCGTAGCTCGCATCATTACTATCTTCACAACCAATCCCGTCATCGTCATAGTCTTCCCAGCCACATGGCAGACCGGTGACTTCAACATTGGCAATACAACTATTGGCATTGCCATTAACATCGGTTGTCGTAACGGTAACGGGAATATTCATTCCTAAATGATCACACGTGATATATTCGGGATCATAAATAGTGGAGACCAGGCCACAGGCATCAGTAGCTGCAAAATCAATAACCGACGAAGAAAGCAGCTCATTTTCGCCATTAAAATCTAGTGCATTGCCTTGACAAAGCGATATTTCAGGAATTACATTATCTTCTACCGTCACTGTGGCGGTACAGGTATTGGTATTACTGTTGACATCTGTAACCGTTAGTATTACCTCATTACCACCTACCTCGGCACAAACAAAATTCGTCTGATTTAATGCCATAGATTCTAGACCACAGGCGTCATTAGAACCATCATCTACCTGACCGGCAGTGACCGATGCTGCGCCATTGGCACCCAACTGAATAGTGACATCCTGACAAAGTGCTTCCGGAATTACCTTATCTTCTACCGTCACTTTGGCGGTACAGGTATTTATATTACTGTTGACATCTGTGGCCGTCAGTATTACCTCATTATCACCCACCTCGCTACAAACAAAATTCGTCTGATTTAATGCTATGGACGCAAGGCCGCAAGCGTCATTAGAACCATTATCTACCGCACTGGCAGTGACCGATGCTGCGCCATTGGCGTCCAACTTAATGGTCACATCCTGACAAAGTGCTTCCGGGGGGACATTATCTTCTACGGTCACAGTAGCCGTGCAGGTATTCTGATTACCGTTGACATCTGTGGCTGTCAGTATTACCTCATTACCACCTACCTCGGCACAATCAAAGCTCGTCTGGCTTAATGCCATGGATGCAAGACCGCAGGCGTCATTAGAATTATCATCTACCTCATTGACAGTGACCGATGCTGCGCCATTGACATCCAACTGAATGGTGGCATCCTGACAACGCGCTTCTGGCGCTATATTATCTTCTACGGTCACTGTAGTCGTACAGGTATTCGGATTACCACTGCCGTCAGTGGCCGTCAGCGTTACCTCATTACCGCCTACCTCGGCACAATCAAAGTTTGCCTGGCTTAAGGTGATAGATTCAAGGCCGCAGACATCATCAGAACCATTATCTACCTGGCCGGCAGTGACCGAAGCTTCACCATTGACATCCAACTGAATGGTCACATCCTGACAAAGTGCTTCTGGTGGGACATTATCTTCTACGGTTACGAAAGTATTACAAGGATTATTATTACCGCTAACGTCTGTGACCGTCATCGTTATGGGATTAACGCCTATATCAGTGCAAGTGAAGATTGTCCGGCTTAAAGCATAAGAAGCTATGTTGCAATTGTCGTTTGAACCATCGTCAATTTGGTAAACAGCAATAGAAATTAAACCAGATGAACCTACATTAATAGTAAGATTCTTACAAACAGCTTCGGGCGCCATGTCATCGACTACGGTCACGGTAGGATTGCAGGTGCCAATATTTCCATAATTATCAAAAACGCGTACAGTAACGGGGTTATCGCCGATATTACTACAGTCAAAATTTTGAAAAATATGGTCTCCGGGAAAAAAGAAAGAAATAGGCCCTGGGCAGGCATCATAGGAGCCATCATCAAGGTCGTTTGAGGCTACTCGTGCCTGGCCGGCTTCATCCAGGGATACCGTTATATCCTTGCATATTGCAGTTGGATCACCGCTATCTCTCACTAATACCCGACTTTGGCAGGTAGCTGTCTGTCCGGTTCCATCCGTAACACTCAAGGTTATGGTTACTTTAAGCGGAGAAACATCTGAACAATCAAAGTCCGTTTGTGATAGATTCCAGTCCACAATACCATTATCATCATGGCTTCCATTATCCACATCATCAGGTAGAAGGGTTCCATTGCCATTATTATCTAAAGCCACCGTTGCATCTTTACAAAGGGCAATTGGAGGACAATCATCAATTAAGGGGACGACTTCCTGATCTACTTGTGAAAACTGGATGCCCAAGGCCCCTCCCATCTGTTCGAATCGCGTAGCAATCAGCTGACTATTATTCATCTCTACCTCAATAAAATAGCCTCCATCTTTAGCCCCTCCTGCAATAAAAGTGGGAATAGCATTGGGGCCTTCGGTGGTGCCGTCTGGCCTCGACCATGGAATATAGAAATCAGTTGCTGTATGATTATGCCCTGTAATGATGGCAGCCACATTATAATCAGCAATAGCATTCCAATAAGCCAATCTATCCGCTGCAGTCCACCATTCCCGCTCTCCGGACTCTCCGAAATTACCATCTCCATCATCATCGCCAATTGAAAAATTATCCATTCCATAATGGTGGATCAGCACTATTGGTCGACATGGATCAGGCGAATTTGCGACATGACTTTGCAGGTCTGCCTCCAAGAACGCCAAACTATTCATCGGAGTAAGGTAGTACGGATCTCCATCGGGGTCATGATCTGCTTGCCCATGCCCATTTCCAGGATAGAGATTGAGCTGCACAAAGTGTACATCTTCCCAATCCCATGAATAATGCGGAGGTTTGAATGAATGAAAATCATAACTTACGCTAGTAAAGGGCGCAGGGAGGCTTGCCTTATATATTTCTCCATTCACATTTGAAAAATTCACGGAAGAACTTCGTTTTCTCTCTTTGATATCGTCAAATATCATAAAGGGATCCTGGCAATAGTCTAACAAAGGACAAGCCGTGTATTCCGTCCAATCAGGATTAAATAAATCGTGATTGCCTATGCCATCGTAAATCCAATTATTATAGGTTTTCGTAAGGTCTTTATACGTATCATACTCATCTTTGCGGGAATTTTGAGTACAATCTCCTGAAACAATAATACCCCGATATTGGGCACCTACAGGATTCAACCGCCCCTGTATAGTATTGAGTACTATACTTGATCTTATTGTATTTTCATTGACTTGATTATTATACTGGGGATCACCGGTTGCCAGAAATTTTATGGAGCGGTTGCCGGATCCAGTGTAAAAGGGTCTTGTTGTTTTTAAATTACCATCAGCACCATAAGAGAGGCAGGTGATCATTGCTTCCCGGCCCGGTTCTTCGGTAACGGAATATACCTCAAGAAACCCTCCAGCTTCCAATGGGACGGTGATTTTTACATCACCGACTTCGATGGTAGCCGTATATAATTGAGTTGTGGTCCGAGGTTCAATAGGATGACAGTCCGAATTTGTCGAATTGCAACATTCACTATCATTATGGGATATGGTTTTGGTAAAATCTCCTGGGCTAACACTTGCTTTTATCGTTACCCCTGAATAATTATAAATACAATGTGCTCTTCCCAATTGCTGAAGTCCAATTAATAAACTAAAAAGGATCAGTGCCTTTAGTTTTAAATTTCTTTTTTTCATGATTGAAATGGATTAAAGGTTAAGTGTAGCAGGGGGGGGGCACAAAATTGCTTTTGACAAAGATGTGTCTGCATCCCCAAAAAAGCACCGTCAATGCGTCCCAAGGGGAGGTCAAATGGTTGTAGTGATGCAAAAAACCGTGGTGATTGGTTGCATAAAAAAAAACAGAACATTTGCAAGATATTGCCTTTCAGCTAGTTGCGTGTTGCACTCGGAGTGATTCCAAATTCTTCTTGAAAAGCCTTGGAAAAGTGGGTGGCGTCTTTAAAACCCACCCGAAAAGTGATTTCTGAAATGGTGAGGTTGGTGTTTTCCAATAGTTTTCTACCCTGTTGTAGCCGATAGGAGCGGATAAAATGGGAGGGAGATTCACCGATCAGGGCTTTCATTTTTCGAAACAATTGCGAACGGCTCATACCGATGGCCCGGCACAATTGCATTAAATCGAAGTCTTCGTCAGCACTGTTTTCGGCGACAATATTTTTTACTTTGGATAAAAAGGAATCCTCCAGTGGAAAATCGTTTTTATCATCCGTCAGGATATTGGCAAATCTGGCTTTGATGCGCTTCCGCAATTCGATCAGTTTTTCCAATCGAACCAACAATTCTTCCCGGTCGAAGGGTTTGGCTAAATAAGCATCCGCGCCGCTTTTCAAACCTTCCAGTTTGGAGGCAGCATCTGCTTTGGCCGTCAAAAGAATAATGGGAATATGGCTGGTGCGTTCATCTTTTTTTAAGGTATCACAGACCTCAAAACCATCCTTACCCGGCATCATGACATCGCTAATGATCAGATCGGGTATGCTGGCTAAGGCTTTTTCTGTTCCAATAGAACCGTTATAAGCCACTTCAATTTGATAAAGTCCCTGCAAACAGGTTTTTAGATAGGTAACCACATCGGCATTATCTTCTATGATCAAGAGGATCGGGCGTTCTTCATTTTTGGATAAAGGTTTCTTTTTCTTAGCTAAATGACCTTCGTCCATAACAAGAGGAAAGTGCTCCATTGGTGTATTTGCAGGTTGAAATTCTTCGAAGGAAGTAGACCATAAGGGAGCATCATTGCAAATAGGAAGCGAAACCGTAATCTTTGTTCCCTGCTCAAGTATACTTTCCACCTCAATCTTCCCCTTCATCAGTTTGACCAATTCCTGCGTATGTGCCAGGCCTATTCCGGAGCCTTCACCTTCGCGGGTATTCGCTCCGGAATTTGGGGAAGCCGTTTGATAGAAACGATCAAAGATAAAGGGAAGGTTTTCGGCAGCAATTCCAATTCCTGTATCCCGGACCGCGATTTGGCAATTATCTTCATGTTGCGTTAAGCGCACCTCTATGACCCCTTCAGAAGGGGTGAATTTGAAGGCATTGGATAACAAATTGGTGAGAATTTGCCGCAATTGCGCCGGGTCATAATCCATGACGAGTTTTTCCTTCAGGGTAAAAAAACGCAATTGCAAATTTTTGCTGTTGGCATAAGTTTGGAAGGATTCGGTGACATACCTCAAAAAAGGGACAATATCGGCCTGCTGTAGGTTAAGCTTGATGGAATTGCTTTCCAGTTTGGACAAAGCTAGCAGTTGGTTAATAAGTCCCAGTAGATTTTTGCCATTGCGGCGAATGAGTTGAGCGCTTTCTTTCAGCGTCAGTTTGGAATTTCCGCCCAATTGATCGGCAATGCCCAGGATCACCGTTAAAGGCGTTCGGAATTCGTGGGTGATATTGGTATAAAAACGCGATTTTAATTGGTCAATTTCTTTAAGTTTCTCCGCCTCTATTTTTTCCAAATTCAGGTTGTATTTTAACTTTTGTTGTCTGCGCTCATTCCGCCGAAAAAGGTAGATCAAAAGGAAGGCTAAGCCAAGATAAAGTGCATAAGCCCAGGTAGTGCGCCACCAGGGAGGTAAAATAAAGACTTTAATCGCTATTCCTTCTTCATTCCATATCCCATCACTATTCGCGCCTTTTACCTGGAACGTATATTCACCAGGATCAAGGTTGGTGTAGGTGGCGGAACGATTGGTTCCCGCCTGCTGCCAGTCTTCATCAAAGCCATACATTTTATAAGCATAGCTATTTTTAGACGAGGCCGTATAATTAAGCACGGCAAATTCAAAGGAAAAAGTTTTATCCTGATAAGAAAGAACGACTTCGTCCGCATATTCAATGGCTTTCTTTAAAGCAGGATGTCCTTCCTTTTTACGCACAGATTTATTAGAAATTTTTAAATCGGTGATCACAATGGCCGGCGGGTTGAGATTACTGTAAAGCACATCCTGGGGATAGAAGGCATTAAACCCACTGATGCCTCCGAAGAACAATTCCCCATCTTCACTTTTGTGGTGGGCCCTGGAGTTAAATTCAATATCCTGCAATCCGTCTCCCTCATCAAAATTTCTAAAGCTTTGGTTCTCCGGATTAAATAAAGAAAGTCCTTTGTTGGTGCTCAACCATAGATTGCCTTCCTGGTCTGGCAGGATGGCATAGACGACCATGTCTGGCAGGCCGTCTTTTTCTGAAAAATAGGTGAAAGTTTCCTGTTGAATATCAAAGCGATTGAGTCCACCACCGGTGGTACCGATCCATAAAAAACGATCAGGGTTTTTGGGGTCCTCCACAATATCCTGTACAAGATCATTACTTAAGCTATGTGGGTTTTTTGAATCACTTTGAAATAGTTTAAAGGAATGTCGTTTAGGATCGAATTTTAAAATTCCTTGTTGAGTACCTATCCAAAAGGTGCCTTGTTGATCCAGGCAAATGGAAGGGAGTGGAAACTTAATCTGATACAATAACTTTAGGTCGTGCTGTGGAAAGGGATACCGGGTGAATTGTTCGGTATCCTGATCAAAAGAGCATAAATGAGTTCCGGTTACAATCCATATTTTTCCATTCCTATCTTCGATAACGTCACACACTACGGCGTCCATAAGCGCCTCGCTATCGGGCATGGGGTGATAATTTCCTTCTATGTTCACTTTCCCATTGTTTTGCCATTTTGAAAACTTTAAAAGGCCAAATTCTTCGGTGGCTAACCAGAGTGCCCCGGATCGGTCTTGCAACATCGAATATATGATCCCATAATTATTTTCGCCAGCTGGTACGGGGGTCACGGCTCGTTTTAATCCACTTTGTCGATCTACTACAAATAAGCCTTTATCCGTGGGGCCAATCCAGAGGTTTCCGTCTCTGGTTTTGTAGATTGATCGCAGGCTATTTCCTTGCCAAAGGGATTTTTCATTTCTTTTTGCGCCAACCTTCGAGAAGCGCTGTGTATTGGGATCGTATTTAAATAAACCTTTTCCCCTTGTTCCAAACCATAAAATGTCGCCTTTATCCTCCAGCATTGGTCCTACGCCATAATAAAAAGCATGATCCAGACTTGTGGATTCGGGATTGTAATTTTCAAAAAAACCGGTACGTGTATTAAAAGCGATCAAGCCTCCATAATGACTCACCCAAATTTTTCCGTCTTTATCTTCCAGCAAGTCTCCGTAGTTGATCCAGTTGATGCTATCAATTTGCTGATCCGATTTTTTAAACGAATAATAATTAAAAGCTTTTTTGCGGGAATCCCAACAAACCAGTCCGGTTCCCACACCCATCCAGATTTTGCCATTCCGGCCTTTGCCCAATAAGACTTTTTGCCCATTTTCTATTTGTTTTTTCCAATGAGAGTCGGGAAAATCATCTACCTCTCGACTAAAAATATAAGTGTTGCTTTTTTCATCAAACACAAATCTCTGAAATCTTCTATCCGATAATTGTAACCAATAAGTACCTTGTTCATCCTGCACCAAATTTTCCATTAAAGTGCCTCCTACACTATTTTTGTTGTCCGGATCGTGCATAAAAGAGGTGATCTGCAGGCTATCCAGGTTGCGACTCTGGGCTGGCAAAACCAATTTGTTCAGGCCATTTACGGTGCTTAACCAAATGGATCCGTTTCGATCTTCCATGATACTGGTCGTAATCGGATTGCTCAGCCAATCAGAGCGAGTAGAATCCGGCAATATTCGATAAAAGATCTCCTGCTCAGCATCGAAGAGGTTTAATCCATATTCAGTGGCAACCCAAATCCTGCCTACCCGATCTTGCAGTACCGCTTCAATCCTGTTGTCACTCAAGGATTTGGAATCAAAAGGATCATTGCGAAATACTTTAAATTGGTAGCCATCAAAGCGATTGAGGCCATCCTGCGTACCTACCCATAGAAAACCTTTGCGGTCCTGCATCAGGCACTTGATGTTGTTTTGGGAAAGGCCCAATTCGGGCGGAATACGTTCGAGTTGGAGGTCTTGAGCATTGAGTGTGCTCCACAAGCTCGCCATAAGGTATAACGAGCATACCAAGAGTACCTTTGATAGGAGTATTAGCGTGTTAATTGGGCGCATAACTGAAATCCGGTTTCCCTGAATTTCCAGAAATATCCAAGGGATTTTAGGTTTAGAGTATTTATTGTCCAATTATTCAAAGATAAACTTTTTGGGCAAGATTATCGGGACTGGTATGCAGGTATTAAATGAGTGTGAGTAAATGGCTTGGTAGGAAGTTGTTAGAGCGTGTTGGGGATTGTTGGTATGGTGGGTCGGTATGTGGGGAATGAATATGGTTTGGGGGTGTTTTTTTCACCGCAGAGGCGCAGGGAACGCGGAGTTTCGCGGAGGAGTTTTTTTTTAAAATTCAGTCTTTTATGTGCTTTTTTAGGAATTGAGAGTTCTGAGTAGGGCATCTTTTGCTGGACACTCCTGGATATTGCGAATGTTAGCCCGAAATTACTTTTGCTCACGTTAAGTTTCTTATACAAACCTCCAGCAAGCTGACTTTTCATAGTTTATGTTCAGGATGTCATGTCGATCTAAATATCACGGCTTTTCCATTCACCACCCAACTGTTGGTGAGGTCTTGCAGACCGATACGTTTTGTTTTGCTCGCCTCTGGCGAGGGGTGAAAAATAGAATCGTTTAAGACATGTCTATTCGCTGATAAAAATGTCAGCATTTGGATTTTTTAGATTTTTGGATGGTTGGATTGTGGCGCCGAACGTTGATTGGAGACGGACGGCGGTTCAATATCTGGCGAGTCATCCCATTAGCTTCTTTTTCCACCACTTCATCCAGATCCTCAAATTCCAGCATCGGTGCTTTACCAATAGCCAATGACAATTCAATAAGTTTGGATAGCCGATGATTGAATTCTCCGTTGAGCACCTGAGAAATATAGCCTTTACTCACCCCCAACTGTTTAGCAAACTGGGTGCGGGTCATCTTGTTTGCTTGCAGGTAATTTTCAACTGCATTATACAGATCATTCTGAATCTTTGTGATCCAATAAGTATCGGTTTGTAATAATTCCTTGTAGGTTTTCATGGCAGTAGTTCTAAATGAGATAATTCATCAAAATAACACTTCCCATCTACCAATAACTTGTAGAAAGGCTCCACCGGGTGTGGAGGTAAACCGGACACCATAACAACTTCAAACTTAGGCATAATGTTTAGTTATAACTAAACTTTAACAAGTTTTTTGTTAAAAAAGCGCTTTTTTTCGACTGACAGCTTCTTTTTTAGTATTCTAAAAGCCCCTTGCGAGTCAATCATCAGGGTAACGGAAGCCCCGTCGTATTAACATTGACTGAATAAGTTACAACAATATACAAACAATTAAAGAAATAGAGCAAATGCTTGCCTTGAATTGCTTTCGCTTAGGTTTCTAATACAAAACTCCACCCAGCTGACTTTTCATAGTTTATATTCAGGATATCTTGTCGATCTAATCATCACGCCTTTTCCATTCACCACCCACTGTTGGTGAGGTCTTGCAGACCGATACCTTTCGTTTTGCTCGCCTCTGGCGAGGGGTGAAAAATAGAATCGTTTAAGACATGTCTATTCGCTGATAAAAATGTCAGCATTTGGATTTTTTAGATTTTTGGATGGTTGGATTGTGGCGCCGAACGCCGATTGGAAAATGAATGGCGGTCAATATCTAGGAAGTCATCCTATCATCCATTTATCCTGCGAATCCAAATACTGACAGAAGGAGATGAGGTTGCATATTTCCTACTCCTCCCCATTTATAGTCTCCATAATCTCCCGAAAACTACTCAAACCAGCTTCCAAATTTTCAATAATCTCCTCGGCCAGGACATCAGGGTCTGGCAAATTATCCAGATCGGCTAAACTTTTATCCTTGATCCAAAAGATATCCAGATTGGTTTTGTCTCTGGCGATGATCTCCTCATAGGTGTATTTTCGCCAGCGGCCATTTTCGTTCTCTTCACTCCAGGTTTCGGTTCTTTTGTGCCGGTTATTGGCCTTGTACAAGTCGATAAATTCCTGTAAATGGGACAAGCGCATCGGGTTTTTCTTGGGTGTATGATGCACATTATTCCGGTAATCATAAATCCAGACCTCTTTGGTCCAGGGATCTTTGGAGGCCGGTTTGTTGTCGAAAAATAATACGTTCGCTTTTACGCCTTGCGCATAAAATATACCCGTGGGTAAGCGGAGGATGGTATGTAAGTCGGTGGTTTTTAACAACTCTTTTCGGACTGCTTCCCCGGCGCCACCTTCAAAGAGCACATTATCGGGAAGCACCACAGCCGCTTCTCCGGTGATCTTCAACTGGGTTTTAATGTGTTGTAAAAAGTTGAGTTGTTTATTGGAAGTGGTAGCCCAAAAATCCTGCCGATTGTAACTCAGATCCTGCTTTTGCTGCTCTCCCTGCTCGTTGGTAATGGTGGTGCTGCTTTTTTTACCAAAAGGAGGATTGGCCAGGACATAATCATACCGCTGGCCACTATCAGAAATAAGGGCGTCGGCCGAAGAAATATAACTTTCGCCATCAATTTCACCAATGTTGTGCAGGAACATATTCATCAGACACATTCTACGGGTATTGGCCACTATTTCATTACCATGGAAAGTGTCATTTTTCAAAAAGGCTTTTTCTTCCCGATCTAGTTTGTTGTGGGCCACAATGTAATCGTAGGCAGCCAAAAAGAAGCCACCCGTTCCACACGCAGGATCGCTAATGGTTTTTAGGGGTTTGGGTTGCACACAGGCTACCATGGCTTTAATGAGCGGTCTCGGCGTAAAGTATTGACCGGCACCACTGGAACCAGAGCTATCCATGGCATTTTTCTCTAACAGGCCTTCGTAAATTTTTCCTTTTACATCGGCTCCCATCATGCTCCAATTTTCCTGGTCAATCATGTCGATCACCTTGAGGAGCTTGGCAGGGTCCTGGATTTTATTTTGGCTTTTGGTGAAAATTTGTCCTAAAATGCCTTTTTCAGAGGATAAACTACGCAGCAATTGATTGTAAAAAACCTCTAGTTCCGCCCCTCTTTTTCCCGACAAAGTTGACCAGTCGCAGCGTTCACTTCCGACTATTTCTTTTCCTTCAGGGTCTTTCAATAAAGGAAATTTCAAGCCTTTGTTGTAAGGAGGTTTATTGAGCTCATCCGCCATTTTCAGGAAGAGCAAATAGGTGATTTGTTCCAGATAATCGCCGTAGCCGACTCCGTCATCACGAAGTACGTTGGCGAAATTCCAGACTTTTGATATGATGGATGCTTCTGTCATTTTAATTTGGAATTTGGAATTCAAAATTACGAATTACGAATTATGAATTACGAATTACGAATTATGAATTACGAATTACGAATTACGAATTACGAATTACGAATTACGAATTATGAATTACGAATTATGAATTACGAATTATGAATTACGAATTATGAATTATGAATTACGAATTATGAATTAGGAATTATGAATTAGGAATTACGAATTATGAATTATGAATTATGAGTTTCGGATTGTTTTTTGGATGCTTCCAATAATTTTTAAGAGTTCTTCACAATCTCCTAAAAGTTCCTTGCTTTTTTCTGGTTCTAAATAGTTGGTGTCGGTAATCAGCCTGATCCAATAATGGGTCTCTCTTGCTTCTTTATAGGAAATAGTAAGTTTAGCATAGAAATCCTTACGGCTTTGTCCTCCAATTGCTTCCTCTATATTTGCTCCAATTGAAGTACCTGATCGAAGCAATTGTTTACTCAAAACATATTCTCTTTTTTCATCGCACAAATACTTATAAACCTTAACTATTTTCACAGCAAAAGCATAAGATTTTATTTGCACTACATTTTCCTTCATAAGCACTCTATTCTAAATTCCCAATTCGTAATTCCTAATTCCCAATTCGTAATTCCTAATTCCCCATTCCTAATTCTCTCCCCTTATTCGCTCCAGCAATACCCCAGCCGGTTCATAATCCGGAGCCGCTTTGCAGGCAGCCAATTCTTGTTCATCAAGCAGCTTACCCTCAAAGGCTTTTTTGAGAATGCTTTGGCGCAAGGCTTGGGCTTTTTCTAAGCTTTCTATTATGCTTTCTTCTACTTTATCACATACCGATAGACGGGATTCTATTTCTTGGACGATTTGGTGTTGTTCTTGAATTGAACAGATAGGAAGGATTAGTGATGATAATTCACCAGAGTTAATGTTATTCACTCCACTTGTGGATTTAGCTTTAGATTCAATTTGATTTCTTAAATCAATAGAAGATAAGCAACTAATCAGAAATTTTGAGCTAGCAACTTTTTGAAAAGGCCTTAATCGAATTAGATAGCCTGCAAATAAGAAACTTGTATCCGAATCATTAATTAGTGCACATTTACCGACTAAATCTACACTACCGTTAGATCTAATTATTAATATATCATTTTTTCTCAATTCGTAAACTAACTTTTCCTCTTCTGTAAATTCTGCAAATTTCAAATCCTTGGAATCAATCCTTTGGTTAGAGATATTTGGGATCCGGATTACTCCAAGGCCTTTGCTTTTATAGTCACATTTTTTAGAAGTCCCATATTTAGGTTCATCTAACAATTCACCTTGTTTTATATATATCCATTCATTAGGCAAACTAATTAGTTTGCCTAATTCCTCTTTGGTTAAAGGTTCGAAGTCCTTCAACCCTTTCGGCTTCCCCGGCTTCTTCCCAACCTTCCCATTCTCCTCCCAATCCTTCACCCCTTTTTTCCACACTTCCAATTGTTGTTGATAATGGTTTTGCCGTTCTTCTTTGATCTGAGCTAAAAGCGCTTCTGCCGTAGGCAAATTGCTTTGTTTGGCTCTCCATTCCTTGGTGAGTTCCCCCTCAAAAGCTTTTTTGAGCACCGCCTGCCGATAGATTTTTAGCTGCGCCTGTGCTTTTTTAAGGTCGGCAATGCCGCTATCTAAACTGCTAAAGAGGGTTTCTATTTTGGCTACGATGGCGCGTTGTTCGGGGAGGGGGGGGATTGGAATTTTTTGTTTTTCAATATGTTGATAATGTCTAGCATATCCTTTATCCGAAATCTTATGAGCCAATATTTTCGTGAAATAGGCTAAGAGTTTAGCATCAACTAATTTCTTTGGCTGAAGAACTTTTGTTCCATCCGCACCAGGTGCAAAAGGGAATGTAATTATTTTGACAATTTTTGTATGATCTCCAAATACAATTACAGGTAATTCACAATTTAAAATCCTTGAATCATCATTCGTATATCCGCCAATTTCTTCTTGCCCTTGATCTACAACTGCAATTTGCCCTTCTTCTAAATATTCTTTCTGTTTTAGTTTTTGCTTTGTTGTTGAAATTTTATCTACAACATCTTTATAAGCCAATTCTACCCAATCCTCTCTCATAATACTACCCATATTGTCTGAACTGTGATTTTTTTGATTTTTTGATGGTCATGATTTATTTGATATTTGGGTTGCCTTGCTTTTTTTGATTGAACTTTTTGTTCACCAGTCTTTTGAAGGCCAAACTTTTTGCGCCAAAATTGATTAACAAACCCACTTCCAGGTCATAGGCTTCTAAGTAGTTTATGGCCTGAGCCAAGTGTACGTCTTCGAGTTTGGTTAAGAGCTTGTTTGGAGGCCAACCTTTGCGCTGTAAAGGATCACTTTTCTGATGATACTTCGTTACTTTTCTTGTCCGTACCTCCGGGTATGAACTTCAAAAAAAGCCTTGTCTCATCAAAAAATTGACGCTTTTCGCTTCCAAAGCCGACCTCCAAACAAGCTCTAAGGCTTTGATTTCAACCGATACGGCTTCATTGACTAAAAAGTCAACCCTTCTTGTACCGATTTGCCGTCCTTTGTAAAAAATAGGCATTTCGTGTTCCCGGCTAAAAGTAATTAATTTGTCAGCCATTTCAATTTCCAGGGCGCGCTGATAAATGACTTCCTGAAAGCCATTGCCTAACTGTTTATGTACTTCCATGGCGCACCCAATGATCAAACCCGTTAACTCACTATACCTATACTTTTCATTAATCATAGTAATCACTTAATCAAAAAAATCAGAGGTTCAGACAATTTAAGCCGCCAATACCTCATTCAATTCATCAATAACCTCATTCATCTCCTCACCAAAGAGCTGGTACATTTTTCCTCTTCCGCCTTTGGCATCAAATGGGGTATAGTCCAGGTCTTCTACTTCCAGGTGGTAGCTGCTGACTACGTGTTCTTTCAGCATGCGTAACCAGTCCATTTGCTCAGTGGTAAAGCGGTTGTGTTGACCGGCATTTTGTTTAAACATCCATTTTTTGAAGTTTTCGTCTATAGTTTTGTCAAAGGCCAGGAGCTCGTTATCAATACCGCATACCCGGCGGATTAATGACACCAAAGCAGTGAGTTCATCTTTGGGGCATTCGCTTTTTACTTCTTCGAGGGTTTTATAGGCTTCCCACACATAAGCTGGTGCCAATAAAGGTTTTTCCAGACTCAATTGATCAAACACTTCCTTGATCATTTTAAAGGTAATGTTTCTGCGATTATAGGGCTGGTCGTAAAAGATGCTGAGGGCTTTGATCTCGTCTTTGTGTTGCAGCAGGTATGCGGTAAAGTCCTGGACAATCTCGGTGGCTTTATCTACTGAAGTCGTGTCCCATTCCGATTTGGTGACCGTATCAATATTTATGCTGTCGATAATCTGTTCGTGTTGCTTGCGTACGTTTTCCAGATAATGGTTCAGCTCTCCATTAAAGGTGGTAGCCGCCTCGCTAATGAGTTCCGCCTGTGCTTCTTTCCGGGCTTGCTCCTCCAGGGCAGGGGTGCGGTCTGGTACCGGTGTTGCTTCAATTTTGGCTTGTGCCTTTTCCTCTATTTCATCCGGATCAAAAGCGGCTAAGAGCTCTTTGGTGATCTGTTTCAGGTTTTTACCACCAGAGTATTCCAGCAACTTATGCTTCTCTTTGTCGGTTATTTGTTTCTCTAAACGAATGAGCCGGTTTGCCAGGGATAAAAACAAATCTTCTTCAGCAACGCCCATGGTCACCGCACCCAATAAATCCTTTAAACCCACCGTTGGCTTGCGCTCCAGGGGACGGCTATCCGTCTTTTTAGATTTGGTGGCACCCACCGCGTCTACGATTACAAAATGCGTCTTGGTTTTGGCGGTTTTTGATACCAACTGCAGGCTATCATTATTAATGGTACGGGTACCACGTCCTTTCATTTGCTCAAAGTAATTGATGCTTTTTACATCGCGCATAAAGAGCAATACTTCCAGGGGTTTTACATCGGTACCGGTAGCAATCATATCAACCGTAACGGCAATGCGTGGGTAATAAGAATTGCGGAAACGGTTTAAGACAGATTTTGGGTCTTCATCAATTTTGTAGGTGACCTTTTTACAAAAGTCGTTGCCTTCGTCAAATTCTTTCCGAATGATATCTATGATGTCGTCGGCATGGCTATCCGTTTTGGCAAATACCAGGGTTTTAGGCACTTCATATTCGCCATTTTCATCCATCCGACTGGGGTAAATTGTGGTTTTTAAAGCCTGTTTGTATTCTCGTATGATGTTGCGGATTTGGCTGGGATTGACCACCTTTTTATCCAAATCATTCCTGGTATATTCGGTATCTTCTTCCTCTTGTTGCCAGCGTTTTTTGCGAGTGAGTTTATCACGGCGGTCTAAAAACCAACCGCTTTTGACCACCTCTCCTTTTTTGGAGATTTCGGTTTCAATGGTATAGACGTCGTAAGGCACATTTACCCCATCCACCACCGATTGCTCATAGGTGTATTCACTCACCACATTTTCGTTGAAAAAACCAAAAGTCCTTTTATCAGGTGTAGCGGTCAAACCGATCAAAAAAGCATCAAAATAATCGAGTACTTGTTTCCAAAGGTTGTAGATAGACCTGTGGCATTCGTCAATAATGATAAAGTCGAACTGCTCGATCGGCACATTTGGGGTATATTCTACAGGCATGGCCTGTTGCTTACTCGTCTGCTTTTCCATCCAGGACGATTCGTTTGGATTGTCCTGCTCTGCACTTTCATCCAATTCTTCTCCTTTCAGAATAGCATACATGCGCTGAATGGTAGAAATGCATACCTGGCTATCCGAGGCGATGTAGCTGGAAGTTAAGCGTTGTACATTGTACAATTCCGTAAATTTTCGGTTATCGTCATTGGGTTGGAAATCCATGAACTCTTGCTGCGCCTGTTCCCCCAGGTTTCTAGTATCCACTAAAAACAGGATACGTTTGGCATCCGCATGTTTTAGCAA
The DNA here is from genome assembly GCA_021604865.1 of Saprospiraceae bacterium. Taxonomy (GTDB): domain Bacteria; phylum Bacteroidota; class Bacteroidia; order Chitinophagales; family Saprospiraceae; genus BQJU01. Next base: position 67,421 of record BQJU01000025.1, on the reverse strand, counting down.
GCGATAAATAAAGGTAGCCGCGGTAAAGGTTTTACCGGCTCCCGTAGCCATCTGGATCAAGGCTTTGGGCCTGTTTTTCTTAAAAGAGGCTTCGAGATTGTTAATGGCGATAATTTGTGCTGGTCTTAGCCCGGTTTCATCCAGGCCTGGTATTTCTAATAGCCTGGCGCGTAAACTTTTCCCTTTTTTTAGCCATTCGGCAATGGTGGCAGGTTGATGAAAACTAAACACATTTCGTCCTCTGGGTTTCGGATCCCTGTAATCCGTAAAGCGGGTTAAAGTTCCCGTACTTTCATACACAAAAGGCAGCGGAGCGTTGTCTAAATACTTTAACTTGGCCTGCGCATAATCTTTAGATTGTTCTTCCGCAACGGTCAAGCGATGTCCTTCCTCTTCTCGTTTGGCTTCAATAATGCCCACTGGGTTTCGGTCCACAAACAACACATAATCTGCCGGGCCTACCGATGTCTGGTATTCCCTAACCGCCACCCCTTTATTGGCCGCCAAATTCACCTTCTTTTTTGACTGCACTACCCAACCAGCATTCACCAACATCTGGTCGATCTTATCTCTTGCTATTTGTTCTGGATTTTGGTTCATCTGGTGATGAAGATTGAGTTTTGAGTAAAGTTAAGATGTTTTGTGGGTTTGGGGCGGATATTCATCTTACAAGTAAATTAAGGTAATTGTTAGGAGAAAAGGTAAAGGCAAAGAAGCTTTTTTGACACGGCCAGAATCTTTTCAGAATATTTGTAAAGGAGCATAATCAAAATATGCTTGTTATTTTAACTTTAGTAAGTCAATTAATTCTGCTTCCAGGGACTTTAATTTTCTTAGCTCTCTATCGAGAATACCAAGAACTTTTCTTTTACAAATCAGAGATTTCTTCATTAGATCATTAATTTTTACATTGCTGCTTCCTCTACTTAATTCTAACAGAGAGTTATTGATTTCTTTTTGATTTTTTAAGATTAATAAAGTTATTGATTTTATTAAAGAAGATATTTTCTTTTTAACTTCTATTTTAAAATTATTCACCTGAAAAGGGACAATTCCTTTTTTATTTAATTCAAATACCTGAATGAGTTCATTGGATTTCTCTATCAGCTCTAATTTTCTTGATATCTCGGGTTTTATTAACCCAACAAAGAAAACTTGACTGAAGAATTCTTTATAACTCTGGCAATCTTGAATACTTTTTTCAATTGCCTTTAAAAGCGCGTTGTATATCGAATTGGAATTGTTCTTCAAAATTTGGATAGGGTTATCTTTAAAACATTCAGTACGACCATCAAATGCCGTTGCTGGGCTATAGCTATATTCACTTAAAAGGTCTAGTAAAGCCTCTTCAAATTTTTCGATATTAGTACAACCATTACATTCAATGAAATGTAGAATTTCAATATTGTAATTTGAGGCTTCTTTTATATATTTTAGCCTTACTCGAGATAATTCCAGTTCAGTTTTTGCGCTTGATATGCCAATTTTATAAAATTCTTCACTATCAGCATAGATTCTCAACATGTAGAATGAATTCATCATTAGTATACATTATTTTACAATTCCCTAAGAAACCGGCTTCATATGCTTATCCAGGAACTACTGAATAGAGTTGTTTCGCAGGGGTCATGACAGGGTTAAAACGGATCTCCTGCGCAACAACTCTAATAACAACCCAGCAGTCCTATAAACTTACGCAAAACCACCCATTTTGTTACAAGTTCATATAAAAACAACAAACATTAAAATAATTGTTATAATGGATTGTTTGATGTGTGGTAATCTGTTAGAAAGCTGCAATTTAACTTGACCGGTTGTCTTATTTTCAAACAAGGTTCCCCATTGCCAACGAATGCTGACAATGCCCCCCCATTGGGGTAATCATGGGGCACACTAATGGCAGAAACCTCTGCGCTATCGATCAGGAATGAAAACGAATATCAACTCCAAAACTCGATTTTTGTATATCTTTGAGGTTTAGTGTATGAAACAACAGAAAATGCAAAAAATCTTAACCCTCCTCTTTGTACTGGGGCAATGCACCCTTTTTGCGCAGCAAATCGCTCGCATCGAACCGCCCAATTGGTGGGCAGGCATGAAAAGTGATCAGGTTCAATTGCTGATCCATGGTAATAAAATTGGTGATTTTAACCCCACCATTGACTATCCAGGCGTACGCCTGGAGCGGGTCATCAAGGTGGAAAATGCCAATTACCTCTTCCTCGACCTAAAGCTTAGCGCAACGGTAAAGCCGGGCACAGTGCCCATCAATTTCTCACAAAACGGAAAGCTGGTCGAAACCCACAACTGGCCGCTCTGGCAACGGGAAGGCCCGGGAACCGCCATTAAAGGCTTCGACAATACGGACGTATTATATCTGATCACGCCCGACCGGTTTGCCAATGGCGATGCCGGCAATGATGCGGTGGCAGGCATGCGGGAAAATCCCAATCGCTCCTTTAAAGGGGGCCGTCATGGCGGCGATATCGAAGGCATCCGGCAGCATCTGGATTATATCAAAGACATGGGATTTACGGCCATTTGGCTCAATCCTGTTCTGGAAAATGACATGCAGGAGTATTCTTATCATGGCTATTCCACTACGGATTTTTATAAGGTCGACCCCCGCTTTGGCAGCAACGAATCCTACCGTCAACTGGCCGCGGAAGGCCGGAGTAAAGGCGTCAAACTGATCATGGATATGATCGTCAATCACTGTGGTTCGGAGCATTGGTGGATGAAGGATATGCCTATGGCTGACTGGATCAATACCTGGGACCAATACACCAATTCCAATCACAAAAAATCGGTATTACAGGACCCTCATGTATCTCAGCTGGATAAGAAGTTATTCACTGATGGCTGGTTTGTACCCACCATGCCCGACCTGAATCAGCGCAATGAATTGATGGCAACCTACCTCATCCAAAACAGTATCTGGTGGGTGGAATACCTCGGCCTGGCCGGTATACGTATGGATACCTACCCCTACCCGGATATGGATTTTATGACCGAATGGACCCGGAGAGTGATGGAGGAATATCCCAACTTTAATGTGGTAGGAGAAGAATGGGTGGGGCAGCCTGCACAGGTTTCCTATTGGCAGGCTGGCAAGGACAATCCTAATGGTTACGTCTCTTACTTGCCCAGTCTGATGGATTTCCCCTTACAGGAGGCAATGAGAAACTCCCTGAATGCAGAAAATGGCTGGGACGACCTCTATAGTATGCTGGCTCAGGATTACCTCTACCCTGACCCTGATGATCTGGTCGTTTTTCCGGATAATCACGATATGAGTCGCATTTTCAGCCAGATTAATGAAGATTATGACCGCTTCAAAATGGCCATCGTTTATGTGTTGACCACCCGGGGTGTTCCGCAAATATATTATGGGACAGAAATATTGATGAAAAATCCAGGCACTAACGATCATGGTATCATCCGCAGTGATTTTCCTGGTGGCTGGGCTGGAGATCAGGTGAATGGTTTTACCGGCCAGGGGCTTTCTGATCAAGAGAAAGATGCGCAGGCTTTTATGAAAAAACTACTCACCTGGCGGCAGACAGCCCCAGTGGTACACTATGGCAAATTGATGCATTTTACGCCACAGGACAATGTTTATGTCTATTTCCGTTACAACGGCCAGCAAAAACTCATGGTCATCTTAAACAAAAATGAAGCTGCCTATCAGCTAAATCTCGACCGTTTTGCTGAAATGTTAGCTGGAATATCGGAGGGTAAGGATGTACTTTCTGGCAAATCTTATCAGTTGGGAGAACAAGTGGAATTACAGATGAAAGGGGCCTTGATTTTGGAGTTGAAATAAGGCGAGGTATATTGCAATATTATTTCACAAAATCAATTTGCTTCCATTCCGAAGTAATCCCATCATTCTTTTGTTTAGCTCCAGGCGTACTGCGGCCATCGACAATATATTTTGTTAATAGTGCTCTTAATTCCACTACTTTTTCCCGATAGGCAGCCTGTAGGTTTTTGCTTTCCGCAGGATCTTCTTTCAGGTTGTACAATTGAATGGGAGGAAGGGAGTCAATCACGGTTTTATTATCGGGTTTTGGAAAGCTCCATCCGCCTGAGCCTGGGCACATAATTAGTTTCCAGTCCCCTTTTCTGATTGCGAAGCTGCCATTGATTGAGTGGTGGACGGTAGCTTCCCTCAAGGGTTTGGCCTGTGTTTTTTGTTCAAACAATGGGAGCAGGCTGTAACTATCTTCCCCTTCGTTATCGGATAAGGAATAGCCAAGAATATCGGCACAGGTCGCCATCAGATCGGTGGTGCATATTGTCTCGTCGGAAATAATGCCTTTTTTTATTTTCTTTGGCCATTTGACAATGAAGGGAACCCGGTGGCCACCTTCAAAGATATCGGCTTTGTGTCCCCGGTATACGTATCCCGGGTAATGCCCCTTTGCCTCTAGCGCTTCAATTTTTGCTGCGGGTGAACAACCATTGTCGCTAGTGAAAATGATCAGGGTATTGTCTTCGATGCCAGCGGCTTTGACCGCATCCAGCAGCATACCCATATAATGATCAATCATCATAACAAAATCACCATAAGGATTCAACCCACTTTTGCCTTGCCATTGCGCTGTTGGCAACATGGGCGTATGCGGAGAAGGCAATGGCAGGTACAGAAAAAAAGGTTTATCCGCCGTTGCACTTTGTTTGGTATAGGCGATGGCCATGTTAAAAAAGTTTGGCGTCACCTCCTCATGGATAAAATCCGGAGATGTAGGCCCTTTTCGCCACCAGGAATATTCCCCCGTATTGACTGTTGCGGAATCCGGTTCTTCGGTAGCCAATGCATCTTCTACATATACGTAGGGTGCCATGTCCAATGATCCTGCATGTCCATAGGCATAATCAAACCCTAAATCATTGGGCGAATTTTTAACCGGTTTTGAAAAGTCAATGTTTCCAAAATCTCCTTCGTTCCATCCATCTCCCAAGGGTTCCTCAGGATTGATTAACGCCCAATCCCAACCCAAATGCCATTTTCCGATAAAGGCGGTTTGATAACCTTGTTTTTGCAATAGGGAAGCAACCGTACTTCTACTTGTAGGGATCAATGCTTTGGAAGTACCGGTTAATACGTCGCTTTTAAGCCTGCTTCTCCAATTATACCTGCCGGTGAGGATGCCGTACCGGGAGGGCGTACAAACGGAAGAGGAGGTATGTGCATCCGTGAATTTGATGCCTTCCGCGGCCATCCGGTCTATATTTGGCGTGTGAATTTTTCCGTTTTCATTAAAAGCCGAGATATCGCCATACCCCAGATCATCAGCTAATATATAAATGATGTTGGGAGGTATGGGTTTTTTAATTTCGTCGGAACAGGCATTGAAATAAAGTAAACAGCCTAAACTGAATGCTAAAACACTGATTTTATTAATCTCCATATTTAATTTTTCACTTCTTCCTCTAATACCTCTTTCAGTTTTTGACACCGTTCTACCCCTTTTTCTGAGGTTGTTATCGCGATCATATAAGTTCCATACAGGCTTTGTATTATGTTTTTCAATAATTTATCATCAATAAAGGAATAATTTCCTTTTCTTACCTGGTCAAAATCGATATGATGAATCATAAAATCTCCAAAATATTTCTCATGAATATTGTTTTGTCTTTTATAATCCATTTCAATTAGGGTCTGGTCTGAATAGTGATTTTCCAATTCTTTTTTCAATTCAAAATTATCAAACAAACCTAGGTCTCCAGAATTAATCAACGTCTTATAAGTAATGTCATTAGGCTGAAAATGAATGATTTCCGCCAAGCCGAACACTTTGCCGACAATGGTATCTCTTCCATCCATCTTTCCATTTAAATAAGGGAATAAACCTTTTATATCAGCTATCTTTTGCTGAAATTTTTCTGTATTATTATTTAAATGAAGCATTTCATTGTCGAGATCGCCAATTAAGCTTTCCAGGTACTTCTGTTTATCTATAGCATGTTTGGCATTTTCAGCATACTTATTTAGGGTAAAGGCAATGGTTATGCCAATAATGACGATTATGATTTCTCCAATGGCATACCTCCAGTTTATGCTTTTGAGCATGTTATGTATGTTTAATTGGTTTTTTCCAATACTACTATTCCGGGTACAATTTACGCTTTTCGATGCAAATGGTAAGTTTGAAGGTAATCATTCATATTGTTGGGTAAAAAACAATCGAGTTGTCAATGTGGTGCTTGTAAAACTGCTAAGAGCATGTTTAGTGCATGTTTGGAGGACACCCTTTGGGCTGCAAACATGCTCTAATCCATTAAAACTCCTCCTCATGCCCCAAATGCCACAATAATTTGTGTTTAAAACGCCCATCATTTTTAGCGATATCAAGGATCAATTCCTTTAACTCTTTTTTGGTATAACCGGCTAATTCCTTTTTAATGGTGGCAATTTTCCCTGAATGATCTGGCTTTTTTTTATAGGATTCATTATCTCTGATATAGTAAAGTGTTGCAACGACATGTTTACAGTAATCACCCCAATCGTAGGGACAATCACAAGAATGCTCAATGATTTCAAGGGTTTTATCCAGTTTGATAAAAATAGCATACTGGTCCGTGCCAAATATTGTTGCTGAGAACTCGCCTTTTTCTACCTGCTCAAAATCTTCTACCTGCTCATTTTCGTAATAGGAAAATCCCCTGGCAACAATTTTTTCTTCAATTATTGTTTCAAAGTTTTTGAGGTTCATAATCGCATTGGTGTTTTATTCGAATAATACGCACTTTTTCAAAAACAATCAGCATTCTCGTCAATTACCCGCCGAAACCGCTAATTAATAAAATCTCTAATTTCTGTTAAATACACCTCCGGACGCTCCACATCAATAAAATGCCCGGCATTGGGAATGATTACCAATTCATGGATTGGAAAAAGTTGCAAATACTCTTGCGCATAACCCCATTTTTGGTTGTCATATTGCCCTCTCATGATCAAAACCGGGATCTTCGAGTTTTTAAGATTAGATCGAGGATCGCTTATTTCAAAAAAATTCTTGAAGGTCATAATATGGGCATAAAATCCAGCGCCACCTTTCGCATTTGATGTAGCTAGTTGGTCTTTCACCGCCGATTTGTTCAGTTCACTAAAAAGATATGCCGCAAAATCATCTGCCTCCTTATCAGAAGCTAATTTGCTGCCAAAGAGGTAAGCCCATTTTGCCATGAGTCTACTCCTGAGGTTTTGCGCCTTGTCATTTCCTTGTCGGTTGGAATATTGGGGTGTTTGTAGATGCAGGCTATCCGGAGGTTTGAGTTGTGCCAATTCACTGCGAATGGGAGGGATCGGACCAGGCCCGGTAAAGACAATTTTTTCCACCAAATCGCCATGGTCAGCTACAAAAACAGCTGCCAAAATCGCTCCCCAGGAATGGCCGATTAAGGTCACCTTATCTGCTTCTGTCTTTTTGATAATTGCGGCTAAATCCTGTATGTGACGATCTATCGTATAGGCGGTAATATCTTCCAACCTATTGGAATGCCCGCTGCCAATCTGGTCATAAAAATAAAGATCATATCCATCTGCCGCCAACGGACTTAATGCCTGAATCGTTTCATCCGTAACCCGCCCACCAGGACCTCCGTGTAAGTAGATAACCGGGAAAGGCTCGCTTGGGCCACTTGCAGAAATCAGGGTATACCCAATCCTGGATCCGGTAGATAAATCCCAATATTGAGTACCTGCTCTTTCCTGAAATGGGGTAACCTCGTATTTTCTGGGTATAAAAAGCAGCCCAGAAAGGACAAGCAATCCTGACAATAGAAGATATTTGACTATAGTGAATGATTTATTGATCATTTGGAGCTTTATTTTACATTCGAAACTGCTGCCGCATCACCTCCAGAAATTCCTCTTTGCGCCGACGGGCGATGGGCACTTTGCAACCATCTTCCATCAGGGCATATCCACCCTCTTCGCGGAGTATTTTTTTGACAAAGGAAAGGTTGACAATATGCGACTGATGCAACTTAAAAAAGCCATCTTCTGATAACAGGTCTTCAAAATCCTTCATAGGGCGGGAAATCAAATGACGCTCTTGGTTTAGGAGGTAAAAAGTGGTGTAACTGCCATCTGATTCGAGGTGAACGATTTGATCGAGGTGCAGGAAGACCATACCCTCCAGGCTGGTGAGGGCTATTTTGTCCAATCGGCCATTCCGGGTACTTTCCAGCAAATTGCTGATTCTGGCGGGAAAATCTTCCGGAAGTTCCACGGTCACCCGGTCAATGGCCTGGGCCAATTCTACCGGATTGGTGGGCTTTAACAGGTAGTCCAAAGCATGGTAGCGAAAGGCCTTCAAGGCAAAATCATCATGGGCAGTGGTAAAAATGACCTGGAAGGAGGGATTAGGAAATTTATCTAATAAATCAAAACCCGTTCCATCTTCCATTGAGATATCAAGTAATACGCCATGGGGTTGACTTTTACGGATCAAGATATAGCCGCTTTCCACACTACCGGCTTCGCCACAGATTTCAACATCCGGACATAAACTATTGATCAGGATTTTCAGCGATTGTCGGGCGTCGGATTCGTCGTCAATAATGGCAATGCGTTTCATGGTTTTTTATTTAATAAATACTTCTCTTAATGCAATGCGAATTATCACCTTTGTGCCGGAAATCTGGCCATTTGCATCATATAAAGTCTTAGTGTTAACGGCCTTCTTTTCCTTATTATTGGACAACAACTCCAACCTATTCCGGGTAATAGACATACCAAATGATTTGTGATTTTTCGTTTTTGGGGTTTGCCCATTTTCTGGCATGCCCCCCGTCCCGTTGTCCTCGATAGACACTTCAAGATAGTCCTCCTTTTTTTCAAAAACAACCACTACTCTCCCACCGGTTTTCCTTCCGGAAATACCATGCAACAATGCGTTCTCCACATAAGGTTGTACCAATAGCGGTGGTATTTCTACCTCAAAAACATCCACATTGCCATCTGTTCTAACTTCATAGGTAAACCGGCTTTTAAACCGCAACTGCTCCAGTTCCAGGTAATTATTCAACAATTTCACTTCCTCCACCAACAAAATTTTCCCCGACACAGAAGCATTGAGCATACTCCGCACCAGACTGGCAAAACTGCCCAGGTATAAAATAGCCGCCTCTTTTTCGTTTTGCAGGATAAAGTTTTGAATGGAATTTAGACAGTTGAAAATAAAATGAGGGTTCATCTGCGCCTGTAAAGCCGATCGTTCCAATCCCGTAATTTGTAATTGAATTTGATGTGCTTCTTTCAATTGCCGGGTACGGAATAGATAAACACCCAATCCTGCCAGCAATGCAATAACCACCGCCAATATCCTTGCCCACCAACTGCTCCACCAGGGCGGCTTGATGACAAACCCGAGGAACGTTGATTCACTCCAAATACCGTCTTCATTTTGCGCCTGTACTTCGAAACAGCGAGTACCCGGTGATAATTCAGAAAAGTTCAGGGAGCGGTTCAATGTCTGTGTCCAATTGCCGCTATCCATCCGGTAGCGGTAAGGAATTTCACCATTCATCTTGTAGTTGATGGCAAAAAAATTGATGGTCAGGTTATTTTTATCCGGCCCCATAGCCAAGGGTTTAGTCAAATCAAGCACCTGATTGTTGGCCAACACCGAAGCCAGTATTGGTTTGGGGAAGAAATGACTTTTCTTTTTGTTTAAAAAATGGGCAAGCCCCTTGCTGGTGGCCACCCATACGTCTTCGCCATACGTTTTGATGAAGTTGATTTCATTGGAAGGGAGCCCGTGAAAAACGGTAATTTGCTCCACCTGTCGCTGGCCCCAGGTGCCTGTGATGCGGTTCAGGCCATTGAGGGTCCCGGCCCATAGGACTCCATTTTCATCCGCATACAAACATTCTAGCATGTCAGCAGTGAGGCCCTCTTTCGTGGTGATCTGATCGAATTGTCCGTCCTTCCAGAATACAACGCCTCCACCCTTGGTAGCAATCACCAAAGTACTGTCGGGCATCAGGGCGATATCTTCCACCCGCAAGGAGAAAGCAGGGTGCAAACTTTGGCGCTCCTGTAATGCCCCATCCTTCCATTCGAATAAGCCATTGGACTGGCCGATCCAAACCCGACCGGTGAAGTCTTCCTGGACAGCAAAGATGCGATGGTCGAAATATTTATATCGATTAGCGAACTGATTTAGTGTCGGTTCCATGCTCATAAAACCCTTGTAATGGTACAACCATAGGCGTTTATAATTGGGGCTCCCCCTAATACGGTTCGCCTTGATGAGGGGCACTTCCTCTTTAGGAATTGGACGTGGAATCCACTGATCGTCTTGCCAATAGAACAAGTTAAAACGCCCTGCCCAAAGTTGTTGATTTTGAGGGTCAAAATAGAGACTCTGGATAGCGCCCAGATCGGGAATTTCGGGAAGTTTTTTCCAGGTTTCTGTTTCCGGGTTCAGGCTCCATACTTGTCCGTTTTCCAAACCTATATATACTTCCTTTTCGCTTTTTGTCGCTATTGCTGTTATTTTCTCATCCGGCAAACCCGCCTCCCTATCATACACCATAATGGCCTCAGCAGGAGCATAAAACACACCATCTTCGTGAGTAGCCAGCCACTTGCCTCCTTCCCGGTCTTCCATAAAATAGTTCACACTCTTACCCGGCAGGCAGGAAAACGCGGCCCCTTCCCGAAAAGTCTCCAGCGATTCGAAAATCTTTAATCCCTGATGACCGTAAAGTCCTACAAACAACTGCCCGTTTTGCATCAGGTGAGCATACAGTATCCTGAAGGGAAAATTGTGCCGCCAAGATACCTTCCCGTCTTCTATCAACCATAGGTTGTGATACATTTGAAAAAAATATTTCCCTTCACCCAAAAAGAAGGCCTCTGCATTATAAAACTTGTCACTGGCATAAAACAAGTCGTGGAAGGACCACACGGCATCATTTATATACATATAGACCGGAAAGTACAGATTCTGAAGGTGCAGACTATCCTTATAGGCCTGCACTCTTTCTGGTTCACCATGATCAAATAAAGCGTAAATAGACTTGCCTTTATTTTCAAACATCTGGCTATAAGCAGGCTCCTTGTGTTGATAGGAGGTAGTGGCACCATCATTGGCGATGGAAAGAATGCCATATTTTAAAGTGGCGATGTGCACCGTCTCTCCGGCACCTTCCACGATGAATCCCTTGCCCGTGTCAGGCCGGTTTTTAAAATTCAGCAACACCTCGTTGTTCCAATATGGGCAGATCGTCTGCCCGTTCAGGTAATACAGGTTGCCACTCATCGCCTGCATCCACAAACGCCCTAAAGTATCCAGCTGCATCTCGAAGATGACATTTTCCCGCAACCCATCCTTCAGGCCATAATTCCTGAATCCGTAACCATCAAAACGACTCACGCCATTGTCTGTCGAAATCCAGATAAAACCTTCCGGATCTTGCAAAATGTGAAAGACTTCCGGACTGGCCAGCCCATCATCAGTCGTGTATTGACGAAAGGAGGGATGAGGCGCATTTTGTGCCAACAAGAGGTAAGGGGTAAACAGAATGATCAGTAGTGAAAAAAGCCGAAAAAGGGGCCTGATATTCAGTCCAGTGGGTATTGACGAATATGGTAACCATCGCGGGGCCACGGCAATGTTTTTCATTGAGGTTTAATTGTTTATGAAAGATAGGCAATGTTTTTGAGTATTGTATACGGTGGGGTGGTTTTACCGAATTTAGGAAAGTTATTGCCGGATTTGGGGTTGAGAGTGACCGAATATGGATTTTGGAAGTGGGGGGATTTAAAATTATGGTTCTAATTTTTGGGCATTTATTGAAACGGGACCATGTATGCCACCGCATTAAATTATGAGGCAATAGAGTTGTCTCGGATACTGATTAGGAAAATTAAAAGCGCTAATTCTATTAGGAACTATATCTGAGCCTCTCGCGAGTGAACCCAACACCCCACTGACCGAATATAAAAAATTCCCCACCGAATCCACACCGTCAGCTAACCACTTTTAGAAAGGCCTGGCAGAATAGCTAAAATGAATAGACATTTGAGGCATTCCAGAACCTCAAATCAGTAAACATGAAGCTTTCTACCTTTACACTTCCGTATTTTTCTGCATTGATGTTCAGCTGTATGTTTTGTTTGCTCCTGACGCTAACACCACAGAAAGGCCTGGCTCAATTCCAAAATATTTATGGCACCAGCAACAACAACCAATTTAATCGGGTCATTCCCGATGGCCCAGATTTTTATGTGCTGGGTTGGACCGATATAGGCCTGGCTACCGTATCCCGGATTAATGGTGCCGGCGTATTGCAATGGACCCATTCCCTGGGTTTTCGCTCGAGTTGGGCAGACGGGGTAGTCGTTCCCACTACAGGAAACCTGATCATGGTGGGTTCAGAAAGCACCAGGGATCATAGCATCATCGGTGAGTTGACTCGCAATGGTGTGGAAGTTTGTGTAAAATTATTGGACGAACCAGGGCTGGAGACGCTTTTTCGTATTGAAGCAAATCCCGGCGGAAGCACTTATTCCGTGATGGGTTTTCACAATACCCCTTTTAGCTTGAGAGATGTCGTTGTGTACAATATCTCACCGGGTTGTACTATCAATAATAAACAGATCTTTTTCAGCTCTGCCAATGATGAATTTCACTGGGATATGGAAGTGATGTCAACAAACGGCGATATCATCGTATCCGGACTAGCAGGTAATAACGCCATTATCTATCGGGTAAATAGCAACGGAAATTTTGTGAATGGGGTGCAAGGCCCGGCGCAATATTACTATTCAGACCTGGCGGAAACGGCCAACGGCGAACTATTGGCTATAGCCACCAGAAATTTCAATGTGCCGACCATGCCTCCCAGGGTCATGCGCTTTGATGCCAACATGCTACCCGTCTGGGAAATATCTGTCAATGGCATGATTTCTCTGGAACAGGTTGTGGATGGCGGAAATGGGGATATTTATCTGGTAGGTGCTGCTCAATTTAGCAGTAGCTTCAAGCCAATAGTCGTTAAAATAAACGACTCCAATGGCTCACCTACTGCCCCAATCTGGACCAAATACCTTGACAATCTGGGCAACTTCAACACCGGAAATTTGGTACTCACTCCTACCGGCCTGGCTTCAGCTGATGGTGTACTTACGCATCCCAATGGTTTTGGCCAGCTGGATGCTATTCTGGCCGTAACAGATCGGGATTTGACCTCCAATTGTACCTTGGATACCCTGGTTACGCTAACGGCGGAAAACACCCTTTTTGACGGGCCGGCCGGGCTCAACTTGATGGATTACGAATTCCCACAGGATTCGTTGATTAGCGGTTCAATGGTGGATTGGGACCAAATATCGGTTTGTAATACGCCATGTGAAGCTTCGTTTACCATCAATTATATTGACAATTGTGGCCATGTACAGGTCACCAGCACCAGTACAGGAACGGGACCACTCACCTATCAATGGTGTAATGGGGAAACAACGGCCAACCTGGATTTACAATTGCCCTGCGGTGAACACACCATTTGTGTGACCGTCACCTGCGCCGACAACACCACTTCAACGGCTACACAGACCATAACCATTACCGACAATATCCCCCCTACCATCAATTGCCCGCAGGATATGACCTTCACCGCCTTTCATCCCAACTGCCGCCTACCGGTGCACAATATCCATTCGCTGGGTGCTACCGACAATTGTGGTGTTCCTACGGTTGACTATACCATTACCGGAGCAACGACAGCTTCCGGAACCCCCGATGCCAGCGGAACGGTATTTAATGCCGGCACTTCCATGGTCACCTATACAGCCACCGATTGGTGTATGAATATGACTTCCTGCTCTTTTGATATCACCGTCAACTGCGACACCTGCGCCTGCCTTGGCTTCCAAAATCTGGAATTTTATAATTTCCTTGGCTTGCCCAACATCTCGGTCGACTGTGATAGCTCCCCCGTTTTGCTACCCTGCATCGGGCCGGATGCCATTTACTCTTTCCAATGGCAATTACTTTGCTCTGATCCGATGTGTATGCAAAGTGTCGACTACGTGATCGTGGCCGCAAGTGGAGGCCCGGCCTTATTGTCAGGAACGGTTACGGGAATTCCCTTTCTGAATTTTTCCTACGGTCAGCTTTCTGGTGCCGGAAATTATCAATTGATCCTGACCGGCCATTGCGGCACCGACTCCTGTACTTGCATCATCAATTTTTCCTTGCCGGAATGCTGCACCTGTGGCGGATTTTCCGATATGACCTTCCGCCCGACGCAGGGCGGGATGAATGTACCGGTAGTATGTGGAGATACCCTTGCCGTACTCTGCGATCAGGTTTTTAATCCGCAGATTTCGGGCCTTTTCCAGTGTGTGGGAACCCAATGCCCTTTCAGTATTCCTTTAGGTTGGGTATTAAACGATCCATTAGGTAATCCGATCCAAAATGGTTCGGCAACAGGTCCCAATTTTAATATAGCACTCCTGCCTGCCTGGTTTAATGATCCTGGTCTGTACACACTCACCATAACGGGTAATTGCGGGGGGCAAACCTGTGAACTCTGTGTCTTTTATTTACAGTCGGAGGGTTGCACAACTCCTGATGATCTTTGCTGCCTGGAATGGGTCGGGAAATTTGGAGGGCTCTTATTTGATGAAAGTAAAGCTACAGCGGTGGATGCGGCAGGAAATGTTTTTATTGCTGGAAACTTTAGTGGTACGGTTGACTTCGATCCTGGGCCAAATACCTTTAATCTGACTTCATTTGGTGGCAGGGATATCTTTATCGTCAAACTATCTGCTTCAGGTAGTTTTCTCTGGGTTGCACAAATTGGCGGAGTGAATCCGGACAATGTAAATGACATAAGTGTAGATGCCTCTGGAAATGTTTATGCTACAGGTGTATTTTCCGGGCCAACCGATTTTGATCCCGGTTCCAATACTTATTTTCTTAATTCTTTGGGTGCGGCAGATATATTTTTATTGAAACTTGATCCAATAGGTGGTTTTCTTTGGGCATCGCGAATTGGGAGCAATGTTTTAGATATAAGCAACTCGATTGCATTGGATGCATCTGGCGATCTTTACATTACCGGTAATTTCAATGGTGCGGCAGATTTCGATCCTGGTCCAGGAGTTACCACCCTTACTCCTGTTGGATTGAGTGATGTCTTTATTTCAAAATTCTCATCAACAGGCTTATTTATTTGGGCCAGACAAATTGGTGATACAGGGCAGGATATAGCTCGGTCTATTGCTGTGGGGCAATTGGGTGATATTCACATTACAGGCACTTTTTCCGGAACGGTGGATTTCGATCCGGGCCCGGGAGTCTTTAATCTGGTTTCATCTCTGCCTGGAATCAATGATATTTTTGTTGCTAAATTAGATGCTGCTGGAGGGTTGCATTGGGCAAACTCTTTTTCAGGAGTCGCTGGTGTCAATAACAGCAGTAGCCTCGCAAATTCAATTGCTGTCGACGCCCAGGGATCTGTATTTACAACCGGATTATTATTTGATCCTGTTGATTTTGACCCAGGGCCTGGCACGGCTGTATTAACACCTACCGGCGTATTATCCGCTGATATTTTCGTTTCTAAGCTGACTACTACGGGAACCTTTGACTGGGTAAGACAAATGGGAAGTACTACAGGAGATGGAGGAGAATCCATAGTAACTGACGCTCAGGGCAATGTTTATACCATCGGAGGGTTTTCCGGCACCACCGACTTCGATCCCGGTGCAGGAACCTTCAACCTTCATCCGGTGGGAGGTGTCAGTATGTTTATACAAAAATTAGACCCCTCAGGAAATTTTGTCTGGGCTAAACAAGTAGAAGGAGAAAGCGGAGGATTCGAAATTTTTGTAGATGCCAATAATGCAATTTATTGTGCAGGTATTTTTCGGGGAACCAGTGATTTTGATCCTGGGTTGAATACCGATTTTCTTTCCTCAAGTGGGGATAATGATGGCTTTGTTCTCAAATTAAGCACCTGCCCACCGCCCACCCCGTGTACCTGCGGCACTTTTTCCGATATGTTCATTCGCGGACCGCAAGGAGCGTTTAGTCAACCTGTGATGTGTGGCGGACCACCTCTAAATATAGGCTGCCCAACACCGGGCGTCGGTTATACCCTTACGGGAAATTTCCAGTGCGAAGGCACGGAATGCCCGAACGAAAACCAGATGGATTGGGATTTGCTGGGTCCGGACGGAAGTACTATTGCTTCTGGAACGACCCAGGCAAATTCCTGGTTTGTAGTCCAATTGGCATCTGCTTACTTCGCCCAATCCGGAGTGTATACCCTGACCTTGACCGGGCATTGCGGAGATGAAACCTGCCCCTGTGTCATTGAATTTTTAGTAGAAGAAGGCTGCATGGATACCTGCCCTTGTGATTTGATGGATCTGCAAGCCGATGCCAATCAGGGTTTTGCGAGCACGCTCTGGAGTACTTCTTGTAGAGCCTGTTTTTCTCCATTGGCACTCAATGATTGTGATATGGTGGAGTGGCTTATTAACAATCCTGTTGGCACACCAGTGGGTACCAGTATGGGTAATCAGACTTTTTGCCACACCTTTCCCGGCGCAGGCACTTATACCATTTATATGGTGGTGACCCGCAAGAGAGCCGATGGCAGTTTATGTGAATCCGTCACTAAAGCACAAACCGTTAATGTGACTTGTCTGTTCCGGCCGGATTGTGATGCTTCCGTTTTTGCCAACCCGAGATTCGCTGAAGGGGCAATGGCGGGTATATTAAACGATGGTGGTGCTTCAACAGCCTGGCATGCCCTTGCCGGGAATCCCGTAGTCATTGAAGGGGAACCTGAAAGCCACGATGGCTGGACCATACAGCTCACCGGCAATCTCGATTCGGCCGATGTATTGACCCATTTAGAAGCGGTTTGCCTGGCAAAAGATACCGGTACGGTCTCTATTGCGCTACGTTTAGTCCCCTGGGGCGATCCCCACGTACCGGAACCGGATCGCGACAAAAAATGGGATTTTAAAGTTAAACTCTATCAGGGTGATGATTTTGAGACCAACAACTGCGACGCTAGCCATTGTTTGCAATTGGCTTCTATAGATTTATCTCCTTTTGATACCGGCTGGGCTGTATTGGAAATACCTTATGACCTCAGGGGCTGGACTGCTCAGGAGCTATGCAGTGGGGTGTTGGTACGGCCCGCCATTTATATTAGCAATCCATTTGGCACCAATCAGGGGGGCGCCGAAAACGGAGCACGGATTCAGCTCGATAACTTTTGTGTAGACGGCCTCCTGGTGGGCGTGAGGGATACTAAGCAGGAAGGTGATATCCGCCTTTTCCCCAATCCGACCACTGGCATGCTGACTCTACGCTTTGATGGTCCAACATCTAAAGCCTGTCAGCTGCAAGTTCTCGACCTCTGGGGCAGAACGGTAAACAGAGCTACAATGGCGCCCGGACAGCATGAGCATTCCGTTTCAATGGAAAATTTGCCTACAGGCATCTATTTCATAAAAGTGTGGAAGGAAGGGGTTTCCATTTGGGTGGAAAAAGTGGTTAAACAGTAGCCTCTTCCAAACATGCCCTTTACGGAAAAAATGACCTGAATTTTGAGTTTGCTGCTACCAGATTCCCTACATTTAAAGGGAGATACAGGGGAATTCTGGTGGCGGCAAACTCTAAACTTAAGCATTAAATCCAAGCAAGCTCAAAAACCTTACACTATGAATGAGCATCCCCCTAATCCAGTCTTTTCAACGCCGGCTTCCCTATGGAATGGCACCAACCAGCTTTTAGGTAATTTGGAGCTTTGGGAAACCGCCGTCATTTTTCGACTGGCTGATTTTCAGGAAAGTCACCTCAACCTGACCATACCATTGGCAAACATTGAAAAGGTAGAAGCATACTTAGTGTTCAATTTGGCAAAAAATGGCCTGCGCATCCAGGATAAGGAAGGAAGATATGACCTCTTTGTTTTGGATGATGTACGAGGGTTTAAAAAAGTTTTGTTAGAGCGGCTTGATTTGATATAGAGCTTCTTTGGAGGTCGACTTTTGTAGCGAAAAGCCTCAATTTTTTGAAGTTCACTCCTGAAGTACGGACAAGAAAAGTAACAGCCTGTCCCGCCGAAGGGAAACCGCTAGGTCGGGAAAGTATCATAGAAAAAGGGATCCTTTGCAGCCAATGCTCCTACGCTGAAGCTTCAGCGCAAGCGTATGGTTCGCCTCCAAAAATACTCGTAAGTGCCATCAATCGTTCAACGGATAACTTACACCCAACACAAAACCCTGATCAAGCAATAACGTATTAATTTCTTCTTGCCCATGCATCGCCAGATTGAGTACAGTTTCTATAAAAAGATTAATCCTTTTCATCAAGGTAAATTCATAACCAAAATTGGCCGATAATCCTGCTTCTACAGAATTAATGAGCTTGGAAGCATCTTCCGTTCGCCCCCCTGTATAAGTCGTAGGCTGTCCTGGAATGGAAAGACTTCCGCCATAACTATATTTAATTTTACGATAGAGCGGTATGCCTAGATAACCTCCAAAATCTATATAACAGTGGTTGCCATCATCCAGGTATTTGCCAAATTTTCCTTTTACACACAGATGTGACGATCTGACGTAGGCATCATTTCCATAACCTCCTGCAATACCGCCGCTGTATGAAGAAGCTTTGTATTTTCTATCTAAATAAAACAAACTGAGACTTCTTCTTTTATGATCTATTTTATTTAATAATTGTAGGCCAAATTGTGTCCTCCATGAGGTCTTTTCCTGGTAGTTTTGATGATTTTTTTCGACAATCAACAAATTGGGTTTCGACACACCGCCGTAAAAGATGATTGATTTTTGGGAAAACAAAGCCGCTGAAAGGAACAAAAGGCCAGTGGTGAGAAAGATCAGGTGGCGTGTTTTCATGATGAAATGGTTTTAAGTTAAAGGTTATCCAAAATACAAGATTTTTGGCCCAAAATGCACATCCACCCTGAATAAACAATGTCACTCATCTGCATATTCACAAATCTCCATGCTGATTGAAATCAGTAATATTCAAATGCAGTAAATGCTAAACAGGGATGATCTAAATCATTAATCAAGAAAACAATGGTCAGTTCAAACTGCAAATAATTGCCTGACATTTGTAGAGAATGAAATTCTATCTTGATGAAAAAAATACTTATTCCTACTGATTTTTCAGAAAATGCTGGTGATGCCCTGGCTTATGCCCTTGATTTTATTGGTAATCAAAAGGCTCACCTCCATATCTTGCATATAGTAGAGCCCAGTGTGACTGCTCCGGAGCTTTCTATGACGAGTGATGATTTGTTGAAAGTTCTATTCGACGAGGGACGGGCATCGATGAAGGCCGTCGAAGCGTATAGCAAAAAAAGTCTGGCAGAAATGGGGAAATCCCAGGTCAAACTAACGACCAATGTAACTGCCGGAGGAACCGCTGCCGCAATTAACGAGGAAGCTAAAGTCATCCACGCAGATCTCATCATCATGGGTACGCAGGGTAGTAATCACAGCAGACTGGAAAAAGCATTAGGGACAATATCCACAGGCGTCCTTAGTGATAGCCCCTGTCCCGTTATCCTGGTGCCACAGGCTTACCGGTTCAAGCCCATCGACAAAGTCCTCTTTGCTACTAACCTTGCTCATGAAGACCCCTACGAACTGTGGAGAGCTACCGAATTGATCTACCCGAATATTTCGATAGTCAGGTGTATCCATGTCGTGAAAGACCGGGTGGCAAAAGACGATAAAGCCTTGGAAACCTTCGCCAAATATATGGTCGACCACTCCCCGTCTATCCAGACTATCTTTCACATCGAACTGGGCAAAGATATCGAATCTGTCATTGCAGAATACGCCAATGACTATGGCGCCGAATTGATCATTATGCACCGCTCCAAAAGAAATTTCTGGGAAAAAGTATTTGGCAAAAGCCACACCAGACGCATGGCATTTATGCTTGAGTTACCACTGCTGGTGTTGAATTGATTAAGTGCTTGTTTGGAGATCGGATTTTGTAGCAAAAAGCATGCTCTTAGCTATTCAAATCTATCGAATACCCAAAGCCTAAATTCTAAATCTTTAAATCCAACAATTCCATACTCTTTAGAAAAATACAATTCAGTTAGCAAATTGTCTTCAGGTTCAATTACCTTGTAAACATTGTTGAATGTCTTATCTAGCAGTTCAATTTCACCTTTGAATTCATATTGATTATAACTGTCGAATTCATCACCTAATAATTCTTCTTCATCCTTAAAGCTTGTGATAACTTTCAATTGTATAAGGGTATCAATAAAATTGTCTAACGAAGGTTCGTGGAATATTAATGTAAACTTATCAACAAACTGTGGGTATTCAGATGAATTGTACGAATATACGTTTAAGTAAAATTGGAGGTTTAAATCTGTGCATTTGTGAGACACCGCATATTGTTCACGGGTAAATACATAATTATTTATATCTCCATCATCACAAGTCAATTCAAAATCGGTTTCTCTAAAACTATGTGATATCGGAGGATACAGTGGCTCAAACTTCACCTCTTCTCCAATATTATTTTTGAAGTAAAAACTTTCTTCTCCATCATACGGTATAAATTCTAATGACTCTGGATTTAAGCGAATGGTATCTAAATCAATTAATTCATTAGTACAAGGAATACTTATGTCAATCGGATTGGTGTCATCATCCTTATTACATGCCATTATTGACAATGCTAATAACAAGGTAACAAACTGATACTTTTTCATATTTATTCTTTTTGTTTGCCTCCAAATCAAGGGAATACTTTTCATGTTTATTGTTTTTTGACGACAAGCGCTCACTCACAAAGCGTCCAACTCCACCCCATAATCATATTGCAAATCCTCATGTAAAGCCGTAATCTTTTTTCTGATGGTTTCAATTAGCCGGTTGTAGAGATTTTGAAGGCGAGTGCTTTTATGAATGGAGGGGGTGAAATGTTTTAGTTTTGTACAAAAATAAATCAACAACTCCACCTCTGTTTCTTTCTTGGGAGAATACCGGATGTACTTCCGTAGGTTGGTCAATATTTTGCGCATACTTTTTCTGATAAAGTAATAGCTCTTTTTATTGATTTGCTCAAATTGTTCATCCATCTCCCTCTTTACACTTTCAATATAAGCCCTTTCGTCGGCTGCTTCAAACAGGAGGTAGGTCAATAATTCCTTATTTTCCTTTTTGAATTTTGACAAACGAAGACAGAGTTCAAGCAGTTCCTTGGCAGAACGATTGTTTAATTCTTGTTTCAGTTCTTTGACAGTGACTGCTTTCATGTAATAAATTTAGAATTATGCGGCCCCTTTTCACTAGCTTGTTTGGAGCTTCTTCTTGAGAATATGTCTTTATTCATATCCCCAAATATAGTTAACTATAGCCAATCAGGAGTCGGCATAGATTAAAAAGGGTGCCACTCGTGGTTCCCAGTCCGGAGCGATGGTTAAAGTCGATAAATTGGCCAGTACCTGTTCTGGATTTTGCGCCAACAAAAGGCGAATAGCGGAATTGCCTAGTAGCAGATCCAAATGATGCGTGCCCAAGGGATTGGCATGGGTCGGATAAGTGGCCCATTGTGCAGCTTCCGGATAATGTAGCCGAAGCAAGGCAAGGATACCTATGCCCGTTTGTACCGGCCGGTAATCACTAGGAGTTATCCCCACTAAGCGTACACCTTGACAATCCTGCCCGACATACCGGTTCGTTTGTGGTCTAAACCGACAGGACTCAAAATGCACACCGGTGAAGCCAAAACCGTTTAGAATTTGAGCGAATTGTTGGCCATTCAGCCAGGGTGCCCCAAACTGCTGAAAAGGAAAAGGAGTACCCCGGCCTTCATTCACATTTACACCCTCCATAAAACAAAGTGCCGGATAGGTCAGCAGGGTTTCAGGATGATTAATGGCGGGAGAAGGAGGAATAAAGGGCAATTCGGTATCTGTCTGATATTGCCATCGCTGCCAACCCTGACAGGCAATAACGCTCAGCTCGAGCTGCTGCATATTTTTCTCTTGTTGCCAATAACGGGCCAGCTCTCCCAGGGTCAGGCTATGCCGCACGGGGATGCTCCAGCGGCCGATAAAGGAACTCCATTGTGTCTCATCCAGCATGGGCCCTTCAGCCAGGGCCAGTTGTCCACTTAGCGGATTTGGTCGATCCAGTATCACTAAAGATTTTTCCGCTTCCAGGCAAGCTTCCATCAGATAACTCAGAGTCCATACATAAGTATAAAAGCGTACGCCCACATCAGGCAAATCGAACAGGAGGCCATCCAGCGATTCCAGCATACGCAATGTAGGGCCGAATTGTGGACCATAGAGGCTATATACCGGTAAACCTGTCTCTTGATCCTGATGATGAGCCTGTGCCTGGCCATCTGCTCCCATGGCCGATAAGCCATGTTCTGGTGAAAACAAACAAGTTAATTGCCAGCCTTCCTGTATTAATGCTTGCCGATTCGTGATACCCTCCCTGGTACGTGCAGCAGCATTGGTGACCAGGCCCCAGTTGCCTTTTTGCATGGGGTGGGATCGTAATGCCAGTAGATTGTCAATACCGTAGTGAACATTGGACATAATACAATATCTTTGATCAGACAATTAGAGACGATGATTGATACCTAATTCCTTAATTTCACCAAAGATATCCTTTGAAATCAAAAGGTTGCCCTCCAAATAGGCTCATAAGTATAGAAACCATTAAATTGTCTTGGGTTCCAAGAAATAATCGATAAACCTATGGCAACAATAGATAAGCACAACACCCAGTTTTGGATGAAAATGCAAAGAGTATTGGTCATCGCTTTATGCTGGATGCTGATCGCAGCCGTTATTTTTATTAATGAATATTTTTTTGTGGCCGATCTCATTGCAATGAAAAAATTAACAGGATCATATTTATTTTGGCCTGACTTCATCCCTACCTTGATCCTGAGTGCTTTTAGCGGGCTGGTTGGTGGGTATTTTTTGGTGTTTAAAATGTATTCCCGTTACCGGCAAAGATCTTTCCTTTTTGGAGTGATCAATTCGGGTTTGCTTTTTATCGTGTTATACATAGTTTTAGCCGTAATTGGTCTTTTCACTTTGGCATTTATCTATTTTCTTTTTCAGATGGATGTAGTTGCTGCTTTACTTAAATCCCTGAATAACCTGCTGCTCAACCTAAACACACCCTCCTTTTTTATCACCATGATCATCTGGGGATTGTTGGTTTCCGGCACCCAATTTATGTTGCAGGTGAATGATAAATTTGGCCAGGGTGTGTTGTGGAAATTTATTACCGGAAAATATTACCATCCAAGGGAAGAAGAAAGGATTTTTATGTTTCTGGACCTCAAATCCTCTACTACCATTGCAGAAAAAATAGGGAACAAATATTTTTTTGAGTTAATGAGGGATGTTTTTCAAGACATTACCGAACCCATTATTCAAAATTTGGGCGAAATTTATCAATACGTAGGTGATGAGGTCGTCATTTCATGGCCAGTAGAAAAAGGGTTGAAAGAAAACAATTGTCTGCAGTGTTTTTTCCAGGTAGCGAGGAAACTGGAAGAAAGAAAATTGTACTATCTGGAAAAATACGATCTAATCCCGTCATTTAAAGCTGGATTACATATCGGTGAGGCAATGGTAGGAGAGATAGGGGTCATCAAAAAAGATATCGTTTTCTCAGGAGATGTGCTCAATACCACTTCCCGTATACAAGGTTTATGCAACAACTACAAAGCAGAAATTTTAATCTCATCCAATCTGTTACAACGGCTACAACTCAATGGCCAATTCCAGAGTATTCCAATAGGAGAGATCGAGTTGCGTGGAAAAGAAGAGAAAGTGGCCTTGAATACGGTTGAAATAAAAACCGATAAACATTAATTAAATATGAAAGTGGCTTCTATTCAAAATTTATGCGCCTTCTTATTGTTGCTGGTATGGAGTTTAACTTCCGCACAATCCTCCTTAAGCAGAATAAGTGTAAGTGGCAATGACTTTGTAACCAAAGACGGCAAAACGATTATCTTCAGAGGGTTAAACACCAGTGATCCCGACAAATTGGAGGATGAAGGACATTGGGACAAAAGCTATTTTGAAGAAATGAAAAAATGGGGAGCCAACCTGGTTCGATTTCCTGTACATCCGAGAGCCTGGAACAAAAGAGGCAAAAAAGAATATCTAGACCTCCTGGACAAAGGCATCACCTGGGCCACCCAATTGGGGTTGTATGTGGTTATCGACTGGCATAGCATTGGCAATCTACGAACAGAAATGTACCAGTCTGACGGTTATGATACCACCCAAAAACAAACCTTTGACTTTTGGCGAACCATTGCCGAAAAATATGGCGAAAATACAACCGTGGCCTTCTACGAATTATACAATGAACCTACCACTATACACAACAAATTGGGTACCCTTACCTGGGCGGATTGGAAAGCCATGAATGAGGAAATGATCACCATCATACGGGCTAATGGAGGCCAAGGCATTCCCCTGGTAGCAGGATTCAATTGGGCCTACGATCTTACTCCGGTAAAAGACAACCCAATAGATGCAAAAGGGATCGCTTATGTCAGTCACCCTTACCCGCAAAAAAGAGCAAAACCCTGGGAAGAAAAATGGACCAATGATTGGGGTTTTGTCAAAGAAAAATATCCTTTAATATTGACTGAAATAGGTTTTTCTGGGGCTGATGATCCCGGAGCACATATCCCAGTTATCAGTGATGAATCTTATGGTGATGCGATCACCGGTTATTGTGATGAAAAAGAAATATCCTATGTGGTTTGGGTGTTTGATAACAGATGGGCCCCGCGTTTGTACACTGATTGGAATTATACGCCTTCCCGACAGGGGCGGTATTTTAAGGAGAAATTGCAGGGATATCAGGTGGATACGAGATTCCCAAACAATGATCAATAATGGTCATCCCAAAGCTGTTGAATTGTGGGATAGCTGGAAGCCGACAGTTATGCAGTCCTTCTTGAATTTGACAGATAAAGACATAGCAGCACTAATCGCCTATGTCGAGTTTGTGGAAGATGGTTATTAATAGGATATGAAACGTAAATCATTTTTAAAACTACTGGGGTTTACCCCTTTTGCTCTAAGTATGGATTCACTAACCGACCTGAATAAATTATCTGACTCGTTTGCCAATACCGAAAGGATGCCCGTTCTGTTTTTAGGACATGGCAATCCAATGAATGCCATTGAAGAAAATCAATTTGTTGAAGGTTTTCGTCAAATTGCTAAAACCCTGCCAAAACCGAACGCCATATTGTGTATATCGGCCCACTGGTATACTCGGGGAACAAAAGTAACGGCCATGGAGATGCCTCGGACAATTCACGATTTTGGTGGGTTCCCTCAGGCCTTATTTGAGGTGCAATATCCTGCAAAAGGCCACCCTGCTCTGGCCAAAGAAACCAAACAATTGCTTGACCCCGTCTTGGTAGAATTGGACGAAAAATGGGGGCTGGACCACGGTGCCTGGAGTGTTATCAAACATTTATATCCCAAAGCCGATGTGCCGGTTATTCAACTCAGTATTGATTATACCAAACCCGCCAGTTTTCATTATACACTAGCCAAACAACTGAGCATATTAAGAAACAAAGGAATTTTGATCATCGGCAGCGGCAACATTATCCACAATTTAAGGATGGTAGACTTTGCCAATTTCAACAAGGTAGATCATGGCTTCGATTGGGCCATAGAAGCCAGAGAAACCATCAATGCTTTGTTGCTGGACGGCAATTACCAACCGCTGATCGATTATGACAAACAAAGCAAGGCCATACAACTGGCCGTGCCCACCCCTGATCATTATTTACCGCTGATCTACACCCTTGGGTTACAACAAAATGGAGAAAACATGCTGCTTTTCAATGATCATTTATTAGCGGGATCCTTGAGTATGACTTCTTTGAAGATTGTATAATACCCATTAATTCGTGGTTGTTCCTCTATAAAACAGCGCTATTAAAGTTGCTTGGAAAAAAGGACACCCCAGGAATCTTTAGAGCCTCCTAAAAGATTTAGGCCATCCGGAGAAGGACTTGTACAGGGTGAGGCATCAAAGGCATTTGCCACCACAATTGAAGCAGGAGAAAAATAGACCGTAACCTCACAATGCAACCGCCCCTCGGATTCATGGCGGGTGAATACAGCCATCTCTTTTGGGGTGCCAACTTTGGCATATTCCGATTGAAAAAACGCCTCTATCTGGTCTAGGGGTTCCCAGGCCAAAATTCCATCGCCGAGATTTTTTGAAAACCAGGTGTTCATTAATTTTCCGAGATATAAATAAATACTCCTGCCAATAGTGGCATCATTGTAAATATACAGCTTAAATACCAGTGAGAAAAATACTTTCCGGCAGATACTTTTCCACCCATTTATCCCTATGTTTACAGTTAGAACTAATAAAACCCACAATGCTTGAATTACCTGCATATATCCCCGTGGTTTTCATAGCCACAACCCTGTGTACCCTGGTTCTGTTTTATAAAGCAACCAAATACTCAAAAATTGGATTGCTTTTATTGATTGGCTGGCTGGGCTTTCAAGGCATTTTGGCATATCAGGGTTTTTATATGGATACAGAAGCCATTCCTCCCCGGGTTCTGCTGGCATTCCTACCCACCCTTGTTCTGATCATTGGGATGTTTGCCTTTCCAGTAGGACAGGTGTGGCTGAAACAGCTCGATTTAAAAACCCTCACCCTACTTCACACGGTCCGGGTACCTGTAGAATTTGTCCTTTATTGGCTCTATTTATATAAAGGGGTGCCGGAGTTAATGACCTTTGCAGGTAGAAATTTTGATATCCTGGCTGGAATAACCGCTCCGATAATCTACTATTTCGCTTTTGTGAGAAAAACCCTGTCTAAAAAGATGCTTTTGCTGTGGAATGTAATCTGTCTGGGCTTATTATTAAACATCGTCATTAATGCCCTGCTTTCTGCACCAATACCCATTCAGGTATTTGCATTCGATCAACCGAATATTGCGGTGTTCTATTTCCCATATATATGGCTGCCTTCTGTCGTTGTGCCCATCGTTTTATTTGCCCACTTGGTAGCCATAAACAGACTCTTAAAAATTGATATCATGGATTTGCAAGAGGTGAAGCCACAGCTTGGATAAAGGACGGAAACCAAACACCGATAGGGTCGTTCCAATCACAGGCGACCCCATGCCATCAAATACGATTGTACCTCCTCCAAATCACCACAAACAATAGCTTCATAAAAATTGAGCGCCCTTTTAAGTTAAGCGTTCTATCAAACAAAAACAATAAAATCAAAAATGCCTGACCCCTCATCGGAGCCAGGCAAAACATATTTGTATTTTAAAACAATTTTTATCGCAACAGCGTAATATTCCCCTTTTGAATCAATTCTTCACCATTAGGACAAACTACCCGCAGGTAGAATCCATAGCTATCTGGCGGAAGAGCCTCATCATTGTAAGTACCATTCCAGTAATCATAGATATTTTGAGTACGGAAGATCTCTTCACCCCAACGGTTGTAGATCATCAACTCCATCTCTTCCACTTCATCTTCAAAGAAGGTACGCACCCGCAACACGTCATTGTCACCATCATTGTTTGGCGTGAAAGCATTAGGGATGAACACATGATCCGGATCACAAATGGCGTTGATCACAAATACTTCTACAGATAAGGTCGTATTACACCCTAGTAAATCCACATCTACTTCGTAAATATTGGAACCTGGTACATCAGGAAAAGCCGTAATCACAGGACCAGTAGCCGGATCAATCGTTCCTGAAGGAACAATCCAGCTAAAGTCGCAATCATCACAACCAGTGACGATAATTTCCGAAGCATCGTTCAGCAGGATGGTATCCGGCTCAGCAGTAATCGAGAGCGTTCCCGCTAAGTCGATAACGGTAACAGAAGTGTTCAGCGTTTCGGTACATCCAAACTGGTTGGTGACCACCACACTGAACAGATTTTCTCCCAAATCAATATCGGCTGTTACGATGGCACCATCATTAGGGGTAACCGAACCGGTCCAGTTATAAGTCAGCTCCTGTTCCGGGTCGTTATTGGTTACTTCCAGGGTTGTCATGGTCAACGGTTCACAAATCACCAGATCAGGAGTCAGTGTGGCATTGATCTGGAAGCTGTTGATTACTACCGTATCTGTCTCTGTACATCCCAGGGCGTTTTCTGCTACCAACAGGTATAAGGTAGCACCGGTAGGTGTATCGGTAATTTCTGCTCCGGTACCTATTGGCGTATTCGTATCCGGCAACTTGTACCAGGTAAACAGGGCTCCAGGTACATCGCTGGTGGCAGTAAGCGTTACCGGCATCGTTTCACATATCGTTATATCGGGACTACCCACCGGATTCATCAATTCTGCTACGATAACTTCCACTGTTCGGGTCAGTTCACATCCAAATTCCGGATCGGTAATCGTGACCATATAAGTCATATCTTCCGCCGTCGTGACAATCGGGTTGGAAGGGTTGCTCAGGTCCAGATTGGTTTCCGGACTCCAGATATAAGTATATTCAGGGTTAAAATCCGGATTAATTGGCGTAGGTACTCCTGAACAAACATTTACAGTGTCAGCGGGTAGGCCATCGTTGATGATTTTCACACTCACCACTACAATACTAGTATCTGCACACATCGTATTTTCATCGATAGCAATAGCTGTGTACCTATTGACGCCCTCTATAGGCGTTACTGTTATTGGTGAACCCGTATCGATCAGCATATCGTCCTGATACCATTCAATAGTAGCGGGGACATCAGTAGTGGCCGTTAAGGTTACTTCCGAAATCTCACACAAAGAGGTGTCACCAGTAGTCACAAGATTTAAATCCGGATACAGAATCACCTGTACCTCTTGCTCGATTTCACAGATAAATCCATTACTGTCATCCGATACTGTAACCGAGTACAGCGTATTCATATCTCCCGAAAAGATGGGATTGAAACTAGTCGGATCATCAAGGCCATCAGCAGGCGACCATTGATAGGTATAGCTTGGATTACCATCCGGGTTTAGTCCCGCTGGTGTATTTGGACAAACAAATACGGTATCCGCCAGGTCGTATTCAAATGGCGCTACAGTTACCGTGACATTGACCGTATCCGCACAGCCGTGTTGATTCGAGACTATGCCCGTAAAGGTTACCGTACCATCCAAAACCACAATGGTCACTGTAGCGGAATCGGCACCAGCCACAATATTCTCTAAAGGTGTCCAGCTATAGGTCAGTTCATCCAGGTCGTCCAAATTGACGACGGTAATGGTGGTATCCACACCCTGGCATGCCGTTATCGTACCCGAAGGAATTGTGTTGATATCTACCCCATTGTCTGTTATCACAATAGTATCCATGTCCATACAGCCAAAAGCATCAGTAGCCGTAGCAATAATCGTATCTCCTCGGAATGGATTGACAGTTACAGAAGGCCCCGTTGGCAGCGGACCATCCTGGCTACTCAGCCATTCCACTGTGACGTCCACACCTGCATTGGCAGTAATGGTGACATCTTCTCCACAAGTCGTTACATCGGGCCCCAGATCAAGATTGATGTCGGCTGGCACAAAGACGGTGATCATTTCTACCACCTCACAGGTATCAGTACCTAATGTTTGCACACTGACCGTATAGGTCGTTGTTTCGGTTGGAAAGGCTTGAGGGCTGGCAACATCTGTGGCACTTAGCCCGGTAGCTGGTGACCAGCTATAGGTATAATCAGGATTACCCGACGGATTTAATATCGTTGTATCTCCCTGGCAAAGCACCACCGTATCTGCCAATTCTAGAGTCACAATCTGCACATCGATGGTATCCGTTATTGAAGCAAAACAGTTATTGGCTGTAAAAATGGTCAGGCTGACAATCAGTTCACCACTCTCCGTTACCGTAATAATTGGATTTTGCACATCGGAACTGTCGCCATTGCTGAAATCCCAGTCCCAATCAATGGTATTGTTAAATGTATTGGTGGAGGTATCAAAAAACTGGATGACGGCCTGATTAGACGTACATTCTACAATATCAAAGTCAAAGGCGGCAATGATCTGTGGATCCTGTACCGTGACTGGCGCGGTAAAGTCGACCACACAATCCACGTCGTAAACGATGGAAAGGGTTACATTATAAGTGCCGGCATTAGGATAGGTATGAGAAGGATTTTCCTGGTAACTAATACCGCCATCACCAAAGTACCAGATATAACCAAAAGCATTGGTACTGGTATTGGTAAAGGCTACTGTGGCGCCATTACACTCTACCTCACTAGTAAAGCTCAGTGAAATATTGGGATCAACTACAGCCGTAATCACCGAATCCATATAGGTACAACCATATTGGTTTTCAATAATCACATATAACGTTTGTTCACCGATCTGTTCGATGACGTTGGGGTTGGCCGTATTGGCAGTACCCGCCTCAAAAGCATCAACAGGTGTCCAGGCATAGGTCAAAACGTCATTGGTATCCAGGTTGCTAACAGAAATCAACAACTCATCATCAAAACAAACAGCAACAGTATCAGGGATGGCTACATCAACCGGACCTCCAATAACCCGCACACTCATTTCCTCCGAGCATCCAAAATCATCTTCGGCAATCACGGTAATACTGGTGAGCCCAGATACAGGAATGGTAATTTCTGTTCCAAAACCCAACGTATCACCGGTTGTTGAATTGGTCCAAACGATAGTGGTAGCTACATCTGTAGTCGCCGTTAGGGTTGCATTGGGTTCGCAGTTAGGACCATCACCACTAATTTGCAAATTGATTGGCGAATTCACGATCACTTCAATTTCCTCTGTCGTCGTACAGGTATCTACACCAATATGACTAACAACAACGGTATAAGTCGTCGTCGTTTGAGGGAAAAAAGAAGGCGAAGGTGAAGTCGGATCATCAATGCCAGTCGTTGGCGACCACTGATATACATAATCCGGATTGCCGCCGGGCAGTAGTTGAGTCGTGTCGCCAATACAGGCTGTAAAGTTATCAGGAAACTGGTCGTCATTTTCTACCAAAGTAATTTCAATATCCCGGGTTACCATGGAGTTACAACCTGTCGATGTACTGATCGTCAAAATCACAGTAATAGTCTGGCTACTGGTAAAGGTAAACACCGGGTTTTGATCTGTTGAAGATTGGCCATCACTCAATTGCCAGAACCAACCGGTAATTGTCCCCAGATTGGTAAAAGAAAGGTCCGTAAATTGAGTGGTCAGCATATCCGTAGCACAACTCGTATATTCTACTTCAAAATTGGCACTCACTTCTACCATATTTAGCGTAATCTCACGAGTAAGCGTATCCGGACATAATGTATTGGGGCCGGTAACCAGTGTTACCGTATAGGTGCCCAGACCGGGATAAGCATAAGTCGGATTATCCAAAGAAGAAGTATCAGATTCAGTATTGGGATCACCAAAATCCCAGAAGTAATCGTCTGCATTCAGGCTGTTATTGTCAAAATTAACCGTAACCCCATCACAA
The DNA here is from genome assembly GCA_021604865.1 of Saprospiraceae bacterium. GTDB lineage: Bacteria > Bacteroidota > Bacteroidia > Chitinophagales > Saprospiraceae > BQJU01. The sequence goes on along the minus strand of BQJU01000025.1, from coordinate 35,881 downwards.
CCCAAGTCGATGTCAAAATCGAGTACTGGCAAGGGGACAACATGCACCGTGACTTCCTTGACGATTTCACACACATTGATCGATGGAGTAATGGTGACTGTAAATTCCGTATCGGTTGTAACCGTAGCAATAGGGTTGATTGCATTGGGGTCATCTAGAAACTCTGCCGGCGACCAAACATAAGTGAAAGGAATCTCACTAGGAGTATTGGGATTTAAACCCACCGATTCACCCAGACAAACATTTGCATCAGATATTAGGTAGCTGACGGGGTTTTCCAATCCACTCTCGAAGGGCAGGGTTAGACTTCGGACACAACCATTTTGTGAGGTAACGGTCAGTTCTACCGTGCCACTTACACCAAGCGGCACCGAAAAGGCCGGATTTTGATCGGTAGAGGTTAGCATATTGCCCGGATAGGTCAATACCCATGACCAGTCCACCGGAGGTGATTCGGAATCGAAAGACAAATCTGCCAATTCTACTACAGAAGTGATGTCGCAGTCAAAAACGTCGACACTAAAGTCGGCCGTTAAGGAATTATCCTGTAGGTATATAGTTCTAGAAAAAGTATCTGCGCATTGTGTCAGCGGGTCGGCTATCAGTGTAATGGTATAATTGCCCGTATCTGGAAAGACAAAATTAAATGTATCAGCATCCGCTGTGGATGTTGGCGTCAGGTTGGGCCAATCAAAATACCAGCGGTAAGTACCAGCATTCTCACTTTGATTGATAATGGTTACATCCAGGTCATCACACTGAGCATCAGGCACAAAAAAGGCCGCGGTAGGTTCACCACAAAGATTGACATTGTATTGAAAGTCTCTCAAGGTCACTGACAATAACTCTCCCGTTACCCGATCATATTCCTCCACACAAACCCCCACTACAAATTGTCCGATGGTACCTGGCGTGGCTGTCATCAATCCAGTTTGGGAATTAATCGACAACGGCATACCTGTTCCCAGCATATTGTTTCGAGAATAGGTTGGAGAACGCCAAACTATCGTATCATAACCCGGAGGTGAAGCAGGAATGGGTTGAGGATCAGTAAGGGTACCTCCAGCAAATGGATTACACAGCCGGTACACCAGCGAATCACCCTCTGCATCTACGGCCGAATGATCAAAGACCAATGGCAAATCAGCACATATATAAATAGGTGGATATTGCAGAAAGGTAGGGCTAGAGTTGCATCGCAACATAGCCGATTCCGTCAGTTCTATCGGATAGGTAGCACCAGTTGCTACAGGATTGATAATATTATCTATGGTTTCATTCCGGCAACAACGCTGGTAAGCCAGGGTATAACCTCCGGCTAAAAAGGGCAAGGTAATGGTGCCTTGATAAGTTGTGGTATGCACACATACTTCCTCCAGAATGACCAAACAAGGGTCGCTAAAATTAGTAGTCAGGGTATCATCACCCATAAAAGGTAGCGCCAGATTGGTGACTAGCTGACCGAATTGATCATAAACTGCGATATAAGCCGGGTTATCAAAAGGCGCATTGGCTGCCCCATTGATACAGTCACGATAGATCGCCAGACTGATTTCGTACTGATCGCTACCCAGGCATTCGTAACTTATTCTGCCACCCACTATATGGGTCGCTTGCATCGCCGCGGGCAGTAACAAACCGCAGGCCAGCAGGATGGGCAGAAAATATTTGGATATACTATATTGATTATTTTTCACTTTGCGTCTATTTTGGATGTTTGAATACATCTTTAACAAAATTATTTTCCGACTTCCACAGCACTGATCTCTACCCGACGGGCCAAACTGGCGAAGATGCCATAAATGGAGCCAACCAAATCGTCAAGACGATCGCTGATCATCTTGATATCAGCTGTTGTTTCCCCCAATGGCTCATCTACAATTTTCAGTTTGCCAGAATCGAGGTAGGGCTTTAAAGCACCATATTGAAAATCCTCAAATTCATTCTTCACGCATTGAATCCGGCGGGCACTCAATCGCATATTGTAATAACCAGCACCCCGCGTACTAGTATATCCCTTTAGTTTGATGGTTAGAGCCGTACCTGATTTCAAAATACTCACCATGGCCTTTGAAAGGTCTTCCAGATCGGAACGACCACCCCGAACTTCCCGTTCGAAGAAGTCACGGAAGCGGCGGGTAGTACGGAAGGCTTCCTCCTCGGATAATCCTTCAGTGACAGCTTCAATGAATTTATCTCTTTTATCATAGTATTCCACATTGGTGGCTATATAACGAGTATCTGTCGTTGTAAGGCGTGAACGTGGATCGGGATAATCGTTATCAAAATAAAGGGTAAGTGGCAAAAAGTCATCCAGGGAAGTCCGCTTAAGATACAATTCTACGGTCAACCTACCTCCAGCTTCCTTGACTTGATCCGGGTCAAATGTCAAATCGAGGTTGGCATCCTGATAGCCTTTTCTGGAACCCTTAATTTTGTACTTTTTACTCAAGTCCAATGGAAAATAAAAGCGGTTGCCGGTTGGGTTGTCCCGCTTGTGTTTTGGTTGAGCTCTTCCCTGAATCATCTCCAGCAACTCTACTGTAGCGCCATTAAGGGGCAACCTTGTATCTTCATCAAAAACCAATACTTCGAGTTCCTGACCCAGGTACAGTTTTTTGTCGATAACACGTTTATCCGCCAAATCAGGATCCGTTAGGTCAATCACATCCGAGGCATCTGGGAAACCGGGCTTCATACCTTTGATCCTATATTTTTTACCGGGCTCTAAAGCAAAAGTGAAGTCATTACCCGTCGGATTTTCTTTGCTATCGATTTTAATCTCTCCATCAGGCGTCATCTCAAACAGTTCCACTGTTGTACCTATCAGTGGCAGAGAATCAATATTGTCGTAGGTAGTGACATTCAAACGGATGCCTGGTTCGAGGTAGAGCCGCTGCTCGATGTCTGTTTTACCCAGAAATTCAGGGTCATTCAGGTCGATAATCGCTATATCCTGAACATATCCTGGCCGGGTGGCAACAATCTTGTATTTTTTATCGGCTTCGAGTGGATAATTGAAATCATTACCGTAAGGATTATCCAGGCTGCTGATCAAAACTTCCTCGCCATAAGGCAAAATTTCGTATAGGCTTACAGTTGCACCCAGCAGATCGGTTTGGTCCAGCTTATCAAAGGTTAATGCTAGTAAATTGACTGTTTGATCCCGGTCATAAGTGTAGATGTCATTACAGCAAGCGTCTTTACTATCGTCCCAAAAAATGGCAGTGGAATCAGGCCGGTTAGAAGAGAAGTAAGCTTTGGTACCATCGGCAAAGATACTGTAATAAAGGTCGTTATAACTACTGTTGGTAGGCACGCCCAGGTGTCGGGGATCTGTCCAGCTATCCCCCAAATCACGGGATTCGTAGATATCAAATCCGCCCAGGGTTTGGTAACCCTCAGAACTGAAAAACAACGCGTGCCCGCGTGTGTAATAAAAAGGTGTGGCATCGTCCACTTCCGTATTCAGGTCCTCCAGGTTTTCGGGATTGCTAAGCGTGCCGTCCTCCTGAATACGTGAAAACCAGATATCGAGTCCTCCTTTTCCACCATCGCGGTCAGAAACGAAGTACAAGATTTCGTTGCCATCACGGTCCATACCCACATTGGGCTGGGTATTCGTTTTGCCAACCGTATTGATGCTTAGTCTTGTGGTGTCGGCCCATTTGCCATCAGGCAACACCGTGCTAGAATAAAGCTCGCATCGAATTGTAGCAGCATTTACATAATCACACCGGGTATAATATACTTTGCTAAAATCACTATTAAAGGCCGTGTGTGCCGACTGGCGTTTTTTGGTATTGATAGGTTTGCCTAATTCCATGCCCTTTTGCCCTCCAATCGATTGAAAGATTTTAATTGAAGGTCGGGGTGGATTAAAGGTATCTTGTAAATGGGGAACAAAGGAAGAATAATATAAGGTATCTCCTTTCATCGCTGTACCAAAGTCGGAATAAGGGGTATTGATATTTTCGCCCATATTCCGGATAATGATATCGTCCGACTCCCGTACTATTTGCAATGCCCAGCTATTGTCTTCGATGGCTTTCAACGATTTAGCCTTTAAACTGGCATCGGCATTGGGTTGATCATCAAGAAATCGCTGTAAGAAGATGGAGGAATTTTCGTAATCTCCCAAGCGTTGTTTGACAACACCCAGCCAATAAGCTGCCTCCGGAAAAGCATTGCTAGTATCTCGGGCCAAAACAACTTGATAGGCTGAATCAGCTTTGGAAAAAATAAAAAATTCACGCGCAGCATTGGCGTAATTATAGAGTATACCAGTTTGGTTTTCTTTGTACTCCAGGGCGATACCATAATAGCGGTAAGCCGAGTAGTAGTCTTGCTGTTCGTATGCTTTGTCACCGGCATCAATCCAGGCTTCTAGCCTCTGAGCCTGACCTAGTTGTAGCATTACGACGGCAAAAAATGCGGATAATAATATTTTATTCATGGTGATTTATCTTAACGCAGATTTTAAGATACCCGTTTGGTTCGGGAATTTCGTTTTTGGGAAAATTGGTTAAATCAACGGACAGATCTTGAACGCCGGCAAAGGACGCACATGGCGAATAATGTAGCGCAAGCTCAGTTCCGGTCCGCCTCTTTTATTGGTTGCCAACTTAAAATCTGATACATTAACATCATAGGTAAAGCCCAGTTCCCACCCGTTGTAAAACAATTCAACACCGGGGTAGAAGGCATCACCGAAATCATTAAAGCGATAACCAAAATCCAGTTGTACGGCCAATTGGCGTCCCAGGTTGCGATTGAAGTGTACCTTCAGCCCCAACATACCCACATATTCTGTATAGGGTTTTTGAAATTGAGCATTAAAATTGCCAATTAGGTCTAATGGTCCCGCCAGCATTAAGGTTCCCATTAAATAGGGACTCAGCCGTATCGGAAGTTTCGCTTCATCTGCATTCTGAAAACTTTGGTCGGGGCGTAATAGGTGGTGAATACCAACCCCAAAGTCCAGCTTGGAGCGTTTATCCAACCGATCGACAAGCATATCTGTTTGTTTGCTTTGCCAGCGGAAGTTGAGGCCCAGCGCCAGGTCGGGAAAAATACGACTTGTATGGTCAAAGTCTTCCTGAGTCGGCAACCCCGGGTTATAAACGCCAACACCCGTGTCGTACTGCCTGTCAAACGTCAGGTCATCAATCTTAAAGGATCGTTGTCCAATGGAAAGGGCTCCTCCCAGTGTTCCAAAAAAAGTTTCGCTAAAATCCTTCGTGTAGGCAGCGCTAAGCCCAAGATTAATCAAGCGTAATTTGGCCAGGCCAGCCTGATCATAATTGAACGCAAGTCCGCCAGACCAGTACCCTTTTCGGCCGGTCCGCTGTAAAAATTTCTTGTCAAAAGCACCCGTAAAAGTCATGTAATCTACCGGCACCGAAGTCCACTGGCTCCGATAATTAGCCATTACCCTGGCATCACCCCGGAAAATCCCGGTAAGCGCCGGGTTCATATTCAATGGTGCATTGTGATACTGTGAGTAATGAAAGTCCTGAGCGGAGAGGTCGCTCAAAAAAACCAGGGGCAGCGCCCATAGTAGTAGCAGCCTTATTAAGGCATTTGTGTTTAGTTTTTTAATCATAGGATTACGATTTTTCATAATTGTATAGTTTTCTCAATGTTCTTTTAAGGGATTTAGAGAATTATGTTTCAATTCTTGGCATTTGTTTTGCAAATAACCGTCAGACTAGTCCTTTGCTAGACAGTTGTTTTCCAATAAATTACGCAACAGTTTCCCTTCAGGCTGCGCAAAATATTTAGACTGCCTCCCGGATTAGTGACATAATCCTCGCGAATACGGGTTTACCGATTAATGATTTGTTGGTTGTTGTAGTTATTACCTCAAGCTAAGACTCATGCAAGAACCTGACAATCCAGAGGGGTTCTCTGGAATTGGAATATAGGTCGTAAAAGGGGAATGCAAGTTTATTTGCCTTCAATTTATTCTGCCGCAATTGACTTAGTTTCTTCGGTTCTATATACCTCCATTTGATGCCGATGATACCAAGCCAAGTTAATGCGGCTGAAAAATACGAGGGTTTATGAAAAAAAACAACATTTCACGCAATTGATTCTAAAATTGATCAAAATTTCCTGTTTCCTACCGAAAAAGTCCATTTCGGTACCGCATAATAAACCAAACCCGCCAATGCCGATTTGGTGGTTGTAGGAGTAAATAAATTAGATTATTATTGTGACGTGTTCGGGTTCAATATGTTTTTGAAATGATTGAAAAAAAATCAGCCAAATTGAAACATAATCCCTAAGGACTCGTTTACTACTTTAAATTCTGTATTTTACATCCCTACTCGGTACTTAGGTACCAAACCTCCCAAAAACCGTTGAAAATTTGCCAAATCCCCGGTGTTTTTTTTAAAAATACTTTGGCAATCCGCTCAAAATTTTATATTTTGGCGAAAGGTTCGTTATTTGTTTTGACAAACCATCCCTGTACAATCGCAGACTTGACACCTGCGTAAACTTATTTATCCTATCCTATCCAACTTTTGGATCTTTCGTTTGACACATCGATTGGCGTGTTTCGGGACAGCTTTGTTTCATTTTGAACAAGGTAATTTTCTCTGCAACCGACGATTACTGTCGTCCCTACAATCAACACCAATTATTTTGAATTAAGGCGATTAACCAATTTATCCAACTTCAAAAAGGATTACACGTGAAAAGGGTATTATTACTTGCAACAACGTGCGTGTTGGCATTATGCCAGCTTAACGCAACAGAGATGATTTTTGTAAAAAAAGGCAGCAACGGCAACGGCACTTCCTGGGCATCAGCTTATGGCGATCTCCAGTCGGCCTTGACCAGAGCACAAGCCGGTGACCAGATATGGGTAGCTTATGGTACTTATGTACCTACTGCAAACCAGGATCGGAAGGTATCATTCGTTATCAACGATGGTATCGAAGTTTACGGCGGATTTGAAGGTAACGAAATCCGATTGGAAGACCGCAACACTGAATTATACGAAACTATACTGAGTGGAGAGATCGGATCAACTTCTACTATTGATGACAATTCTTACACCATTATATATACAGAAGGGGTTAGTGAAAGCACAATTGTTGATGGATTTACGATCAGAGACGGTATGGCTAACGGATTTGGAGATAGTGGCAATGTAACTTCTTGTGGAGCTGCATGGTTCAATAACGGTTCAAATGGTAAAGTTTCTTCCCCTACTATTCGCAACTGCAATTTCGAAAACAATTACGCTCGCGAAGGCGGTGCTCTTTACAACTACGCTAACGCCGGTGCTTGTTATCCTTACATTTTAGCATGCAACTTTGTAGCTAACAAATGTGACTTCGACGGTGGCGCCATCTTCAACGATGGTAACTACGGTATATGCAGCCCGATCATCAAAGGTTGTTACTTCATCGAAAATGAATCTACTTATGGATCGGGTATCCTGAATCGCGGCAACCGCGGAGAAGCCAAACCGATTATTGAAAATTGTATCTTCGCCGGTAACGTTTCCATCGTTAGAGGTGCAGCTATCTATAACAACACCGAAGATCGCGGAATTTGTGAGCCAATCATCAAGACCTGTCGTTTTGAAGAAAATGCTTCCATGGTAAAAGACGAAGTAAGCACCACCAGCCAAAGAATGGCGATCTACAATAAAGAAAATGCAACTTCTTCAGGAAGTCTGGTTATTCGCGCCACAACTACAAAGGCTCCTTTGAATACCAATTCTGAAGAAAAAGCAGCTTATTAATAAAAGCCTTATCCTTTTCACGAAAAGCCAGCCGGTTGCATCGATGTGCAACCGGCTGGCTTTTTTTTGTAACTTCCCTTTTTAAGGGCATGGTTGGAGGTAAGGAGAATGGTTGTCGACGTTGCACTCCCCTTCCCTTTTTCTCCTGGTCATCTTATCTTTGCCCTAAAAACACAAAAGTGACTACCCATGGAAAGATTACTTTTTTTCATTGTTATACTTGTCCTGGCCCAGAGTTGCCAACAAAATAAGGTACCCATTAGCGTGGAAACGGAAATCTCCGCTATTCGCCAAATATTTGCCCCCGACAAACGGGTAGCTTTGCTGGATATCGAACCCCGGATGGAAAATGGTCAATTGGTACTGGCTGGCGAAAGCAATTTGCCGATAGCACTGGATTCTCTAAAAAGCCGATTGGATAAATTGGGGCTTTCGCCTAAAATGGAAGTACAGCTGTTGCCGGAGGATTCCTTGAAAGGCTACCATTATGGAATCGTGCGCCCCGCAGCCTGCAACCTGAGATCAAAACGTGGACATTCACAGGAATTGGCTACACAGGCCACTCTGGGTACCCCGCTTAGCATACTAAAAGAAGAGGAGCACTGGTACCTGGTGCAAACACCCGATGGCTACTTAGCTTGGTTGGATAATGGTGGTTTTGTACCCATGAAGGCCGATGAATTTCAAGCCTGGCAAGCCGCCAAAAAGGTGGTCTACCTGCCTGACTTTGGCTTTTCTCTGGCCGAACCTCATGAAGATGCCGCCCGTGTCAGCGATCTGCTGGCCGGAAACATATTGCTCGATCTAGGTGAAGATGGTGGTTTTACCAAGGTGGGTTATCCCGATGGACGTACTGCCTACCTACCTTCCTCGACCTTGATGAACTATACCTCCTGGCTGGAATCCCGCAAACCTTCCCCCGAAAACATCATCGCTACGGCCAAAACCATGATTGGGCGTCCCTACCTTTGGGGTGGCACCTCCGGTAAAGCGATGGACTGTAGCGGTTTTACCAAAACCACCTTTTACCTCAATGGTCTGCAGCTTCCTCGTGATGCATCCCAACAAGTACATACGGGCATAGAGGTCTCAACCGATAGCAACTTAACTAATCTACAAGCCGGCGATTTATTGTTTTTTGGCCGGAAGGCCACCTTAGAACTAAAGGAAAGGATTACTCATGTCGGTATTTACCTCGGTGAAGGCCGTATGATCCACGCCGGCGCTGATAACGGTGGCATCAAAATAGAAAGTCTGCGCCCCGGTGATCCCGATTTTGCCGCCCATCGCCTGGAGACTTTTGTACGTGCCAAACGATTATTAGATGCTCCCGGAGAAAATGGAACTCGGTGGCTAGGGGAATTGGAGGGGTATTAGGCGTCTAAATCTATTCCAGTAATATCTTTTTTACACCACGCCTATCTCCATTAATTATCTCCACAAAATAGAGACCAGCAGGGAAGGTTTTCGAATGAAAAGTAGTGATCATTTGGGATTGATTCAATTGGTACACTATCTGTCCTTGAGCATTTAGAATACGCAGTTGGTCTGCCTGGATACCTTTAATTTCAATAGTTAAATTTTCGCTGGCTGGATTTGGGTAACATTTTAGCCGATGATCCAGTTGATTGAGATCCTTTACGGCCTAATGGTTGGCCGCCAAACATGATGCTCTTAGAGGTCAATGGAAAGAAATTTGTAGTTATATGGATAATACTTTAAATTGTAGCAAATGTTTATAATGTGATTCAATATCCGATAACCCAAATTGCCGTAGCTATTTTTGATAAATGTGCCAATCAATATCAGGATAAATTTATGGATATGGATTTGTACAATGATACCTTCGATTTGTTTTGTGATGCTGTTGAGAAAGAGGATGCGCATATTCTAGAGATTGCTTGCGGTCCAGGTAACATTACCAGGTATTTGTTGAAAAAGCGGCCCAACTATAAGATTTTAGGAACTGATTTGTCGCCAAAAATGATTGACCTTGCGAAAGCGAATAACCCTATGGCTGAATTTCGATTAATGGATTGTAGGGATATAAGTAAGCTTGAGGAGAGTTATGATGCTATAATGGGTGGCTTTTGTTTACCCTATTTATCAAAGGAGGAATCCTTAAAACTAATCCATGATGCATCAGAACTGCTAAAGCCAAATGGGGTCATTTATTTAAGCACAATGGAAGATGATTATAATAAATCTGGCTTTAAAGCGTCTAGCTCCGGAGGTCCGGATAAGCTGTATATCTATTACCATCAGGCGGATTATTTGACTAACGCGCTAAAAAAGTATGGGTTTAAAATTTTAGATTTACAACGTAGAGCGTATCCAGAGGAAAATGGTACTTCTACGACGGATTTGCTGATCCTGGCAAAAAAATCTGCGACCATTGACTAATCATGGTCCAAGAGCGAAAATCTAAATGCTTCCATGCAAGAATCAAAAGAAACAACTGAAAAGAGATCAAAAGTCACTATGGCTCAGGCCTTCAAAACCATTATCTGGCCTAGGCGCCAGTTGGTTTTTATTGGTTTAATCCTGATTGTGATTAGCCGTTTGGCAAGTTTGGTGCTTCCCTGGAAAAGTAAAGCTTTATTGGATGACGTTATTCCCAATAAAGATTACGACCAACTGTACAGCCTGTTAACACTGGTTGGCGTTGCTATTCTGGTGCAAGCCATTACTTCCTTTTTACTCACCAGATTATTGAGTGTACAAGCCCAATTTTTAATTTCCGAATTGCGGGCACAAGTTCAGAAAAAGATACTTTCCTTACCCATTCGATTTTTTGACAATACCAAGTCCGGAGAATTGGTCTCCCGTATTATGACGGATGTAGAAGGCGTTCGCAACCTGATTGGCACTGGATTGGTGCAATTGGTTGGCGGCACCATTACCGCAGTGATCTCCCTGGTATTGTTAATTGGGATAAGTCCGTCTATGACTTTGTTTGTATTGGTTCCGGTAGCCATTTTTGGTTACCTGGCACTCAAAGCCTTTGCCTATATCAGGCCAATTTTCAGAATCCGGGGAGTCATTAATGCCCAGGTTACCGGGCGTTTAACCGAAACTTTAGCCGGGGTTCGGGTAATTAAGGCGTTTAATGCCGAAGAGCAGGAAAATAAAGCCTTTGAAAAAGGAGTCGACCAGTTGTTTCAAAATGTAAAAAAGAGTTTAACAGCTACTGCCTTCATGACAAGTTCGGCTACCTTTTTATTGGGTATAGCCTCTACCGGTATTATGGGTATAGGTGGTTATAAAATCATGTCCGGTGAATTAACCGTCGGTGATTTCCTATCATTTACCTTGCTACTCGGTTTTATGATTGCGCCCATTGTACAAATGAGTAATATCGGAAGCCAGCTCACCGAAGCACTCGCCGGGTTGGACAGAACGGAAGAGCTTATGAATATGGATCCGGAGGAAGACAGCCAAACCAGAACCATTCAGTTGGAAACCCTAAAAGGTGAACTTAATTTTGATCAGGTATCGTTTGCGTATGAAGTGGGGAGTGAAGTCTTGCACAATATTAGTTTTCATGCACCTCCCGGTTCTGTTACCGCCTTGGTAGGTAGTTCCGGTTCCGGAAAATCGACCATTGCGGGACTGTCGGCCACTTTCCTCAAACCGGGATCCGGCAAAATAACTATTGACAATCACGATTTATCCAAAGTCAATTTGAGTAGTTACAGGCAGCACCTTGGAGTGGTATTGCAAGATGAATTTTTGTTTGAAGGCACGATTAGAGAAAATATCCTTTTTCCTAGACCTGATGCCACAGAAGAGCAGTTGCAAAATGCAGTTGTGGCAGCTTATGTAAATGAGTTTACAGATCGGTTTGAAGAAGGCCTCGACACTTTGATCGGAGAAAGAGGCGTAAAACTCTCAGGAGGCCAGCGCCAACGTATTGCCATTGCCAGAGCCATTTTGGCAGACCCAAAAATTATCATTCTGGATGAGGCGACTTCTAGTCTCGATACCGAAAGCGAAGCTTTAATTCAAAAGAGTTTGAACGAATTGGTTAAAGACCGAACCACCATTGTTATTGCCCACCGCCTAAGTACCATTAAAAAAGCGGATCAGATTTTAGTAATCGAAGACGGATATATCGCAGAACGTGGCACCCACGAAGCACTCATCAAAAAAGAGGGGCGGTACTATGACCTGTATACGTATCAGGCAAAGATTTAAAAAACCAAAAGCATGAAAAAGGCATTGGAAATCGAGGTTTAATTATTTGAAAAAAAAATAGTGAAGATGAATTGAATGGTACCATACAATAACTAAAGTCATGCAAAAAACAATTGCAATATTCATCCTACTCCTCTTATCGAGTGTAGTGTTGACTAACTGTGCCGGATACTCAGTACGTACGCAATCACGGGCCAAACCGGGATTTTTTGGACTAAAACAAGAGCTCCCAAAAGTTGGATGGAATAAATTACCAATATTTAAAAAAGGAGAATTAAGTGCTTCTTATGATGAGATTGCAGGCATTAGTGTCACAGGAAACAAATCGTCTACTGAAAAAAGACTACTACAGCTAATGAGAAGAGAAGGTGGGAAATATGGAGCGGATGCAATCATTTATTTGAATAAAAAAACAGTGACAAGGTCCACCGTAAATGGAGTTGCTGCTACTGTAAATCTAATATCAATATTTGACTCAACCGATGATTGTGATTGTTGTGATGATGAACCCTTAGAAACAGGAAGTGATTATGCAACCCTTGAATTAATAGGCGTTGCCATTAAGTATACTAAGGAAAAGAACTAGAGATCACCCATGTCCAACACTTTCTCACACCACTCGCTCCCTCCCACAATAAACATTAAATCGCCCCTCTCTCAAAAAACCCACCAAAGTCATGCCCGCTTCCTCCGCCAATTCCACCGCAAGGCTCGAAGGTGCTCCCACCGCTGCCAGCACCGGAATGCCCGCCATCGCTGCCTTTTGAACCAATTCAAAACTCAATCGGCCGCTGACCAGCAGGACGTGATGGCGCAAGGGCAACATGTCCAGAGCAAGGGCGCCCCCCAACACCTTATCCAAGGCATTGTGTCGGCCTACATCCTCGCGGAGTAGCACCAGGTTGCCTTCAGAATCAAACAAGCCGGCCGCATGCATGCCTCCAGTATATTCAAAAAGGGGTTGTGCTTCCCGCAAGCGGTTAGGCAGTGTGGCCAGGGTGGCTACAGCAATTTTTGGCATATTCGGAATAGGAAAATAGCAACTGACAGCTTGCACCATTTCCAGAGAGGCTTTGCCACAGACACCACAGCTGGAAGAGGTATAAAAATGACGGTTCAGCCGGTTGAAGTCGAAATCCAACTGCGGGGATAATTCGACCAATAAAACATTCTCAACCGCTGCTGCTTCCAATTGACTTCCAATATGACGTAAGCCAACAATCTGATGGTGGTGCGCAATGATACTTTCCGTAAATAAAAAGCCACGCGCCAAATCTTCGTCCTGGCCAGGAGTCCGCATGGTTACGGCCAGGCTTTTGGTTTTTCGTTGCGTTGCAGAACCGTAACGCAGTTGAATTTCCAAAGGTTCCTCCACAGCCAGCTTGTCTTTCCGACTATGAAAACCACCCTCCGCGAAGGCGGTGATGTTGACTTCCTGATAGGGCGTGGGCTGTTTTTTCATGGGTTCATATATATATGATTTTGGCGTGGGGCGTCCCTCCTGATCGCCCGACCACGAGGGTTGTCACCACGCCGAATTCATTATTTTAATTTTTTCATCACCTCCTCTATCGCCCGATCCAGCTGTGGGTCTTTATCTTCAATGCGGTCCTTAAAGGTGTTTTTCACTGAGATATCCGGAGCCACACCTGTTTTTTCCAGGTTTTTGCCATCCAAGGTATAACAACCCCAGGAAGGCAATCGATAGAAAGAGCCATCGACCAAACCCTTGCCAGAAGTGAAGATGATCCAACGATAGGTTTCTGTACCAATGATGGTCCCCAGGCCTAATTCCTTAAAACCCTGAGCCGTCATTTCGGCATCACTCAGACTTTGTTCGTTGATCAATAAGACCAGCGGCTTTTCCGCCGGACCAAAATTGGATTGTGGTGCTAATTGGCCTTCCCGGTATTTCCAATTCAAATAAGGCCGTTGTGATAAAAAGCGCAAGACCGCATCATGCACATTGCCGCCTGTATTGTAGCGCAGGTCAAGGATCAACCCCTCCCGCTGATAGCCTTCCGAAACCATTTCCTGTAGAAAATTTTGGAGTTCTCCCCCACCCATGTTTTTCATGTGCACATAGGCAATCCTTTTATCGGTTTTGGTATCTACACGCTGTTGGTTTTCATCCACCCATTCATCGTAAATCAGGTCGCGAATGCGGCTATAGGACGTAGGGTGAAGTTTAACATCAACAGTTGTATCTCCCCGGACAAAGGTTAGCGTCAGTTCTTCATCCATTGACGGCTGATTGAAATAAAACTCCCGGTTTTTTCCGTCCTCCACCATGACCCCATTCACCTTTTGCAGCCGGTCGCCAGGAAGGATCTTTTCTTTACTCAGGCTAGCCGGGCTTTCCGTGACGATGTGTTTTACCCGGTAAGGGTCTTCATTTTCAAAAAGGATGCCGGTAGCAAGGCTCTGGGTGCCATAAAATATTTTTTCCTCATCACCAGAAGAGTAAAACCCAAAATGGGAGGTATTGAGTTCTCCCAAAAGGTCATTCAGGAGGCGGCGCAAATCCGCCCGAGTATTGATATAGGGCAAATAAGCGGCATATCGATCGCGCATCACAGGCCAGTCGAGGCCATGAAAAGTTTCATTGTAAAAATTTTCTTCGAGGTTTGCCCAGGTTTCGTAAAACATCTGCTCGAACTCTTCTTTCAATTGCCTGCGGAAAGTATAGGAAATGTCAATCTTTTCGGTTTTGTTTTCATCCACTTTCAGGGTATATAAATTGCCACCAAAAAGCAGGTAATATTTCCCGTCTGCTTCCTCTATATTCAAGGAGCTGGTTTCCGCATCTTTGATTTGCTCAGTTTTGGGTTTTTCAAATGGCTCTAGCGTTGTTTTCCAGATTGACGATTTGCCCTCTCCATGATCAGAAATATAGAGTACCGTCGTTTTCTCCTCTTTTTGTATCACATAGGCACCTCCCTGGTTACCATAACGCGGACCGATATGCTCCAGCCGATCCATCAATCCATCAAAATCAATCTTTACCTCAGGCTTTTCCTTGTCCGACGAAGTTTCCTCGTCCGATGAAGCTTTATCCGTAGTCGAATCCTTTTTTTTGTCTTTCTTCTTCGACGTTGCCTCTTTCGTAGTCGAATCCTTTTCCTCGTTCGGTGTTGCTTTAAGCGAAGTCGAATCTTCTTTAAATAATTCATCAAATTTATCAGAACGATAAGGAGCATCTATCGCCTGCAATGCCATGCGGTACAACTTCGGGTCTTGTAGGCCGCTTGGGTAAGCTGGTTGAGTGCGGTCGCTGGTCAGGTAGATGTATTTGCCATCCGGCGACCAGAATGGCGCGCTTTCCGTTACACCGGTTTGGGTCAGGTTGTGGGCTTGCTTTTTTTCGAGATCGTAGACTAGAATATCACGTTCAAAATTTCGGTAAACAGAAAAAACGATATGCCGATCATCGGGACCAAACTGAGGTGTATCATTGTAAAAGCCCCAATATTCGTCTTTATGCAACAGGCTGCTTGTGTAGTTTTCGAGCTCCATCAGGCGCAGTTCATCACGGCCACTAATATAAACGGCTTTGGTTTTATCACTGTTGAAAGCCATCTGCCGGTTGTTGCGCTGATCACTGGTCAGCTGTTTCTCTTTTCCCGATCCATCGGCGGGCATGGTAAACCAGTTTTGATAACCCTTTACCGTTTGATTAAAAATCAGGGACTTATTATCCTTCAGCCAATAGACTTCAAGTACCCGACCATCTGCTCTTGTGGGCAACTGGCGAATAAATTTTCCTTTCATGTCAGATACAAACAATTCCCCACGGGAAACAAAGGCCATTTTTTTTCCATCATCCGCCACATCAAAGGCCGTAATTTTGCCATCCACCTTAAAATCCTGGGTTTTCGCCAGGGTATTATTTTGTGGCAACACCACCGCGACCGCTTGTGATTTTCCTGTTTTCACATCATAAATCCACAGTTGATAATCCCGACGAAATACAATACGGCGACCATCCGCACTGACTTGAGGTTCAAAGACAGAAGTCTTAAAATCAGTCAATCGTTTTGGCGTTCCATTTTGAAGGCTATATAAATTGTATTCACCATTGTATTCGTCAGAAAGAAAATAAATCTGTCCCTGTTGATCGATAATTGACCAGAAGTCTTTGCCCTCGTAAGTAGTATATTGCTTTAATGTTTCGGTTTTGCGATTATAGGATTTTATATCCGGATTAAAAGCTCCTTTATAGCGCTTGCGGTGAATAAAGGAGCTGCTTTCCCAGGTTTCATTAAAAAATAATTCCCCACTAGTGGGATGTTCAACAGCATTATGAGTGTAGTTGAAATAATGGTCAAACAAAGTGACCGGCGTCCCTCCTTTTATACCGATGGTGTACGTACCTAAGCGATTGTAACGATCAGAAGTAAAATAAATGGTTTGGCTATCCCAGGCCCACGAAGCCACCTGATCGCCAGCTTGATGAAAGGTCAATTGAGTAACAACACCCCCAGCCAAAGGCATCAGGTATACATCATCATTGCCATACTGAGAGGCTGTAAATGCCACCCATTTCCCATCGGGGGAAACCCTTGGTCTGGTTTCTGTGCCATCCATTGCGGTGAGCTGGCTGGCCATTCCTCCCATAGCGGGCACCCGCCACAGGTCTCCGGCATAGCTAAAAATCACGGTTTCTCCATCTGGTGTCAAACAAGGGTCTTCAGAAAAATAGACTTTTGTGTTTTGTGCTATCAGAGCATAACTGGCAAGCCATAGCCCCAAAAAAAGGAAAGTTCTTTTCATGTCAGGTGTATTGTGGTGATCTAAAATGAGGGCAACTACGCCTATAGCTTCGTCGCCTGAAAATGAGTGGGAATATAGGAAAAATGCAGCAATGATAGGTGGGGATTCTTGCGAAAATGGAAAGAGAAGGGCCTCTGATCGCCTGGTAAAAAAATAAACGTAGCGATGTTAGAGTATTAAGAAATCGGGGTGTAATTAATCTCATTTCTCTACTATCCTTATATTGCTACGATCTCTGCATTTAAATAAGCAGCTACCACTTATAATAAGCCCCAACCGAATAACTCGGATTGGCAAAAATAAGCTTCCCTGAAAAGGCAATGCCATAAGAGGCCGATACACCAAAGTTTTCATTAAAATTGTAATTCAACTCCGGTGAAAAGCTGACAAATTCGGTATTATTGGCAAAAATGCTGGTGGCATTGCCGGGTTCTATACTTTCTCCATTTTTGAGCGAACTAATACCGTAAAGTCGGGCGATAGCAGTGATACGATTCTCCCAAAAGGTAACCCCCACCTCCGCCCCGAATCTGATCTCATCAGAAAAAGAATTGGTGCGGTTGTTATAAGCGCCATAAATAGAGCCATACATATTAAAGGAGCCCCATTGCCAGGAAGTACTTGCATCAAGCTGAATCATTTGATTGAATTCACCATCGCCAGTTTGTAGGGTCCCCAGGCTACCTCCAGCCGATTCTCCTAGTGGAATGCCCAGGGTCAGACTGGCACTTAATACGATCTTTTTATTGGTAATCAGGCCGTATTTCAGCGTAATATCCGCATCGCCAATGGAATTGATAGCTTCACCTGGTGCAATCACCTCGCCAGTGGTAGAGGAGATGGTATTGTTAAAATAAGTACGACTAAAAAGCGGCATGTAAAGGATGCCGGTAAACCGGTCCGTAAAACCATATTCAGCATATAGGGTCGTATTAAAAAGGCCGGTAGTCACATTCGGATCAATCAAGCCATTATCTGTATAATGCTGATTGGAAATAACCCACCATTCTGCCAGCTTAATGTAGCCACTGCCTTTAGCCTGAGGCCAACCTCCGCCAGCCAATACTTCATTGACACTTAAAAACAGCAATGCCAGTAGACCAAGGTATTTTATCCGATTCATCAGGATGCAATTTTAGTTGTCAAATTCACCATCTCCAACCTTTACACTGAATGGTTTGCAATAGAAAAGTACATAATTATAGGTACCCAGTTCTGTGCTACTACCAGGAACAGTATAGGTGTGTGCTCCAGTAAACTGGGTAATGGGTCCAATTTCCAGGGCATTATTATTTGTATTCGGATTATTGGTTAGGTAAACATATAAGCCGGGAAGGCTACTAGACGCACGGAAGTTGTCTGCCAAAGCAAGTTCCAATGTCCCAGTAGTATTATGTTGTAAGCTAAAATCCCCTGATAAGGTATAGCTACTGGTACTTTGCAAACTGCCACTACGAGTTGTACCGTCATTGTTTGTCTGTTCAGCACTGGCCACCAGACTGAGGCTGGCCTCCACCTGATCACCCACCGGTGGGATCACGGATGCAGTGATGGTCACCGTCCCTTCTGCTTTAGCTGTAGCCAATCCCGTAGCGTCAATACCAACTATATTAGACTGACTAGTCGTCCAAACAACGTCAGCAGATTCCTGCATGCCAATATTGTTGAAAAATTGCGCCTCAAACTGATAAGTTTGCCCAATTTCCAGGCTATCAATAGGATTCGTGATGCGTACGCTCTGCTCAATAGTATCAAAAACGATATCGTCGCCAATACATCCTGAAAAGAGAAGCCCAGAGAGGAAAATTAAGAATGTACCATTTTTCATAGCAGCAAATTTATATTGAACAATCTGCCGGTGTTGTTACATAGGTGACAAATAGGCAATTGGAATAAACATTGTTTTGCAGTGCACAACACTAATACACCACCAATCGTTTCACATAATTGCTTCCATCAATGTTGATGTGAATAATATAAATGCCGGCCGCCAAATCTTCAACCATAATATGGTCTTCCAGGTGAGTGGTTTTAACCTTTCCCCCGTACTCTTCCTGTTGTACCCCCGATACAGCAATGAGCTTCCATCTGATCTCCGCTAATTGTTTAAGCTGAATATCCAGCTTGACCACCTGGCTGGTAGGGTTTGGGTAAAGTATGAGGCTTTGAATATTATCATCTTCAAAATCCAAGGTGTTTGTTGGGAATATAAGCGTTATAGGGTCTCCCATCACGATACAGGTCGTATCCTGCGTACTTATCCAGGGATAGTAAACACCGGCTGCCAAACCTGTAAACAAGGCGTCAGGCTGCCAACTTCCTCCCTCATCCACACTATACAATATGTCATCTGCTCCTGTTGCAAAGATTTCCAGACTTCCGTCCGATACATCGCTAGAACTGGGATCATTCGCAAGGACATTTAATATGATCGGTCCGGGATTTTCTATTTCCACCGGATTTCGATAATAAGCCGATAAATTGCCGATTTCATCCCTTACCCAAATGTCGTATTCTCCGTACAGGAGACCTAAAAACATAGAGGATAGTTGCCAATTTTCTCCACCATTTATACTATACTCATAAACCCCTTCTCCACCGATGGCCAATATATTTATCGTAGCATTAGAAAGAAGGCAATCCGTCATGGCGGTCTGAACGACTTCGACTACCGTTAGGGATACCTCATTACATTGAGACAGCTGCACCGATGGTGTAAAAATGGGATCATTGGTATCAAAGTAGATAGCAGCCTGATTTTCAATCACCGTGCCTTCGGAAATATCCGACTTTGGATGAACAAAAAACTGTACGAAGCCTTGACTTTCATCTACACTTGAAGTGCTATCCAACAGGTTTATGTTGTTAAAGACAAACATTAGCTGGTTTTCTCTGCTTACTTTAAAATCATAGGAATGACTAGATGGCCCAGGCCGCACAGTAGACATATCGAGATCACTGGACAGGGTATCAATAATGACCACCCTAAAAGCAGTATCATTACCCGTATTCTGAAACCTGACCGTAAAGGCCAGTTCATCCAAATTGGTTTCCCAGCAGTTATTGGTATCGGCAGCAGCGGCAAGTTTATCATTGGGATCGTAAGAATTGGTAAGGACACGGCAGCTGACATCTTTACCATGCCCCTCCTCCAGTGTACAGGTATTTTCCGGTAGAATACTAGCAGTGACACAAGCTATATTGCCGATTTCGCCATCACAATTCACAAAAATAGTAATCGTAAACTGACCGCATTCTCCTATTCCCAAATCACCTACTCCAAAGTTGTAGGTATCGTCCGATTGTGTCCAGGCAATGCTGGCATTGAGGAACTCAAGTTCTTCATTCAACTGGATTTCAATCTCTGCATCACTCTGGACAAGGGTACCATTATTACAGTACCTCACACTGATAATTTGCTCCGTGCACACTCTAGCTCTTGGTAAGGAGACATCTACATTTAGAAGAGCGCAGTCTTCAAGCGCGTGCAAGCCAAAATCCAACCCTCCCTCTGTCAGATAAGGAATAGGAAAAGAAATATCGTAGATAGTAGTCAGGGGACAACCTACTTCCCAAAGAGCATTAGGTGGATGTAATTGTAAGTTAAAACTACCCGTATCTAGTTGAACCTGGAAAAAGCCATTTCCATTGGTATTGGCAAACAGATTGCCGGGCGTTACCTCCACAATTGCATTTTCAACCAAAATTTCGGAGCCATCTCTGGTACAATCCTGATCACTATCAATATAAACAATACCCGATGCATTGGAAGTACAATGGTTGCCCAAAGAATCGAACTCAACCAAGGCAAGCTTATCTTGGCTTTCACATGCCAACATATACCCTCCACTTTGGGTAATACCCTTAAGTGTATTGGGATGTCTAGAAGTTAAATGTGGTACTCTTGGGCTTTGCCAAATCACTGCACCAGAAGTATCCACTTTCATGATACCATTACCTTTAGACAATATCAAATTGCCATCGGGTGCAATCAAAACATCTCCGGTAAAGTCAGAACCTAAGGAATCAGACCAGAGCACATTCCCATCTTCATCTAATTTAAAAAGCCTAGAGACAGTACCTTCTGTAGGACAGCCATAATTTGAGGTAGTTGTAATATATAAGCTTCCATCTTCATATTCAACAACTCCCCTTGGCCAAGGCGGATAACAATAGCTAAAGGAACTAACAGACTCCCAAACTGTATCAAAATCTGGTGTTGTCCGAACCACCGTCATATATCCACCTGCAGGCCAGATAGAAGATCTTGGAAGTGAGGTTCCCGAAAATATATAATCTCCATTGGCAGCGATATAAACATTTCCTCCTGTTGTGCGGCTGCGAACAAGACTTCCTCCATTCTGAACATTAATCACCCAAGGACTAATGGAATTTTGAGCAATCAAGTTCCCATTAGCATCCGTTTTCATCATCACCATTTCATCTTGTTCTGTTTCACTTCCTATAATCAAAAAACCACCATCAGGCAGTATTTCAATATCATTTGCCTGATAATCAGTATTTGCTCCTGTACCTAAGGCTGAAGTCCATAATAACTCCCCATTCGTATCTATTTTTAACAACAAAATTCTGCTCCCTGTTGTATAATAGAAAGGACTCCTGGTAGAACCCAGAATGATATAACTACCATCCAACAATTGCTTAATTGCAACTAAATTATCATTATTCCCCCAATTGTAGGATTGAGACCAAACCTCATTCCCAAAAACATCCGATTTAATGACTTTAATATCATAAAAAGTAGCCCCTTCTGAATTATAAAAAGAGGTAGCAGAGATATGGCCTTGATCCATTGTAGTATCCATGCTTATTCCCCAGCTAGAATAAATACCTTCCAAGGGGAAAAAATACATATTTGGCTCACAATTTTGAGCCATAATAGAATTAATGGACAATAGAAATGCAATAAAAGCAATGACTAATGAGCGCGTCATAACAGGTCGTTTTAGGGATTATGACAATAGAAACCGATCATTGTTAGAATAAATTTAAATCCTTCGACAATGAAACTTTAAATTACAATAAAATACTTACTTCAGGAAACAAAGAACCCTATTGTATCTATGATGCTATTAAAATAACGATTTATCTGTCACAAAATGATCGAAGGTTTGCAGGTTCGGTTCCCTTTTAAACCCTTCCTGCATTTCCAAGTCCAACCTCCAGAAAACAAAAACGCACATGGAAAAAATCAGGCATCTATACTGGCGAGCCGGTTTTGGCTTGAGCCTGGAAGAATGGCAGAATAAACGCAACTGGCCGATAACTAAAGCAGTGGATGAGCTATTTACTAATGGTCAACAAGCTGCCCCGATTACTTTCGCGGAAGCACAAATGCCCGAAACTATAATGGATATTGGCAACAGCGGAAAAGCATTGCGCCGCAAGCTCGAAAGGAAAATCGTAGCTACCCAGAATGTAGACTGGATACAACGCATGGCCGATCCGAAGGAAAGTGCTCTGGTGGAGCGCATGAGTTTATTTTGGCATGGCCATTTTGCCTGCCGGTCGCTGATTGGAAACCTGGCCAACAATCAATTGAATACCATTCGCGCCCACGCCCTCGGTAGCTTTCGCGAACTCGTGCTGGCCATCGCCCGCGATCCGGCAATGATCCGGTATCTCAACAACCAGCAGAATAAAAAGAACTCGCCCAATGAGAACTTCGCACGCGAATTGATGGAGTTGTTTACTATCGGCAGAGGGAATTATAGTGAGCAGGACATCAAAGAATCTGCCCGGGCATTTACTGGCTGGTCGAGTAATCTGCAAGGGGAGTATGTTTTTCGTATGCGCCAACACGATTATGGCAGCAAAACCTTTTTTGGCAAAAAAGGCAATTTCAATGGCGAAGAGATCATCGACATTCTGTTGGAACAAAAGCAGACTGCTGATTTCATTACCCGCAAGATTTATCGCTATTTTGTCAATCGACAGGTTGATGAGGATATCGTCCGGGAACTCTCCCAACAATTTTATGAAAGTAATTATGACATTGGTCAGTTGATGCAGACCATTTTTACGAGTGACTGGTTTTATGCCGCCCAAAATCAGGGAGCAAAAATCAAATCACCCATCGAGTTTATGGCGGGCATCATTCGGCAGTTGAATGTAAATTTCGAAGAGCCTACCTCCTTGGTTTTTGTCCAGAAAGCACTGGGACAAATGTTATTTAATCCGCCCAATGTCGCCGGATGGCCAGGCGGAAAAAACTGGATCGACAACTCTACCTTGATGTTACGCCTCAACCTGACCGCCTACCTACTCACCACCTCAGAAATCAATATGCGTACTAAGGATGAATTTGAGGCTCAACAACGAGGCAAAGCTCAAAAAAAGCTAAAAGCTACCGTCGATTTGCTGCCTATTATTCGCTGGGCAGCGCCCCTTGCAGAACCGGATTGCTTTGAAAGTCTCAGTCAATGGTTATTAACAAAACCCAACCCACTTGATGTGGATTTTATCCGGTCCATGCTCAAAGACCAGCGCGAGGAAACCTTTATTCAAACGGCAGTGATGGCCCTTATGTCACTCCCGGAATATCAAATGTGTTAACCATGAAAAGAAGAGATTTTTTAAAAAATTCCGGATTGGCTTCCACTGCTTTGTTTGTCCCGGCATTCCTGCAAGCCGGACAAACCGGGAATAATGGCCGTAGCCGGACCGGCAAAATCCTGGTAGTGGTACAATTTTCCGGCGGCAATGACGGCCTGAATACCATCGTTCCTTATCAAAACGATATTTATTACCAAAACCGTCCTTCGCTAGCCATTGCCAAAGAAGAAGTACTACAAGTAAGTGATGAACTGGGCTTCAATCCGGCGCTGGCCTCCCTTCGGGAACTCTATGATGATGGACTGGTAAGCATCATTAATAGTGTGGGATATCCAAACCCCGACCGCTCTCATTTCCGATCTATGGATATCTGGCATACGGCCAGCAATAGCGATGAATACCTGAGCACCGGTTGGCTGGGGCGGTACCTTGATAGTAATTGTACTTCTTGTGCTACACCCTATCACGCCCTCGAAGTAGATGATAGCCTCAGCCTGGCTTTAAAAGGTGCTGAACACAATGGTTTCGCCATGAGCGACCCAAAACAGCTAAAAAGAACTACCGACAATAAATTCCTTAAAGCGCTGGCCCAGCATCAAGGTCACCACCAACAGGATGAACAGGTGGCCTATCTCTACAAAACCATGATTGATGCGCAGTCTTCCGCAAACTATCTACACGAAAAATCAAAAGTACACCGTGCTCAGGCCGATTATCCTACGACCCCTTTCGGAAAAGATTTAAAACAGGTAGCCGAACTCATCACCGCCGATACAGATACTAAAGTTTACTACCTCAGCCTAACGGGTTTTGATACCCATGCCAATCAGAAAAACCAACAAACGCGCTTGCTCCAGCAATACGCCGATGGCATGAAAGCACTTGTTGCCGACCTAAAGGCCAATGGCCTACTTCAGGATGTACTCATTATGACCTTCTCGGAATTTGGCCGCCGGGTAAAACAAAATGCCAGCAATGGCACCGACCACGGCACCGCCAACAATCTTTTCTTAATTGGTGGGCAACTTAAAAAACCGGGATTCTTCAACCAGGCCCCTGACTTGAAGCAGCTTGATCAGGGAGACCTCATTTATCAGGTTGACTTCAGAAAGGTGTACGCCAGTATTACGGACCAATGGCTTGATGCCAATGCCCGACAGGTATTGATGGGAGATTTTGGAGGTTTGCAAGTAGTGTGAGGAAAAAGATCGCTATGCTGTCAGATCGTCTTCGACTGTCAGACTCAAACAATACAGCGTTTGGCCTCTGACAGCCGCAGGCGATCTTAGTGCATGTTTGGAGGTCAAACTTTAGGCTCTCCAAACAAACACTTAATTATACCGTGCCTTAAACACCAATAACGGTAGATTCAATTTTCGAGCCACTTTTACTGTCTGGCTAGGGAAAATAACACGTTCCAAAAACCTTCTCCGGTGGGAAAGCATGACCAGAACTCCAGCATCTTTTTCTTCCAGGAATTCGTCAATAACCTCTTGAAATTTGCCTCCCCGTATTTCAAAACTCAGCCTTGGATTGTCGAAATAAACCCCAGAAAGCACGGCCATTTTATCCTGAACAATTGTCTTATGTTCATTTTTTTCAAAAACGTGCAGAATATGTGTGTCGGTTTGAAACTGCTGGCTCCAATCCAGTAAATGGTTGATAACCGGTAGGTCTTCAAATTCAAAATCTACGGCGTAAACCAGGTTTTTGATCGGCACAAAATCTGTACCTGGAGGAATAGCCAATACGGGACAATCGACATCGCGAATTGTATCAAAGGCGGAACTACCAAAACGGGCACCAATATCATTCGTGCGGTCGCGCATACCCATTACAATAAGTTCAGGTTTCAATTCCTCCGCAGCTTTGGCAATACCTTCACCCGGATAGGCGATTCTGGCTTCATATTGAAATTCGATATCATCATAAGAGTCCGGAAGGTGGTCTGTCACAAATTTCCTCAGATTTTTAATCACTGTTTCGCTGCGTTCTTCCTGGACTTCTATATCTTCCAACGCAATATTTGGTCGGCCATGGGCAGAGAACACGGTAATGGAGGCATTCATCTTTTTGGCTAAGACCAGTGCGTATTCAAAAACTGTTTTGGCATGTGGTGAAAGATCAGTCGGAAAAAGGATTTTTTTCATGGCTTGATTTTTGGTCAATTTAGAAGGTTTTATTAACGTTTGTTATGATTATACTCACCTTAAACAGTAACATTGGTCATAAGTTCTTTGTTGGAAACAATTCTATATTCTTATGAAGATAGTAATATTTGTTGGCAATGGGGAGAGGTCGTTTAGTTATCGTTTGGGTTCAGCCAAAAGGTTGGCCTCCAAACATGCTCTCAGCCCCATCCTGCACGATCAAAAAGTTGAATCACATCCGTTTTGAATTGCCTAAGGTTGAAGTCGGGAATTGTCAGGTCGGCATACTGATCGATCGCCTTTAAGTAAGTTTGTGCCATAAGTTTAATAATCTGTTGCGGACTGGCATACCGTATTTGCTGAAAAGGCAACTTCAATTGAGCATATAATTCTCGCCCTCTAGGATGATACTTTAGTTGCTCTGGATGGTTTTTGTTTTCCGGAGGAACAGCGATGAAATTGACGCTAATAAGTTCCACACCTTTTCCATAGTTTTCCATCGACAGATTTTCAGTCAGCAGGTTTTCCAAAAGGCCAATACTGATACTGATATTATCACCAATGCCATCCCATAGAATAGCAGATAAGCCAAAAGGGCGCAGGATAAATGGGGGGTAAGCAGCCATGAGTTACGGATTGACAGGGTTTGCAGGAGGAAGCATTAATTGATGGGCACGTCTTAGGTTTTCGGGCAGGTTTGCATATTGGGCGATTTTCTCAGAACAAGCCCTCCTGCATTGGGCATAAGTGCCCATTTGTTGAATTCGATAGTCCAGATGCATACGCAAAAGCCATCGACCTGCATAGCGGTTGTACCTGCCAGGGCGGGTGTGTCCATATTTCCATATTTCTCCCCGACTTAGATAAATTTCCTGGGAATCCTCACAGGAATAGCAGGGATACCAACCGTCGAAAGTGGCTCGCAAAACAAACTGTTCTGCCTCTCCGGATTCGTCGGTTCTATTTCTTTTAGATTTGGATGCACGAAGCCGTTGTGGGATTTGCGCCGGATCAAGAATCTCCTTCCGCTCCCAGAAAGGACGGCCTTTAGAGGGGGACCGAAAAAACAATATGGCTGCCTGTTCCTCCAGATGGGAACAAGCTAAAAGGTGACACCTGAACAGCATAGCCAATCAATTTATTTGGGTAACAAAAATGCTACCGGTTAATAAAAATCTGCCAGGGCTGTGCTGCCACTGCAATATATGTATTTATATTGTTTTTTTAAAGTAGAATTGATGTTAAAATAGAAATTAAGCGCATTTCTATACAACAAGCGATAGTCGTAAACGAGCGTTACCTCTAATAAAGTTTGTTAATTCTCAGATTT
The DNA here is from genome assembly GCA_021604865.1 of Saprospiraceae bacterium. Taxonomy (GTDB): domain Bacteria; phylum Bacteroidota; class Bacteroidia; order Chitinophagales; family Saprospiraceae; genus BQJU01. Next base: position 9,093 of record BQJU01000025.1, on the reverse strand, counting down.
AGTCTGTGGATCTTCAGGCCAAAATTCTGTTCCTTGATTGGTTTCATCATTATGAGTTCCATTCGCGCCTACTTCTACCGTTCCTGCTTGCATCTTCGGGAAGTTTTCGGCATTTTCTTCTTCTATTTCAGTTTTGCCAAAGAAACTGCGCTGGAATATAAGGATACTCATGACCCCAATGGTGATCGACATATCTGCGATGTTGAAAACAGGGCGAAAAAAGAGGAAGCCCTCCCCTCCCCAAAAAGGAAGCCATTCAGGAAATACCCCTTCAAACATAGGAAAGTATAACATATCTACCACTTTGCCGTGCAAGAAGGTAGCATAACCTCCTCCTTCTGGAAATAGGGTTGCCAAACCACCACTATGAAAGGGCGATTCAGAAAAAATAAGTCCATAAAAGGCACTATCAATAATATTGCCAATGGCTCCTGCCAAAATCAGGGAAAAGCTAAATAACAGGCCAAAGGAAGCTTTGTGTTGAATGAGGTAACGAATATAATAAATCAGTCCACCAACTGCAATAATGCGAAAAGTGCTCAAGACTAATTTACCATAATCCCCTCCCAGACTTAGGCCAAAAGCCATCCCGTTGTTTTCAACAAAATGAATCCTTGCCCAATCCAATCCAAACAAATAAATCTCCTCGCCATAAGACATGCTGGTTTTCACCCAAACCTTTAGCACCTGATCAATCAACAGGACCAGGAGTACAACAATGGCTACTTTAAATGATGCTTTCAAATCAATTATCTCTTTTATAGAGCATGTTTGTATTTCTATCCCTGCCTGATCGGTCACAACCTGGTTAGTAGGAGGCAATGACCGAAGTAAGGCTGGGTCAGCTCTTTGAGCTATAAACATGCCTAGGGATATAACCTATTTTTTTCTACTTTGTTTTGCTTCAATACTTAGTGTGGCATGTGGAACCGCACGAAGACGTTCTTTTGAAATCAGTTTGCCTGTTGCCCGACAAATTCCGTATACCTTATTCTGAATGCGGAAGAGTGCATTTTCAAGATGTTGAATATGTTTTTTTTGTCGACCGGCCATACTGATCAATCGTTCGCTTTCAACGGTGCCGATACCATCATCCAGACCCCGAACCTTCGCATCAGGATTGTCTGCCATATCGGTAAGCTGGCCCTGGTAAAATTCCAATTCACTTTTAGCTTTTTCTAACTTTTCCTGGATCAATTCCCTAAACTCTTCCAGTTCTTCGTCAGTATATCTCGTTTTTTCAGTTTGCTCACTCATACTTTAAGAGGATTGAATATTGTATTGAGAGAATAGTGCATAAATAATGATAACATTTTAACTTAATCGGGTAAACAATCTCCACCTGATACCAGGAAATTTACCCTTCATATAACGACCCCATTTGCCATTTCGTTTAATTCCGGACTAGTCTTCATCAAAGATGGCTTCGTCTTCTCCATCATCACTGGCATGAACCCTTTTGACCAGGGTATTTTCGTGCATTTCCAGGTAACCTTTACGCTGGCCCGCAATATCAATTGCAGAAAATATAGCCTGTCGGAAGGAGGAGGGATCTGCCTCATTTTTTCCGGCAAGGTCGTAGGCAGTACCGTGGTCTGGAGAAGTACGGACTCCTTTTAGGCCGGCTGTAAAATTAACGCCTTTACCAAAAGATAAGGCTTTAAATGGAATCAGCCCCTGATCATGGTACATGGCCAGAATACCGTCATATTTCTGGTATTGGTTGGAGCCAAAAAAGCCATCAGCAGGAAAAGGGCCCATCACCAACATACCTTTTTTCTTGGATTCCAGGACTGCCGGGCGGATAAATTTCTCTTCTTCATCTCCTAAGAGTCCGCCATCTCCGGCATGAGGGTTGAGTCCCAATACAGCAATACTGGGTCGCTCCAGGCCGAAATCCATTTTCAGGGATTCATTCATAATTTGCAGCTTACGCAAAATGGCTGCCTTGCTGATCTTTTCTGCCACCTGGCTAAGTGGAAGATGGTTGGTCACCACACCTACCCGCAGATTGTCGCTGACCATAAACATGAGGCTTTCCTCTGCCCCCAATTCTTTGGTCAGGTATTCGGTATGGCCAGGAAAAGGGAAATTGGCCAGTTGCATAGCATGTTTATTGATCGGCGCCGTTACCAGGGCATCAATCAGACCTGCTTTCAGGTCGGTGGTCGCTGCTTCCAAGGAGGTAATGGCATATTTACCGCTCAGATCGCTGGGTTTGCCCAGAGTTATATTGACGTTTTCCTGCCAGCAATTAACGATATTTATCTTGTCGGTAAAAAGGTTTTCAGCGGAACGTGTTGGCTGAAATTGAAAGTCAACACCAACGATATTTTTATGGTAAGAAACAACTTTGGAAGAACCGTAAATGACTGGTGTGCAAAAGCCAGCCATTTCATCTTTTGCCAGGGTTTTTAGTATGACCTCCAGGCCCACACCATTAAAATCCCCAATTGTAATCCCTATTTTGAGTTTGCCCATTTTTTAGTTTCATTTTAATACTTTCTCTAAAAGTGGCACAAATTTAAACAATTTAAACGAGCAGGCATGAATTTGTGTTTTTAATCACCAATCACCACTTTCCCAGCCCGCTGATAATCATGCTTAAAAGCAGAAGAATTGGCTTTTTTTGCCGTAATTTGCAGTCCTTTTATGAAAGCAAAAAAATCATACGGACAACATTTCCTGAATAGCGAAATTACCGCTCAGAAAATTGCTGATGGCCTCATCCATACAGACCAATACCGGAAAGTATTGGAAATTGGGCCAGGGCAAGGCATGCTGACCAAATATTTATTGGAAAAACCCTATGATTTACTGGTAGTAGAGGCTGACCGCGACATGGTTAGTTACCTAAACAAGCACTACCCCGCACTCAAAGAGCATATCATTCCCGCTGATTTTTTAAAATTACCGCTTTCGCAAATATTTCACAATGAACCTTTTGCCATCATTGGCAATTTTCCTTATAATATTTCATCCCAAATCCTTTTCAAGATGTTGGAATACAAGGAAAGTATTCCGGAATTGGTGGGAATGTTCCAAAAAGAAGTGGCCGAACGGGTCATTGCACCACCAGGCAACAAGACCTATGGCGTAATCAGCGTTTTAATACAGGCTTTTTATGAGGGTACTTATCTTCTTACGGTAGATAAAAGTCAGTTTAGTCCACCGCCAAAAGTACAATCTGGAGTGATCCGCTTGACCCGCCGGAAAAATTTGACCCTGGATTGTGATGAAAAGTTGTTCCGGAAGGTAGTCAAACAAGCTTTCAGTCAAAGGCGGAAAATGTTGCGCAATACAATGAAAGCTTTTGCAAAGGGCCATCCGATGTTGGAGGAAGCATTTTTTCAGCAAAGACCGGAAAGGCTTTCAGTCCAGGATTATGTGGAACTAACCCGCCGGATTGAATCGTTATAATAGAACCATTTTTTAATGCCCCTTTGGGCGATAGATAGATAAAACATGAGTTTAGAAACACGCATTTCAGAAGACCTTAAGACTGCAATGAAGGCAAAAGATCAGGTTGCCCTGCGAGGAATCCGAGCGATCAAGGCCGCTATTCTGCTGGCAAAGACAGATGGCAGTGGCAATGTCATTGACGAAGAGGCAGAAATCAAAATGTTGCAAAAACTAGTCAAACAACGCAAAGACTCCCTAGATATTTACGAAAAACAAAACCGTGTCGATCTGGCACAAACCGAACGGGAAGAAATTGCCATTATCGAGCAATACCTGCCTAAACAACTCGATGAGGCAGCACTGGAAGGCATCATCCGTAAAATTGTAGAACAAACGGGTGCTTCTTCAATGAAAGATATGGGTAAAGTAATGGGAATGGCCAGCAAACAATTAGCCGGCAAGGCTGATGGCAAAGCCATTTCCAATGTTGTCAAACGATTATTACAATAACAATCAAACCAAATTATAACATGGACAAGAATTTTCTTCAAGAACTCGGCTTACAAAAAGAAAATGCCGGTACCAGTACCGGTATGACCTCCAGTAATTCGGGAAAATACCTCGAGTCTTATTCTCCGGTGGACGGAGCATTTATCGGTAGTGTCAGCCAGACCACCCGTGAAGAATATGATCAGGTGATTGAAAAAGCCCAGGCCTCCTTTAAAGCATGGCGGAATGTTCCCGCGCCCAAACGTGGTGAGGTAGTTCGTCAGTATGGTGATGCCCTTCGCCAGCACAAGGATGCTTTGGGGCGACTGGTTTCTTACGAAATGGGCAAAAGCCTCCAGGAAGGCTGGGGTGAAGTACAGGAGATGATCGATATTTGCGATTTTGCTGTGGGCCTTTCCCGACAACTATACGGCTTAACGATGCACTCAGAGCGCCCTAACCATCGCATGTATGAGCAGTGGCATCCATTGGGTATTGTCGGCATCATTTCCGCCTTCAACTTTCCGGTAGCTGTTTGGTCGTGGAATGCCATGATCGCAATGGTTTGTGGTGATGTATGTGTATGGAAAGCTTCTGAAAAAACACCGCTTTGTGCCGTAGCCTGCCAAAACATTCTACGTGACGTTTTAAAAGCCAATAACGTTCCTGAAGGTGTAAGTAGCATTATTAATGGTAACTACAAGGTGGGTGAGTATATGACCAAGGATACGCGGATACCATTAGTTTCTGCAACAGGAAGTACCAGAATGGGCAAAATCGTCGGTGCAACAGTGGCCGAGCGTCTGGGACGCAGCCTGCTAGAATTGGGTGGTAATAATGCCATCATAGTGACGCCTAATGCCAACCTAGATATCGTATTGACTGGTGCTGTATTTGGCGCAGTGGGTACTGCAGGACAACGCTGTACTTCTACCCGTCGTCTCATCATTCACGAAAGTATTTACGATCAGGTAAAAGCCAAATTGGCCAGCGCCTATCCGCAACTAAAGATCGGTAATCCATTAGATCAAAACAACCATGTAGGACCGCTGATCGACAAAGATGCGGTGAATAATTACCTTGAAGCGCTCAATAAGGTAAAAGCTGAAGGTGGTCATTTTGTGATTGAAGGAGGGGTACTGAATGGCTCAGATCACGAAAGTGGTTGTTACGTCCAACCTTGTATCGCAGAAGTAGAAAACAGCTATAAGATTGTGCAGCATGAAACCTTTGCGCCAATCCTGTATCTCATCAAATACAGCACGCTTGAAGAGGCCGTAGCTATGCAAAACAACGTACCTCAAGGTCTGTCATCAGCCATTATGACTGATAGCTTACGTGAAGCTGAATACTTCCTTTCCTCCACCGGATCAGATTGTGGCATTGCCAACGTCAATATCGGTACCAGTGGTGCAGAAATTGGTGGTGCTTTTGGTGGTGAAAAAGAAACAGGCGGTGGCCGCGAAAGTGGATCGGATGCCTGGAAAGCATACATGCGCCGGCAAACCAATACGATCAACTATAGTAAGGAGCTGCCATTGGCTCAGGGTATTAAGTTTGATCTGTAGGGGTTATAGAGGAGTCAGGGGTCAAATGGGTTGAAAAGTGATGAAGAGCAAATCCCTGATCAAACAGCGTAAAAATAAAGGGGATCAGCCACCAGGTTGTTCCCCTTTTTTCTATCTCCAATCAAAGGTGATCACTATTTTAGGCGATATCTTCGGGTTTAATGTCGTCAACTTAGTGCTCATAAGATGAATATTGGCAGACCAATGACCATGTTTGGCGGGTGTCTTGGTTGGGTGGAAATTTTTCCGGCCGATGGTTTTAGCCGGATAAATTCCTAAAGTTGACGACATTAAATTTTTCATTGCCTCCTAAATTTGGGGTAAAGGGCTTTTGTTTGATTTTTGGAAGTCTGTTTTTGATTTGGGTCATTAATTAATCGGGCGTCTTCATTTTTTTTTGATGGCAAAAGAAAATGAAGCAAAAAAAAACCATTCCGGCTGGAGGATTGACCTAAAAAAAGCTGTCCACTTGGCTGGAAGAAATAAACTCGCTTTTGTGACTGTACTTGCTTGGTCATTATTGATTGTTTGGCCTATTTTTCTTGATTATTCATTGTTTTTAGCTCAAGCAGTATTTCTTCTTGATCAGTACGCTTGCAGCTTTTTTCTTAACGGTCAATGCTCCTAGGCCTGAACCCTCCCGCGCTGTGTGCATCTAAATGACTGATGAAAGTAGGAGACTGGTGTGGTGTTTTATACCAGCAAAAGGTAGTCCCGATTATTTTGCTTGATCAATTCGAAGGTAGCGCCTACAAGCTTTAGTGCATGTTTGGCGGGTGCCTTGGTTGGGCGGAAATTTTTCCGGCCGATGGTTTTAGCCGAATAAATTCCTGAAGTTGACGACATTAATCTTCGGGTTAGTTCCTAAATTTCGGTCAAATCCGGAATGACTTATACCGGACCTTCAAACTCTCACTCCTTCAATACCTTTCCACTTAAACGGCCGCCTCCCGTTTCCAGCCGATACCAATACAAACCTACCGGCCAATCCCTGATGGCTTCCAAAATGTAATTATTTTCTCCCACCTGTACCAATAATCTGGTGGCAAACAACTGCCGCCCCTGTGCATTATACAATACCAGCCTAGCTGAAGTGGATATACGGCTGGAAAAATGAAACTGCAATTCGGAACTTGTAGGATTGGGAAATACCTGCCATTGTGAAATGAAAGCCGGTTCCAATGCTGTGGTGATGATGGTGAGCTGTACCTGAATAATGCTGTCGCAGCCATTACCGGCGGCGTAGACCTCGGTGAGCAGGGTGTCACTTTCGTAAACAATGCCGTTGTAGGGTTGGCCGAGCGTCAGAGCCGTATCGATGTGGGTATAAATATCTTCCTCCTGGCTCAAAGCCAGCACGACAACACTGTCGCAACCCAGCGGCGTGAGGTATTCAAACAGATAAGTACCGGCCTCCTCAAAAGAAGTATCAACCCAGACGAAGGGGGGATCACAAAAACTAGTATCCACTAAGGTAGTTGGCGGGCAAGTGGTAGCAGTAAAAGCAAATGGCTCCCCACAGGTAGTAGCCAAACCGTGCACATGGTTATAAGGCACAATACTGATATAATAATCCATATCCTCCAGCAATGCAAAGGGCATGAGGTAACTGGTATCCAGCCCTACGTCCAATGGACCGATAATTTCCGTTCCGCCGGGGATGAGCCCCACACTCAACCGATAGCCATCCACACAGCCGGGTACCTTGTGCCATTTGATTTCGGGTTGCAGGGCGGTGGTGGTAGAGGAAGGGGAAATGAGTTGGATGTTGCAGGCGGCGGGGCCGCCTTGGTAGTGTTTGATCAACGGCCAGTAAACGGCTACACCATTATCCGCGCCCGTCATAAAAATGGCCGAATTGCCAAGATTAAAGTATGGGTCAGTACTTTGGAGGCTCCAGTTTTCGCCTCCATTTGTTGTGACGTAGATTGAAGGACCCGCAGTAGACGGTGCCCAACCCAAAGTGTCATTTACAAAAAAAATACGCTTACAATAGGCATTACCCTCCTGGGCAATAGGATAGCTTTCCCAGGTCTCTCCCCCATTTTCCGTCCTATAAATTAAGTTGGTCCGATTGACAAACCACCCCTTTTGGTTATTGAGAAAATGTAAATCTACATTGGAACCGAGTCCAGAAGGAGGAGTAGCTAGTTGTTCTTCCCAGGTTTCACCGGCATCTGATGTATGTAATACCCGGGTTGGTCCTCCCGGACTGATACTACCTGCGATCCAGCCTTCCTGTGCATTGACAAAATCCAGGGTAAACAATTGCCATTCCTCATTTTCAAAAACGATATCCCAGGTTTCGCCGCCATCAGTAGATCGATAAACCCTCGCATATTCAGATACCATATATCCGGTATCGGCGTCGATAAATTCTATATCATAGGGTGACATAATCTCATCATTGGAAAAATTATATTCTACCCAATCCTGTCCACCATTAGTTGTTTTAAAGATTTTTCTATACGAACGAATTACCCAACCTATACTTTCGTTTAAGAAAAATACACAAAACCCATTAGTCAATCCTTCATTTTCTTGCACCACCCAGTTCATTCCATTGTCTGTAGATTTATATACACCTGTAAAGATATCACTAATCCAACCAATGGAATCTGAGGCAAAAAATGCATCGCTAAAATTACTATTAACTCCACCATTATAAACCGTCTGCCAACACTGACTATTGCCCTTCAAGGATATCAATAAGAAACTGAATAGAAAAAATGTTTTTATCTGGATCATAATTTGTTATTTACTTCAGCAATCATCATAAATACCAAATGCCTGGAAGTATTGAATTCACTTCCAGGCATAGGCATATTTACTAACTTATTTTTTTACAATTTTCCCACTGAGTATTTCGCCATCAACGGCTATCTGATACCAGTATAAGCCACTCGGCCAATTAATTATTTCCTTTAGCTGATAATTGTTTTTCCCAATAGCCAGACCTATTGAAATTTCCGCTAATTTCTTACCCTGAGTATCAAAAACAAGTAATTGGGCAGGGGCCGATTTTGGACTGTGTATGTTAAAATTGACTTCCCCATTGGTTGGGTTAGGTTGTACCTCTACTAAAGTTTCAGCAGCTTCATGGGTATTGGTGGAAGGATTTGGTAGTCGGTGTCCGCCCCTGTTATTTACCAACCTGATTACCAAAGGCGTGCCATCTTCCTGATAAGCTAAAGCTGGAATATTTGTTTCATTTAGGGCAAGTTCGGTCAGTAAACTACCGCCAAATACCCAAGGCTGGTCTGAAAATTCCAGGCTGAGCATTTTATCACCAGCGGATAAAGTCCGCCCCGTTGTATCAAACCAGGCAATTTTTAAGTTGCCACTGGTAGCCTGAGCTTCGCCAATTGCATCAGAAGTCATCGCTGGTAAATCTTCCGCAACTTCTTCTTCATACACCCAGTCATCAGAATCAAAGTCAAAACCGAACTGGAAGGCCGCGATATCATCGAAGTCTGAAGATTTAAATTTACGGCCACCTGATATGATGACCTCACTTACACTGACTTCAATAGTGTCAAGAATGGAAGAAGTATTAGTACAAGAGCAGTTAACATCCCCAATTTTAATCGCTTTAAAATCAACTATCCTGGTATCAGGATAGGTTATGCACTCG
>BQJU01000024.1 GCA_021604865.1 Saprospiraceae bacterium | reverse complement strand
CTTTTCGCCTCCCATCGGCCGCCATGCGTCTACGCTGAAGCTTCGAGCGCAAGCGTAAGGCTTGCCGACGGCGATGCAAAAGCGACCTCCAAACAAGCACTTAGCGTGTATTTAAATTTTACACTTCGGGCTAACTACTGTAAATATCATCCTGTGCTGCATTACTGCTTCAGCGTAGGAGCATTGGCATGCAAACATGCAGATAAAAATACATTTATTTTTTTGCATTACAGAGTGGAATTTGGGTGCCTAATAAAGAAAATAATGGGCTTATTTTTGTGTCGACAGTGGTTTTAATAACGTACCAATCGCCCCATTTTTCAACGTCTCCATCCAGTCGGATGGCCTTACCTACAAAGGGCAGTACCTGGTCATTGATTTTTTCACCATTGGAACCTAGTACCAGGTAGTAATTGACGGCCCCTGTTTCATCAGCGGCTTTTAGTACCGGAGGGATGCCTCCGGCAATACAACGGGCCGCACAAGAGCGGTGGGGTTTGCCTTCCCCAGGTTTCATCACACCAAAATAACATTTTGGGTCAGCGATTTCACCTACAAAGCTGGCACTGCCCATCGGCTTTGGCCGAATAGCAATGGGGGGTGTATTTTCCGAAATTTCAATTAGAGCGGCCTTGCCTTTGGTGAGTTCCAGCAGGGTCTTGCCATCATGATAAATCAGACTACCTTCGAGTTCCAGTTGTTTGCCTTCCAGAGAGCGGCCCTGTTCTTTTTCCATAGTCTCCAGAGTGTGTTCTGCCCCTGCTTTTCCAAAACCAATAAGTAGGATACTTTGTTCAATGGCTTCTCCAGTAGGAGTCGTTCCGTGATTTACAATTAGCATGGGGACTGGCTGTAAAGTCAGGGTGCCTGTAACGCGGGAGGGTTGTCCAAAATCAAATGTTGCCGTGGAAAAATCTTTCTCATAAGCGGTAATCAAAAAGGCGATGACCGGGACAATCAGTATAAGGAAAAAGATAAACCACCGGGTTGCCCGGGCAATAGAGGCTGGTGCTTTGGGCAAATAACCGATATAAAATTCATCACTGGAGGCTGATTTCATGTTGTTACATTTTTTGAAATAGGTTTTTTAGACCTCCACACGAGTGTCTTCCGGCAATGGCTTGGGATTCACCCATACCTGCTGATCAATTACTTTTACCGTATACGTCGATACTTTTTCAGTAAAGGGTGGCGGTGCCTGTCCGGTTTCGGGTAAATATTGGTAACCATGCCAGGGGCAGGTAATACAACCGTCTACAATTTTGCCTTCACCGAGCGGCCCATTTTGATGCTTGCAAACATTATTGACGGCATAAAATTTACCCGAGGATTTGAAAATTGCGATGTTTTCTCCTGCTGCAAAAACCACTTTTGCCCGATCTTCAGCAATGTCATCAACTTCACCTACCCACATAAAACCTTCCTGATCCAGCTTGGTAAGTTGCTGTTCTCTTCGCCGCTCTAATATTGCTGCGTATATATGCAAACCAATGATGGTCAACATGCCCACTCCGAGCAGCGTGATCAATACAGGGGAATCCTCAACTTGGATAACACCGAGCAAAACGTGGCTTATAATCAGCCCATAAGCAATGTAAACCAACATGTGCATACTTTTCCAAAAGCGCGGCCCCAGGTTTTTCAACCAAAAATCATGACTACTTACAGCCATTAAAAATAGGATGATCAAGGCGAAAAAGCCCAAAACCTGAAAGGGGAATTGTGCCAGCGAATCGTATTGCCCATTTGAGGTGAAGATGGAAATCAAAGGATTGACATTACCCAGTAAATGAAATTGGAGGATGCTGAAAATTCCGTGAACGGCTGCAATGAGAAACATGCTCACCCCGAGATGCCGCCGGTTGTAAAGCAAGGGTAAAAACTGTGCATTGATCCGACATAAAGGGCCAATCACCAAAATGATGTGCAACATCAATAGAGCAAGGGTACCCGTACCGCGGATGAGTAGTGTCTCCGGAGTGAAAGTGGGGTGAAAGATAGCTTGAAATACGCTGAAAAGGACAAAATATAACAAGATCAACCCCCAAAGAATCAGGTCGTAATTCCGTTTTTGTGGATTCCAGAGTATGGCTTCGTATTTTGCACTCATAATTTATTGTCCTTTGTCGAGTGAAAACTCCTGAATGGTGGAACGTTTAATATTGTCATAAAGCAGGATTTGTAAAACCTCTTGGTTACCCATTGCAGAGTCCAGGGCTATTTTGTACAAGCCCCGGCTGCCTATTTGCCCTAGCAAAATGCCTTTATCAACGGCATTTTCTCCATTGGGAAGTAGATATACCAATGCGCTGCTGCTTTGCAATGGCTCTTTGACCGTAAATTCCAGGTACCGAAGAGGGCTGCCCACTCGTTCGAGAAGTTTTAATGTAATTCCCGCCTCTTCCGTGCTGAGTAGCGTTTGCTCTAACGGTTTTTTGAGACTCCCACTTGTCCAGGCTGTATTGATTGGCACCTCGGAGATCCCGGAGATGGCCAGGCCAAAAATGATGGGCAATAATAGGCCCAGAAAGATCCAGGTATAAAAATGCCGCTTTCTAAGGGGGTGAATCATGATCGCATCCATTTCGTTAGTAAAAAGGGCCAAAAAGCGATTGATCCGGGCAATATCAGCAGTCGGAATCCCCAGGAGGTCCCTTCGGCCCCTGGGTCAATTTTTTGGACACCTTTGAACACAAACGCCAGTCCGAACAACAAGCCAATCAGACTGTAAATTAATAATAAATAAAATAGGATATAAGCCATGGGTTGCATATTTTAAATCAATTTCACATCCGTGATGACCTCCACCACGGCAGGCCCCTGGTGCCCAAATGCGGCCTCTAGGGCTTCATCCAGTTTAGAGGCTTCTGTTACCCGAAATCCTAGCGCGCCGCATGACCGGGCATAATCCGCAAAATTGGGATTATGCAAGCTGGTTTTCCAGACATCCAATTCGGCTGCGCGTTGTTCTTTAGATATTTTACCCAATTCGTCATTGTTAAGGAGTATCAGGGTAATGGGCATATTGTATTTTACGGCAGTGGTAATCTCCCCGAGGTACTGAGCAAAGCCACCATCGCCAGCTACGGCGATTACAGGACGGCTATCTCCGACGGCAGCCCAGGCACCCATAGCTGCCGGAAAGGCAAATCCAATAGAACCCAGATAGCCGGACATGATAAAGGAGTTGCCGGTTTTGCTCTCGTAATAACGGCCAAAAGAATAGGCGTTATTCCCTACATCAACACAGAGTACGGCTCTTTCAGGAGCTAATCGGTTCATGGCGTCAAAAACGGCAATTGAGCTAGGTCCGCGGACCCCTTTCTCTAACAGACGCCGGGTTTTTTCGGCTCGCCAGATACGCCAGCGTTCTGCCAGTTGAGCCCGTTGGTTTTCGGTATGGTGGCTATTTTCCAATGCGGCTTGCATCTGTTCTACTGTTACGGAGATTTCTCCCCATAATAAACAATCTATTTCGTGGAATTTTGCTAGTGCCATCGGGTCAAAATCTACTTGGATGGTGGGCTTTTTGGCCGTAATTCCGGTATGTTTGGAGAAAGAAGCCCCTAACACCAACAATAGATCACATTCGTTCATAAACCAGGAAGCTACTGGCGTGCCACTTCTTCCCAATACACCTCCAGCTAGTGGGTGAGCATCCGGAATTTGACCTTTACCTTTAAAAGTGGTGAGGATTGGACAGTTGAGTGTTTCTGCCAGGGCAATAATTGCAGGCATGTGAAAACGTGCACCATGACCGGTAATAATAACCGGGCGTTTGGCCTTTTTCATCATTGTAATGGCCTGATTAAATGCTTCCTGCGGAGGGGCAATTTTGGCGGAAGCCACCCGACCTTCAGGTACTTTTGCCATAGCTTCCGGATCTACTTTATGGACCTGTACCTCATCTGGAAAGGTGAGGTGAGCAACATCCCTTTTGACGATGGCACTTTTGATGGCCAGGCTCATCAATTCAGCGTGTTGGCTGCCCTTTTGTACCCGATGGTTAAAGGCCGCTACCGAACTAAAAGCCTGCACCAGATCCAATTCCTGAAAATTTCCGGTACCCAACACTTGACTGGCCACCTGACCAGTTAAGGCCAGCAGTGGAGCTCGGTCCACTTTGGCATCCCACAGCCCTGTGTACATATTGGTTGAACCCGGCCCGGCAATAGCAAAACAAAAGGCTGGTTTGCCTGTCAATTTACCGTAAGCAGAGGCTGCAAAAGAAGCTGCCCCCTCATGGCGGATTCCAAAAAAGCGAATCTTGCCCTCTGCTTCCTTTCTCCGGATCGCGTCAGCAAAACCAAGATTGGAATGTCCCACCATTCCAAACCCCACTTCAACGCCCCAATTGATCATCGTTTCCACCATCAGATCGGAGACGGTGGGTTCATGTGCAGGTTCGGATAATAAACCGATGTAGATGCCATCTTTCCGGACTTCTACCGGAAAGGTCTCTACACCGTCATCAAAACCTCCCGGTGGTTTCCCGGTCAGTGGATCATAATCCCAGCCATGCCATGGACATCGCAATAAACCTTTCTCAATACTTCCTTCGCCCAAAGGACCTCCTTGATGTGGGCATTTATTATCCAAACAGGCGAATTTTCCCTGATAATGGGTCAAACAAAAGGTTTTATGGGCAGCACTTACTGTCTGGACCCGTCCTTCCGGCAAATCGGAAGGATTTTCCAATACTTTGTGCCAGATAATTTTTTCGGACATATCTTTTAATGGATTATTAAAATATCAATCTAATATTAGGTTGAGCGTATGTTTGCAGGCTATTTAACCCCAGCGAAATTAATTCCAGTCAGCCGGTGCATTTCATAGTCGAAAGTACTGAGGTCATCCGGATTAAATTTGCGGATGTCATCGTATCCACAGGCACGGGCAATCACTTTGATCAAAGCATTGCTTGCTGTAAAATAATTGGCTAATTGTTGAGCTGACTGGTCAATATCGAGTCTGGCGCGCAAGTGTTCTTTTTGGGTGGCAATACCCACCGGACAATTGTTGGTGTGGCAAGCCCGCATACCCAAACAACCGATGGCCTGAATGGCAGCATTGGATACGGCGATAGCATCAGCTCCAAGCATCAAGGCTTTGGCAAAGTCGGCTGGTATCCGCAGACCACCGGTGATGATAAGCGTTACCTCGGGCATTTTTAGTTTATCCAGATGTCTTCGGGCACGTGCCAGGGCAGGAATAGTCGGCACATTGATGTGGTTGCGCAGAATGGTTGGCGCAGCGCCAGTACCTCCGCCACGACCGTCGAGAATAATGTAATCTGCGCCTACTTCCAGGGCAAAGTCGATATCTTTTTCGATATGGCTGGCAGCAATTTTAAAACCTACGGGGATGCCCCCGGTACGTTCTTTGACCTCTATGGCAATTTCTTTAAAGTCGGCCAATGTTTTTAGATCGGGGAACGTAGCAGGAGAAATGGCCGGTTCACCCACCTTAAGTCCCCGGACTTGTGCTATTTCTTCGGTAACTTTATTACCCGGCAAGTGGCCTCCGGTACCGGTTTTGGCTCCTTGGCCGCCCTTGAAGTGGAAAGCCTGGACTTTTTCGACCTTATCCCAGCTAAATCCGAATTTGGCGGAAGCCAGTTCATAAAAATAGCGGTCGCTATTCGACTGTTCTTCCGGAAGCATGCCCCCTTCACCGGAACAGATGCCCGTCCCTGCCAATTTAGCTCCCTTTGCCAGGGAGATCTTTGCTTCTCTGGATAGGGCACCAAATGACATATCCGATACAAACAAGGGGATTTCAATTTCGAGGGGCTTTTTTGCATTCGGGCCTATAACCACTTTTGTGGAAACAGCTGCCTCATCCAGCAGCGGCCGGCTCGAAAGCTGGGCAGGTAGAAACTGGATGTCTTCCCATTTAGGCAACGTTCTTCGATCAACCCCCATAGCAGCAGAGGGGCCGTGGTGTCCAACCTTCTTTAGGCCGTTTTTGGCCAATTCCTCGATATAATGGGTAAAAGGTTCTGTATCCTCCGGATGGGTATCGGCATAGGCACCAAGGTATTGCTCTCTTTTAAACGGCTGAGGGTGCAATTCTTCATAAGCAATTACATCAGCCCGGTCAATGTAAACCATGCCTTCATGTAATGCCGATCGGAATTTGTAGAGCGCTTCGTCATTGTTGTATTCACTCACCCCGGTATTGATGCGGTAATCCCATTGGTGAAGTCCGCAAATGAGGTTGTCGTTTTCATCAACAGAACCATCAGCCAGCATAGCCCCACGGTGTAGACAGCGACCGTATAATATGGAAAAAGAATCGTCGAAGCGGATAATAACGAGGTCTGTGTTTTCAATCAATGCTCGTGTTGGTTGGCGATCGTTCAGTTCTTCAAAAGCAATGATTTTGACCGGATCTATCAGGTCAGAAAAGGCGTGTGGGTTATTCATTTATGGTGTTTTTCCTACAAAAGAAGCAAAGGAATATGCCAATAACTGTTCGGGCCACTACACTTCGCCCTATTTATATGGATTTTTTGCTTTCCTCTCAAGATAGGAAAAAAGTAGGGTTTCGGATCGTCTCAGGAGGAGATATCCGAAAAATAAGACAGCCCTTCCAATGTTGGAAGGGCTGTTACTTTACACTCACTAGTTTATGAAACTTAAGCCAACGTCAATTTTATTTCTTGTTTATATACTTATTAACTCGTTTTTATGGGTTTTGTTACATTTTTATATGTTAAAAATGTATTAAATTTAAGACTAAGAGAAATTGGAACAATAATTGTCCACTTTTCCAGGCGTACTTTGGGCGCTACCGTTGTTGAAGAACCGCCTCGCTTAGTCCGGGCTAAGCCAAGCTATTCACTTAGATTAGGGCCAAAATTACGAACCTATTTTAAGGAACACCTATTGATCTATCCTCCCTGATTGTAATTCATCTGACAAAGTACAATCTGGTATAAGTATATAAGTGCTTGTTTGGAGGTCGCTTTTGGAGGCAAAAAGTGTCAATTTTTTGCTGAAACGAGGCGCTTTTTGCGGAGCATATCTGGAAGATACGGTCAAAAAAAGCAACAAAGTATCAGCAAAAAAGAGGCGTTTTGGGCCCAAAGGGTGACCTCCAAACATGCACTAAGGGTGGTTATCTGGTAAGAGCCTATTATTAAAAGCTAGTATGGAAATTGATCTAATTATTCAAATATAAGCAAAATTCCAGCTAATTCCCCTTTGAGTCAATAATTTTTTTGCCATTCCCATTGGAACGTATTAATAGGAGCTCAAAAGTTGATAAATGGTTGTATGGAAAGAAAAAAATAAAATAAATTCCAACCTTTGTTTTCCTGGTGCATCTTTCTTGTATAGAAGTTGATTTAAACCTTCCCGCACGCTGATAGCAGGAAGTACTTAGCAACTTCATAATACTGGAATACACATCAGATGACCATCATTGAAACAAAACAGATCACGAAAGACAGCTATTCCTTGCACGAATCTACCTATAACCTGGACCCTGAAGAGGCCGAATTGGTTGTGGCCAGTATTAAGGGCGATCAGCGGGCAGCGCACCGCTTGTATTGCCGTTATGTTCAGGCTATGTATCATACCGTGATCCGGATGATACCGAGGGTCCCGGAAGCTGAAGACGTTTTGCAGGATGCTTTTGTTCAGGTGTTTCACAAGCTGCATACCTTTAAAGGGGACTCTAGCCTGGGAGCATGGATCAAACGGATTTGTATCAATATGAGTCTTAATTATCTGCGTACAGCGGGCCGTATGTCTTTTGTAGCACTTGAAGACCATGATTTTAGCCTTTCTGTTTCTGATCCCAATGATGGGCAAGCTGATTTTCCACTTGACTTAAAAACCATTCACCAAACTATTAAGGAATTGCCAGAGGGCTGCCGGGTTGTGTTCAACTTGCATTTGCTGGAAGGTTATCAACATCAGGAAGTTGCTGAAATCCTGAATATATCAGTTTCCACCTCTAAGACGCAATATCGCCGCGCGAGACATTTGCTGAGTGAAAAATTAAAAGCAAAATTATGACGGAATTAGAAAAATATATCCTGGAGCAAAGAGAGGCTCTTGACCAGGTAGAAAAACCTCGTGTGGAACAGATCTGGAAAGGAATTCAGCAAGAGAAAACTAACCTGGAACCTACTAGTGGTTGGCACTTGCAGATTGGAAAATTCTGGAAGTGGTCGTTGGCGGCAAGTTTTGCGTTATTGATCAGTATGGGTATTGGGTTGTATTTGAAAACCACCAGCGGTGCACAGCAGGTGGACCTGGCAGACTATTACCCGGAGCTGGCTAAACAGGAAGAGGTGTACCGTCAAATGGTTGCCCAGAAAGAAGCCGGTTTGGAATTAAACAATGAAGAAAAAATTGCTTTTCGCGATATCCTTTCCGAGCTCGATCAATTGGACAAATTGCACAAAGAATCTCTGGCTGACGTGCCTCAATATGTAGACAACGATCGGCTGGTTGAAACACTACTCCGCTATTACGAAAGAAAAATTCGCATTCTTGAAAGATTATCAAAAGAAATTGAAAAACAAAAAAATAATGAAAATCGAGAATCTAAAATTCATCTATAATCTTCTATTGGTTGCTCTAATGCTCGGAGCTGTTGTGCCTCTGAATGCTGAAGGGGATACCAGAACGAAAACCATCAGCAGAACCTTTGATGCCAAAAAACAGGTGCGGCTGAAACATAGGAACGGTCCTTTGAGGGTCACTCAATCTACGGATGGTAAGGTACATTTTGATGCCACTATTTCCTTTGAAGCAAATAGCGAAGAGGATGCACAGGCCGTTTTTGATCATTTCAATGTGGTGATTACCGAATTGTCTGACGAGTTGAACCTGACCACTGATTTTCAGGTAGAAAACTGGAATACCAATAATGGCGTGACCACCCTTAAATTTCGGGATGGAACTAAGGTGAAAAAACTCAATGACCTGACTATCAGCATGGTGTTGCGAGTACCCCAATTAGAGCGTTTGTTTTTGGAGAATAAATATGACGAGATCAATATTGAGCAAAGTGTAGCAGGGAGCCTAGACGTAGTCTTGTATAGCGGCCGCATTACTGCCAAGGATATAAAAGGTAGTCTTAACCTGAAATCTAAATACAGCAAAGGGACAATTGGCAACTTTGGCGATGCTACTCTTGACCTTTATGATAGCAATATCAGTTTTGGAAACGGTGAAAATATAGAAATGACAGCGAAATACGGTCGTTTCACGCTGGGAAGCTCCCGCAACTTGAAATTGGACACCTACGATACCAATGTGGAAATGAGCTTGATCAGGGGGCGATTTATCCTAACTGATAAATATTCCGATTTTAAAATTGGTAAATTTCAGTCGGCAATAATGGATCTTTACGACTCCGATATGACCACAGAGGGTGGCGAAGAAATACAACTTAAAAGTAAGTACACCACCTTCAAAATCAAATCTTTGAAAGTGCTCAACTTTGAATCTTCTTATGATGACGAAGTGGATGTTGACCAGTTGGGATTTCTAAAGTCCAATTCCAAATACACCCAATATCGGATTCATACCCTACAGGAGGGCCTATCAATAATCAGTTATGACGATGAGGTGCAAGTCAACAACTTTACAGGACCATTGAAAGAACTCAACTTTGAAGGAAAATATACGGACCTGGATATTCCATTGGGGAAAGCGATACTTTACCGATTGGAGGCGAACCTGACTTATGGCCACCTGCAATACAATGAAACAGCTATGGATATTCAAATCCTTCGGGAAAAGAGTGACAAGCTCGAATTGCAAGGTCGTATCAAAGGGGCTTCAGATGATTCCCCTTTAGTTCGGATCAAGGCTTATGATGGGAAGATTAAATTGGGCAATTGATTCCAGGAGTCAAGTGTCCGGAGTCAGGTGTTTTTCCGCACTTCTGACTTCTCGCTCCTGATCTCTGTCCCCTCTTTACCAAACCACATCTTAAGCCAAAACCATGGTTTGACCAGTTGCTCCCGCAAGTTGAAGTCTGTATACATACGGGTAAGTACATTTAGAAATTTTTGATTGCCTACAAAGATGGTGGACAAAAAATTGACAAGCGGCACAAAGCGCATCATCTGCTGGAGTTGGTAGCTGAGTTTCATTTCCTTTCCCAGTACCCGGGCAACACGTACATCGTAAGCTTTGAGGATTTCGGCTGAAAAGTCGTTTTGTGTCAGACACTGTTCTGCCTGTTCTGCGGCAATAAAACCGCTGTACATACCATTGCCGATTCCCTCTCCGGTCAGCGGGTCAATAAGGTGGCCCGCATCACCGATCAACATAAAGTGATCACCCGAAATAGGGCGGGTTTTGGAGCCCAGGGGAAGGCCATACCCTTGGATTGTTCCAAGCAACTCCGCCTCTGCAAAGCGTTCTTTGAATTCCGGATGTGATTCCAGGATATCGAAGAACGCTTTTTTTAAGTTGAATTTACGGTTGCTGATAAAGTCGCTGCGCATGCCTAAACCCACATTGGCGTGGCCATTAGGTAGTGGGAATATCCAAAAATATCCTGGTGTTAGTTTCTTCAGAAAGTGCAATTCGATAAAGCTGCTTTTTTCAAAGCCATACACATTTTTATAATAAGCACGTATGGCTCCGGCATGGTGTTTATTCTCTTTTGGTAGACCGGCAATTTTTCGGCTAAAAGCAGAATGAGCGCCATTGGCGACAATCAGCAATTTGGTGTCCACTACTAATTCGCCCTCTTTACTGCTCAGTTGCCAGCCTCTTTCCGAACGCTCATAGTTTTCAATGGCGACACCTTCATAAAAATGAATGTTTTCCCTTTTTTTCACTTCTTCCACCAAAAAATGATCAAAATCTATACGCCGGGATATGTAGCCTGGTGCTTTTTCATCTTCCATCTCTTTGACTGGAAAGGGGATGTCTAATGCTTTTCCGTTTGGCGTGATAAATCTGATGCCCCAGATGTCGCTTTGAATGGGGAGGCCATTAAAACGCTTCAGGATTTCCGGATCCAGCCGGTTGAGTAAGGTTGTTACTTTGCCACTGATGGCGTCACCACATATCTTATCTCTGGGAAAAGTGGCCTTGTCAATCAGGATAGAAGGAATGCCCATATAACTAAGCTTGAGGGCTGTTGCCGCCCCTGCAGGGCCTGCACCGACGATACAGATATCAGTAGTTCTACTCATGCTACGAAAGTAGCAATTTGCGAGACATAATAAAACTGGAATGCCTAATTCGTCTAAAAGGCAGCAAACGGAATGAGGATCCTAAGGGGGACAAATGGACCTCAAACCGTCGGCTGTACCTATAATACATCTTTGAAGATGTATGAGACATGTTATTTGGATTCCTTTTACTTCTAATAGGTTGAATTTATTTAGTAAGCAGGAACTTTCTTATCTTGCGAGCGTATTAATGAAATAGTATTTGGAGACGCTCTAGGAAATAAGCTTTATGACCATAGTGAATTTTTTCAGAGCGTCTCCGTTTTAGCGTATGTTAGTTGGATAGGTCGAAAAACATATTTTCTCAAATAGGTGTGATGTCATCATTAATTACTTCATTTTCTGGTTGACTAGTTCCCATGAGGAGCAACAGTAGCAATTCTAAAGGATTCATATTAAATTGTGCTTGTCTGATATAATTGTGTTATCATTGACAAACCTACACCCTAGGCCCCCCTGCTCGTAGGACAAATATTGAGCATTTTCAGAAAGTATTTACTGGATTTAAATTTGAGTATTCGCTATAATCGGTTGATTTCTAGTTAATTGAATTTTTTTTTGGGAGAAAATAATTGAACATGAAGACAATTAGGGAGCTAGCTGGGATAGTGGAACCTAATAGGAGTGAAATTCTGCAGCAATTTAAATCATTGGATAAGCCTGATAATCAATTGGGCTATTTATACCAGAAGGGGAAGCAACTGAAAGACCCGGATATGGAGGAACTTGCTGAAACCTTATTTCCGGGTAAACAGCATGCAGGTAAATACCTTAATCACCTTAAACATCGGCTGACCAATAAATTACTGGATTTGACATTGTTGGCAGATTTTGGCAAAAATGAGGTACAGCGAGCTTATTTTTATAGCTACCGACGCTTCACTGTAGCCAAAATGCTGATTGGTATTGGTGCCAAGTCGATAGGCATCCGGGTAGCAGAGAGGGCCTTTGCGCGTGCTTCGAAGTATGAATTTACAGAGATTTGCTTTTTTTTGGCTAACGAATTGATGCTACATTACGGAGCCATCTTGGGGGATCAGAAACTGTTTCAAAAATTTAAGAAACTGGCTGACTATTACATGATGGTATTGCAGGCCGAATATCTGGCACAGAAGTATTATGCCGAAGTGGTGTTTTATTTTTCCAATTCCCGCAATACAAAATCAGAGTATGCTGAGATTTCAACCGAATATGCGGAAGAACTGAAAAAATTGCGGAAGAAAGTAACAACCTACAAATTCAACTTATTGTATTTCAATATCCTTGCCTCCCGTTTTCAATTTCTAAATGATTATAAGCAGTTAATTACCACTTGTGAAGAGGCTATTCAACATTTTGAAGCTCAGAGTCGGCCATTGCCGTATACCGTATTTTTTAGTTTCTATATAAAAAAGGCTTCTTCTCATATCAACCTAAAACAGTTTCAAGAAGCCGATGAGGACTTGGGAAAATGCCAGGAATTGCCTTCTTCGGGTTCTTACAACTGGCATGTCATGATGATCTATCAGGCATTGTTGGGTTTTCATGCCAGGGAATATACCATGACTTTTCAGGCTTTTGAAAAGGCTAAAACCCAGATGGATAATGTTCCGGAAAATATTGCCCAGCAGTGGCGCATTGTAGAAGCTTATATTTATTTTTTCCAGCAGCGTATCCCTACTGAAAGGAAAGGTCGTTTCAAATTGGGTAAATTTTTAAATGATGTGCCCATTTATTCCAAAGACAAAAGGGGGAACAATATTTCCATCCTGATTTTACAAATTCTGATCTTTCTATCGCAGGGTAAAAAATCGGCCATCATTGATCGAGTTGATGCCCTGAAACAATATACTCGCCGTTACCTCAATACGGGGAATACTTTCCGTAGTAGTTGTTTTATTAAGATGCTGACCCAGTTGGAATCAGGTAATTTCAACCGCATCGCTGTTTCCCGCAAGGCAGAAACCTATTACAAACAACTGCAATCGGTTCCGATTGACGTGGCGCAGCAGCCCGGAGAATTGGAAGTGGTTCCTTATGAGGTGTTATGGGATATGGTTTTGGAAATGCTGGATTAGGTTTAAGTGCCTGTGTGGAGGTCAAACTCATTCCTTTTGTGCAGCAACAATATTGTGTTCCTCTTCTATTGGAACCATGGGGCTTAAATTTCCTTTGACTTTTTCTACCTCTTCAAGCAGGATTTTAATCATGCTTTTGTGTTCGAGTTTGCTTTTGATCCAGAGTCGAATTTCTTCCTTTCCAGGAATGTGAGGACCTTCTTTTTCTAATTCTAGAATTTGTTCTTTTAGAAATTTTTGGAATTGACTTTCTATGCTTTCCCTATCGGTAAGTTTTTTTATCTTTTTTAATAGAGACATGAATTTATTCTCAAAATCATGTAAGTGCCCTTTCTTTTTTAATTGCCATTTAGTGCTATTGTGTAGGTAGTCGAGAAAATCCACGCCATCATTTAACTCATTCCAGCAGATCAATTCAAATATTCTTGAGGTTGCCTTGATTTCCTCTCTGATAGGAACATCCCCACTGGTAAATAAATTGAAAACATCTCTGGCTTTCTCAAATTCCCCTGATAGAAAATAGAACATAGTCAGATTAAACCGACTCATGGATTCCCTTGATTGTCGGAACGATTCAGATTTATTGTGATAAACTTCAATTTTATTGCTAATCGTTTTTGCTACTGCTCTGGCATTTTTTAGATCCCCTTTATTCACATAATATTGCAGTTGGGTTTCGCAGATTATGAGAGAATATTCCGCCTCTTCTTCTTCGTTTTGAGGAATAATTTTATTCATTTTCTCCCAATTTTCCGGGAATTCCTCATAGGCTCCAATCCGGTGACAGTTTTGAAGATAATTGTTTAAATACATGAAATACCTCCGAGAGTATAACTGTTGCATCAGGGGGTAATTTTCAACCGTTTTAACGAGTTGTTTGAAGGCAAAGTTGGCATTTTGAAGCTCCTCCTTTAGATTGTGCAGCATAGCTCTGGCGCTATACATGTTAATTTGTGCTTCGAAGGTTTGTGCTTTCCCGCTATTATGCAGTATAGGGTCATTGAGCAATGTTTCAATCTGTTTCGTACTCTCTTCATCTCTTGTCCGCTTCCCCATTTTATATAAAATGAATGCCTGGTGATTGATATGGCAATAGTGGTTTTCATTGCGTAGGTAGGTGAAAATGCGTTCTTTTTCCGAATTGAGTATTTTCAGTTCCTCCATAGGATCTACCCGAACTTGCTCTACCACATAACGAATCTGCAAATCCAGGATATGGAGCAAAAGGTAATGGCGTTCGTATTTTTGGGCTTCCAACCTGGCTTCATCCAGCCGACTTTTAGCGAGCTGCGTCATTCCTTTTTCCCTCAATATTTCCCGGTCCATCAATTTCAAAAATATTTGCCAATCCACAGATTTTTTGCGGTGATAGAGCCGCAGACTGTATAGAGCCTGTTCGAGGAGGTAATTTTTTACAGTGGAAAATCGCTTGACTGGAATGATTGCTTCCAAATCCTTTTTTAATTCAGTTTCCACCAATTTAGGTCTCCAGTTTTTTTCAGGGTATTTATCAATGGCTTCAAAGAGGGCAATGTATTGCTTTTCTCCATCTTGAAGTTTGGAAAAGAGTTGTAGATATCGCTTTTCGCCTTTGGATAATTTTTTGATCAAATGATAGAGGGCATATCGGATATTTTTCATTTAGCTTTAATAAATTAAAGTTTGTAATTATCTGATTATAAGGTGTAAATATAAAAAAAATCAGATTAGGATTAGTGAATTAGGAAAATATCTAATTTTTAATAGACCTTCTTTTTATAGAAATTTGAATTAATAAAAGAGTCATACAAGATGAAAGCTCCAGATTTTTTTTGAAAAATTGATTGTACAGTCGAATTATTTGTTTCTTGAATTGATTCTATATTTAGCTTTCTAGATTATTCGATTGTAATTTATTGATTTAAAGGAATTTAAAGATAAAATAATATTTTAGGTTTCTAATAATTAGGGATTATTTAATTTTCACATATTTTATAATCCTACGATATTTGTCATAGAAATGAGTTTACGTACTAGTTGGGAGAGATTGAAAATACCCCGAAGAGCCAATAGCATAGCCGATTTTCGGTTTCTCCCTAACCCCAAAAAACCTCAATAGCTTTTGAGCTATTAATTTATCATGGATCCGGTTTAGGGTGAATTGAGCTTTCAGCAATTCTCACTCATGTCCATTAGACCTCGCTCATCAGGAATTATCCTCACCCAAACCGGTTCTTTTATTTTAAACTCAACCCCTAAACTATGAGCCTCTTTAACATCGCTACTATTTCTTCCGGTGGTACTGTAGATTGGGCACTGGAACTAGATTTTGATAATGCAGTCGATAAACTTAGCCTGATTGATGCTAAGGACAAAACGGTATTGAAAGTTTATAATTTGAATACCTTATCGTCCATCTCATTTAAATTCAAAGAATCCTCTGATGGATCAGGAGGGACGGTATTAGCTATGGATGAGCTTACCGCAATGACTGGAACGGTGAGCTTTAAAACGGAGTTGGATACTTCAGCTGACATTTCCTCTCTGTTTTTGAATAGCTCAGATTTAGATGGCATTGTGTTGATTGTGTTGGAAGATGACATTGTTTTCGCCCTGACGGGAACGGTGGTCAGAATAAAAGATGGCGCTCAGATTCGCATTAGTGTGGATGGTACAAATGATAAGTTAGTTATCGAAGTGGCCCAGCCCTAGTTTGAAAGGTTATTTGGAGCACAACTATTGGGCTCCAAATAACCTTTCAAAAGATAATTACGCGCTTTCTCTATCTTTTCAAGATTTAAGGGGGAATTATAATATGTCTGTTGTAACGACGAACAAACCTCAGACATAAAGGTTGTAACGCAAGGTTAGAGGCCGAATTGTAACTATAAAGTGTTCAGTAATTGACGTTTATAACTTACTTTTTAGCCTCTAAACCTGCTTTTAAAAGAAAGTTGAAATTTTAAATTCTCCTCTGACCATGACAATTGAAGACTTAAATCAGAGAATAAAGGACTTAGAATCTTTAGTTTGCCGCTTGATTGAAGGAAAAGTCGAACTGAGAAATATTGATTTACAGCCTTATGCGTCCTGTGCACAGGCAGATTTCAAAGATGGATCAATGCCACAACCTGAGCCTCCGGCATTGCGCTTTTATTATTCTCCAGATCAGAATGAACAGCTAAAATGTTATGGAAGCCTTGAAGGCGGCAAATTTGGTGCCGAACAACCCGCCTTATACTTACGTGGAGAATCTGGTGCTCATGTGACCATTCAATCCAATCACCACGTTTCCATCCACGCTGCTCAATATTTTACGCTGAATGCCAAAACGATCAATTTTGAAGCTACTCAGTTAAATATGGATGGCGAAATTTCTGCCCGAATCCGTTATACCGATCCATTTGTCTGGCGTAGTGGGCAGCCGCCCTTAAAAATGATCAATCAGGATGCCGGATTTCCGGTCATTACCCAAATTAAAGGAGAGTTTTCCGGGACAGAATCCCAGGTCAAGACCTACATTGATGCCAATGATGGATATTGGTATTTATTTGGTACTTCAAAGAAAAAGCTGGAAATCCACGCGATTGTTGTGGGTAGGGTTTAAGGGGCATGCTCTCAGCCTCACCACTCCGCAGGAATCACCTTTACCCGTTGTTTGCGATTACTACGCAAAACGATCAGTTCGCAACTGTTCCCAATTCGGTCTTCATTAAGTAGTTGATGCAAGTCATCGATATTGCGAATGGGGTCTCCATCCAAACTCAGGATCAGGTCCCCTTGTTGCAGTTCTGAATTATAAGCCGGAGCATCTGCCTCAACTTGTTGAATCAAAACACTAGAATGAGCTTCGAGCTTGTGGTATTGAACCAGACGTTTGTTTAGCGGTACCGTCTGTCCGGCAATACCAATATAACCTCTTTTTACCTTGCCTTCAATAATTAGTTTACCCACGACAAAACGAACCAGGTTGGAAGCTACAGCAAAACAAAGCCCTTGAGCGGGCAGGATTACGGCAGTATTGACACCGATTACTTTTCCAAAAGAATCCACCAATGGCCCTCCGGAATTTCCTGGATTGAGGGCCGCATCTGTTTGAATAACATCGTCAATCAGACGACCGCTTTCTGAGCGCAGGCTACGCCCCAGCGCGCTTACTACACCCGCTGTTAGCGAATACTGGAATCCATAGGGATTGCCAATAGCAATAGCCAGCTGGCCGACCTGAAGTTGGGTGGATTCCCCAAAGGTCAGTGCCGAAAAACCAACCTCATCTACTTTGACCACAGCAATATCCGTAGCCGGATCATCACCGATCAGCCGTGCCTTGAACTGACGGCCATCCTGGAGACTAACCTGAATGTTGGTGGCTCCCTTTACCACATGGCTATTGGTGACAATGTAACCGTTGTTGGTAACAAAGAATCCAGATCCTGAACCATAGGGATTTTGTGGGTTTCGACCTCGTCGGGATGGCGTTTTCTTCTGCACCTTTATTTGTACCACCCCATCACTGACTTGCTGTGCGACGTTGACAACAGTGCGGGAATAAGCATCAAGTAATTCCGCATCCCGATTGTTTAATTGGCTGGTATTTTCGTTGCTTTGATCAGCATTAGCAATAAATTGAACCATAGTATTGTGGTTTTAAAAGATCGGATAGATTCTCTTGGAGCAAGCAACGATAAGTGTGCCAGTATTTCTATGGGACAAATTGGCAGGGCTTTTTGGCAGGTCTGAGGATAAGGCGTTCTCTCTTTTATGATATATTAAACAATACTATAATTTAAAGTGATTTAATCTTGTAATTAATTGATAGTTAATTGTTTGCATTGCATTTGGTTATGCTTTATTAGCAGCGATCGTCGATTTTTTTGATTTCCACTTACTAAGCCAAACCGACCATATCATGGGTATGCATACCCTTTACCTAAAAGGGTCAATGGGGAAAGCAAAAAGCAACCTATATTGCAGCGTGTAGTTTTCTCATAGTATGTTTTTGCTCCTACATCCGATCAGCCTCCCCTGATGTAGGAGTTTTTTTTTGTTCCCGCCTTACAGACGACACTTATCTTGTCAAAAATTCCGATATTTGTAGCGCATTGAAATTGGATACAAGTAAAATTGTGCCCAATGCCTAACTCCCCGAACCTGCGCATACCAAAATAGCTGTTGCTATGAAGAAAACTATACTGCTAACAATTTTAGCCTTTCTATTGATTGGACCGCTTTTTGGACAAATGTGGAATGGCGTCGACACCCTTTACGGCAATGAATGGATCAATTACGATCAGCCTTATTTCAAAATCAAGGTAGCGGAGGACGGCATTTACCGCCTGCCCTTTCAAACCCTGCTCGACAATGGTGTCCCGGTCAATGATCTCCAGGCAAGTCAGTATCAGCTGTATTATTTCGGTCAGGAAGTACCCCTGTACACCTCCACCACCGGCGCACTAGCGGCAGGTGACTACCTCGAATTTTACGGCCAAAAAAACCGCAGCGAACTCGACCGCTTCCTCTTCCAAAATCCAGATACAGAGATGCTCAATCCGGAGTATAGCCTCTTTACCGATACCTCGGCTTATTTCCTGACCTGGGTACCCGTAGGTACTCCCACTGCACGGTATGTAGAGGTGGAGAATGAATTGGTGGATTTGCCGGGGGCGGAGGAGTGGTTTTGGGGGGAGGAGAAGGTGGTGTATAATCAGAGTCTAGGAAAAGTGCATAATCGTTCTGGGAGTACAAGCATTTATTTTTCTCATTTTGATTCTGATGGTTTTGCAAATTCACCCAGCACCACCCATGAAGTGACTATTCCAGCTCCTGCAGTATATGCTAATGGGCCCACCGCTAATCTTTCTCTGCGAATGGTATCCAATTTTAATACTGCAGGACATAAATTGCAAATTTTAGTCAATGGCATTCAAGAAGTGAGTGAAGAGTTCACAGGGGCCCAGCTGCGTTTTTACAATTTCCCCAAAAGCCCTGCCCAATTGGGTGCTTCTGTCACCCTCAATGTAAATGGATTGAATGAAAGTAATGATCGATATCAGATTGCTTTAGCCAGCTTGCGATATCCACGCCTCTTCGATTTTGTTGGGCTGAATTTTTATAAATTTCAGCTGGAAAATGCAGTTGGAGGCCGCTATCTTGAAATCAATAATTTCAATACTGCAGACAATCCGATATTATATGACCTGTCCAATAGCTTGAGAATGACAGGAGCTGTTGAAAATGGGACGATCCGATTGAAGCTTCCCTCAGCAGCTGGAGAAAGAAAGCTTGTTTTGGCAGGCTCTGGTAGTTTTACTAATCTGACTGCATTAGAGGCAGTAAATTTCATAGATTACCGAAGCCCTAATACATCGTTTATCATTATCTCAAATAGGGTCTTGTTTGACAACGGAAATGGTCAGAATTGGGTGCAGGCCTATGCCGATTATCGTGCTTCTGCAGATGGTGGAAACTTCAATACTTTGGTAGCGGAGATTCATCAATTGTATGATCAGTATGCCTATGGTGTGCAGCGTCACCCATTAGCTATTCGGAATTTTACCTGGTTTGCCAAAAGAATAATGTCCAACCCTCAGCATGTTTTTTTAATAGGAAAATCGCGAGAGTATTCGGACATTCGTACCAACAGTCAATTGAATAGTCCGGTTAATGCTAGTTTTTATATCCCTACATTTGGTCGTCCTGGTGCAGATAATTTACTCGTTGCTTCGGTCAATTCTGATGTACCTATTTTGCCAATCGGCAGAATACCAGTATCCAATGCTCAGGAAATCAAACAATACTTGGATAAAGTAATTGGCTATGAAGCCAATGCCCAATCTCAGGAAGCAACAGCTCGTAACTGGCGTAAGGAAGTCATCCACCTGGGTGGCGGTGGTGGTGCCAGTGAGCAGAATAGCATTCGTGGATATTTGAATACAATGGGTACTATTTTGGAAAACAATAGCTTTGGGGCAAATATTACTTCTTTGTTTAAAACAAGTCCGGATCCTATTCAACAATCCCAATCACAACAGCTGACCAACCGGATCAATAAGGGGACAGGTATTATCACTTTTTTTGGGCATTCTAGCACTAGTGGATTTGATTTCAGCCTGGACAATCCTTCCACTTATTTGAATGAAAATCGTTATCCTGTACTTTTTTCCTTGGGGTGTTTATCAGGGCAGATCCATGGTGGTTTTAAGAGTGTTGGGGAAGATTTTATTTTTCAGGAAAAGAAAGGCTCCATTGCCTTTTTTGCAACGACCGGGTTTGGATTTGTGAGCACTCTGAACACCTTTAATCAAGCTTTTTATAACGCTTTGGGAACGTCAAATTATGGCAAGGGGATAGGGGTAGTAAACCAGGCCACCATTGCCCAGTATGATAATCAGCAAGGTTATCCTATGCGAACCTTGATCCAACAATTTACTTTAAATGGTGATCCCTCTATTGTGATCAATCCATTTGATGCACCGGATTACTGGGTTGAACCCGAAAGCGTGAAATTTTTGCCGGAGGTGATTACTGCACAGCAAGATAGCTTTCAGATTAGCTTTTCAGTAAATAATTCTGGGAAGGCGATAAATGAAAATATGTGGATAGAAATTCATCGAAGACTACCCGATGGTTCGGAAATTTTGGCCCATCGTCAAAAAATAAGCACTCCGGCTTACAGCAATGAATTTACCCTTAAATTGCCCTCTTTAGAGACTCGCGCAATAGGATTTAATACCATTTTTATTAAGATAGATACAGAAAATGAAATTGCGGAATTACCCCTTCCGAGCGCAGAAAATAATAATGAACTAGTGAATAGTCTGGGTATGAAGGGTATTCAATTTTATGTTTTTGCCAATGGCATTAGGCCCGTTATGCCTGCCGAATTCAGTATCGTTGGATCTAGTCCCATAAACCTTAAGGCCAATACAGCTGATTTGTTTGCTCCGGAACAAAACTATGTCCTGGAAATAGATACCACGGCTTATTTTAATAGCAACCTAAAGCGCCAAAAAAAGATACTGCAAAAAGGCGGAGTGGTAGAATGGAGCCCGGATATTCCACTTTTAAACAATACCGTCTATTACTGGCGGGTAAGCCCGGATAGTACAGCACAATTTGGTTACATCTGGGATCAAAGCTCTTTTTTGTATCTGGATAATGGTGAAGCAGGTTGGAATCAATCTCACTTTTTTCAGTTTGAAAAAGATGCGTTTAACAACATGGAAATTAAAGAAGGAGATCGGCATTTTAAATATTTAGACGATGTAAAAACAGTAAGGGTTAGAAACGGTGTGTATCCCTATGTTTGGCCAATAATAAATATCAATAGTGATCCTTATGTTTATTTGCCATGGGATGATCCGATAAAAGGCGGAATCTATGTGTGCGTTTTAGATTCTCTGACTGCCGACCCCTGGATCAACAATCCACCTGGTGATTATGGAAGCCATGTTTCTCCCTGGGCTTACTGGGCATCTTATCCCTATTGGACACGAACAACAGAAGAAAGAGAACTGGTCATCAACTTGTTAAGAGATACTATTCCCAGTGGCAACTATGTATTGGTATACACGGTGCAGCAGGAAAACTATAATTATGAGCCTGAAGAATGGGCTGCTGATTCTTTGACTTTAGGAACAAACCTTTTTCGAATATTTGAAGAACAGGGAGCCACTCAGATTAGAGGTACGGCTGAATCAGGTGCACTACCTTACGTCTTTTTCTATAAAAAGAATGATCCTGATTTTCCCATATACGAACGAGTGGTAGGGTTAACGGATTCAATAGTGGAAATTTTTTCAATCCCTGGTATCTGGGACGAGGGATTAGTTAAATCTACCAAAATTGGCCCCGCAAAAAGTTGGGATAAATTATTATGGAACGCTATTAATCGAGAAGATTTAGATGAAATTTCAATTGATGTTTTGGGTGTCAGAAATGATTCTACTACTACCTTGCTCATAGAGAATTTGCAGGCAATAGATACAACCCTTAGTTGGATTTCAGCAGCGGAATATCCCTACCTGCAACTCATTTTCAACTCTCGCGATACCAGTCATAGGACTTCGCCACATCTGGCTTATTGGAGAGTCATTTATACAGGGTTACCTGATGCTAGCCTGGCGCCCAACGAATTTCTAAGTTTTCATGCTGATACGCTACAACAGGGCGATCCCTTTAAATTGGAAATGGCCATTCGCAATATTAGCAACTATCCAATGGACAGTTTACTGGTAAATTATACCTTATTTGACAAGGCTAATAATCAGCAAATCATAAAAAAACGTTTTGCACGTATAAATGGCCAAGATTCTATTATCACTTATTTCCAGTTGGATTCGAAACCGCTGGGTGGGTCCTATAAAATGATTATCGAAGCTAATCCCGATGGGGATCAACCGGAGTTATTTCAGTTCAACAATGTAGCATTTAAAGATTTTTATGTAGAGAGAGATAAGCGAAATCCGGTGCTTGATGTCACTTTTGATGGCATTCACATCCTGGAAGGAGATATTGTTTCTCCAAAACCCAGAATTGTGATTACCCTGCGTGATGAAAATCCTTTTTTAGCGCTTTCTGATACTTCTGTATTGAGGGTGTTTCTCGAACGGCCAGACTTTTCCGATCCGGAAGCCATTGCTTTTACATCCAGCGAACTCCAATTTTACCCGGCTTCAATAAGTGGAAATGGACAAAAAAATATGGCGACGATTGAGTACAATCCTGAATTGTTGGAGGATGGAACTTATGCCCTAAGAGTGCAGGCCCAGGATGTTAGTGGCAATGCCTCCGGTCAGTTGGACTATAAGATAGCCTTTGAGGTTATCACGGAAACGGCCATTTCCAATGTGGTCAATTATCCAAATCCTTTTTCAACTTCAACACGTTTTGTCTATACCCTCACGGGGGCCGATCCACCTGTTGATTTTATGATTCGCATTATGACGGTTTCTGGCAGGGTAGTCAGAGAATTGACACAGGCTGATTTGGGTATGCTTCGTATTGGTACTCATCAAACGGAAGGCACCTGGGATGGGACCGATCAATATGGCGACAGGTTGGCAAATGGCGTTTATTTGTATCAGGTTTTTGCACGTGATGCGGATGGAAAGCCCTATGAAAAATATGATAACGGCACAGACCGGTTTTTTAAATATAACATTGGGAAATTGGTGATATTGCGATAAGCATAGCAAATGTTGATAGAATGAAACAACTGTTTCGACACCCAGGTGTCCTGCTTTTATTTGTACTAATCTGCTTTTTAATTGATTTTATCTCAGACTATTATTTTGGAGATCAGAATGGAGTTATTGGCAAAGGTAGGATTTCCAAATTATTGTTCGTTTGTGGAGTTGCTGCATTTTGGGCCTGGTTGGTAATCATTGGGGTAATGAAAAAGCGAATTGTTTTTATTCAAATGGCAATGGTTATATTGTTGTGGGGAGTCTTAGAGGTTTTGGGATATATCGTTCTACATGTAAGGGAAAGGCCGATTTACTTTTCCCGGCAAGAATTATTTGAAGATGACGCAAATCTTGGGTATAAAACCAGGGCTAATTTTACGGAATCAAAAACTGAAATCACCTCCAAGGGTGATACTATATACCAGATTGATTTTCATTCTGATAGACTGGGACGTAGGGTAAATCCGTTCGAAAATTGCGGGAAATTTTACGGACTATTTTTGGGCGGGTCATTTACTTTTGGTGAGGGGGTTAAAGATAATGAAACCCTGCCAATCAGGTTTCAAGAGGTGCTTTCTGACTTTTATACCTATAATTATGGTTTTTGTGGTTATGGTCCACATCATATGCTTGCGCTGCTTCAATCCAGAAATTTGGCCAGTGAAATAGATCAACGAAATGGTTTTGGCCTTTATGTTTATATAGATGATCACCTGCGCAGGGTTTATGGAAATATGAGTAAAGTGACTTCTTTTGGTAGGAATGCCCCGCACTTTGGTCTTGATGGCGATCAATTAATAAGGAAAGGCAATTTTAAGAATTCCCGGCCTTACTGGATTCGCAAATTTTTGCATGTCATGCATTATAGTTATGTGTTTCAATACCTAAACATAGACTGGCCATTAAAAATAAAAGAGGAGCACTATTTATTGACAGGACGGGTTATTGATCAGATGTTTTTGGAATACAAGGCCCAATTTGGGAACGAAAACTTTTTTGTATTAATATATCCGGGAGAATCAAATAAAATACTTTCCTATATTAAACAACCTGAAGTCAAAAAACTGGATTATGCGCATCTTTTTAAAAGAGGAGAACATACTTTGCATGTTTTAGATGAACACCCTGATACAATTGCTTATAAAATATTGGCTGATAAATTGGCTGAAGATCTGCTTATTACAATTCCTTTTTTTGGAGAAGAGCATGCTGAAACAAAAGGGCATCCAGAAAAAATTTCGCCCCCCAATTAATACATTTCCACCTTTGATATGGGCCGTAAAATGGTTTTGAACCGGGAATGCCACCGTAAAATGGTGACCAGGTATTTAATGATTGACAGTCTACGATCTCGTTTAGCAGTTTCTGGGAAAATTCAAGATAATCGGTCCTTTCTGTTAATTGATACAACCGACCAAAAAGGATACTTAGTTGAGCATGTCCTACCGGACAAACAAAATTGTATTGGCCGTTCCAACGCTCATCGTATTTACCAGCAATTGCCCCATCCTGGTTAACTTGCTTCATGAGTGTATCGCTAATCCACAGTGCCTTATTAAAGGAAGATTCATCTTTCAGTAAAATCGAACTTTCCAAAATTCCTCTGATAGTATAGGCAATGGTATGCGTATAGGCGGCATGCTTGGGATGAAACCCCCAATCAGTAATAACTCCATTGGATTGTATTTTTTGACAATAATGCGCTAAAACATTTATCATCGACAGCTGCAAATCCTCATCCTTTAGTATTTCGTTGACGGCTAATAAAGCCCATATCACTCTGGTGTTATAAGCTGGAGAATAATTGGGCACATATTGATGCTTTGTCCAGGTATTTTGCTCCTTATTGATTTGTTGTAATAACCACCTGGAACAGCTATCTAAGCTACTTCTATATTTTTTGTCTCCACTATATTTGTAGGCCGCCAAAAAACCAAAAAGGATTTGCCCATTGTCAAAGATAATTGGATTGCCTTTTCCTCCAAAGTCACTTGGGATACTGCCGTCAACTGATTGAATATCACACAACCAATTAACGCACTGCATAGCTGCACGATCCGCCTGGGGCTCATTTAAATGTTTTCCGAGGGCCAATAATGTTTCAATTAAATAGCCCGTCGTTTCTGGGTAAGCCGGTGCCCACCCATGCAAGAGGTGATAATAAGCAGATGATCCTTTTCCATTGGTTACATCTACACTTCTTAGCAACCACTGCATACCAGCCTGCAACCTTTTTTGTTTGGAGGTGAAAGATATAGCTGCCATTAATAATCTTTATTGAATAATAGAGCAAACAAGCGAACCCATTTATTTTTTGCTTTATAAATCCTAAAGTGAGGCTTTCGAATGGCACCGTACGAACGAAAAACATGCTCTACATTAGGCAAAATACTCCCACAAAAGTCAATGGAATCGACTTGTGGAGCAATGGCTGAGATGGCATGCCAATAAAGCCAGTTTATTGCAGCACTTTCTTTATAAACAGGATCAGCTCCACTGAATAAAAAATAGGCCCGGTTATTATCCCAGACAAGGTAGACAGCTGCATGTACCACATTGGTTTTTAAATCTTTTGCGAAAAAAATTTTCCTTTGATTTCTCGATTGTAATGCCTGATCCAGATTTTTTAAGACTTGAGTATTTGCCATAAAAACTAATCCCTGCCTTTGAAAAGACAATTGATACAATCGAATCATGATGTCAATGTCCTCGCCTTCTTCAATGAAAACCAGTTGTTGTGCCTTTTTTATGTCCGTTCTTACGCTACCTTTGAGGTTGTGGTAAACTTGATCCATATCTGACAAATCATTCAAAACGTAGGTGTAGTAAGTCGTTTGCCGATAGTTGTTCCAATAAAAAGGCAGCCAGTTTTCAAAATCAGGATAAAACTGTTGGGTAAAGAGAGTGGTTTTGGGTAATTCGTCAATTAAGTTTCTAATTATTTGATTTTCAATTGAATATATTCTATCGGGTTTCATTTTTTTGGAAATCGGCAACCGAATCCAAGGGCCAATATAATCTGTAAAAGGAGGCATTTTTATGATAGATTGTCCCCATTTTTGGGTTAAATAATAGGGTAGAGCCCCATTGATCTTATCTTCCTTGTCAATAGAAAGTGCTACGTCCCAATTATCCAACCCACACACCAGATCCAGCCACCAATATTGCATTTGTAAGGGCAGACTTTGAGTTTGACAAAATTGGATATATTTATTTTTGTTGGGCATTTCGACTGTAAAATAGGTATTTGGCCAGAATATGGCATTTTTGTGATTAAAAAATAGTTCTACCATCTTTAACTTATGCTGATAATTCTACTAAACTGGTTCCTGATTACTGTAGTATGCCTGAGTTGGGGGTACCTGGGGAAGTATTTATGCGAAAAATGGCAACCTTGTTTGGAACAACCCCATCCGCATCCGGTTCCTTTGATGTTAATGGGAATGGCTTTGCTAACTGCGGCAGGGAATGTGGTTTCCTTAATACACTCCATTGATTGGCAGGTGTTGAGCCTTTTTGGTTTTATTGGCATGTGTTTTTTGTGGGTTGACAGGCAACAACTAAAGGGGGATTTTTTTTATTGGTGGCAGGAGGTTAAACAAGCTTCATGGCTAACCTACATTCTGGCATTTTTAATCTTGTTTATCGCCCTTCTCAAAACAAGTGGGCCCACTGAAATTCCTGATGAGGGGGAGTATTTTTTGCCATTAGTACGCTGGATAGAACAGTATCCGGTGGTACCGGGTACCGGGCTTATCCATGACCGGATGGGTTATAATTCGGCCTATCATTTGACCAGTGCTCTTTTTAGTCAGGTTGCCTTTTTTCAAGGAGGACTGTATGATCTGAATGGCTGGCTTTTTTGGATCATTCATATATATTTCTTAGGAGGAGTCAATCGCCTATTGCGCCGGGAGTACACTTATTACTGGTCTGATATGCTGATGGTTTGTGCAGGAATTTTCCTGTTTCGCAAATTGCTGACCTCGATGGATGCAGATTATCCTACAAATTTCATCGGCCTATTGGTACTCATCATTTGGATAAAAAAAATCAGCGAAAAGAAACTGAAGTGGAATTATGATGCATTGATCATTCTGGTGTTGTCCGGCTTTTTGGTTACTGTTAAATTTACAGCTTTATTTTTGTTATTGTTCCCTGCCTGGATTTTGATAAATGAAATGATTCGGGGGAATAAGAAAATAATTCCATTTGTTCTGCTGCTTGGAGCTTATTTTGCCGTTCCCTGGTTTTTTAGGAATTACTTTCTTACTGGCTTTCTTGTTTATCCACTTTATTTTATTGATTTATTCCAGCCAGATTGGAAGATACCCATTGAAGTGGCGTGGGCCAATTATTATTATGTTGAAGAACACGCCAAAAACCTGGTCGTTCGATACAGTTATGCTTATGAAGGTACCGGCCCATTACAATTTTGGGAGTGGTGGCCGCAATGGTTAATTGATACAAAGAAGGATCTAGTCGGAAAATTCGTTTTATTCATGATCCCATTTTCCCTGGTTGGAAGTATCCTCTCCCTGGTTATCAAAACAAAAAATCAGATGTTCTCCAGGAACTATTTGTTGGGTACTTACCTGATTGTTTTGATTTTTCTGATTTTTTGGTTCTTTAAATTTCCCGCTATTCGTTTTGCCTGGCCCTGGTTGCTCACCTTTATTGTCATGGGAGGGTTGTTCCCGGCCTTACAGCTACTCAAAATACCTAAGAATGTTTTGTTCCTGGGATTGTTTGGCCTTATGTTTTTTTCTTTCCTCCGGGGAAGTTGGAAATCGATTCTGGAAAATAAAGAGATTCAAAATCACTTAATCAGACCAGTAGAGGTGAATAAATTGGATCGTTATACTGTGAATAAATTAAATGGGATTCCGTTGACTATCGCAGATAGTGTATATTGTTGGGGAATAGATCCACCTTGCATGCCATTTTATTATCATCAGGAACTGGAGTTGAGAACAGGTAATATTTTGGATGGCTTTCGAATGAGCAATACCAACAAATAATGATCTTAATCTTACTAATTTGGGGGTTTATTTTCCTGCTGACCGGTGGTTTGGGATTTGTTGCAGCCAAATTATTATACACATCTTTTGGTATAAAAGAAAAACCAACCAGTATGGTACTGGTCTTGTTAGGTTTTGTTTTTATCCTTACGCTGGCACAATTTTACAGCTTTTACCTACCTTTAAATTTAAGCTTTATTGTATTTCTGAGTCTCGGGAGCCTCCTTGTCTGGATAAAAAAATTCAAAGCGATTTCCCGGATATTATTTGCTCCCTTCAAACAATTATGGGCACTCAGCTTGCCAATTAAATTAATTTTTGTTTTAGGTTTCTTCCTGGCCCTATCCATGTCTGCCAGCCCAGGAGAGCTCATCGACGAAGGTGGTTATTATTTACCCTTTATCCGATGGCTGGAAAACTATCCTCTAATGCCTGGCCTGGCCAATATTGAGGACCGTCTGGGGTTTAACTCTACTTTTCATCTATTGAGTGCGATATTTGGATTTACCTTTATTTTTGAAGGCGGATTGTACGATCTTACTGGCTTTTTATGTGTTTTGTTGCTTCTCCAATTTAGTGTAGGCTATGAGCGGCTGTTAACCGGGAATTTTGATTATCTCGCTGCAGATTTAATAAAGGTTGTTTTTTTGATCTTTCCCTTTCGGGCAAAACTAACGGTAGCTGATGCAGACTATGCTCATCTCTTTTTAGGCTTATTTCTGCTTACGCTCTGGATAGAAAAAACCGTAGAGCAATCGTTCCGGAAATTAGATGGAAAAGCACTGCTGATTATTGTACTCAGTATCTGGTTAATCACCATTAAATTTCTAGCTATATTTTATTTTCTATTTCCAGTGTTATTATTATTTCTTGCGGGGAGACAAAAAAACTGGAAACCAATTGTTGGTGCAATCCTTCTAGGTGGGATATTTATTGTCCCCTGGGTGGTTCGAAATTATATCCTTTCCGGATATTGGATTTATCCATTAACCTTTTTATCCTTCCCCGCTCCTGATTGGCAGGTGCCCTGGGAAATTGCCAGAGGGCAGTACACCTATGTCTCTGAGCATGCTACTTTTGGAATTTCTCGTAATTATCGACAATTCGTAATAAGAGAAATCCATATTAATGAATGGTGGCCGTATTGGTTGGCTGAAGTAAAAGTTCAAGCCAGGTATTGGATTTTTCTACTTGGCGTCCCCCTGACTATTCCCATGTGGATTTATTTAATTCTAAAAAGAAAAAAATGGGATTGGGACACCCAATTTGGTTATTTTTCACTTGGCATTATTTCCACTTTGTTTCTCTTGTTTTGGTTTTTTCGTTACCCGGATATTCGTTTTGGATGGGCATGGATTATTGGTTTTGTTGCAGTTCCCTGGAGTATTTGGATGGGAAAGATTCTAACTTTTAAACGATCAAAAATAGGGAGGCTCGTCATCATTTTCTTGACAATGGTATTATTCCGCCATTTGGTACATCCATCCCAAGGTTGGAAGCAATACCTCACCCCCGCAAGCGTCAATAAAGCTGAAAATTTTCAAACCATCCGTTTGGATGAGGTTCCTGTTAAGGTAGTTGCTGACTATTATTGTTGGGGATTATTTCCGCCATGTTTACCTGTAAACTACAATCCATTACTTCAGCTAAGAGGAGACCGGCTGGAAGAAGGTTTTCACATCAAGAAAGAATAGTTCATGCGTATCCTTATTATCACTTCCCAATACTATCCTTCGGTGAGCCCTAATGTTTATCGCTGGGGGGCTATTGCCGAATATTGGGTAAAACAAGGGCACGAAGTACATATTGTCTGTACCTACCGGAGTGGTTTGGAAAAGAAAACGGTCCAGAAAGGGGTGTTTATTCATCGAGCAGGAGCCAATTCACTTTTGGACTGGGTTTACAATTTGATTGGTAAAAAGAAAAGGAGGGGAGAAGTAGGCAGTCAGAGAAGCAATGGTTTTTTTCGTAAGGTAATGGAAGGCGTTATTGATATAAGCTGGCGTAGTTTCTACTGGCCGGATGGACGATGCCTGTGGTATTTGCCAGGTAGACAACTTGCTCGAAATCTTATTCGACAATTTGACTTTGATGCAGTTGTCAGTGTAGGCCTACCGTTTACGGCTCATTTAATTGCTCTGGCTTGCAAGCGATCTATATCCAGCCTTCATTGGTTAGTAGATATCGAAGATCCTTTTTCCATTGCGGCCGAATCTCGGATTAATAACCAGTTTTTATACAATCGGCTTAACCATTTTGCAGAGCAAAAGGTGCTAAGACTTGCTGATGCTGTTTCCGTTACTGTTGAACCGGCAAAAGAAAAATATTTGGATCATTTTCCGGAAATAAGGGAGAAAATCTGGGTAATCCCCCCTTTATTCAGCCTGGAAATACCTCCTTCCGGGGAAGGCTCCCTTTGGATGCCGGAAAAAGATAAAACTCACCTGGCCTATTTTGGTGCATTCTATCATCGTATTCGAACTCCTGACTCATTACTCAAATTACTCACTGTCACTCTTGACTCACATCCTCATTTTAAAAAAAAATTGCTAATTCACTTTTTTGGCGAGATTGATCCTGCTTTTTATACCATATTTAATGCTTATCCAACCCTCAAAGACAATTTGCGTATGCATGGCCTGGTGAGTCGTCAGGAAGTTGCTTTGGTAACCCGGGAGATTGATTTTTTGCTTAATATCGGCAATCGCACAGCTTATCATTTACCAAGTAAATCTGTAGACTACTTGATGAGTGGCAAGCCGATCATCAATATCTGTTATCATGAGGCCGATACTTTCGCTCGTTTTATGAGTGAATACCCTCTAATATTGAATTTGCCCATTGGCAGAGACATCCGCGCCAACCATATTGAGGCATTTACCCGATTTTTAGAAACGAAAAAAGGGCAAACGGTACCTTTGGAATTGAGGATGCAAATGGCTCAACCCTATACACTTCGGGTCGTAGCAGATCAGTACCTGAAATTATTGGGAGGGTAAAGTTTTTAGTATGATTGTAGTCAATTTTTCTCCTGCCTTTTCCCAACCTGGGTCATTAGCTTTAAGGCGAAGTTTTTTGTTGATGGCAGCATAGAGGTTTGGCTGTTGAATCAAATCATGAATACCTCTTCTGATGCCTTCAGAAGTAGGGACCACAAAGACAGCTTCCTGTTCTTCTAATTGTTCCGGTAATCCTCCAACACGAGTAATCACACAAGGTAATCCTGCCCGAATGGCTAGGGTAAGAATGCCGGATTGGGTGGCATCCAGGTAAGGAAGGACCAGGATATCATGGGTCTCAAGCAATTCAACAATTTCGGATTCAGTCGATCTTTTGTTGATCAGATGAATGTTTTTTAGTCCAGCGTGTAGTAGAATAGGGTAGGCCGCCTTGCCGGCAATGGTCAATCCCGAAATGTGTGCTTCCGGAATCCCTGAAATAGCCTCCAGAAGCAACTCCAGACCTTTGTATCGTTCTATCCGGCCCAGAAAAAGGATTTTGGGATGGGTGGGCAATTGTCTATGGATAAATTGTAAGCCGGGAAGCTCCAACAAACTATGTAGGATTAAATGAGTCTTCCCCCGGATTGGTAAACTTTCTATTGTTTGTCTTTCCACATATTTTGTTAAAAAGATCAGCTCGTCAGCCAACATTATACACCAATTTTGCAATTTTTGATTCAACAAACTGTCTTCACCGGCATGCAATTTTCCATTGTGGACCGTATAAATGCTGCGTTTCCCTTTCCATTTTGCCAGCAACAAAATGACTAGGTTCCAATGATGAAAAGTTGGGAAATAGACCGTATGATGACCGTTTTTAAAATCCTTGTTGATTTGCCAAAGAAGGAGTGGAAGATACCACAAGGAGTGAAAAATGAATTCCAGCCCGTTTCGGTAAGTCCTGACCTTATGACTATCTTTGGGAACGGCTTCTGTCGCGTAAGCAGAAACATAGATTTTATGTTGGAAAAGGGGAAGGTGAGCCAGCATCTCACGAGCGTAGGGAAGGCAACCGCTCCGTGGCAAAAGAATTGTTAATAACTTAGGTAAAGATTGATTCATTAAAGTATTGAAGTGAAAAAAGTATTGTTCATCATAGGTACCCGGCCCGAAGCTATAAAATTGGCGCCATTGATACAAGCAATGCTGCTGGAAAACAATACTTTTAAAATAGAAGTTTGCCTAAGTAATCAGCACCAGGACATGGTGAAAGGCGTATTGCGACTTTTTGAGATAGAGGCAGAATATGTATTACCTCCACCACCAAAAAGCCGGAAATTGGGTGAACTCCACGCCTGGATAATGACGCAGCTGGATGAATTATTAACTCGGATTCAGCCAGAACTGGTCCTTGTCCAGGGAGATACAACTACTGCCCTTGCTGGTGCACAAACTGCTTTTTACCATCAAATTCCCATTGCACATGTAGAAGCGGGACTTAGAACTTCTCGGCTGGATTTACCTTTTCCCGAAGAAGCCAACCGACGCCTGATCAGTCAGTTGGCCAATTACCATTTTCCGCCTACCCAACAAGCTGCTGATAATCTTCTGAGGGAAGGCATTGCTGCTGGAAATATGCTCCTTACCGGAAATACCGGCATTGATGCGTTGAAATGTATCCTGCTAAAAAGCGTACAAAACCCCGGATCTACTATTTTACAACTAAAAAATAAACTGGATACCTTTCTATCGGGGCAGCTATTTGGGTTGGCAACTATGCATCGCAGGGAAAACTTGGGAGAACCACTGGACAAATTTTGCCAACTATTAATTGACCTTCATCAACAAACCGGGTTACATCTGGTATTTCCGGTACATCCTAATCCGACGATAAAGGAGAAAGTGGAAGCCAGCCTGAAAGATCACCCCGGGATTTTACTACTTCCTGCCTTGGCCTACGACGTATTTATTTGGCTGATGCAGGAATCCTATTTGATTCTTACGGATAGCGGCGGTATCCAAGAGGAAGCTACTGTATTGGGTAAACCCGTATTATTGTTCAGACGGGAAACGGAGCGCCCGGAGGGTTTAGTCTCAGGCAATGTGATCGCTATTGACTTTGACAAAAAGGAAGTAATTCAAGAAGTTGTGCAATTGCAGAAAGATCAGGTTTATTATAAGAAACGCAGCAGTAAAGAAAGCCCCTTTGGCGATGGTAAAGCAAGTGAACGGATTGTTCAATTTCTTAAAATACTATCGAGCTGATGCTGTAATGCATTTTTAG
Source organism: Saprospiraceae bacterium (assembly GCA_021604865.1). Taxonomy (GTDB): domain Bacteria; phylum Bacteroidota; class Bacteroidia; order Chitinophagales; family Saprospiraceae; genus BQJU01. The sequence continues at coordinate 64,092 of BQJU01000024.1, read as the reverse complement.
TAGAGTCAGTGAGTAGGTCTTTCAGGTTAACATCCTCTTGTTGAAAATCAAAATAGCTTTCCTCACCTGTAGCCGTGTTTTTGATGTATTCAATGATCCGGCTGGAATCAGCACTAATAATGGCAAATTCATCTGTTTGTTGATGAATGCTTTGCCGATTTTGGAAATCTTTTAATAGGGATACACCCTGCCACTGTTCCGGTATCGGCAGTTCTAATAAATCAGCAATAGTCGGGGCAATGTCTATATGGGTTGCATAATAGTCATTTTTAATACGCCGACCATTGGAATTATAAATCAAAAATGGAACGTGTAGCAGAAATGGTTCCAAGCCAGCAGCATGGCCAAAAAATTCGTTTTTGCCTAAATTCTCTCCATGGTCGGAGGTAATAATCACGATTGAATTTTCCAGGAAACCGGTAGCTTCTAATTTGGCAAAAACCTTTTCAAGGTAGTGATCTGCTTGTAAAATGCCATTGTCATAATTATTGGCATAAGCAATCCTTTTTTCCTCATAAGGGGCAGCAAGTGAATACTTGGCTGGCAAATACTTTTTGAATTCATCTTCCTTTTTTCCAGCATAATGCGAACTCATCAAATGGATCATTAAAAATTGTGGAGTCGACCAATCCTCTATTTTTTCCAAACCATCTAATATTAATTGATCATCTGAAGAAACACGTTCTTTAGAATCTACACCTTCGTAAAAGAGATTGATTTCATGGGCATACCGATTGCCAAGGCCATACCATCCCCGATGTATTCCACTTAGGATAAAATTATTTTGATAATCATAAAGGGACAATAGATCTGGAAGGCCAAAATCTGTTAAACCCTGATCTTTCCACCATAATCCTTTTAAAATACTCAATATTCCACAATAGGAAGAACTGCAACTAGAACTGGCCCATTGCACTTTTTGCCATTTATCATCTAAAACCAATTGATCCAGAAAGGGAGATACCGGACGCTCATAACCGTACATTCCTAAATGATCAGCTCGAAGGGCATCTACTACAATTAAGCAAACATTTTGTTTTGGTGTCAAACCAGGCATGCGTTGTTCATTCCAGGGTTTTGATTTATTCAATTGCAGTACATTATCCTGTATAATAATTTCATCCCAAATGCTTAAGAAAATAAACGAGCTAATCGGATCATGTGTGGTGAAGGCATAAAAGGCGACTCGACGGGCTTTGTTGGGATAGGGAGGTATCTTCTGGTAGATTTTGCTAACTAAAATAAAGATTACAGCAAGGAGTGTCAAACTTACTGAGGTCCATTTCCCCCAGCCTTGAAAGGAAGTTATGGCCTTCAGCTTTTTATCAGCGTATTTTAATGAGAACAACAGGGAAAAGGCCAATAACAAAATGAAGGCATAAAATAATGGGGTAATATTACTTGGAAAAGTATTCAGCCAGATAGGGATATCTTTTAGTATAATAATCAGCATAGAAAATGGAAGAGGATGGCCCCAATTGTGGCGGCCAACAAAAGATGCCAGGAAAATAATCAGATAACTGCTAAATGCTAACCAACTCAAAAAAGCAAAAAGATATTTTGATTTTTCCCATCTTTTTAACATTAATTGGTAATATAAAAAGCCGAAAAATAAATACAGCCAGGCTTGAAAATAAATAAATACAAACAAATGGAAACTAACACCCAAAAAGGTATTAAAGAGAGGATAATTAAGAAAAATGAAAAAAAGGATAGCCAGAGAGATAGCAAGGACTAGCTGTGGGCCAATGGCAGAAAGGAATGTTTTAATTAAATTTTTATTCAAAATGGCCTTAATTTCTCAGCACACTAAATTGAAATATGTTGAGGGATTTCCCTTTCTCTCTCTTTCCAGTTTCTGATGCTTTTCTTAGGTTTAAGCAATTTGATGATCAAGGATAAGAATTTTTCGGTAACAATTTTATCATCAAATTCTGCCAGGGCCTTTTCCCGGCTATATTGGCCCATTTTTAATAAGTCTAAAGGGGATTGATGATAGATATTCAACATCGATTCTGCTAATGCCTTGGAGTCTTTAACGGGTACAATACTTCCATTTTTACCATGTTCAACGGTTTCCCGGCATCCTGCGGTATTTGTTGTAATCACAGGTTTAGCCATGGCCATCGCTTCTAAAATTGACCTTGGTATACCTTCCCGATAAGATGGTAAAACAATTGCTTTCGCTTTCTTTATATATTTCCGGACATCCTCTGCTTCACCAAAATAAAGAATGTCTTGTGCCTCTACCCATTCCAGCATTTGTTTTTTAGATACAGCTGCCGGGTTTTTAGTATTGAGGCCGCCGATTACCCAACATTCTGCATGTGGAGCAAGTTGTTTCAACTGACGAGCAGCTTCGACAAATTCTCCCAGTCCTTTATCGTATAAAAGTCTCCCAATGAACAAAAAAATGAAAGTCTCTTTTTGGGGAAGTGCCAGCGGTCGAAAGTGATTAGTATTGACCCCCGAACCAGGAATAACAATGCCTTTTTCGGCCGGTATCAATTCCTTCTTGATAAATATTTGTTGATCATCTGGATTATAAAAAACAACTTTACGGGTTTTCTGGAAAGCGAATCGGTATAAAAAAGGAACCATCCGGTGGACCAGACTCTGGTGCAAAAAAGTATAACCAAGGCCTGTGATGGTAGCAATAGAAGCAATACCAGCCAATCGGGCGGCAATGTTGCCAAATATATTAGGTTTGATGGTATAGTGGATGATCAGATCGGGCTGTTCTTGTCGGTAAATATCGTACAACTCTTTTATTAACAATAAATCCCGGCCTACACTCCGACCTTGTGGAGAAAGGTTTTTTAATTCAATATGTTTATTGAAATGACTGTCATTGAGGTAGTGGATGTATTCATCCACTGGGGCAATAACAATGACTTCAAAACCTTCAGCTCTTAGCCGTTTGATCAGGCTCAAACGAAAATTATAGATATTCCATGTTGAATTATCTACAATGGCGATGCGTGGTTTTCTCTTGTTGTATGTTCTCTTGTAGTTAATCATTACAATTACCTATAGCTCGGGCTTATAAAATCGATCCAAAGACAATAAGGGAAAGGGTAACGTTTTGTTCTGTTACAGGAAAATTATTCTACAGATTTGGTGCAGTTGTGGAAAGCAAGTTCAATATAAGACTATCCAGAATTCATTAACTCACTTTACACTACGGTGTTTGTAGGTACAAACATACTCTATTTGTAGCAAAGAAAAAAGCAAAGCTTGCCAGAATTGGTTGATTGGCAAGTTGGTTGAGCGGAAATTTTTCCTCTCAATGATTTTGCCTTAGAAAATGCGGGGTGGAAAAATTTTCACCCAACCGAAGTTTTTGCAGAAATTTTTCGAGAGATCAGTCAAAATTATTCTGGCCATGAGCGTATATCAATGGCTTCAATTATTGGAAATTATGACATCGTTTAAGAGTGAAAGGTTGATTGCTTCTAGGTTGAGAGGAAATTTTTCCTCTCGATGATTTTGCCTTAGAAAATGCGGGGTGGAAAAATTTTCACCCAACCGAAGTTTTTGCAGAAATTTTTGATGGATTAAAAAGCATTTGCCACCCATCAGGTACTCAAAGCAATTCCCCAAACTTATCCTCCACCTCTCCTTTAATTTGTTTGATTTCCTGCTCGCGACCTTTGGGATAGATCAGTAATACATCTCCTTCATCAACAATGATGTAATCATCCAAACCGCCAACGACGACCAGTTTGTTTTTGGGAGCACGGACCAGGGTGTTGTAGGTGTCGGTCAGAAAAACTTTGTCGCCAGTGACAACATTGCCTTGTTCATCATGAGGCGATTCGGCGTAGAGAGATGCCCAGGTGCCCAGGTCACTCCAGCCAAAACTGGAAGGTAGGGTATATACATTATCCGCCTTCTCCATAATGGCGAAATCGACAGATATGTTTTGGGTGTTGGGGTAGTGCTCATCAATAAAGCGTTGTTCCTCATCAGTATTGTAGCAGGAGATGCCTGCACCGAGCGTGAGGTAAATTTGAGGAGCATACTCTTCAAAAGCCCTCAATAAGATTTTGGTTCGCCAAACAAATATCCCGGCGTTCCACAAATATTCTCCACTATCTACAAATGCCTTGGCTTTCTCCAGCGGCGGCTTTTCCGTAAATCGGAGTACGGTATTGATCGCCTCCTCGGTATTGGGCTGGTAGTGGATATAGCCGTATCCTGTGTCCGGCCGACTGGGGCGGATGCCAAGAGTCAGCAGGGCATCATTTTCGGCTGTAAAAGCCAGTCCCTGTTCTAAGGTAGTGACAAAGCGATCCTCCTGAAGGATAACATGATCAGAAGGAGCGACAATGAGGTTGGCATCCGGGTTGAGGTCATTTAGTTTGAAAGCCGTATATGCGATACAGGGCGCCGTATTATTCCGGGAGGGTTCACACAGGATTTGATCGTCCTTTAATTCCGGCAGGTGCTCTTTGACCAAAGCTTTATAGCTGGCATTGGTGACAATAAAGATATTTTCCACCGGGCATAATTTAAGAAACCGCTCAAAAGTAAGGCGGATTAGACTCTTTCCGACGCCAAGAATATCTAAAAATTGTTTAGGCTTTGATTCTCTACTGGCCGGCCAAAATCGTGAGCCGACTCCTCCCGCCATAATGGCAACGTAAGTATTGTTGTTCACTGCTGTTAGTTTGTAATCAGAAATATAGGCTTAACGTAGGGGGTAATATCTGCAAATATAGGTGATATTATTGGGTAAGTAAAGGGGGGGGCCAAAGTCGGCTTTTGACTAGCATTGAGGGTATCCAATCACCCATAAGAAAGCTGGCTTTCAGCGCTTTTGGGTCAACCAAATGAATTTGGTAGGTACGAAGCACTCGTACTGGCCAAAATTTTTTGGCTACCCACCGACCCTAGAGTCGGCTCATATCTAGCATTGAGGGTATCCATTCACCCACAAGAAAGCTGGCTTTCAGCGCTTTTGGGTCAACCAAATGAATTTGGTAGGTACGAAGCACTCGTACCAGCCCAAATTTTGGTGCAAGTATCGGGCTTAGTTCATGTTTGGGGGCTTGCGCAGAAGTTTTCTTCGGGCATCTGCACCATGCTCCTTCGCTGAAGCTTCGGCGCAAGCGAAAGGCTTCAACAACGGCGCGTGGCGGTAGTCTTTGGCGAAGAACTCACCGCCTTGCTTCGCCGTAGCTTCGCGAAGGCAGAGTAGGATAAGCTGCAAAAGATCACTTTCCGAATGCTAATTCGTTACTTTTCTTGTCTCGTAAATAATGCCATAGATTGATTTTTTTCAAAAAAAGAAAAAAAATCTCCAAACCGTATGGAATTTCCCAACTTCTAGCGTCAATATATATAAGAGCACTAAGACTTCTTGGTTACACTTCAGAAGTCTATGATCGATAGACATCGATATATTAAAGCCAGATAAGCAAAATTCAGCACTACGTGGCTGGGTCATTGGGGCAATGACTCGGCCTAATATTGTATTTCCATAAAATGGAGGTGCGAAACAATCCTAACAAACCTAGACTCAATGGAAAATGTGCTAATAGTTTTGATTTTACTGGTGAAAAGTGTGCTTAATCTGATGTGTACTTTACTGACTTTTTGGAAAAAGTTGGGGTGTGGCCAAGTGTTATGCCCTGACTTTTCTTTGGCCTTAGGCCGTCATTTAAGCTGGCTAAAACTGGCTTTAGTTTTAAACATTTTCTTTTCGGGCAATACGGTTATTGCGCAAAGTCACCAGGCTGAACTCTATCTGGACCACTACTGCCAAGCTTCCAGCTGTTTGCAAGAGTCAGAAACAATCCGACAGTACCTCACCCAGCTCAAAGACCAATGCCAGACCACCGCTAATATACTTGTCTTCAATCACAACATTACCCTGACGGTTGAAGAAGAGCAAATTCTGACTCCGGATGGTGAAGTGTGGATGGATGGTTCAGTTGACTATTTGCTACTGTTTGAACCGGCCAGTTTTACGCTTTATGCACAACAAAGTGAGCAGTTGGTTGCCTTAGACGAAGGCCCTTTGTTTACGGCCTTACAATCCGAATTTTCAACCTTATTGCCCTATCCCAATAAAAACTACTGCGCCATTCGGCAATTTTTGTCCGGATTATCCTGTGGCGCAGTCACCTTACCGACGTCCCCTTGTCAGGCGGAACCAGTAGTGGAAGAAGCGGATCTGACCTTTTTAAAACTCGATTTGGATGAACTGGACCGGGTGCAGGAAACCAAGCGTCGACTCATTGCCAACCATTGTGCCCGGGTGGTGATCATCAAATTACCGCGCTTTTCACCTTATTATAAGGAATATGTCGAAAACCGGCAGCTACCCCCGGCATTAACGGAACAGGTACAAAGCCGTTACGGGGGAGAATTGACCCTATTTCTAGTCATTCCCGACCCGCAGAGTTTGGCGTATACTCTGGGCATCCAACATTTGCAAGATGATACTCCTGAAGCCACTGATTGCGCTTCTCAGGTAAGACATATAGTGGATTGGTTGCCTTCCCTGGAAAACCTGCGCATTCCAGCCGCTATTGCCGAATTGGAGGAAATGCTAAAAGGGGGAGAAGCTTATCAAAATAGCCAGCTTGCGGATTTAGCCTTGGTTTTTAATCGGGATGCCACGTCTCGCTATGGTTTTGATACCCTGCCACACCTGGCCCTTGCACCTAATTATGAACGCCTGCATCCGGAAGACAATCCGCCTTATTATGTCCCCTGGCAGTCTATCAAATTGGGAGAGACCGATGCTGTATTGGCCCGCCGCAAGGGTGGAGGTTTTATCCCACCAGTGGTCAGTTTCGTTGATGACTCTGGGGCAGCAATTCCAATCACCTCTAGCAGTGGAGAAAAGCGGGTACTTGAAGTGCCTTCCGCACTGAATATCGAATCCACAAGACCGGTTTACGCTCAACTTCCAGGGACAGACGAGCCGTTGAATATTGGTCAGCTCAATACGGTAGCCTACGAGGAACGCATGTTAAATATCGTTGTCGTACCGGTTAATGGAGCCCACGCCCCTTTCACATCGGTCGAGCTGAAAAATAGCTTAAGAGCCATCTGGAACCAGGCCGTAGTAGATGTGAGTGTCACGATGCACAATGGTATAACTGTTGCAGGGTTTGATGGTGAATTGAATGCGCGTACCAATGGGGGTTTGTCCAACTACACACCACAAATGCGGGACATTATTCGGGCCTATAAAGCCGTGCAACCTCCCCAACCCAATGTGTACTACCTGTTTTTGGTAGATCGTCATGAAACACCTGGAAAGCGAGGCTATATGCCCCGCAAAAAGGCTTATGGTTTTATCATGAATTCTCCACACACAAGCCTGGAGAGTTATGCCAAAACCATGGCCCACGAATTAGGTCATGGCGCCTATGTGCTGGAGCATATCTTTAAGACATATCAAGGCCAATTGTCGCAAGGTAGCACCCAAAACCTGATGGATTACAGCACTGGCACTGACCTTTACAAATATCAGTGGGATTTGGTACATGATCCGGCCAATGTATGGTCGGCGGCGGATGCGGATGAAGATCGGGAGTATATTATCGTCAATAATCTGGAGCAACTTAAAGACTTCAGAAATGACGATGGCGATGACGTTTTTGATACGGATGATTCCTTTACGTTTTTAGCACCTTCTGGTTTGCCGATCACCATCCCCGCAGGAGCGACTAAAGTCGTTTTTAACTCTGGAGATGAACTGGGAGGTGCTATGGGGGTGCCTTCTTTTGATGGGTTTGAGTTAATGCCATTTGGTACCCTGCGTTATTTTACGCTGGATAGCACCAACTACAATTCCTATTTTGAAGCAGATGGTAATTATGGCTTTACAGGGTATGCAGAAAAGGGCTATCCTTCCAACCGCTATTATGATACCCTGACCACGAATCTACCTAACCTGACCAATCACAAAGCAATTGTCGGGTTCCCCTGTATGGAAGAGGGGCTTATCTTCTTCAAAGTCGGTCAAGCCAATATAGCAGAGATACTTACCGCAGAAGAAATAGCAAACATTAGCAGTAGCAGCCAATATAGCGCACTAGGATACAGAAAAGCCTACGATTTCCTGTCTGGCGTTAACTTCCAGGATGAAACCATCGAAATGGCGGCGACGCCCTATCCACTTTTTACGCCCGATGCTGAGAATTTTCTTAGAAGGGTAGGAGATGCCGCCGCCTGCAATAGCAATTTGGCCTTATATGCCTTTGTGCATGCCCATCAGATCTCTTTTTACCCAGGGTTTTACAGGAGTTGTTCGGAAAATTTTGATTTGTTGACTACAGAGGGGATGTACCGGCACAAACGGGAAATCGTACAGCTATTCCTGGATCAGGCCAATTATGATATTTATAGTCCTTATGGAGACCTTTTGTTAGCCGAAGAGGAGATACAAGCCTGGAAATCTTATGATAAATCGATTTACAAAACCTATAAAGAGCATATTGGCGGTCAAAATTTCTCAACCTACCTGGAGGGATTAACAGAGCCCTATAGCTCCGAAACGGCTCTTGAATTAGCGGATTATCTGCGAGTCTGGCAGTATGAAATCTGTGTTTTTGAAGAATTATCGTGGCCTCACCGCGAGAAGATCATCCGGGTGTTGAGTACCCTGACATTGACCGAAGATAATTTTGTAGACAACTGGTATTTGGTGGGTAGTGATGAAGAGGAGGAAAATTTGTTTGTGCATATCATCAGAACCACTCCCGAAGAGGATTATAATAATCTACTTGAACTGTTTGAAGACGGAGGCAATTACGACTTCTATTTTGAGGTCATTCGAAAGTTGCACGATGGTCCCAATGATAATGATACACATGGGTATGAAGGGTTTGTGACCTTCTTGGCCAATGCAGTGCTTACCATGCGGGAACAAACAACGAGTAGGCCCGTCCCCGTTTATGATGCTGATTTAGGACGAACTTATTATTGTGCAGAGATTCCCGGACAGGGTTGTGAAAAGATCATCAGTCTGCATCGTTTCAATCCTTTTACCGGATGTAGTGCTGATTATTATGCTCGTTTTACTTCTGATAATAAACATCAATTGGTAAGTGGCATCAATGATGATGCATGTTTTATTAGCGATCCCTCAGATTTTGCAAGCGTAAATTATAACGTTGCGGGAAGGCCCTTCGATTATGTTCCGATATACCTCAGTAAGGATGTAAAAGCTGAACTGCTTCCTGGGCAGACTACAGATATGGAGGAGGGTGCTTTGTACATTTTGCCCTACTGTTATGCGGATTTGTTACTCCGAAAGATTCGTTCAGCCCAGATGGTTTTTTTTGCGGATGGAGCCGTTTTTATCCTATCAGTAGCGATAGCTCCATTTACCCTGGGCGAGTCATTGGCCTTAAGGATGGTAACCCTTGGCGATGTTGCATTCTCCGGGGCTAATCTGTTTGTTTTTGCACCAGCCAACTACGAATTAGAGATTTCAGGAGATAGTTATCTGTCCCAATCTATATTGGATCAATGGCAGGCTTTGGATATGATTTGGGGGGCTGCCAATATAACTGGGGCAATCGGTGTAGGTGGGGCCGGACTTTTCAAATTTACCCTATCCAAGGGACGGGATATGTACAATTATTTGAAGTCCACTTCCCAATTCTACAAAAACTCCGGAGACCTGGTAGCCGCTTTTCGGGCAACCCATCGATTGATTGCACTGACGAGCGAATTCAATAACCCTGGGCTGATCAGTTATCTTCGAGCTCAAACGGCCGCCATTGAACTTAGTCGACGAACCAGATTTATTTCGGCCGCCCTTGATTATCCCATTAAAATAAGTCAAGAAAACTTTTCAGCCTATTTCCGGGTGGTAGATGAAGAGGTGCAAATCGCTGGTGGTGCATTTGCCGGCGATGATGTGTTTTACATCATTCCCAATGTCTGGGATCCAGGTCTTCCAACGGGAAGTACGCTCAAAGTGGCAGACCTGGAGGGAATGCCTTTTAAGGATTTACGACAAGGAGGGCATGGAAATGGGCAGGTCGTACAGGGAGACTTAGAAATCTTTTACCATACCAACCATGGCTTTTTCTTCAAGTTAATTGGGGAATTGACAACACTAGATCCGTCCCTGTTACGGTTCCGCGAGTTATTCAACGAGATTAAGGCTTGGAATTGGAGCGAATTCGAAGGTGATTTTGCTGATTGGGTGCTCGCGCTCAATACAGCTCAGCGGGATGAGTTGTACAAAAGCTTAAAGGCGTGGCCGGCTGGTGCAAATGGTGAAACTCTTTTTGATGGTCTGAAAGCAGATCTTTTTACCAACCCCCTGCCAGATGGCTTAGCCAATGCCGATTTACGAGCATTCCTGGAAGCGGATATGGAGCGTCTAATTGGGTGGGAAATCGTGAGTTCCGGCCCATATCGTGCGAAGCTAAGTGCTATTGAGTTTTTTAGCAATAGAAAGGTCCTGCAATCTCGATTTAAAGTTATAAACCAAGGCATTGCTGCGGCCCATCCTGATATTCCGGTAGAAGAATTGACCGCAATTTACCATTATACCGATGGCCTGGATAATTCCTTAAATAGTGCATTAAGGGAAGGCAATTTATCCCCTTTTTATCAGTGCTTCGAAGACCTCTTAAATACGGTACTGTCCAAGATAACTCCTTATGAAGGAGAGGTGCTTTATAGAGGAGCCTACGGTGCCGAGGGTGAAATTGCCAAGACCTGGAGTGTTGGAGAAGAAATTGGATTTCAAGACTTTAAATCCTGCTCATCAGATGTAGTTGTCGCCAATGGATTCGCGGTAGATAATGGGGGCGATGTCGTTTACGAAATCACCAATCCGCTTGCCTATGATGTGACTAACATGAGTTTCTTCCCTCAAGAATCGGAGGTGCTTTTTAAATCCAATTCGAGATTTAGGGTGGTTCACACAGAGGCTGATGTTGAGATTGTCCATAAAGGAAATACCCATTTGGTCACCAAAGTTTATCTGGAATTCTTCCAAAATCCGCTTGATGCTTCTGGTTTATATGGTATCTTTAGATCAAAGTTCCTGACTCAGGGCGCCACCGAATCCGCTGCTCATCAGCTAGCCGAACAAACGGCGCAGCTGTTTCAAAGCAAGGGCTGGGGCCTCCAGGAATTAACCGACGAACTGGCAAACGTGCTGGTTCATGCCGATGATGGTAGTCCTGCTATCCTCAGTCGTTTGTCAGCCTGGGAAACGCCTCAATTAAATAACTTTTTGGACGATCTGGCTTCGGAACAGGGAGCGGTTTTGGTTGCTTTTTTGGGAGAAAATCCTGAAGGGGTTAGGGCTTGGGAGGTTTTGAGTTTTAGTAGTGAAAAACGGGCTAGTTTAGGTTTTCTGCAATCTTTACTGAATATACAAAGTAGAGTTAGTTACAATGATTTTAACCATTGGGATGCTATAATAAATGCCTTCCAAAATCTTACAAATACTCAAAAAGCCAAACTGGTAGATGAGATTAGATTATGTGATGAGTTTTATGATAATAGTGATGAATTTCTACTTACATTTATTAAAGAACCAGAAACTGATCTAAAGCCATTTTTAAATGGTTCAGATTTAAGAGGAAGAGGCTCTTTGGACCTTGATGAACCAGATTTTCTTTTACAATATGGACCTGGTGTTACAATAGAAGAATTTCATCAACAATCTATTGAAACTATTCAACAATATATTGATTTGAGTAAACCTTCTCATGCTTTTCTATTTGGTTTGGATGAGTCAATTAATCTAGGTGTTCTATTCCCACAACAACCTGGGATACTTGATATTCACATTCATGGCCAATATGATATAACAGCTGGAGACTATAAATTCTTTTTTTATCATGATGAAAGATCGTGGCATATAGCAGATGCTGGTGTTTGGTTAGGTGCTGAAGAATTAGCTGACATTATTATGTCATCCTCTGAATTTAGTGATATTAATGCGATTCGGTTATTTGCCTGTTGTGGGGAACAATCAGGGGCAAAGAGAATAGCAGAAATAACGGGTAAACCTGTATTGGGCGCGAATTTTATTATCTCTGTTGCCGATAATGGAGATATGCATTTAAATTATGGAAAATTGGAATTGTATGAATGATAGTAGTTTAGTTATTAAAAAAATAGGCTTTTGGTCTGAGGAAAGTTGGTCCCTTCGACCAATCGATAAAGATATTATTTCAAAGGAAGCAGATAAAATAACTCCGGAAGAAGAAGTCCTTGCTTATTTAAAAGCAGGAATTCCTGTTGCATATTTAAGAACAGGAAGTTATAGTTTGGCTACAGGTCAGCTATTTGGACCTGTTACAGCATTTACTGATGGTCAATGGGCTTGGACAAATATTCTTATTTATTATTACTCAATTGGGTGGCTTGACCTACCACAAGCATTTAAGCAACATGCATATAAAGCAAATATTTCATTGTTGAAACTTGGGCTGATGTCCCCTGAAAAAAAAAGAGAAATTGCTGCTTTTGTGACCAATCCTAAAAATGAAACAATAGCTTTAAAATAGGGGTGAATTTACAAGTCGGGGTGGTGTAATAGGCTTTTCAAAACGGAAGTCGAAATTTTATCCAACCAATGCACCTTATAAAACAAAAGTAACCTGGTATGCAATTCTAAATTATCACACGTCAGCAACTCAGTTACACAATGTAAAGATACCAAGTATCCAGACTTGGGATCTGGTCGGGAATAATAATTGCTATTCATGTTTCACTTGCTAATAGTGACCTTCTAATATCCTACTTGGAGCGCTAACTATTTGACGTGAAACATTTTTAGTCCTAGTTTGAAGGTAGTCATTTGTCCCAGTAAAACCGGGATACTGGAACCACATTTCGCTTATTTTCTCACCCGTAGCGAGGCGCTGAGCTCAAAAATAAGCTTCCTGAGAACCCCAAGTCTGCAATTTTCGTTACCCATCGGCCGCCATAGGCTTGCCGACGGCGATGCGAAGTACCACCTCCAAACAAGCACTCAGATAAATCATTTTCTTGCAAAAATCAAAACATAGCACTATATTTACATCACCTCGCAAATTAATTCAATTTTAACAGCACTTCAACAAGCCCCTTTCGGGCAGGATAGTCTCCGCAACTAAAATGCATGGCAGTGCATGTCGGATGACCATCGCAAATAACCAAAATACAGCTCAACCCAGCGTTGCGCCCAATTTTGGAGGTGGAGACGTGTTTCAATACTTGCTGCTTGTATATCGGTATACCAAAAAGCCGTGCTATCTCTCGCAGGTAACATTACTGGCCAATGGCAGTTTGGTACACACTTATACCCGGCAAGACAAACAGGTAGTCGGTTATCCTTTTATCAATAAACTGCTATTGTATCGAAGCGGAGATTGCGATGTTGTTGAAGCCCTGAGCATCCCGTTGTCCCAACAACCAAATGAATCCAATGAACGCTACTTTTCCCGCCTGGAGCGTCGGACAAGAAGATACCGGCAAGCTCAAATCAAGGCCATCGAAAACGAAAACCGGGCCGCCCTTGAAAACGACCGCGATTATTGGATCAGAGACGAATCGGACGTTCAGCTACGAGACGGATTTATCCGGGATACCAATCTGGTCAGAGCCTATGCAGAGTATCATTTTAACCTGAACATCAGCAAGGTCTTGACCAATGCATCCTTTTTGCTGGAGGATACCAAGATCAATAATGATCATTTGTATGCCGCCATTACCTGGAGTGGCGTGGTTGAACCCATCGTTTATGGCCTGTTGGATTTTGCAGGATTTATGCCGGTCATTGGAGAATTTGCGGATGGTGCCGGTGTATTTTATGCAGCAATAATCCGTCAGGATATGGACCGGGCAGCCGGTTATACACTGGCTGTAGTGACCGGGGTAGGGGCTTATTTCTACTTGCGTGGCGGTAAAGGAGCTCATGCCGCCGTAGCCGAATTTGGGGAGCATGGCGTCCATTATTCCGTAAGGTCGCTGGATGATAAATTGGATGAATTGCTAGAAGAACACCGATTCAGCATCCTTGCACACGACCGGAATATCGCTGCACGGCATCTGGAATTAGACCTACCATACCACCACCTTTCCAAAGATGAACTCTATAATGCCAGCTATGCCAATCTATTACCAGCCGTCAACCAAAACCTGCCCAAAGCCAAAGCCATTATCGACGATGTAGCCAATTTTTGTCCACTGGTGTTGCACAATCCTGGGTTATTAACCCCCGGATTGGCTTCAGTCCTGAATGCCATCCCAACCAAGGAATTGCGGCAACAATTTTTAAATCACCTCAATGACCTTGCCACTGAGCATAAAATCCTTAAATTTGTAGAGGATCTGGAAGAAGATCTGTTTCGGGAGTTTGTTCAGGTGGAAGTTGGGGCGGTTCGGGCTTGGGAGGCTTTATTCGACTTCCCTTTAAATAGGGTGAAGGTTGTTATGCTTACAAGAAGAATTGCATTTGATGATTTTCCTATTATTTGGAATAAGAAAAATCCCTATCCTCCTCATGAAGAATTATTTGATTTTAATAGTGGGGGCTATATAGTAAGTCATTCAGGCCATAATAATAACTTACATGAATTGATCACAGCGAAAGCCTTTATGAAGCAAGGGAATGAAGTAAGATTACTTGATGAAAGCTTACCTGGAAAGACACCTGATGCGGAAATTAAAGGAGTTATCTATGACTTTAAAAATATAAATTCGAGTGCTTTGAATATAACCAACAATATTAGAAATAAGTTGGAAGATGCTGCAAACCAAGGAGTGAATGGTATTGTAATTCGAATTGCAGACAATGCTATAGCCTCAAGTAATAATGGTTTGAAAATGATAAAACAGGCAATTCAGGATCATGCCAACTCAGGAAAACCGATTCCATCAATAATTAAAGTTTTGGACAAAGATGATCTGACGATTTTAACTTATCCAAATTTTTGAGATGAATAATTCTATTATCAGTAAAGTTGAATCATTCGACCTTTCTAAATGGGAAATCTCCGACAGGAGATGTGTAATTTGTTTCTATTACGCTGCTTGGATGGTATTATTGAGCCGTCAAAATAGGACTAAATGGGATACAAATTTAAAAGAATTTGATTTTGATTTCTCAAATGTTCGCGAAAAAATTCAGCATTATTGCATTGAGTATAATGTAGATTACGAATTATTAGGAGCGTTGGATTTAGGTAGGAATGAGAAAGGAGAGTCCTTAGGAGGAAATTATCCTGAAGGTGTTCTTGAACTGGTTTATTTATTAGAAAATATACTTTGCAGAGACGTTTCAGAGTATTATCAGTTTCAAATATTGGGAAAATCTTTGTTTTACTATAGCATATCAAAAATTAGTATTCAAGAATATTTATTCATAGTAAACAGAATTGACTATAAGCTTCTTCAAGCGAAGAAAGAGCTATTGAAAAGGTTAAATGATTTTTTTTTAGGTGAAGCAGGTATTGATTTAAATCAGTATATTCATTCCAACAGAAGTGATAACAAATCTAGAAGTTTGTTGACTCTTCCTTTTAATTATTCTGAGTTCGAATCCGATACCTGACTTGTTGATTTAAGGTCACAACGTAAACCCAATAGCAAAGGTCAAAGATTCAACAATAGATCAATATATTAATCCAATGAACAAGAAAGTAATTCTTTATGTTAAAGAGCCTTTACCAATAAATCCGGCTACTGGGAATTATTATCCATCGGATCAGGCCTATATTGACGAGTTGCTTAATAATTATGGGATAGAAGTAGCCAATTCTCATACAGAATTAACTGCAAAATTGCAATAATATGTCAGCATCTGCTTTCGAAATATTGTCAACGAAATGGGAGGATAAAGAAACCTTGTTTACAGACATTGCGCTTGCTTGTAAAAGAGCTGAATTATATTTTCTGTATAGTAGGAAAGAAATTGTTTTAAAACTTGAAGTATCAAGTGAAAGGAGCCTTGTATTAGATTTGAGAGATCAAGAAAATTTGAAATGGTACTTTGACAGATATCCAATGGCTAAGGACGAGCCAGAAGAAAGAATCCCATATTATATTTTTAATGATTTTTTGGGTGGCCAAAAGTTTTTCTCAATAGTAATGGCTAATAATTACTTAGACAGTTTACTGATTTGGAAGTTTTCAATAGAATATTTAAAGATTAACCCTTCTCATTACATTAGTATTGATAGAGAAATCTTTTTTAACTCAGAGGAACTTAGAGAGCTAGAACACACTTCTGGCTTTGCTGAAGGGTGGTGTTTTAAGAAAGATAGCTTAACCAGCTAAATTCTATCACACCAGCACCTCCGGCCGTTCCGGCAAATCAGAAAATACTTTATAAACGATATCACTATTGGGAAAAACAATGACCCAGGCGGTGAGTAGGATAATCATCAGGTCAGTGTAGAAGGAGAAGTGCTCCTGGTACCAGAGCTCGAGGGCACCTTTGTAGGGAGCGATATGCAGGCGATAAAATTCGCGGGGTGGGAGATCAGAAGCGGAAATGAGTTTTTCTTCATCCCGGAAAACGATGGAGCCGATACCGGTGATACCGGGTTTCGCATTATACACAACAGCTTGTACCGCTTCGGAATAGGATTGAAAGCCCTTGTCATCCAGCGGCCTTGGGCCGACAATACTCATGTCGCCTTTCAGAACATTTATTATTTGTGGTAATTCATTGATCTTTGATTTACGCAGGTATTTTCCTACTGGAGTCACTCTAGGATCATTGCGTAAGGTAATGGTTCCACTACCTATATTGGCGCTATTTTTTAGCATAGTGGCAAACTTCCAGATAGAAAAAGGCTGGTTATTGAGGCCTATTCTTTTTTGAAAGTAGAAGACTTCTCCTTCTCCAGTAAGCAGCAGGGCGATAATCACTGGAATCAATAAAGGAGATAGAATGAGTAGCGCAATTGCTGAAGCCAGGATGTCGGCTAGGCGTTTTAGGGATTTGTACATGTTTTTTTTTGGACGCAGAGATAATTGAGGAGCAGAGCTAATAGAGCTTTTACATGGACGTAGTGTCCATACAATCAATCTTTAGGCAAAAACTCAGATCTGATTAACCTCCGTATACCGTCTTTTAAAAGTTTAACATTAAAATTGATAAGCAGACCGTGGGAAAATTTACCCAATTTCATATAAGTTAATACTTGGGCAAGATGTACATCATTAGTTTTCTCGACTGATTTTAATTCCACGACCAACTCATTATTTATCAGTAAGTCAATTTTATAAGTTTTTTCTAATTTATTGCCTTAATAAATCACAGGTTGGATTAATTCGGGAATAAATGTTAAATCAGTTTCTTCTAATTCATAGCATAAACATTCCGCATAAGTTGATTCCAAAAGGCCCGGTCCTAACTCTCGATGGACCTCTATTGCCTTGCCTATTACGATTTTGGTTATTTCATTTGTTTTCATACTTCGGAGATTGCGTTTATCTAATAGACGCCAGAAGTAAGAAAATTCCATAAGTTTTTAAAAGATTTATCTTTTCTCCTCCTTCTTTACCTCTGCCTCTAAAAAAAAACCTCCAATATCTCAGCCCCTCCACTACCTCTGCGTCCAAAAAATCACATTCGCTCATCCAAATGCCGCCCCTTCTCCACATGTCGAAATCCAGGTATCAATGACGTCAAAACCTCCACCACCTGTGCTTTATCAATTTCCTCCGCTTCGAAGAGGGATGCTAATTCCCGGAAACAAGCCGTTACCTCCTCAAGGGACCAATTGGCTTTAGCTTTTATCACGCCAAGTGCGGAAAACCGTTCCATATCCACGACCTCTTCCTCTGTGAAAAATTCTTCAAACAGCTTCTCCCCGGAAGTATCAGAAGCGAAATAATAGACAGGGTAAGCATTCGTTTGACTCCCGATGGTGGCTGCCTTTTGCCGGGCTTCCTGTTCCGATTGACAATAGTCAGGCGTATAGCCTAGTTCCCGGAGCAGGTTATCGGCAATGGTGGAGAAGGTCATCATTTGTTCTTCCCTCAGTTTTGGAAAGAAAATGTCGCCGCTTGCTCCTAAGATGCAGGCCAGTAAACACAATTGCCCGGACTCTTCCGGTGAAACAAAATATCGTTTTACATCCAGCGGACTGGAAAAAGGCTGCTGCTTCATCAACCGCTCCAAAAAACCCGCCAGCAAGCTACCGTTGGAAAAAGCAACATTGGCAAAACGGGCAGTTTTAATTGGTAAAACCCGGGCGTAGGCCAATAGAACTTCCTCCATTAATTTTTTACTCGCCCCCATTACATTGACTGGGTTAGCCGCCTTGTCGGTCGATACACAAAAGAAATGCTCTGGCGGCTGCTCTGCCAGTAAATCCAGTAACCGTTTTGTGCGAATCACATTATTCTCAATCATCGCTTCGATAGAGTAATGATCCTTCTCACTACGTACATGTTTGTGCGCTGCAAAATTGGCGATGATCTCAAAGGGCCCTTCCCGGCGCAGCATCTTGGCAAAGACCTGATCGCCAAAGTTGATGGGATAGGTCTTGTAATTTTCCGGGACAAAGAGTCCTTCAGTGGAACGGATATCCCGGGTCAACTCTGTGAGGCCATTTTCATTGGTATCTACTACGTACAATCGGGCTGGTTTGTAGGGTAGCAAAGCCTTGATAAAGGAACTGCCAATGGTACCTGCTCCGCCAATGACCAGGACGGAGCGGCCGTTGATTTGTTGGCTTAGTTCTTCCCGATTAACCTCCAGATCTTTGGCTAATAAGCTTTGTGGCCGGAGGGTGATGTGGTTTTTGATGAATTGAGATATGTTGATGGGTAGCATTGGCTTTGTTGTGTAATTGTCAGCACTGTGATGGCTGTGATTTTTATGATTTATTTGATGGGGTATTAGTGTTTATCAAGGTCATCAGATATATCAGACGCATCAGAGTTCAGACATTTGTCAGACGTATCAAGCCTCAGACAGTGGCTTTTCATCCCTACCTCTGCTCCTCCCTTTGCGCGGCGTCCATATTCCTTAAATACGCCGTGACCGCCCCAGGTGCCCACCCTAATTCCCTGCGAGCTTTTTCATCATTAAAAGTCAATGTAGCCGTCATTTTCGCTAGCCGATCAGAATGAAAAGGAAAAGCAATGCCAAGGGTACAAATCCCATCACCGATTTTCGCGAGCAACTTAACCAGCCCATTCGGCAAGGTGAAAGCAATACTTTTTCCTAACCCATCGGCAATAGCAGATTCGATTGCTGCAAAAGTAGGATGTTGCCCATCAGCCAGGTTAAAAATACCGGACTTGCCCTCCAGTTTGGGAATCAACCGAGCCACATCAATGGCCAATACAACACTCTTACGCGCCTCATTTTTCCCAATGCTGAAATAATAGCCCCTTTGGATCGCTCGCATGATGGCACCCAGGTTACCGGGAGGATTGGAATCCACCACTAGTGGTAGCCGCAGGATCACACCATCTACCTGATGGCGTTGACACCATTCCATTACCACCTCTTCGGCTAGAATTTTACTTTGAGCATAAGGGGTATGGCCAGCTAAGTCTTGAGTTTCTTCAATGCCTTCTCCACTATCTAACCCATAAACCGCCACGGTACTGATTAGAATGAATTGTTTGGGTTTTACCGAAAAAATATCTAGGGCTTTCAATAAATTTATGGTTCCCAGGTGATTGACCTGAAAAAAGGCGGCTTTTTCTTCCTCCGTTTTGGGGACGATATGGGCTTTGCCGGCATTGTGGATTACCCAATCGAAAGACTGAGATAGGGTAGGAGGGCCTTTGGCTAAATCTACTTGGATGTCATTTGCTGAACTCCGGCCCAAAGTGGTGACCTTAAATTGCTGGGAGAGCTCCTTATGGAGGATGCGGCCTAGGAAGCCGGAGGCGCCGGTGAGGAGGAGGTTAGGCAATATCAACCTAGAAATATTGTATGACTATCCAGTTTGTAAATTACTTGTTAATTATTCTAATATATTCAGCCCCTAGCTTAGAATAAACGTGGTTCTCTAATAGATAATCAAAGCCTCTCTTTCCTAATTCCCTTCTTTTACTATCATTCATCTCCAAAAACTGTTTCACGCCATAATAAATTTCCTTTTTGGTGTTCTTCACGATAACCCCATTTTTTGCTTTTATTACAGGGTCATTTATTCCAGACTGTGCGGCCAATATAGGCTTTGCTCCAGCCATATAGTCAAAATATTTGTTGGCCGAAACGCCATAATTGTATAGAGGGGAGTCATGCCAGGCAATAAAACATACATCAAACAGGTCGATATATGAACCTATTTCTGTTTTCTTTACTTTAGGTAAAAAGAGAACATTGTTACAACTCGATACATTTGCTTGATATTGGTTTTTAAGATAGCCATCTCCAATTATTACAAAAAAAACCTTACTGCGTAAGTCTTCACTTTCTGCTATTAGCTCAAAAAAGGAGTCCATGGCATTGGCAAACCCTATAGTGCCAGCATAACCAATTATTAAGTGATCTGTTGGAATATTTAAATCTTCTCTTTTTATCTCCAATCTATTTTGAATCAGATTGGAATCTATTCCATTGGGTATGTAAAAGAATTTTGAAGAATCTCTTGACTTAAAATTGATATATTTTTCCGCTTCCTGAAGCAATGAAACAATAGCGTCGGCCTTTCTATAGGCATAGGTTTCAAACCAGTCAATGATTCGGATCACAAAATTATTTTTCGAATAACCCATTAAATTTATTGGTGTGAGTGGCCATAAGTCTCGAACTTCAAAAATGAATTTTTTAGCACCCAAACATTTCTTTAAAAAATTCACGATCGGAGCCGGAAAAATACTCATAGAGCTATGGATCAAATAATCCGGTTTTCCTATGGTTTTCGTTTTGAAGGGGAGCCATAATAAACTTAAAGAAAAAGCAAACATAGCAAGAAAGCGGCTTGCATTTTGCGGATTATACGGTGGCGTTTTTACCCATAAAAATTCAACCCCTTGGTAGGCGTCATAGGTAAATAGACCTTTCAAATTTAGCTTATGATTGAACATGTGATTGTTCCCACTTGAAATAATGACAACCCTAAAGCCAGCTTTTAAAAAAAGTTGTGAAAGGTAAAAATGGCGCTCGCCCCAACCGGATAAAGGGGTTCCTGCAAACTGATTAATTATCCAGATTGTTGGTTTTTGCTGTTTATCCAAAATTTAATTAAAATGATTTTTTAACTGTAGTATAGTTTTTTTCTTCTTAAGGTATTGAGGAAAGCTCTAAGCCTCAAATGTAGACCATAACTGTTTGGGTAATTTAGAAAACTTAGGGGTTGGGCAGTCATAATTTCTTCATAAAGCTCTTTGTCAATTCCAAACTTTTTAATTAGATATTCAGTATCTTCTCCAACCTTCCCCAAAGGATAAATTGGCTTCTTTAGTTCATCGAGAGCTTTTGATCTAGAAATTTGGCCACTAAGAATAAGTGCCGAAAGGTGTAACTTACGTTTGTCAATTTTAAACTTTTGAGGCAGCACAATACCTTGATAGAATTTGGTATAGTTTGACTCGTAATGTTTCCCACCATAATACTGCCAATTCAATTTCTCTGTAAGTACGCTCATTGCTTCATCCTTGTCGTAATCCATATAATTTAGGACCGAAACCATGCGTACTCTTTTTATCATGGTATACCATAGAAACTTGAGTAAAGTAAAATGAGGAAAAGTTTTTAATTGTTTATGGCCAAATTGCTTGTGTATTGACCTGATATATTTCCAGTCAATATGACCATAAGCCCAAAGTCGGGGCATAATTCCTTCAGTTTTAAAGTTATTGCCACTGATAATGTACTTGATTCCATATTTACCAGCCACGCGGTATAAAGTAGCTAAGATAGCATGGTCAGTTGGAATCTCCCCATCAGGAGTAGATGCCTTTAAAAAAGATAATTGTAGATCTTTGAATTCATCCCAGTTTACAACATATGTATATAGATCTATTTCCAGTATATCCAATACTTTTTGGATGTTATGCACAGCCAATTCACTATTCCAACCATTATCGAAATGTACTGCCAAAGGACGTAAACCCAATTTTTTCTTCACATAATAAGCTGTAAAAGTGCTATCTACTCCTCCACTAACACCTATGATACAGTCATATTGCTTTCCTTCCCCTGCAGCCTTTATCTTTGATACAATGGTAGATAGTGTCTTTTTCTGTTCAGGTGTAGGAAGAATCCTAATTTTTTCTTTCTCTCTGTATTCATAGCAATAATTACAAATCCCTTGCTCATCAAATGTAATTTCTGGATTTCCTATGGTATCCATTACACATTGTTTACAGATTATTGGTTCTTGACTCATGTTCAAAGACAGATTTGAGTTTATCCTGACTTGGATAATTTATTAATACCGCTTTGTGCGGGCCATAAAATACAAATAGACTACCTGCTGCAACAGCAGAAGCTTTCCCCATTGCTACCGCCTCTCTGAGGTTTTGAATATTACTAGCACCACCACAAGCGACAACAGGAATTTCAACAGCTTCAGCAACTTCTTTGATCAATTCTAAATCGTACCCATTCATCATTCCATCTTGATCTACAGCATTAATAATGATTTCTCCTGCGCCGAATTCCTGCATTTTCCTTGCAAATTCTGTAAGTGAAAGTTTTGGCACTTTAGTTCCAGAATGTGAGTATATTATTTTTTTTCCCAGCCAATTTTTTTTGACATCAATTGATACTACAACACTTTGATTTCCAGCGGTTTTCGCTACTTCGCTGATGAGTTTTGGATTGGATAGTGCACTTGAATTAAATATTACTTTTTCTATGCCAATATTAAAAATGCGATTAACTTGTTCTATCGTTGATATGCCCCCTCCATAACCTAAGGGCATAAAACATTCAGAGGCAATTTGTTCCAGTAGGCTAAAATCCGGACCTCTATTCTTTTTTGATGCATCAATATCCAGAAATACCAGTTCATCTACTTCTTTTTCATTAAAAATCTTAATGGCATTAATTGGATCGCCCACATATATAGGCTTTTTGAATTTAGTTGTTTTTACTAACCCTTTTTCATGAAGTAATAATACAGGAATGACTCGATAACTAATCATAGGTTATAATGCTGCAAAATTTTTAAGCAATTGCATACCGTACTTATGGCTTTTTTCAGGGTGAAACTGGACTCCATAAATATTGGATTTATGGACACTGGAGGTGAAATTTATTCCATATTCTGTTTTGCCGCCAATATGGGCGCTATCCTTTGGATCATAGAAATAAGAATGCACAAAATAGAATTTATTTTCTTCCAGTCCTTTAAACATGCCTAGATCGGAAACATCAACCTTATTCCAGCCCATATGAGGTATCCGCAATCCATTTAATGATGGAAATTTTCTAATCACACCTGGGATCAGGTCCAATCCTTCCTGTATCCCTTCCTCGCTACGTGTACCCAATAATTGCATTCCTAAACAAATGCCCAAAACTGGGGTTCCAGAAGAAGCTTTTTCTTTTATGACATTGGAAAATCCCAATGTATTTAATTTTTCCATAGCATTGTCAAAGGAACCTACTCCTGGCAATATTATTTTTTCTGCAGCGGATATTTCTTCAATATTGGAGACGAAGCGGGAAGCAACACCTATTTTTTTCAACATATTAGAAATAGACCCTAAATTGCCCATCCCATAATCAACTATCGAAATCATCTTTTTAATGCTTTTTGATAAACTTGAATAACCTGCCTGGCAACAGACTCAACACTCACCTCTGGAGAAGCTTTTTCCCCATCACTTCTTTTTTGGGATCGCAAGACCTCCACAACCTTTTCTGCAAAGGGTTCGGGATTGGGTGATTCAATTACAAAGCTATTACTAATATCCTCGAGTCTTTCTTTTGCATCGCCAATATCCAAACTGACCACAGGAAGATTGCAAGCATTAGCTTCTTTCAAGGAATTGTTTGACCCCTCATGGAAGGAGGTGAGTATCATTACATCACATGCATTATAATAATAAATAAGCTTTTCATGAGGAATTTTAGTAGCAATAATCAACTCCGTTCCAGGAAGCGTGTTTTTTACAATATCCATTACCTCCAGGGCCAATTTCTTATTTTTAACAACTTGACCTTCCGTATAGAAGAACAGAACATATTTTTTGAATAAATCAAAACCGATATTTTTCCTCGCCTTGTTAATATCCATTGGATAAAAACCATTTAAATTTACCCCATTCGGAATTACAGTTGTGTAAAGCTGAGCCTTTCCTGGTAAAAAGCGTTTCATTTGTGCTGACTTAGTAATATTATGCTTGGCAAACCGGGAAGCAAATTTCGAAAGTGTGCGATTCAATTTCCCACTTCTGGTCAAGTTGCCCTTTGCATCTTTGTTGCCCAAAAGATCACTGCCACAAAACGAAATAATGACGGGGCGGAGGGAAAATAAAATTGTCATCAAAGCAGTGGTCGATCCCCATAGTACATGAACTAAATCAATGTTCTCTTTCCGACAAATTCTTCTGATGCTTTGACCTGCTTTAAGTAAGGCTGGAATAGACTTGCGATCGGATAGGTGCCCATATTCAATATCAACCCCCATTTCACTAAGAGACTGCATCTGAGTATCGGCATTAATGATGTCATGCTTGAGGAAATATTTTAGTTCTCCATCTAAAAGAGATTTTCTTTGAAGAAAGTATTCCGAGCCCAATTCATTCGATGGCTCTACCTCATTTCCTACATGGATCATTAGTATTTTCAATTCGGGATAGTTAAATTTTCGCTTTGCTAATTGACTGATAGAAGCTTAAATACTCTTCTGCCATTCGTTCAACAGAGCATTCTTCTTCAACTAATTTCCTGCCATTTTCGCCCATTTTTTTTCTCAACTCCCTGTCTACAGCCAACCTTAAAGAAGCTTCATTAATCTTGCTCTGGTTTCCTTTGGGAACCAGAAACCCAGTGACTTCAGATTTTACCAAATAATGGGTATCGCCAGCATCAGTTGATACAACGGCTAAAGAGGCAGCCATAGCTTCCATTACAACATTTGGAGATCCTTCAATATCTGAGGTATGGATGAAAAAATCACATGCTCGCATTAATGCTGATACATTATTTATTTCTCCCAGGAAAACAAAATGCTCGTCAAGCTTTTTCTTTGTTACTTGAGTTTTAAGTTCCTCAATTTGGGAACCGGTTCCAGCATGGTAATGGCAAATTTCGATGCCTTGATTCAATAAATATTCTATTGCTTTTATAATTAGATCAATTCTTTTAGTCTGAATACACCGTCCAACAGAAAGAGATTTTATTCCAATACTTTTCAACTGGACAAAGTGTTCACTTGGCGCATCAAATTCCTTGAAATCTATCGAATTCGAGATTACTTGGTGACCGTTCTTTATGAAAAAAGGAAATGCTAGAGGCTTATTATAAGAATTATTGTTGGCGATACAATAGTATGGTAAATTCAAATTCAGAATAGTTCGGAATTTACCTAACCTCTTTAAATAGGCATCAATTGAACTTCTTATACTACCAATTGCCTTGGCTTCTTTCAAAAAGCAGGAAGACCAGACGCCTGCATTTAGGTAAAATGAAAAGGACTGAACGATTTGAGGCTTTAGCTTGTATACTAAAGAATTGAGTTTTAGCAACTTTAAGAGACCAGAATGCTTAACATTTGCCCCTAAGTCAATTATTTTTATTTCTAGGGCATTAATTTCCTGAAAAAAGAAATTCCCTTCACTCAAATTCCAAGTTGCTAGGAAGATGTTGTGCCCAGCTTGAGTCAACGCTTTTAGTAAATAGGTCAACTGTCTTTCTTGACCACCACTCCCTAAATCACTTATGACAAATAAAATTTTCAATACTAGTTGAGTCTAAACGAAGCCATAAAAAATACTAAGCCATAATTAATCTACTCCATTTATCAAATAAAACGCAGCCCCAAGTGAGCAGCTACTAGCGGTACTGAAAAGGCCAGCATTATTAATTTGGGAAATGAAAATCTATCTATTTGTTTAAATGACTATATTGTTAGGGATTCGTTTTCTTTGAAAAACGTAATAATTATAGGCAGAAAACAATAACCCTAATGCCACTATATATTGTTTGTTAACAAGTATTGTATGAGATGTAAAGCTGGACGCTAAAATTATTAATAGCATATTGATCGAATAAGTCTTATAATTCTTATGGCTTAATTTCGATGCTTTTATATACCAAATAACAAAAAATGCGAGGTAAACAAATAGGCCAAATATTCCTGCATTCCCCCATAATAGTAAATACTGGTTATGTGTTCCAAAGCCAATATCCATTTTTTCAAAAGTTCCTACGCCATAGCCAAAAACCCATTGATCTTTAATTTTGTCCCAGGCAAACATAGCAATTTCCGCTCGTTGTGTGGTTGTTTCATTAGAAACATTACCTTGTAAAAAGCTATACAATTGTGTATATCTAGAAGCTTGTTTTTGAGACAAACTCGAATATATCGAATTGAAATTCAGAATTAAAAATACGACAATAGCAAAAAGCGTGAATCTAAGATAATTTAAATACCTACCTTTCCATTTGGAAGTGAATCTCTTTACAAAAAACACCCTCATCAATAGAATAATAGATACAAGAGTTGCCGCTTTGGAAAACGTAGCTAAGGCTGCGGCTAAAGTTATCAGATAACAGATAGCAATAATTTTTTTGTTAAAATCATTGTTGTCAGCAATCAAAAAAATGGCAGTTGCCTGACCTATACAAGATACAAAACCTGCCCGATTCGGATTAGAATACAATCCTACTGCCCGCTCAATTGAACCGATTTCGCTTTCATGGAAATTGATGTCAAAAAGAATAGAAATTATGATCAGAATTCCATTAATAGAGATCAATAATAACAAGCTGTATATTAGTTGATTGGCACGATGGTAACGAGCATAGATATTGCCTATCCTATAAGCTGTAATGAAGATGATTATTGAAGGAATATAGTACCTCCATTCTGATAATAATTGATTTGTCCCCTTAAAAATCCATGTTAATATGCCTCCGTATGCAAGCAAAACCAAATAAACAAGCATGAAATATTTAAAATGCTGGTTTAAAAGATTTTTAAATGGAAATCTATATATAAGAAGTATAGAACAAACTAATAAAATGAATGAAGATAACAACCCTCCAATTCCAGTATACCGGGTAAAAAATTCGTTTAGATCAAGGAGGACCAAAACCACAAAAAGCAAAGCAAAAAAAGTAAAAATTGGTTTGTTTATACCTGCTTTCCATGAGTACTTTGCTTTAGTACCCCATTTAGGAATTCGAGATTTATTTATTGTGGGAAATCGTTGACTCAAGCTTATATAATCGTTGTCGCTTTATTAATGTAGTGAATACAAGAAATAGAAATCAGCAGTTGATCTTAATTTACGGGCTTTAGCAGCTTTCTGGTTATCATTCTATAAAATAGATCAAATATGAACAACTTATCAATCTTAAAAAGTTTTGAACGCTTTTTTACAAAGTTGAAATATAGTCTTGGTTTTATGAAGTTGGAATAAATTTTTCCGTTATTATCTAAATAAATGAGCTCCTTATTTTTGAAATTAGCTGCAACTTTTTTGGGGCTATTTAAATCCCATGGTATCTCGGATTCAATAATCACAAATCCTACATCAAAAGATCTCGAACTTTTTTCGTTTTCTAATACTTCTTCCGAAAATTTGATTTCTGTTTTGGGGAGTAATTCGGAGAAAACCGATTCTACTATTTTTTTAAAAGCTGGTGTACTTTCAAGGACTACACAGGCGGTTGAAGATTTAATAACATTTGGGAATTGTTTTAGCTTACCCCATTTTTCGAGAAGAAGATCACGATGGAAATTGTCAAATTCAATGAAATTTTCCTCTACCGAATTTTTTAGTTCTTCAAACTGCTTACTGAACGTTAAACTGTTTTTTTCTTCAGGATCTTTGACTAAATCGAAATATTCAGAAGTTGCATTATTTGAAGAATCTTTATAAATAATACATTTTTTGTTACCCTTAATAAAAGAGGTAAAAGCAGGCAATTGCCCAACATACCGATTATCAGTTCTTAAAAGCCTTTCATTCAATGCGATTTCTGGATCAAAAACATTCACACCATGAAATTTAGGAGAAGGAGGAAGATCCAATAAATGGCAAAGAGAAGGTACAATATCGATGGTAGCAATATAATCGTTGACTTCTTTTGCATCACAACCTGGGTATTTGATCACAAGAGGCGTCAGAATATTATCATTATAAAGTTGTTTGTCATGGCCCCAACCTTCCTTTTGTGCGGCAATGGGATCCCAACCACGCGCTTTAGTGGGATAGCCATGATCCGAATTGATAATAATCACACTATTGTCCATGAGGCCTCGTGCAGCAATACTATCAAGCGTGTTTTGAATGACTTCAGAAATATTAACATCCACTCTAACATTGTAGTGGAGATAACACATCGTAGGCTTCTCCCAGTCATTTTTCTCTAACACTTGGTTAAAAAGATTATAGATGTCATTATTTGTCCAGACCTCTTTGCGGTGACTGAGGTCTTTGGGATAAAATTTGTTATCCATCATTCCAAATACATCAGACATTGTTTCACGTCCATGTTTAAAATAAATGGCTCCATATATCTGATAACCATTCTTTTTTAACATGTGAGGGAAATAATCAAAACTGTCTGAAATACCTCTATAATTGTTGTAGGATCGAGACAAAAGATAACTTGGAGCACTTGTCATCATACTAGATATAGACTGAATTGTACTTGGTGCGCTGGTAACAACATTTTTGAAATAAGTAGCGCTTTCTGCAAAATTCACTACACTTTTTGGCAGCCCTCGTTTATCCTCATCTGTTTCAAAATTTCTGGCTGAATCAATCAACAACCAAAAAATGTTCAATTTTTTCATAACGCTCAGTGTGAAAACTTATATTATTTTATGATCTGTCAGAACTAAAGCTTATAAATGCTATCCAATTGCCCATTCGCAATTAATTTTTCATAGGTTTCCAGGTCTTCGGTTGTGTCTACTTCCAACCAACCATTATTTATCATTACAGCTTTAATCTTTTTTGAATGATTAATCAACAGTTGCAGGTAAGTCGTCATATACATATTGTCATAATCTTTGCCATCATATAATCCTGGTTTCCCCTTTAACTTCTCATACAGCTGAAAAAAACTCGGCGCAAATTCTTTGGAGACTTTTATCAATCCAATATACTGTCCTTGTATATCGGCTTGTGACTTTGGCTTTTTCCCGATTTCAACAATATTCCCCTCCTGATTGATCTTCAATGTTTCCGCATCTTCCAAAATATTTTCCATACGGATTTCCCATAGGGCAAGCCATCCTTTGTCGATCACAACTGACAAATCATTCTTGCAATTGATAAGTTTAGTAATAACCTTTTGTTCATATACGATATCTCCATAAGAAATGATAATGTCTGAAGATCCATTAAAAAGTTCTTTCGCGCAATAAAGGCTTGCAACCATATTAGTAGACGCGTACAAAGGGTTGTAGAACTTTTGTATGCCGGAAATATCAATGCATTCTTCTTTATACCCGGTCACAACATTGACATTGTCAACTCCCACAATGTTTAAAACTTCTTTTTGGCGCAATAATAATGGAATTCCATTAAGTTTCACCATGCCTTTGGGCACATGATCTGTATAAGGTCTAAGTCGGGTGCCTTGTCCAGCAGCTAAAATTATTGCGTGCATTCTAAAAAGTTATGTTGAAGATTTTTTTAAACAATTCGATGTCGTATTCATTAAATGGATGCTCTCTTTCGGGGTGCCACATAATGCCTGTCCAGGGTAGTTTTTCGTGTTGAAATGCTTCTATGAATGCATCATTTGAACTCAAAATTGGTATTAATCCCTCACCAAGATTATGTTTGGCAATTACATAATTATGGAAACTATTGACTTCCTTATAGGGATAGAAATTAACGTTGTCAGAGCGATTAGCAACCCCATGCCGAGTGCCTGCATGTCCTTCTGCCCGCATTAATGCACCATTAAAAAAAAGATTCATGACCTGGAGGCCTCTGCAAACTCCGATAACAGGCAATTTTTTTGATCGAGCATACTCGAGGATAAATTTTTCAGTTTTATCACGTTCTGGCGCTGGATTGGATGAATCGGGTAGGGAAGAAATATCATTTCCTCCGGAAAGAATAAATCCATTTAGATCATTCTTCTCAAAAAAATGGACAGGATCTTTTAATGCATTGGGTACCGGAATTACGTTTAAACCAAGCCGTTCGAAGAATAGAAACCAATTTTGATCGAGGCAATCTCTTCTTTCTCCATAAGAGGGGATTACTTCAACACGCTGCGTTATCCCTAATCTCATCTTATTAAATCAATTTTTTTATTTCCAGCGTCCAAATTGAGTATAGACGCAGAGGCAATTCTTTTATATTCGGTGTCGCCTACTCCTATAGCGGCTGGAATACCAAATTCTGCAGCTCTAATTGCCATGTGTGAATTTGCTCCTCCATACATGGTAATCAAACCTGCCAACTTTTGTCCGAACAGCCATTCGTAACCAGGATCAGCTTGGGGAATAAGTACAATCTTTCCATTTAGATCTAAAGCAATGTCTTTTGCATTGGATAAATCAATGCAGGAGGCAGTAATTTGCCCACTTCCGATGAAGTTTGCTTGGGTTTCAGGATATATAAAAGAGCGAAAGTCATTTTTACTACAAATAATAGGAGGGAGCTCAACAACTGAACATATTTTTTTTCCTTTTTTTCCTTTAACAATCATTTCATTAAACCATTTCATTAAATCCGATTTTTTCAAATCACTGTTAATAGCAGAAAAAAGATTCTCAATGGATATATGGGAAAGGTCCACACGACTAATATCATTATTGACTCCAAATTCTATAATACAATCTAGAGCAGTTGACAAGTTTCTTGAGAAAGAAAATTTGGCATATTCTCGGCCTTCTATGGCGCCTCTCATAAACGATTCTACTTCTTCTATATTTGAGGTAATTCCTTGTTTACTGCAAGAGGCTAAAAATTTCATGCGAACACTTTTCCATAGCATGCCACCCTTTTTCTCAATGGTGTTTGTGTGGGTCGATTTTTCAGCTAATGGTCGCAAATAACGTTCGGAATCTTCCAAATAACTTTTGGATGTAATATCGTAAGTGCCGGGTCGAACATGGCCGTATTTGTTTTTAAAATCACACCATGCTAATTCTCCATTTCCTGTTGCTGCGGCATCCTGAGCAAACTCATGACTTATGGTTTTTATCGTATTAAGAAAATCCTCCATTTCGGCCTTAGTAATTACCTGAGCAGTTACAGCGGATTTTAGTAATGATACAGCTACAAAGGCGCTCCTTGCTAAATGAGCAAAGGGAAGCGTACCATATTTCTTACAATCGTGAAGGAGTAAATAAGCTTTCTTTAAAGGAGGAAGGGAGGCCTGTTTAATTTTTCGATATCTGTCTTCTAAGATTTTGATTTTCTGGAAATCCTGATCGTTTCTTTTGATTGCATTTTGTGTGATTTCAAGCAGTGCGTCTCTTAAAGTGTTTATTTCGGCATCTGAAAAATTGCCTTCCTCTGACAACCTCAATTTCCATTTATCAAAATTTAGATCGAAACACGTAGGCACTACTTCAAATTCTACTTTATCATGTAATTCAGGATGATTACGTAAATACAATAAGTAAAAGTTTACAAGTTTTTCTGCCAAACTATGATCCAATCTAGCAGGAATAAACGAATTGAAACTGGCTCTTACATCTATGTACGGATGCCCTGCAAAGGAGGTCAACAATGGCTGAGGCCTTACATCTCTATATCCATACTCAAAGCGTTGCTTTGCCCAGGTTTCATCTAAAATTAGCAATTTGTATAGACTTGTGGCAAGAAGACCGGGTTTAATCCCTATTATTTCAGCTGGATTCCAATCCGGCATGACACCATAAATGGCAGAGGTCCCTAAAACAAATGGCGAAGGTTGTTCAAGTTGTTCGAAGTTTTGCTCAGCTTGATTTATAAATTCTAATAGATCAGTATCTCGTATATCCCATTCCGAGTGATCTACTGCAATAGGACGTACCTGTAGAATATAGATTAAATCCTTTCCATCAACTGCAAATTCGATATCCAAAGTGTCATACTGGACCAGGTTCTCTAATTCTTTAATTGAATAGACCAGGTTTCTTAAATATTTAGGACTTTCTTTGACTGAATCGAGCGCATCTCTCCTTACGAGTAAGGTTTTGTGTGATTGGCTGGAGCCATTGGTTATTGATTCAGTACTCCCCGACTGGTCATCATAATTCAGGACATAATAAGGTGCTCCATGACTAAGGGTACGGGTAAATGCTACACCACTGGCTTTTACATTGGTCAACATGGGTTGAACAAGAACCTGATTTTTTTTATTACCATCAGTGTAGGAGGCAATCACTTTAATGATTGCTTCTTTCAGTTCTATTTTATCATTGCTGTTAACGTTTAGAATACTTTCGTATACACCCGCATTAGCCGTTCGAAATCCGTCTTCACTTATCGCACTACTTCTTACAACGAGCTTTGTTTTAGGGAATGCATTTTGAATTTTTTGGATGATCGCCTGTTGATAACTGTCCCAATCTTCTACTTTAAAATCAACTTGATCTAAAATTTTACTTTTTGTTACTAACCCGCTCAATCGCTCCAGGGTCTGAGCCTTTGTGCCAAGAACGAAATGAGCCAAATCTCTTGGATCATCTAGTTCTGCCCAGTCCCCTTCCACATCAATAAGGTGGATTTCTTTTCCCTTTAGCCTCAGCCATTCAAGAAGGCCGGATAGATTGCTTTTTAAGAGGTATTCAGAAGAAAGGTTGGTTAACTTTTTCAGCTCAGGCAAAATGTTTTCACCAAATTTGACAAGACCAATAAACTCCCCATTTGCCAATTCAACATCCAGTTCGGCCCCAAGCCTGGTTATTTTATCCTTTGCAAAAGTAACTTTTTCACAACTTTCCAGAGCTTCTTGCAATCTTCCTCTAAAACGATCTTTCCATGCTGAGTCAATTGCTACAACAACATCACCTTTATTTGTTAATACCTTTTTGATGATATCCTTACGATAAAGTATATCGCTATAGGAAACTAATAAGTCTCCTTCTTGTGGGATTTCAGCTTGGAACAAAGAACCCGTAGCGCCTGTGTTTCTCCAGTTTTTGTTCTCTATATATAGAAAACCCGGATAGTGTTTTTCTATTTCATCCAGTTTGTACCCACCTACAAATTGGAATCCAGCTTCAATTTCACTATAAGCCTGAATTAACCAATCCAGTACCCTCGAACCTTGTGCCGTTTCTCTTAGAGCAGAGTGGTCTTCATTGTTTTGGGATCGACCAGCACCTAAGATGATTACACTATATTTTCTAGAAGTCATGTATTTAAACAAATAAAATCCAATTATCTAATTGGTATCTTTAGCAACAAATTATTGTCATCTCAGGGAAGTTGGCTATACAATTCTGTAGCATATTTTTCAGGGTTTCTCGACATCGCTTCGTCAAATGCTTTTTCCACTAATTGGGAGCTTAAAATTTCGTCATTTGTTACTTTTAAAATCCCTTCTACAATTGCCAATGGATCGTCTTTATCAGTAACATATGCCCATCCGTTCTTTTTTGCACTGATACTGTGAAATGAATCTGGAGGCGAAAACGCAAGAATGGGAGAGCCAGAGACTAAATAATCTAATGTTTTAGTAGCAAAAACAGTATGAACTTCATCCATTGATGCGTTTTTGTGGGAAAGCGGAAGAAAGAGTAGGTTAGCTTCTTGCATTTCTTTTTGAACTTCAGACATGGGAAGCCAATCATAAATTATTCGCTCATGATAGATGTTAAATTTTTGGCATAATTCCTTATCCCAACTTACAAACATCTTTATCTCATATTCTTTTGGAAGGTGATCAACTGCCTTTACAAACTGTTGCACGGCATCTAAATTCATACCGTTACTGACATTACCTGTGTATACTATCTTTTTTGTTTTCCTCTTAATTTTAGCACCGTCAAAAACACTTTTATTATTTAATTCTTCAGCACGAATAGTATGGGGTAATAGACGGGGATTAATGCCATATTTATCGTGATAAAATTGCTTTTGAACGTCGGTCATACAATATACCCGCTCTGCATTCATCAGGATCTCCCTTTCCCATTTAATGGCCATTTCTTTTTTATGGGAAGTAACCGGAACATTCTCCTCCCAAAGATCATGCATGTGTGCCATGAATGGAATCCCAAGTTTTTTACAAGCTTGATAACCCGCTATGAAAAATTCTCCGCTAGGGCAAGTTCCAAGGACCGCATCGGGTTTCATCTTTTTTAATTGCCTGATAATGAAAAGCCGAATAAACGGTATCAATTCCTGTGTATACCTATCAAAAGCACGTTGGGGTAAAGATCCAGGCATTCGAAGGTAAGTGGTAGGGCAGGGTGGTTTGAATTCAGGATCAATTTTGGCACCATATTGCCAGCCGGCAATAGCTTCCAATCGCCCTGGATATGAAGAGAAAAGATTGGCCAAAAGAATAGGAGATCCAATAACCAGAGGCGCAAAAGAACGACTAATAATCACTAATTTTTTATCTTTCATTTCAATAGCCCCATTTTTTTGAGTTCTTCAAAAGAATCATTTTTAGTTTTTATGCCTGATTCTGATTTCAACCAATCAAGTAGCGTTCTTACACCGTTCTCAAAAGTATATTTGGGCTCCCAACCGAGTTTTTCTTTAATCAAATCAATATTGGCAAAACAATGTCTAATATCACCGTCTCTATATTTTCCGGTAACAACTGGCGTAATGTTTTTATTCATCACATTTGCCAATGTCTTCGCAATTTCGAGAACAGAAATGCTATCCCCGCTTCCAAGATTGAGTGCATAACCATCTACACTAGAACTTTCAAGGGCCATAATATAGGCTCTGGCTACATCTTCTACATGCACAAAATCGCGTTTTTGATGACCATCTTCAAAGACCATTGGTGCTTCATCCTGTAAAAGTTTGTTGCTAAATATAGCAACAACCCCCGTATAAGGATTGCCAAGTGCTTGACGGGCACCAAAAACATTAAACATCCGGAAGGCAACGGTGGGGATTTCATACGCTCTACCAAACGCCAGACACATTTCTTCCTGGTCACGTTTATTTATGGCATAAATGGAATCTGGTTTTAAGGGTTTTTCCTCCGTTACCTGGATAGGTTTTAAAACCTTCCGGTCCGAATCCAATAATTCCCATATCCCTTCCTTCAATTGAGACAAAGGTCTGGAAGCAGGGAAAACTCGTCCTCCTTTATCATTGACGTATTCGCCTTCCCCATAAATAGACATTGAGGATGCTACAATCAATTTTTTGATGCGGTCTTTTACCCTTAAGATTTCTTCCAGTAGAATTGCTGTGCCCATTACACTGACTGAACAATAGTGTTCGATCTTATACATGGATTGGCCTACGCCTACAGCTGCAGCCAGGTGGATAACGGCATCAGTTTTTGCAAGCAATTTTCTCACTAGCTCACGGTCACGCACATCGCCTATATGATTTTCAGTACCCTCGGGCATATAAGTGGGCCAACTTGCCTGCTCACCATGTATTTGGGGGTCTAAATTATCTAAGACAACAACCTCATATCCTTTTTCTAAGAGTTGTTCACAAATATAAGAACCTATGAAGCCTGCTCCTCCGGTAACTAATACTCGCATAATTTGAATCTATTTTAAAATTATTTTATATACTTTTCTAGCGGTAAGTCTACTACTTCCCAATCACTTAAATTTTTGTTGTAAATTTTTGTGATCCTGGCGGGGTTTCCACTTACCAAACAATGGTCTGGAACAATTGAATTACTTACTACTGAATTGGTTGCAATGATACATCCAGTCCCTATTTTAACCCGGCCAACTATCCTTGCACCATTACCTATCCAGGTACCTTCACCAATGATTACGGGGCCTAAGGAAATTAGCGGTTGGTTGTAAATAGGCGTATTTATATCTTTATATCCATGAATGGAGTCTGTAACTAACACGCCTTCAGTTAAAAAGACATTATCTTCAAATACAACTTTATTTGAACAGGTAATATGACAAAACCGGCCTATAGAGCAAGACTTTCCGATTTGTAAATCAGGATGGAAAACATTTTTTTTATTGCCGGTATTTACGATTGCATAGAGCCATGTATATGGACGAATTGTGGTACGCTCTTTAATCGTGATATATTCAGGATTCTTCACTTCTACAAAAGGTGATAGATTAGACTCAAGTCGTTTAAACCTCCGTTTTACGAACATGGTATAAGCCTTGGTAGATCCATTTCTAATAAAATCAAATAGTCGATGTGGCCTTATCATACTATTCAGAATTGATTAGTTGGTTGATACTCTTTATCACTTCTTTTGCAGCAACATCTCCGTAATTTTTGCAATAATAATTTGAAATGGAATCTTGTTTTTTGGGTTCCAGGGTTTCCAACCTTTTTAATACTTCGGTAAGCTCTGCGCTATTTTGAACAAGAGGAATATTTAGATCATCGACAAAATGTTTTATGTAACCTAAATGTTCGTTGTCAATATTAATAATGATTAGAGGTACTTTTTTCATCAGAGCATCAAAAGCATAGGCAGTACTATAACAACACACTACATCTGCCAATGCAAAGCTTTCTTCAAATCCAAGGGTTTCAGTTCCATGGACTTGAATTTTTGGATATTGCGCCACAATAGTAGCGTAAAAAGTAGGGTCTTCTGATGGATGAGTCTTAACATATCCAACATAGTTATCCAAGAGATCTATTGCTTGGGCAAATTCCCTCACTAGTTTTTCCCGCAATTCTGGCATGATTCGGTTTGTTGCCAGAAGTGCTACTTTCATTTTATCTGGAACAGAAAATTTCGATCGTGCGGCTACCTTTTCTACGACAATTCCTTCTGTAAGTTGAGGGG
The DNA here is from genome assembly GCA_021604865.1 of Saprospiraceae bacterium. Taxonomy (GTDB): domain Bacteria; phylum Bacteroidota; class Bacteroidia; order Chitinophagales; family Saprospiraceae; genus BQJU01. The sequence continues at coordinate 27,116 of BQJU01000024.1, read as the reverse complement.
CTCCGGTTACAAATATTTTTTGAGGATCAATGCCGGCTTTGACTAATATTTTTTTCTGAATTTCACCCCAAACCAAAATGAAATCAGCAAGCAGTGGCGTAAAACCGAAATTCTTAAAAATTATCCCGTGCATTAAAGAGATAGAAATTATACCAAGTTTTTTAGCTGCCAGGACTAAATTGACAGTAGAGCTATAGCGATCACTTTCAACCACAAGTACTTTAGGTTGAAGCTCTTTTATTATTGAGATATAGGCCAGGTAGCTCTGAGTTTGGAAAATAAGTTCGGTTTTAAGTAGGTAGTACAAAGAGCTTTGGAGTTTATTCCTTTTTAAAAAACTGCTTACTATCGTTTTAAACCGGGGTTCAATTTTTCTGAAATATTGTTTCCACTCTTTAGTATCCGAAATAGAGACTTCATGACCTAAAATGAATGCTGGTTTGACTCCTTCCCGAAAAAAAGATTCTAGCCTTTTATCCAGTAGAACAAATAAGCTTTGATCACTGGTTAGATTTTGGGAAACAGTATAATTTATTTTAAAAAGATTTTCCCTTGGGGAATAGGATGTAAAAAGCCACCGATTTTTTAATTTCGAAAGATTGGGTTGCCTGGAGGCTTTATTTCTGAGAATAGGTCTCTGCCACTTATATTTAAGGTATTTAAGATATGTCCTAAACTTTCGTTTATTACTAAATTCTTTTTCGTACCCCCGAAGGTAAATTCCAAGATAAAGAGGCATAAGAATAAAATTACCGACACCTTGTCCGTCAAACTTAATTTCGTTTAATTCTTTTTCAATTTGCCTTAATTCCTGGTAGCTAATCAATGCTTTTGGGGGTTGGATATTTTACAATCAGTCAATTCTCCGTACAATACAAAAGGCCTCAGCCAAATACTTTCCACAAGAGACACCCCACATTTGTGCTCTGATCTTCAGTGCTTCCGGTGAACGAGGGTGAGGATAATCCCTTTTTTCAAACTCATAGGCCTCCATGGCTTTCACTTTAGATGCTAAATCTTGATCTGAAAGAGCGATGAAGAAATTTGGAATGAAATGGCGCGGGTCATTAGAAGCTCTCCATTCAGTACCCGACATCGTTTCAAAAGCAATGATGGTTTTAACATTCTCCTGAGCCATCGGTCTGCAGGCAGTTATGACTGCCTCAAATGTTCGTTGGTGATCTATGTTCACATCTCCTCCGTGATGGGTGAAAATTACTTCAGGTTGAAAATCTTCTTTTTCTTTCTCTATAACTTTAATGATATCTAATAATGCAACAGTGTCAAAACGATTATCCGGGAAATCATAGATGCCTACCGATTCATAGCCTATTGTGAGGCGTGCGGTTTCAATATTAGATTTGTGAATTTTTAATTCATTTTCCCAAAGTAGGGAATCGCGTTGTTCTGAGCGAGAAGTAATCCCCTCTCCCAAAATTACGGCACGCACTTGACAACCATACTCATGAATGAGTCGATGCATTGCTCCTCCCAGGCCGAGAACCTCATCATCTGGATGAGCGACCACTACCATGATTTTTTTATTTCTGAATGACTCTAGCATTTATTTCTCCAAGGTTGGTTTCTAGGTATATTTGGACATTGATTTTTAGGTAAATCCTTTGAAAAAAAGCATTTGTTTTCTGAATTATAAAAAGCAAGATTATCCAGACAAAATGCAGTTAGGGGTTGCTCTTCTAAAAAACAGGCAGCAGTATCTATACCAATCTTATAATTGTCAATGAATGGTGTGAAAAAACCGGTATGCCCAAAAATGATCTGATACTTGCCAAGATACAGATCCTGGTGCTTAAAGAAATCGTACCGGTTAAATAAAAGGTTTTTCAATGGAATGGCCGTTATTGGTAGTTGAAAATCTTTAGGTGAAATACCACTATGTACGGCTATATAATTGGCATTCATCCAATGAGACTGAAGGCTGCCAAAAAAGGAAGAAAATTGGTCAAGTAATCTTTCTTTACAATCAATTAGCGACTTGGCATCCATCGAAGTTATCGTAGCCAAACCTCCATATTTGAGTAAATATTTTTCAATGGTCGTATCTTCTTCGACATAATTAAGCCAATAAAATTCGTGATTGCCGTAAAGAAAAGTACAATCAAACCTATTTTGCAGGTCATTTAAAAAGACTAACGTTTCATAAACATTTTCTCCTTTATCAAGATAGTCGCCAATAAAAATGAATTCCGGCTTCTGATCATCGCTTATAATATAATCACATAGCCTGGTGAGTTTAGTTATTTCACCATGAATATCTCCAACTACATATTTCAAAGCTCAAAAGTGTTGAGATAGCTTATTAAACTGCTGTGGTAACTACTATTTAGGTGAATGAATTTTTTCGCTTTTTTATTTGAAAGGTAAAATTGCCTATATCCCTTTTTTGATTCTTCTTTAATGATACTTTCGCTTTGAAGGTTCTCTTTGATAAAGTGAACTGTTTCCAATACATCAGTTTCTTCTCCATACGACAAATTGAAGATGTCTATGTCATTCTCCCAATCATAGTTTTTAAGAAAGGAAATGATCATTTTGCATAAATCATGTACATAGATGGTCTCCCAATAGATCAACCCTTGAGTGTTGACCTCAACGGTTTCATGATTTATAGCTTTTTTGATAATATTATAAATCAATCCACTTTGACGATCCCCTCCATATATTCCGGGCAATCTCAGAATAGCTCCTTTTATTTCATTTCTATGGCAAAAAAAAGAAGTAATATTTTCAGCAAGATATTTACTTAGTCCATAAGTGTTCACTGGGGCTATAACATCATCTTCTTTTACAGGACTGGGATTTTGTTCACTGTAAACCGTCATTGAAGAGGTATATATGATTTTTTGGGTAGTATTATTTTCCTTCAAATATTCTAGAAAGTTGGCATAATCGATAGTGTTTAGTCGGAGATCGGAATGATTTAAATTGATTTTTCCCAGCGAATTTAATTTTGCAGCTAAGATCAGTACAATCTCAAATTTTTCACCGTTCAAATTTTCAAAAGTTGAACGGTCTTCGAAATTAATCTGATAATAATTGGGAATCATCAAGGGTTTAGATCCTGATATATAAACTTCATATCCTATTTCTCCTAAATATTTGACCAGGTGTCGTCCAAGGTACCCTGTTCCTCCAACTACCAGTGCTTTAATTGGCTTCATAAAAGCAATTTTCCCATCTCCTATGTAGCACCAAACCAGATTTAGGCCTTTGAATATCTCCCTGGTAATCTTGGTTTAAATTGCCAATATACAGACTAAACAGGTCGAGACCTCCTTCAAATTCCATAATGGAGGTTGTAGAAAACCGAGGATTGATTTCAAATATCTTAACTTCAGAATCAGGTGTTAGAATCAATTGTACATTAAACGGACCACCTGGTTTCAGTTTATCTACAATTTTTAGTACTACTTCATCAATCGCCTTATTGTTTTCCGTGACAGCCATTATGGTGATCCCTTTCTTACTTATAATTCTTTTACTACTGATGGCAATTGCCTTATTGACATTATTGACAAGAACACCCACGGTATATTCGGTACCTTCAAGAAAAGGCTGTATGATGATTTCTTCGGGCTGGTAAGGCTCAAGTTCATAATATGCGTTCAGCTCTTTAGGGGATTTAATTTTTCTTATTCCTCGGCTTCCTCGACCAGTGATAGGTTTAATGAATATCGGGGCTTTTATTTCCCAATTAAAGTTGGCCCCGGTATACGACTCTACATTAGAAATAGAGGCGTCCCTAAGCTTGTTCATAAGATCAAATTTGTTAAGACAAAGCTTTACAAATGACTCTTGAGGTGAAATGACATGAACATCATGAAATCCATTGATTTTGTTTTTTGCAAAGAGAATTTCTTCATCAATCAAAGGAATATAGTAGTGGATTTTATGAGACGAGATTATTTCTTTTATTAGAGATTCATAGGCCTTTTCCGTCACTAAGGGGCTGTGGAAAAAATTTAGTCCAGGGTAAAGTTGGCTAAGTGTTTGATTGGAATCTACATAGAAAAGATGATAATACCTTTGCAAGTAATGGTGTAAATATGGGAACAAAGAACCACCCAAACCAGATAGTAATAAATTCTTTTTCATATCATTTTCCAGGTGATAGGTTCATCAAATGTGATATCCTGAGCCGCTCTTCTTCCAATTACATTGGGTAATTGAAGAGGGGAAATACCATAACCAGGGCGTTTAACAACAATATCCTCGTCACGAATTAATTCTCCTTTTTTAATGTCTCGAGCGGCAATCAAACTTCTTCTTGCATTGCGGTAAAATTCCATCTCTTCTGGTCGCGGCCCATTTTTCATTCCGTCTCCAAATCCAGTTTCAATCTCTCTTATTTTTTCAACCATATCTTTGAGTTCCGAAGGTTCTATAGCAAAAATATGGTCCGGGCCCTCCATTTTTCTATCAAGCGTATAATGCTTTTCTATAACCTTGGCTCCTAATGAAACCGCCGATAAGGCTATATGATCACCTAAGGTATGGTCGGAGTACCCGACAATAACATTGAAGGCTTTGGCAATAGTTTCCATTGCCCTTAAATTGGATAATTTGGCAGGAGCAGGGTAAATAGAAGTGCATTGAAGCACAACAATTTTATGGTTCTCGTTTTTTCTACAAATGTTAACAGCACTTTCTATTTCAGCCATAGTTGCCATGCCGGTAGAAAATATTATTCCCTTGCCGGTCCTGGATATTTCGTCAATCAGGCGCACATCAACCATATCAAAAGAGGCAACCTTCATCAATGGCATATTGACACTCAGAGCAATGGAGATGGCTTCAGAGTCACAGGGAGAATCTAAAAAATCCAAGTGGTGGTTTTTACATACTTCGGCCAATTTCTTATGCCAGGTTCGGTCAATCTCAAGTTTCTCGATTAAAGAATAAATATCTTCCTGGTATAAGCTGATCCTTTCTGTTTTTTTAGAATAGTGATTTTTTGCCTTAAATGTTTGAAATTTCACGGCATTAACACCTGAATTTGCTGCCTTTTCAATCATTTCACAGGCCTGATCAAAATTGCCATTATGATTGCTACCTATTTCAGCAATGATGTAACATGGCTCACTATTGCCAATACTGGAAAAACCGGTTTTTATATTAGTCATCCTAAACTGACGATTTATTAATTACTTTGCGTTTGGTTGGAAACACTTCCTTTTAGAAAAAAGCTTACCCATAGCTAAAAATGTGTACTTTATCACTTTGATATTCCTGGAATCCAATATTTCTAAATGCTTTTAATGAGGCTAAATTATGCCCTTTTACCACTGCCTTGACTTTTGGTTTTGTTTCTATATTTTTCAAATGATCTAATCCTCTTTGCAAAAGCATTATTCCATACCCCAAACCACGATAGTTAAAATCGATGGAATAATCTATTTCCCATTCATTGTTTTCATCTTTGTCAAATCGAATCTGGCCAATTGGGATATTCTCTTTTTCTAAAATCAGAAGGTGGGATTCTTCATTCTTTATTTTTTGATTGAACCATTTTTGGTGATGCTCTAATAAAATAGGTTCCTGACTAAAAGCATTTTTCCTCACTGAATTATCATTTGCCCAATTAAAATACAATTCGACATCTTTAGCAGTTGCTTTTCTCAAGCGACCTACAGGAGCCATTTTTAAAGATTCAAACATTTGACTTAAACGAGAACCTGACTGACCATCAAGCACCTTTTTTTGCTTTTCGACTATATATGTAAGTGCTTCTTGGTTGAGCTTTTTATAAGCTTTGGCAATGGCTTTGGAACTAAAATTAGCGGCATCAAGAAAAACGCCTTCAGTTTTAAACCCGTTGTAAAGCTTACTTTGATTTTGAGTGTAAACACCACTTATTACAGGTAACCTGCAAGCTATGCATTCAAACAGGATGCCACTGGTAGGAACAATACCGAGATCAGCATCTTTCATAAGATTTAGCATTTCATCTTCTGAAAGAGAGGATGTCACTTTTAATCGATCCGCAAATTCTCCCTGCATTATAACCATGCTTTCTGTAACGGAGTAGGAAGCTCCTAAAACAAGGTTGACTAACAAATCAGTTTTTTCCAAAAACCATTTGGTGACAGGTTCAGAGTAGTTGAAGTGGTCTGAACCTCCAAAACAAATTAGTATCTTTTGAATATCCTTTTTAGGAGGCAATGCCGATTGAGCTGTATGTAAAAATTTAGGACGCAATAAAGCATATTTTGGCCCCAACGCCAAAATTGGATGATCGGAAACCAACTCATAATTTGCTTCTGATAATCCAGGTGCCTGGTTGATGATTAGATCGGCAAAGTATTTTCCATAACCAGCATCTTCAATAAGGACTACATGAACAGGATATTTCCGTAAAACGCGCTGATATTCAGCGCCAAACCAATAGCCATCTAAAACAACAATTTTTACTGACTTGAGGTGATTCGTCAGGTCAAATGCAAACTCGGTTTCCTCTCTCTCATCAGGGGTAGTAAAAGGTAGTTCAGGTAGCCTTAATAAATCAAAATTTGATCGTTTAAGAAGTTGGATAATGAAATCAGAAGGAGCGGCCATCGCAAAAGTGATTCTAAATGAACTTTGAATCATTTGTGCTAAAGAGAGGCATCGGTAAAAATGTCCTAACCCAATCAGCGAATTGGCATCCACCCTAATTAAAACTACCTTTTCCAAAATCAGATTATAGGGCCAAATTTGTTTCCAAAATCATTTCATCTCTAAGAATCGGTTTAATTAGTTTCCGACCCTGCAAAGCCATAATGTCTGTAAATCCTTTTTTGTCCTTCTGTTCTAACATTTTGAAGGTAACAAGCTCTGGAGATAGAACTTCTCCTTTCTCCATGTTGCGAACAGCGACCGCGACCCTTTGTCTATTCCTGTATCGGATTTCGCTTTCATTCAGGGAATGTAATTCGTGGTCTTGTGGACTAAAAATGGCTTTGTCGATAAGTTTTAGATTTTCAATGGTAAGCTTAACCTTTTCTGCTCCTAGAGCTGCTTGAAAATCTAGCCTTTCTTCACCTTCGGCAACGGTAATATGCTTTTCGAAATAAGTTGCTCCTAGCAAATATGCATATTCATTGGCTTTAATAGCCATCTCATCGCCATAATGACTGTGGTCAGCGTAACCAATAGCCTTTTGGGAATATAATTGTTTTAAACTTTGAATTTTGCGAATCTTTAGCTCTTCAAATTGAGTAGGGAAATTTTGAAAACCCATCATTATAACAGCTAATTGATGTCCAAAAAACTCACATTTGTCATTGATTTCATTGAGGGTTCGGCCACCAGCACTTAGGATAACAGGCAGCCCGAAAGATTTCATCAAATTGAGCACTCCATCATCATAAAATGAGACAGAATGTAAATCAAAATAAGACACTTTTGTCTTTTCTACTAATTTGAAAGCTGCACTGTCTACCGGCAACATGACTACATCAAGATTTTTCTTTTGTGCGTAGTTAAAAATGTCAACCCATTCATCAAGAGAAAAGGTGCAACTTTTAAGTTTTGGATAAAGATGATTCTTTGAACTAATTACAGCATCAATATCAATAAGGACATGAAATTTAATTCCATCGGCTCCTACTTGAGCAGATGCATCAATTAATTGTTTCATGAAGTCCATATCACCTTCGTGGTGAAAGGCTGTTTCGGTATAGAAATAAAAACTCATTTTATGATTGTTCCGTCTTTTAGTTTAACAACTGAGGTAGAATCTTCCTGAGTTCTCTTCACCCCTTTTTGATTACAATCTCTGTTGATTTCAAAGATGTGTTTGTGTCCGTCCAGCCAATTGATCAATTCGCTTGTTGATATTCTGTAAGCTTCGGGGCCAAGTTGCTGGTATATGTATTTAAACACCTGCCAATCTTCAGGATAATCGAGTGCTAGCCGGTATCCCTCTCTTTCTAAATCGGGTGACGTTTCGAGTTGAACAACTTTGAAAAGATCAGTTTTATAAAAGTAGTTCAACCAATACTCTGTATTTGAAGAACCTTTTATTTCTATCAACCTTTTCATCGCTTCGGTTTTAAGCCCGGATAGATAGAGACCAATTGGGAGGTGGTGACATTTAATTAAGTCTGCATCGGTTTTTTTATAAGTACTGACTACATCCTCTATAAGATCAAATGGAAGAAGCGGACAATCAGCCGTCATACTTATTACATAGTCGAGCCCAAATTTTTCTTTTGCCTCAAATAGTCTTACCAAAACATCCTCCTCACTGCCTCTGTAGTATTTGATGCCCTCTTTTTGGGCTATTTCCACCAAAGGATCATCCTGTGGATTAGTAGAGGTGCAAATAATGATTTCATCCAGAATAGTTGCCAGTTTTAATCTTCTGATCATCCAAACAATAATGGGTTCACCATTAACTTCCAGTAATAGTTTTTTAGGCAAACGGCTTGATTTCAATCTGGCAGTTATTAAAAACCCTGTTTTCATAGTATTAAATTTTCCTTTCTTTTTTAATTGTTTGATTTTCCACCTTTTTAATTATTTTCATCACTTCAACGGCATCATTGTAGGTGGCATTTTCCGAAATTCCAGTTTTTGTAAAACGGACAAAATCTTTCATCTGATCCATGTACATATCCTCGAAATCATTTTCAACTTGTATTAAGGGCTGCTCTATGGAAGATTCGTAGGAAACAAAGACTAATTTTTTAGTGTCCCAAAAATATTTTCCTTTTTCTGTGAATGCTTCTCCGATATTAATATTGATAGGGGAGTAATAATCTAATTCGAAATTAGCTCTGGCACCGCCGGGCATTTTAAGACTGAAAAAAGCAAAATCATCCACATCTAATTCCAAAAATGAAAGCTTATCAATAACGCCATTTATAGATACCGGACTTCCAAGCCAATGACAAGCAAGGTCAATTTCATGAGAAAGCGTTCGAATCACACCACCTCCCAGGTCTTTCCTGGCTGTATACTCCTTTCGATAATCTGCATATGGATGCCATTTAGGTAAATAGAAAGACCTTTTAAAGGAAACCTTAAAGGCCGTTTCCTTTGATAGTTTTTCCCTGAGGAATTTATAGAAAGATAAAAATCGCATGCAGTAGGCAACACGTAAATTATCAGCATAAGCGGATAATGCTTCCGCTTCTTCAACATCTTGAGCAATGGGCTTTTCTATTAAAACCCTGGCTCCATTCTCCAAAAAAGCTTGTGCATATTTTATATGAAGGGATGTTGGATTGGCAATAATGACCCCATCTGGATGATAGTTCAATGCGTCTTCAATGGAGAAAAACTCCAATATTCCACCAGGTTCTTTGAGGCTTCCTTTTGAGGTTCTAAGTGCTGCTAACTCTGTGTTGCCAATTTTTTTAAGGCAATTAAGATGTCTCCTACCGATAGAACCCAAACCGACTATCAGTATTTTCATTGCCTCCCTTTTTCAATGATTTCAATAATTTCTAAAGTCTCCTCTCTCGGAATTGGAACACTTAAATGCTCAATAACTTCAAGGAACACTTCTATGGATTTTTTGAAAGCGCTAAAAGAATCATGAAACCTTTTAACTACAAAATCTTTTGTGCCAAAATACTTGATTTCGATGGGCAAATTGTAAGCGGCATAAGTACTAACAAAAGCACTTACATTTTCCCATCGGATTTTTGCTTTAATAACCTCACCTATTTTTTCACTACTCACGCCGACCAATTTTCCTCGTTGTGGCAAGCTTCTTATCATAGGTTCAATTAAATGAACAGAATAAGTTTCCCAATACTTGGAAATTTGTGCTTCAACAAATGTAACCTCCCCAATCTTATTGAGATCTTCTTTAGTGAGGATTAATTCATCAGCAAACCTTAATGATGAACAGGAGAAAACCTGGCTTTCATAGGACTGGGCTTGCAGAATTCGATTGGCTGTTCCCAAGTCAAGGGCAAGTGGCTTATCAATAAAAATTGGAAGCCCTGCTTTGAGAAATGGCATCACCATTTTTTCATGGTTTTCGGCATCATCCCTTGCAAATAGGATAGCATCTACCTGAGTAGCCATTTCTTCCAGACTGCCAGATATCTTGGAGATTAATGAAGCCTTGGCTACGTTTTCAGAAATGGATAAATCTTGAGTCCAGATATGCGTTACCTCTACATTCGGTATTTTAGCCTTAGGCCACTGCTGCATTGCCAGATATTCTGGTATTGCGGGAAACGGGCAGTTCTTCATTAACTCAGGATTGTAGCCATTGCAAATTGCTGCCCATGAATATGGATGCCCATTACCTTTGCTTAGTCCTACAATGCCAATTTGAAGCTTTTTATTCATTATGAAGGCCAATAAGTAGGTAGTAAAATTTTATCAGGTATTGTAGGAATATTCATCAATAGGGATCCATTCTTGTTATATTGACCAGTCAAGTTATCTGATAATTGCTGATAGTTGTTCACGCCGATCACCACCTTGTGGATAAATGGTTGAGAGGTACAATAATCCAACAAGAATGCTGCTCTTTCTGAGTTGGTAGGATAATTAAGGGCCAAATCAGCAAGGAAAGGTTTCACCTTTTCAAAAAATGCATCCAATTTTTGAGGATCCTGAAAAAAGACTCCTTGCAAGAAACAGGATCTGGTGTGTATCTCAACGCCCTCTTTGGCCAATCCAATTAAATCATGTCTAAATCTTTGATCCAAAATGTTGAAGGGAACCTGGATCAGATCAGGGAACATCCCCAATTCCAATAACTTATGTAATTCAGAGGGCTGATAAAGGGAATATCCGATCTTTTTTACTTTGCCTAATTTTTTTGCGCTCTGCAATTCATCCCAAAGGTTTTGGTTTTGTATAAGCACCTGTGAATTGTGAGCTAAGTACCCATAGATAGCTTTTGTATTCAGTTTTTTCAAACTATCATACAAGTATTCATTAAGGTTTTTGCTTGGTTCAACCGATGGAAATTTAGAGACTATTTTAAAAGAATTCAGATTGTTTCTACCCAAGGTCTCTTCACTTGTTCCATAAGCATAGGCGGTATCGAGACAGTTTATGCCGGCCTCTTCTGCTAAGCTGAGGATTTTGGAGACTTCTTTTTCCGGGGTTTTTCCCAGGGAATTATTGATTCCGTAGTCCAGCCCAAATTGAGCTGTTCCCAAAGCCAACTTTTCAGGCATAAAATGATTTTATGCGGTCAATAATAAAAGCCTGATCCTCCCTATCTAATGTAGGAAACATGGGGATACTAAGGCATTGGGTATAATATTTTTCTGCATTGGGAGCATCGCCTTCTTTCCAACCTTTTGCGCTGTAATATGGCATAGTATGGACGGGGATGTAATGTACCTGGGCATAAATCCCATGCAGACGTAAATGATCATAGAGTGCTTTTCTTTGTGGGACTTCAATTACGTATAAATGGTAAGCATGGAAGTAATTCTCAGGAATAAATTGTTTCTTAAATCCCAAACCTTTAAAGGAAGAGTCATAAATTCTAGCTATCTCATTCCTTTTCTCAAGACTTGAATCTAATTTTTTCAATTGCGTGACACCTAGGGCCGACTGAAAATCGGTAAGCCGATAATTGTAGCCTAATTCCAACATCTGATAATACCACCCTCCATCATGTTTGTCTAATTGTTTCGGGTCTTTACTGATGCCATGTGTTCTCAATAATCGTATTCTCTCCGCTATTTCGTCATTATTAGTGGTGACCATTCCTCCCTCACCGCATGCAATATGTTTTACCGGGTGAAACGAAAAAATGGAACAATCACTATAATGCCCATCTCCTGCCATGTGCCAGTTGCCAGATGTATCTTGAAATTTTGCTCCTGGTGCATGACAAGCATCTTCAATAATCCACAAATTGTGTTGACGCGCAATATTCGAAATTCTTTCCAGGTCAACTGATAGGCCACAAAAATCGACAGGAATAATTCCTTTATAATATCCCTTAGGCTTGGATTCAATCATTGTGGCAAGTTTGTCCAAGTCTATGAGATAAGTTTGGGGGTCAATATCACAGAAATCAATTTCACCGCCACAGTATTCAACACAATTGGCTGAAGCAGAAAAAGTGATCGGACTAGTGATTACCCGATCCCCTTTTTGCACTCCTAATGCCAATGCGCTTAAATGAAGAGCAGCCGTACCATTTGAAACTGCCACGGCATGTTTACAGCCAATATATGCAGCAAAATCAGATTCGAATTTTTCTACAAGAGGACCTTGAGTGAGGTAATCAGAAACTAACACCTCGTTAATGGCGTTGATATCTTCTTGATCAATGCTTTGTCTACCGTAAGGAATTATTTTCATAATTGACTTCGAAATTTTTATCAACGTGAAACTTAATTAGGTTACGTAACGATTCAATCGTTTCCCATTGGGTATTCTCCCCAGAATTATATCTAAAACCTTCCGGTACTTTTTTCGCGTCAAAATAATTTATAAACTCATCGAGTTTCCAACGATGGGTAGCTGTCGGTAGAATGGCATAATATTTTCCTAAATCGTAGGTATTGTAAGAATCTGATGTAGTAATCATTTCTTCATGGATTTTTTCGCCGGGCCTAATACCTACTTCCGGTTTTTTACATTCTGGACCAATCGCATTTGCTAAATCCAAAATTTTGTAGGAAGGAATTTTGGGCACAAATATTTCTCCACCCCATGCTTTTTCTAAAGCGTGCATAATCATTTCAACCCCATCTTGCAGGGATATATTAAAACGAGTCATATTATTATTGGTAATGGGAAGAACTCCTTCTGCTTTCTTTTTGAGGAAAAAGGGAATAACACTGCCATTTGAACCCATCACATTCCCATAGCGAACCACAGAAAATTTTATTGGATTCCAGCCAGTTATATTATTAGCTGCAACAAAGAGTTTATCGGATACTAATTTTGTAGCTCCGTAAAGATTGATTGGGGCTGCTGCTTTGTCGGTTGACAAGGCCACTACACGCTCTACACCAGTTTCAAGACAAGCATTGATGACATTTTCCGCTCCAATGACATTCGTTTTGACACATTCCATAGGGTTGTATTCTGCTATTGGAACATGTTTCATAGCAGCGGCATGGATTACGTAATCAATGCCCTTCATGGCTCTCTTTAAGCGCTCAAAATCCCTGACGTCTCCAACAAAATACCTCAATTGTTGGTAAGTAGAAGTCGGAAATTTTTGAGCCATTTGATATTGCTTCTGTTCATCCCTAGAAAAAATCACTAGCCTATTGACCTGGGGATTCGTCTGAAGGATATATTTGGTGAGTGCATTACCCAATGACCCGGTTCCACCAGTAATTAGGATATTTTTTCCCGAAAGTTCCATTGATTATTTTTTATTAATTTTAATCGCAAACATCTAATTATAACTCTTGCAATTCTACCATTCTTCTGAATTTAGGGGCATCCTGCATAAGGCTTTCATAGTCCCCAATTTTCACAATTCTCCCATTTTCCATTAAGACTAATTTATCTACCGTGCGAATTGTAGAAAGTCGGTGTGCTACAACGAGTATTGTGTATTGTCCCTTCAATTGGTCAATATTTTGTTGGACCACCATTTCCGTTTCTGAATCCAACGCAGAAGTGGCCTCATCCATAAACAAAATATCAATACCTTTATACAATTCTCTTGCAATAGCAATACGTTGCTTCTGGCCTCCGCTTAGATTGATTCCATTATTACCTAATTCGGTATTATACCCTGCTGGCAAACTTTCTATGAAATCCTTAATGGAAGCTTTTTCTGTAGCCACGCTGAATTTGTTTATATTATCTTGGCTAGGCTCGGCCCAGAAAGTTACATTATTAAAAATAGTATCGTTAAATACTACCGGTTCTTGTGTGATGTATCCCAATCTTCTTTGAAAAGAATGCATATCGATCTCTCGGCTGTTTTTGCTATCGATCAGCATCAATCCTTCTTCTACAGGTATCAAGCCAGCCAATATATTCAAGAATGTAGTTTTTCCACTACCACTTGGACCAACGAATGCTACGGTTTCGTTTTTATGGATTATTAGATTAACATCCTTCAGAATTTTTTCTTGACCATAATTGAAGTTAAGATTCTTAATTTCAATGTTCTTTTTAAGTGTCTCAAAGGGTGTCTTACCGTTTATCTCTTTGTTTTGCTCCAAATTTTGCTGGAAGCTAATCATATTTTCCATCGATCCTGAAACGGCCAAAAACTGATTATAGGAAACCTGCATTGCCATTAATGCATTTAAAGCTCTATAAAAAAAGAGTAAGCTAATCAATATAGGTCCTAATGAAGCTTCAAGATATTCTATTTGAATCATAATAACTACAGCCACCACTATGATGAGGATTGGTTCCCGAGCCGAGCTCAAGGTAGCATCGTGGATTCCTAATTTTCGTTTACTATTTTCTAAATCGAAAATCGAATTTCGTAATTTAGAGCTATACTTATTAAGCAACCCTGTAGCTTTCAAATATTTAAAATTTGCCACATGTTGGATAACCAGGCTTTGAAAATTATGAGAATCTTTGGTTAAAATACGTGACGCTCCTTTCGTTTTTTTGTATATCTGTTTGTAAATAAGGTTAGTTAAAAACCCTCCAATGGAAACAAGCAAAGCGAACTGTACATCAACAACAAAAGCAAACCCCATATATACTGCCACAAGGATTGACTGTTCTACAGTCCAAAAGTAAGCCCTATATGCAGCACCTACACGTTCTACCTCCCCCGTCATTGTATTTTGAATACGACCTATATCTGAGAAAATAAACTTTTTATAGCTGATTTCATTAAGGCTTTGCAACATTTTCAAACGAAGATTGCGGATGAAATACAGCCTTACATAAACGCGATATGCTTTACTTGCGAAATTCGTTAATCCCTTTAATGAAAAGAAAATGCAAAGAAACATCAGCACCGTTGTAAGGTTCATGCTGAATCCGGCAGCTTCGATATAATCAGCAACAAATTTGAGACGTCCCATTGATTCCTGGTTGGAATTACTAGGATCACTTACCATTTCCAATAGAGGTAAAAACATGGTAAGTCCAAATCCATCCAATATGCCAAGGATTAAACTTAAGCCTGTTGCCAAAAAAATCCTGTATCCTAAATTTTTATAGAAATAGAGGAAGTTTGCAAGGCTTTTCTCAATTATCTTTTTTATCATATTATGAATAATAAACCATATTCGATTACTACGACCCCAAGGCATATTTATTCTTCGATTCCTTCAAAATAAGCTCTTAGGCAATAATGGTTTCAATTATTTTTGCAGCTCTTTTACTGTTCTGACCATCCACAAATCCAATAGAATTTTCTAGATATTCTCCTTTAAAAGAAGAATAATCAATTTTTTCGAGTAAAATATCATCCACCAATTTAATTAATTCGGCAAGGGTTTTTGCAACATACTTAAAATCGTCCAAAAAGCGGTTTTTTAAATCATGTTTACCCTGTGGATTACAGAGAACTACCGGAATGTCATTTATCAATGCTTCGTTAATTATTGAAGACCATTGGGTAATAATAATGGATGAATTAGCCAATAATTGTGGCGTAGTTAACTCCTTATCAATCAAGTGAACATTGGGTGAAATAACTTCTCTGAAAAGATTTGTGCAGTATTCTTTATCCTCAAGTGGATGAATTTTTAAAATAAAAGCTAAATGAGGATGCTGAATAATGAACGCTTTGTATAATGATGCAAATTCCTCAAAAGCTTCCTTGCCAGCGCTAGTTTTTTTATTCAGGAAGAAGGTCACTATTTTTTTATTCTCACTAAAGAATTGGGGAGGCAGCACAAAGCTCTTGTTAGCCTCCTGTTTAAAAATGATGTCATATGCCGGCGCTCCGCTTATGTATGTTATCGTTTTTTGGGGCTGTGCTAAAGAGGCGACCCATTTTTTAGACCAAAAAACATAGTGTGCCTTATTATCCTGATCGCCAAACATTTTAGACCTACTATATAGAGGTATGCCTATTAAGTAGTTGAAAAAATAATAATATATTTTACGCCGTAAACTGGTTTTTTTTAACACGAATTTCCGCTGGCATGGCTGCAGAATAATCCTTTTTATCTTTGGGAAATGTCGCTTTACCACACGCAGCTCAAAGATAATATCGGATGGGAATATAAATGCACTTGGTTTATATTCGGTAGTCAGGGCTTTTATTTCTTTTACTAATTGATGATATCTTTTTAACCTGCTTAAGCGCCCTCCAGTATTGGTTAAATTTTTATCTAGGCCGAGTTGGATTATTTCATCATAAGTTCCGGACAATTCATCCATTTCATCTGGAGAAATGGGTGACTCATAATTATGATATAAATCGGTATCTAAGTAAATTCTCCTATAGCCCTTTAATTCCTTTGCTACTGAACTAAATGTGGGATTGCTCAAATAGCGCAACTGTGGAAAGAATAGTAGCGTAGGTAGTTTTTCCATTCGTGGCTAGTAGTTCGCCATTTTATTATAAATACGCATTCTGCTTATTTGATCTTCCAGTGAGAGCAATTGTTGCTCTTCAAATTTATTGATAAAAGCTATGCATTGGTTGAATATACCAAGTTTGTACATTTTGTCTAATTCATAGTTTACCAAGACCTTTTCAGCGGCTAACGCTCCTCTTTTTTGAATGCTTAGTTCCTCCATAGGAGAAAATATTAATCGATGATTTTGGGTCATAAGTTCAATACTCCAACGCCCGGCAAAACCCCAATTGGCATGATAGGAAAATGGTACCTTTGCTTCGGTTTTCCCTATACCGATGAATATGGACCCTGCTGGATGCCATTCTATGGCGCTTCCCGAGACTTGTGTCTCAATTGTCTTGGGTGAACCTGCCAGGAAAAATGCAGTATCAATTACATGAGATGAGTTGGAAATAATTCAACTTGATAAAGGTTCCACCACGACAATGTGAATCGCTTGGGGTATCAATTTTAACCCTTGCAAATGACGGCTTCCAATGTTTCCGGCTCCTACAATCAATAGTCTAATCATAACTGCTTTACGCTTTATATTTTAATCAAACTTCCATTGAGCAGAAGGAAGAATCTCAAACGGGTTTTTATCTCCATGTTTCCAAGCTTTCCCTAGCGGCATATCATTATTGTCAAACCTACTTAGGTATAAGGACTTTTCAAGATTTTCATTTTTTGCCCTTTCCATTGTAAATGCAAACCTGAACCCATCTGCTTCCAACAAAGGACCAACGGCATTACAAGCCTCAAATGAGCCATAGGGGTAGCTAAAAGCTTGTGTTTTTTTGCCAATTAACTGTTGTAATGATTGCTGCGATTTACCAATTTGATTTTCCTGTTGATCAGAACTCAAAGTTCCTAAAGGAAAATGATCGTGGCTATGGCTGCCCAACATTCCATCAGAAGCCAGTTTTTTTATTGCACTCAAGTTCATGTATAAATTATCGTGTACCAATTTCTCTGAATCAAAGACTTCACGAAATACTGTTTCCATTAGTTCATCCCGTTCTTCTACGGTAAGGATGAAGTTCAGCAGATATTTCAACATAGCGATATCAGGTTGATCATACTTATAATGAAAAATTGCTTTTTCCTGATATTCCGTCTTATCAATAAATTTTTGCTTTTTTTTCAGGAATAATTGAACCTTTTTTGTCAAATCAACCGGTGAAACTTCTGATCTGACCAAATGGATTTTGTGTACATTCAGTACATAAGAGTCTACCAAAACCCTGGTGTTTAAGAAAAATATCGCCGGAATTCCCATTTCCTGCAAAATTGGTAATGCAAGATCAATCTGCTCTGCAAGGCCATCATCAAAAGTAATTATAATTGCATTTTGGGGTAACCTAGAATGGCCATCAAGATGGTTCAAAATATCTTGTTGGCTGACGAAGGTTCCAAAGGCCGAAAGCGCTTCAAGTTGTTTCCTGAATTTTGAGGGTGTAATACCAAATATACTAGGATATTTAAAATCGAAGGCTGGTCTAATATAATGATAGTTTACCGCTATGAGCATCCCTTTAAATTGAAACTAATTGTGGTAAGGTTTTTGGATTGTTACAATACCTGGCTACCATTCCATTTTCAAGATTTTGATAATATTCCAGGAGGGCTTTCTCATTAAAATCTTTTTTTCGGTAGTATCTTTCAATTTCAGCTTTCCATTGTTTTACAGCAGGCAATTTTTTCCCATTTTCTTTTCTCCTCATGATGGTTAACAATGCATCAGCAGAAGCCGCAATTACTTTACACCCAGCGGTGTGCACGTTATCTGACGGAACTAATTGAGGCCTAATGTGAGTGATAATATCTCCCGTATCAACTCCTGCATCAATATTCAAAATGGTTGCACCAACATACTCCAATTCATCATTCACAAAAGGCCAAAAGTTGGTGCCGCTTCCGCGGTAGTAAGGAGATAATCCCAAGTGAAGATTAATTATTCGACCGTAAGGAAGAAGAGAAAGAAGAGGGGGCCTAATAATTGATGCACCATAAACGACAATTATATCAGGATTAAAAGCTTTGACTGATTCAAAAACAGACAGATTATTAGCTTCCTTGTGCAAAATAGGCAAGGTGTTACATCTAAAATAATCATGACCTGCAAAAACATCAAGCTCTGTTTTATCCCTTAGGACAAAATGTTTACTAATGAGGGAAAGTTTTTCCGTTTTTTCAGAAGTAGTTGCTGCAGGCTTACATTCAGCAATAATCAAGGCTGCCGATGCCTCTTTTACTAATGTATTTGCAAGGAATTTATGCCGAATGGCATTACTTGTTAATATTACTAACCGCACAATTAATTTAATTGCATTTTCCTCATCCGGGAATATAATAGGTTATAATGATTCCTGAGGTTGTCATCTTCTAATTCATCTGCTGAAATCCTAGTATGAATATCACGAATTATTTCCTCCATGATATTTGAATCATCTAATCCCTTTGAAAAGGAATGATAAATACTTTGCAGAACCTCATCAATTTGTTTCTGTTCTTCCTCTTCCAATACTTCCTTGTATTTCTCCAAATTCTTTGAGGAAACTTTGGCTGGCATTTTCCCAAATGATGAATTGCCGCCCCAAACTTCTTTTCCAAATTTAGGGATTAGCATTTCTTCATGAAATGGAATATCAATTTGTGCACAGATCTTTTTACACTCGTAATCAGCATTCTGTACCAGATTTTCATAGATCACAATCACATACCTATTACCGTATTTCATCCTGTTCTTTACAGCCATATAAGCGGCTATTAGCCAACGATCAATTGCTAACTGATTAAACTCAACAGGGATTGACTCCGGGTCATTTCCAGTGGCAAAAAAGGAATAGTTTTTCAGGGAAGCACAAACTGCTTTTGGTTCTCTAATGGTATGGATGAAATAGCCGTTTGTGAAAGTTTTAAAAAATTGATCTAGGTTACCGGCAAAAGTTCGGGAACAGTGATTACATACGGCATTGAAATTGCTATAATCAGTGTCAAGCAAAGCCTTAAAGAAATGCTGATGAATAGATTCAAATATTTCAGAATCATCCTTGTCTGTACTGATTGCTTGTTCCACATTTGAATAGAAGCTTTCATAATCGAAATGATTTTGATCTCTTCCATAGCGTTGTTTAGATTTCAATTTCTCTTCAGCAAACTTCTTGATTTTATTTACAACTTCTTGTTTTTCAATATCCTCAAACTTTCTACTTTGGCGGTACTCAGAAAAGTCGATAAGGTCCGTATTCCGATTATTAAAGAATTCATTCTCAAAAGGGTAAGAAAGAATATTTGGATGACCATCAAATAGGCGCGCTAATAATGACCCACCACTTCTGGAATCGCCTCCGATGTGAATAAATTTTTTCATTATTATTATTAATTGTAAAGTTTAGTAGCCAATTCCTCCGCCTTATTCCAATCTTCGAAAGTATCAATATTTACTGCTTCTCCCTGTGTTAAATAACCTGTTATGGTATTCCCGAATATGGTGTTTTGCTTTAATAATACATCACTCTTTACAAGATACAGCATACCATCACGATGAAATGCCGGAGGTAATTCCTGCCGTCTAGGGATAATTTGCCTTTCTCCTGTACTTATTTTAAGCAGCTCTCCAGTCGTTTCTTCAAAGACCCAATGCGGATTGTATTCAATAGGGACTGGGCGTAAAGAGATTAAAGTATCCGCTCCTGTTGATATAAACTTTTCAATAGCATTGTCAATCATTTTGGCAGGCCTGAATGGGGTCGTTGTTTGCAAAATGCAAACGGCATCAAAATACTGTCCCAATTGGCTATAATAGTTTAGGGCATGTATAAGGACTGGAAGGGTAGGAGTGGAATCCTGTGCTAATTCATTTGGCCTAAGGAATGGTACATCTGCCTTTAATTTTCTACTGATTGCGGCAATCTCTTCATCTTCAGTACTTACAATTAGGTGGTTGAGATGTTTTGATGCCTTTCCCGATTGAATGGTATAGGCAATTAAGGGTTTACCAGCTAATTGTTTGATGTTTTTCCTGGGCACACCTTTTGAACCTCCGCGTGCTGGTATTATTCCTAAAATTTTCATCAGTTAATAGGTCAATTTTTTCTCGATTTTCAAGGGTACTTTTGCGAGAATCTTGGCTATTTTTTCACCGGCATCACCTGATCCATAAATTGTATCTCTTTCGCAGCGGCCATTATGATAATGTTTTATGATTGCATCGTATATTTCTTCCTTATTATAACCAACGTCATAGACATTTTTTCCACGATCACGACCTCCCTGTCTACTACCAATATTTACTACAGGAACGCCCAGGAAACTTGCTTCTCTAATGGCTACACTTGAATTGCCAACCAATACCTTACAATTGTAAATAAGCTTAAGAAAATCAGTAGGAGTCATATTTTTGAAAAAGTGGATGTTTGATGCATCATCCCACTCTCTGAATGCCCGAATCCCTTTTGAAGTGCCATCTGATCCTGCATCGACATTAGGCCAAAACCACAGGGTAGCAAGCCCTGTTTCTTTTACTGCTTGCAGTGTTTTCACTACATGTTCACGTGCCAAGGTATATTCTGTTGTTACAGGATGTTGCAGAACAACTATGTAACCTTTTTTCATATCCAATAACTTTCCGACGCCACCATATTTTTCATAAGGATTAAAGTCAAGGTCTGAAGTATTTAATACCTCTTTTGCCAAATCAATAGATGGACATCCAGTAACAAAAACAGTTGTCGGGTCTTCTCCCATCTTGATAACTCGTTCCTTTGCTATTTCATTGGATACAAGATGGACATCGGCTAACTTAGTGATTGCATGTCTTACTTTTTCATCAATATTTCCTGTAACCTCACCTCCTTGCAAATGCACAAGCGGGATATTCATGTAGGCTGCTGAGATGGCAGTGGCCATTGTTTCAAACCTGTCGGCAACAGTAACTACTACATCTGGAGAAAGGTTGTCAAAGACAGTGGAAAGTTCCAATATCCCAATCCCTGTAGTTTTCGCTGCCGCTGTTAAGTTTTCTCCTTCTAAGACATTAAAAACTTTTGCAACGATTTGAAATCCATCATTTTCTATATAATTCACTGCAGAGCCGTATCGATCAAGTAAAGCAGAGGCTGCTATTACCAACTGCAATTCCAGGTCAGGATGCTCTTTGATTGCTTGTAGCGCGGTTTTGACACGGCTATAGGAGGGACGCGCGGTTACAACAACACAGACTTTTCTTTTATTCATCAATATCGCTTTCATTCAAAAATGACCATTTCTGCAAATCTTTGTTTAGTGCCTTACCTATGACTTTCTCGAAACGATTGGCAGGCATACCTTTTCCACTGGGTTTTTTTGCTTCCAGATCATTAAAGCCTAATACGTGCCCCAGTGGCAAGGATTTATTAACGGCCAGGCTTTTCTCGAAAATATTTTTTAAAGAACCAAAGGCTGAGTTATCCGTTTTATCTATCGGATGTTGAAGCGCCGTTTGAATGGCGCATATTCCCTGTACCAACTCTTTTGTTTGGTCAATTGTAATGCTAGCTGCCGTGTCGGGTCCAAACTGCCGTTTGTCAAAAACAACATGGAATTCAAACAAGTCGGCACCCAGTGCAGCTGCGGCAAGACAGGCAGGAATATTGCCGCTATGATCAGAAAACCCAATGGGCAATCTATATCTCTGTTTGAGATCAGCAATTACATTTAAGCCCCATTGTTGGGGTAGGGTGGGGTAGGCCGTAGTGCATTGCAATATGCTCAATGAATTTCCAAATGGTTTTAAGAAATTTACTGTTTGATCAAGTTCTTCGAAGGAGCTCATCCCGGAACTTAGTATAATCGGCTTTTGTGTCCGGGCAATTTTTTTTAACATTAGCCAATTATTGACTTCCCCAGATCCGATTTTATAGCGCTGCACACCTATGTTTTCCAGTAAATCTACTGCGGCATTACTAAAAGGAGAAGAAATAAATTCTAAACCCACTTCCTCACAATGTTTTTTTAGTCCTTTCCACTGTTCCAAAGTAAATTCCATCCTTTTCCAATAGTCAATGCGTGTGGAATCTTGCAGGCTGAATTTAATCCGAAATGGTTCAAATTCAGAACTTTCCGCTTCCGCAATGTGAGTTTGGAACTTAATGGCATCAACTCCGGTGGAAGCCACTGCATCTATGTAAGCATGTGCGGTACCAAGACTTCCATCATGGGCCTGTCCTATTTCTGCAATAATCATAAAAGCCTTTTACGATTTAAAAACCTTCCACCATTTATCCTTTTTTCGATCATCATCATAATACCCATATCCGTAGCCGTACCCATAGCCATATCCGTAACTATAACCGTAGGAATTTTTGTTTTGTATACCATTCAAGACAATACTTGGACGTTCTAATTTTTTTTGCCGGTAGATTTCATCCAATATTTTAAACATGCCCTTTTTGGTATGTCCAAATCGAACAACAAACAGGCTATTGGTAATATACTTATTGAGTAATAGAGCATCAGCCACCAGTCCGATTGGAGGAGTATCAATCAAGATTAGATCGAATTGTTGCTTGAGCTCATCTATTAATGCATCCATTCTATAGTTAATCAATAATTCGCTTGGGTTGGGAGGAATAGGGCCTGAACCAATGTAATATAAGTTAGGATCCAATTCGGTTGTTTGTAAAATATCTTCCAGTTCAGCTTCTCCAATCAAAAAATTGGTAATTCCCTTGGTAGGGCTATGTTCGGAAATATATTTGCTAAGTTTTGGTTTTCTTAAATCGCATCCTAATAAAACTACTTTCTTTTGGGAAAGAGCAAGGGCCATGCCCAGATTGGCAGTAATAAAACTTTTGCCTTCACCACTAGTTCCTGATGTAATTAAAATGGTTTTGCAACCTTCCCCATGAACCATGAATTGCAAATTCGTGCGTAGTAGACGAAACATTTCGGCGATGGCTGAACGACTGTTCCGGCTGATAACAATTTTTTCCCCACTTTTATTAAAGGCAATACCACCAAGAATAGACATTTCTGTTTGATGCTTAACATCTTCCTCAATTTGGATTGTATCAGTTAATAAGTCACGCAATACAATAAATGCTATCGGAAACAACAAACTTAATATAAAAGCAATGCCATAAATGTTTTGCTTTCTCGGACTTACTTGACTACCTTTTCCTGCTACATCGATGATTCTGGAGTTAGGTACTGCAACAGCTAACGATAATGCGGTTTCTTCTCGTTTTTGTAGTAAATAAAGATACAGATTCTCTTTAATAGATTGCTGGCGTTTGATTTCAAGTAATTCTCTTTCTTTAGTGGGTGTAGATCGAATCGTTGCCATTCCCTGTTTTTTACGATTCTCCAATGCAGAGATCTTACTTTGTAACTCTGTTTTTATATTACGGATCGAAGATTGAATAAGCGCTCGAAGCCTAGTAATTTCTTCTTCGGTAGAAACGATTACTGGGTTCTTTTCCGTTGCTGATTTTAAAGTTCGGCTTCTTTCCAGAATTAATTGATTGTATTGATTAATTTGGTCAGCCAAGTTTGCATTACTAAGGCCAGAGCTAAAGGGAATTAATTGATAGAAACTAGCATCGTTATTCATGTATTCCTCCAATGATAACAAGATTTGTTTCTGAATTTCTAATTGAACAATGCCTTGGTCAAATTCCTGGAGGTTAGAATATAAACTGGTTATATTGTCAGCCGCTTCAGTAGCAATTTCATTGCGTTTTTTGTATTGTTCTACCTCTCCTTCTACCTCAGATAACTCATCTGTAAGGAAAATCAGGCGTTCGTCAATAAAGGCTTTGGTGTTTTCGCTGACCTTGTTTTTATCCTCTATCCCAGCTTGATTATAAACTTCCACCAGCATGTTCAGGATATCTCTTGCTTTTTCTTGAATCGGGTCTTTCATAGACAATTCCAATACATCTGACCATTCGCCCACCCCCTTGATGTTTAACCGTCCTGCATACCTTTGGGCAATTTGTTCTTCACTATTGATGGATAAAAGAAGGATTCCATTGTTGGGTATGTTGGAACCAAAATTTTTGCTAAACTGGAAGTAACCATATTTATTACGAAAAGGCACCCCAAAACGATAGGTATTTAGTTCTTCTTCTCGACCAAAAGCAAATTCCTGCTCATTATAAATCTCAATGATGAACGTTGCACCTGTGTAGGATTTTTTTATATCAAAAGTATCCAGTTTTAAGGTTACATCTTCATAATACTCGTTGTTCCTGACTCTGCCTAAAGAAGACCAGGAAATATGTAAATTCAAAGAGTCAACTACCTGTTTCATCAGGGTTCTTGACTTAAGAATTTCTATTTCATTGGAAAGGTTTTTGGCGCTGGAATTGTAACCCAAATCCCTAAGCAGAGCTTCTTCGCTAAATTCAGCATCTGCGCTGGAATTTTTGATTAATAACTTACTTTTTACCTCAAACATGGGCACCGTATAGCGCAGGTACAACCAGGCTCCAGTCAGCGCCAAGCCAATACATATTACATAGAGGTACCAGTACCGAAACAAGTATCGATAAAGAAAAGCTTTTAAGTCAAATGGCTTTTCCTCAAGTAAAAAATCAGCGTTGTTAAAACTAGGAGTAGATTGATTCAAAACGATAGGATTATAATCTGGTCAAGGTTAAGATCAGCGTAGTCACCGATGTAATTACCGACAACCAGGGCAAAATACGTGATAACTGATCTCTTTGTGTTAAAGTTTTCTCAGGTCTTGGCTCTATATAAAGGACATCATTTTGTTTCAGGTAAAAATAAGGAGATTGAAATACATTTCGATCTTTGATATTGATATATGCAAATTCGCGTTCTCCATTTTGTTCACGGATCAAAAGGATGTTTTCCTGATTGGCAAAAACGTCCAGGTCACCGGCATAACCTATTGCTTCAAATATTGTCAACCTCTCTTCTTGTATGCTATATGTCGCTGGGGATTTTACTGCACCGAGGACAGTAAATTTAAAATTGCTAAAGCGAATGATAACTGTAGGATTTACTAAAAATGGGTCCAATAATTGCAATAACTTCTCTTTTAACTCAATTAAAGTTAACCCATCTACTTTCAATCTGCCTAAGCCGGGGAAATCAATAGACCCTTCATTGTCCACAAGGTAATCAGTGATCCCTACATTGTTTCCATTGTTGATCGTTTCATTAAAAACAGTAATCGACAAATTATAGGGAGCAGCGGCTTTCATATCTAGTGTGCGTACACTAATATTAAGTATGTCGTCAATCTGAATTTTTAGGCTTGGAACCTCACCAATAGAAGTAGCATTGGTTGGAAATTCCGCTCCTTCATTGAGCAATAGCAATTCTTTATGTGGGATACAAGAAGTCAGATTCAATACCAAAATCGCAAAAAAGCAACCAATACAGTGTATTTTCCTCATCTAAATCAGTTGTTGGGACTTATAAAAAGCCGGGATTTTTTAAAATTCCACAAAAGTAACATTTATTTAAGTGTAGTATAGTCAATACCTGATTTATCAGGTAAACTCTCTTAACTCTGCACCTCTAATACCTCTGCGTCCAAAATCAACCAAACACCTCCACATTCCGCCAAACCTGCCCTCCTAATAAAACATTTGCCTTCCCACCTTTCAACAAACCCTCCAGTGCTTCCCGATGCCCCTCATGATGCAAATCTGTACCCGCCAGGTCAAACAACCCAGCTTTGGTCATCTTGAAGGCCGAACGCTGTATTTCCCGGCCATAATAGCCGGTCAGGGACAACAAATTCAGCTGCATCAAACAGCCTCGCTCCTTAAGACGTTCATAAGCCCCCAAGTCACCTCCCAAATACATATACCGTTCCGGATGCGCCATAATCGGTTTATATCCTTTGGTTTGCAGTAGAAATAAATACTCATTCAGCTGGGGTGGGGGAGAGATGAAACTCATTTCTACCAGTACGTAATTTCCGGGTAAAGTAAGTAGTTGTCCACTGTCGATCTTTTCGCCAAAGGCTTCATCCATCAGATATTCGGCGGCGGCGTCTATTGGAATGTCGATTTTTTCGGCTTTCAATGCTGTTCGAACTTTTTCCAGTCCTGCCTGGATGATTTCCGGTGTATTCGGATACAAATCCGCCATAATATGTGGCGTAGTAATGATGCGTTTAAAGCCCAATGCCATCAGTCCCTTGATCAATGTTACACTAGTCTCTACGTCCGGTGCTCCGTCATCAATTCCCGGAATAAGGTGGGAATGCATGTCGGCGTGTAAGAAGGAAAAGTCGGTTAGGACGGGTGGTTTTTTTTTGAATATACTAAACAAAGTAGGTGTTTAGGTTCTTAGGGCAGTTGAGGAAAAAGATTATTTTGTTTCAGATCGATCCATTTGGGTTTACTGGGTGTTCCTAAGAATCTATTTCAATTGGCAATTTTCCATTGCCTCTTGGATTGCTTTTCAAAACAAATCCAGAAGCCAGTGGGAAACTGCCACCTGAAAAGGGCTTACTTTTATACTGCGGGTCTCTATTGCTGACGACATTTTGAAAGCCTCATTGGGAGTGTACACTGAACTGTGTCTGTGTTAATTAATATGTTGCGTAAATCTATCACCAAAAGTCTGGATAAGCTCTCGAGTGATGCTATTCCATGCCTGGACGGATTTGTTCCAGGATTTTTTGTTACGCTCCAAAGATAA
>BQJU01000023.1 GCA_021604865.1 Saprospiraceae bacterium | reverse complement strand
TTTAGAAAGTTGAGGTGGTTTAGGGTTTAGAGGGGTTTAGGAGGTTTAGGGGCAGAGGTGGTGGTTTAGATCGGAGTAGCTCTTTCCAGTTCGTACATTTTTTCCAATCCTTCCAGGGAATACAGGTTTAGAGGGGGTTAGGAGGTTTAGGACGGGAATGGTGGTTTAGAATGGAAGGGAGTGTACGGGAAAGTGTGGTTTTTTCACCGCAGAGGCGCAGAGGACACGGAGTTTCGCGAAGTAATTTATTGAAATAATTCTTTATACACTTAGCTAGGAATTGAAGATTCTGAGGTAGACACACTTTGCTAGACACTCCTTCCTCAGACACCCTATTCCTGGTCTATAATTGATATCAAATGATTTACCTTTTTGAAAATATTAAGTTTTATGTCCAAGAAAAAAATTGTGCTTGCCTATAGTGGCGGTTTAGATACCTCTTTTTGCGTCAAATACCTTACCAGGGATAAAGATTACGAAGTACACGCTGTAACAGTAGATACGGGTGGATTTCGGGAAAAAGAAATTCAGGAAATCCGGAAAAAAGCGCTACAGCTCGGTGCCAAATCCTTCAAATTGATTGACGCCGTTCCTGCCTATTACCGTCAATGTATCCGGTATATGGTTTTTGGTAATGTGCTGCGAAACAATACCTATCCTCTTTCCGTAAGTGCCGAGCGTGTATTCCAAGCTTTGGAGATTGCCAAATATGCCCGCCTGATCGGTGCAGACACCGTGGCACACGGAAGTACTGGTGCAGGCAATGACCAGGTACGTTTTGATTTAATATTCAATGTATTAGGCGAGAATCTAAAAATCATTACGCCCATCCGCGACTTGCAATTGTCCAGAGCTGATGAAATTGAATACCTCAAAAAACAAGGCATCGAATGGTCGTGGGAAAAGGCGCGTTATTCCATCAACCAGGGACTCTGGGGTACCAGTGTTGGTGGTGCTGAAACGCTGACTTCCTCCCAGGCATTGCCAGAGGATGCCTACCCTACCCAGCTGAGCCAAACAGACACAAAAACCATTAGCCTCTATTTCGAGAAAGGAGAGCTCAAAGGAATTAATGATGAACTTTTTGCCTCCGCTGTTGATGCGATCAGATGTCTGCAAAAGCTGGCCGCACCTTATGCCATTGGTCGTGACATCCATGTTGGAGATACCATCATTGGCATCAAAGGCCGGGTTGGCTTCGAAGCCGCCGCACCCCTAATTATCATCAAAGCTCATCATCTGCTGGAAAAACATGTGCTCAGCAAATGGCAGCAATACTGGAAAGAACAATTGGCCAATTGGTATGGCATGCTCCTACACGAAGGCCAATACCTCGAACCGGTGATGCGCAATATCGAAACCTTCCTGGAAGATACTCAAAAGTCAGTCACTGGTACAGTCTGGGTCAAATTATTACCCTACACTTTCCAACTGCAAGGCATTGAATCAACCAATGACCTGATGAATAGCAAATTTGGTGAATATGGAGAGATGAATAAAGCCTGGAGTGGTGATGACGTCAAAGGATTTACCAAAATCCTGGCCAATCAGATGAAGATTTATAGTGAAGTGCATTCTTCGAAAGTAGATTGAGAGGAATAGGGTTTTGGGTTTAGGGTTTAGGAGGGTTAGGTTTAGGAGGTTTAGGAAGGTTTAGGAAGGTTTAGGAAGGTTTAGAAGGGGGGGTGGAAAAGAGGAACTGTAGGGTGGATTGGTTTAGGAGGTTTAGGAGGTTTAGGGGCAGAAGTGGTGGTTTGGGACGGAGTGGCTCTTTCCTGTTTTTCCATTTTTTCTAAAAGTAAAAAAATACATTATGATTCAAGCAGCCATTATTGGGGGCGGTGGATATACCGCAGGGGAATTGATCCGCATTTTATTATACCACCCTAAGGTCGAACTGGCCTGGGTACATAGCAATAGCCAAAGCGGCAAAATGATCAGTGATATTCACGAAGACCTTATTGGGGAGACGAGTTTACATTTTACAAAAGATATGGATTTTGATGGTGTGGACGTCCTTTTTCTTTGTTCGGGTCACGGTGAGTCCGCTCGGTTTGTTAACCAGCAACAACTTCCTGAAAATTTAGTAGTCATTGACCTTAGCCAGGATTTTCGTTTAGACGAATCTTTTGTTTACGGGCTTCCCGAATTACACAGAAGCCAGATTCAGGGCAGCAAACGAATTGCCAATTGCGGTTGTTTTGCCACCGCTATTCAATTGGGCTTACTGCCATTAGCAAAAGCCGGGCTTTTACAATCAGCAGTGCATATCACCGCCGTGACTGGTGCTACCGGCGCTGGACAATCACCCGGAGCGACAACCCATTTCAGTTGGCGCAATAATAACCTATCCGTTTATAAACCTTTCGGGCATCAGCATCTTGCAGAAATTAAGCGCAGCTTGTCTGCATTGCAAGGTGACCATCTGCCGCCACTGCATTTTATCCCCATGCGGGGCGACTTTGCCCGGGGTATTTTTGCTAGTATGTACACCCAATGTGATCTGGATGAGGAAGCACTTTATGAATTGTATGAGCAGTATTATCAGTCCGCACCTTTCACACATGTTATTCGACAGAATCCCAATTTAAAACAAGTTGTCAATACCAATCGAGCATTGGTCCACTTAGAAAAACACGGCGATCAGGTACTCATCCTCAGTCTGATCGATAACCTATTGAAAGGAGCCTCAGGGCAGGCAGTACAAAATATGAACCTTATCTTTCAGTTGCCCGAATCGACAGGACTTCGGTTGAAGGCAATGGTATTTTAAATAATGAATCCTATAAAATGAATCTATTTCCAGTTTATCCCCTATTTGATATTGAGCCCGTTCGAGGGCAGGGCTGTTATGTGTACGATAAGTTGGGCCATGCCTATCTGGATTTTTATGGCGGACATGCGGTTATTTCCATTGGCCATAGCCATCCTCATTTTGTAAAAAGGCTTCAAGCCCAATTGCAGGCATTGGCATTCTATTCCAATTCCGTACAAAATCCCTTACAAGAGCAATTGGCCAAAAAGCTGGGCCAATTATCAGGCTTGGAAGACTATCAATTATTCCTTTGCAATTCCGGAGCTGAAGCCAATGAGAATGCACTAAAACTGGCTTCATTCCACAATGGTCGGCAGAAGGTTATTTCTTTTAAAAATTCCTTCCATGGGCGCACCTCGGCTGCCGTTAATATCACCGACAAGGAAAGTATCAAAGCACCAATTAATAAAACCTTTCCGGTTGAGTTTCACGCCTGGAATGACCTTGATTCCGTAGCTAAAAGCCTGAAAAAAGGTGACGTTTGTGCGGTCATTATCGAGGGGATACAGGGTATCGGTGGCATCCATATTCCCGATGCGGCATTTCTGGAATCCCTAGCACAGCTTTGTAAGCAACAGGATACCCTCCTCATTCTTGATGAAATCCAGTCTGGCTATGGTAGAAGTGGTCGTTTTTTTGCCTTCCAAAATGCCAAAATCCAACCGGATTTGGTCACCACTGCCAAAGGAATGGGCAACGGCTTCCCGATTGGTGGGGTATTGATTCATCCCCGTTTTCAGGGCAGTCACGGCCTATTGGGCACCACCTTTGGAGGTAGTCATCTGGCTTGTGCCGCTGGATTGGCAGTATTGGAAGTTCTAGAAGCCGAAAAACTAATAGAAAATGCCAGAAAATGGGGCGCTATCTTGCTAGATGAACTCCGCCATTTACGTGGCCTGACAGCAATACGTGGTCAGGGCCTGATGATTGGCCTGGAGTTTGAATTCCCTGTAGGAGACATGCGCAAGCAACTGCTTTTTGAGCATCAAATTTTTACGGGTTCAGCTAGTGATGCAAACGTCATGCGTTTGTTGCCACCCCTTTGCGTTGGTGAGAAAGAGGTAGATTTATTAATAGGCGGCTTGACGCGGGAAACGATACAAAAAGTCCAAAATAGTAAGGCATGAAAAATTTCACCTCAGTAAACGATGTAAGCAATCTTTCTGAATTGGTAAAAAAGGCACAAGAGATGAAAGCCAGGCCACAGGCATTCAACCCGCTTGGCCAGGGAAAAGTGCTGACACTCTTGTTTTTCAATCCGAGTTTGCGGACCCGGCTCAGCACCCAGCGGGCAGGTTTCAATTTGGGCATGCAGGTGATCAGTATGAATGCAGACCAAGGATGGAAATTGGAATTTGAAGACCAGGTAGTGATGAATGGTGATAAGGCCGAACACATCCGCGAAGCCGCCGCCGTAGTGAGCCAATATGCTGATATTATTGGCATCCGGACTTTCCCTTCCCTCACTGATCGGGAAAAAGATTATGCCGATGTAGTGATCAATAAATTTATTGAATTTGCCTCCGTTCCGATTATTAGCCTGGAGTCAGCTATTCGCCATCCGTTGCAATCGCTGGCGGATTTGTTGACCATTGAGGAATTCAAAAAACGAGACCAACCAAAAATCGTACTGAGCTGGGCACCACACCCGCGGGCCCTCCCTCAGGCGGTAGCTAATTCCTTTGCAGAATGGGTTCAGGCTGCTGGTTATGATCTGACCATTACCCATCCCAAGGGTTACGAACTAGCTCGAACATTTGCGGTTAAGGCCAAAATAACACACCACCAAGAGGAAGCATTTGCGGGAGCAGATTTCATTTACACCAAAAACTGGTCTACTTTTCAGCCGTATGGTCAGGCACTGCCTATTCAGGAAGATTGGACCATCACGCCGGAAAAAATGGCGCTAACCAACCAGGCTTTTTTTATGCATTGCCTGCCCGTTCGTCGGAATGTGGTAGTAACCGACCAGGTCCTGGATAGCGCCCAAAGCATTGTCATTGCCCAGGCAAACAACCGAACTTATGCTGCCCAGGCAGTGATTGCTGAATTGCTAAACAATAAGGAGCCATGAAACAAAAACCCAAATTAACTATTGTCAAAATTGGTGGAAAACTGCTGGAATCTGAGCAATTGCTAGCTGTCACACTCCAGCATTTCACTCATCTGCAAGGCGCAAAAATGCTAGTCCATGGGGGTGGTAAAGCTGCCGATCAATGGTGCACAGCATTAGGCATTAGTCCCATAATGAAAGATGGTCGCCGCATCACTGACGCTGCGACACTGGAGGTAGTGACGATGGTTTATGCCGGTCTTGAAAATAAAAAAGTAGTGAGCCAGTTACAGGCTTTGGGTTGTGATGCCATTGGTCTTTCTGGTGCGGATGCCAATAGCATTTTGGCACACAAAAGACCAGTGGGGGTCATTGATTTTGGTTTTGCCGGAGATATTGATTTTGTTAATGCTCCACGACTCAAAACATTATTGGAAATCGGTTTGAGTCCAGTTTTTTGCGCCATTACTCATGATGGGCAAGGTTTATTGCTCAATACCAATGCTGATACCATTGCCGCTGAGATGGCTAAAGCCTTGACTGAATATTTTGAAGTTCGATTGTTCTATTGTTTTGAAAAAGCAGGTGTGCTGGCTGATCCCGCGGATGAACAATCCGTTATTCCTCAATTGGATCAATTTGCTTATCAGTCCGGAAAAAAGGCGGGCACCATCGCAGCGGGTATGCTGCCCAAACTGGATAATGCCTTTGCTGCGCTTAATGCCGGAGTGTATTCTGTAAACATTGGCAATCCAGCGTCTTTAGCAACTGCTGGTGGAACAAATTTGGCACTAAACACTCGAACCGCATGAACCAACAATCGCTAAAACAGGAAGCCATCAATCTTTTGAAAAAATTGATTGCAAAACCTTCTTTTTCACGGGAAGAAGGCGATACGGCAACCCTATTATTTGACTATTTGGACCAAAAGCAATGCCACCCTCAAAGAATGGGCAATAATGTATGGGTGAGCACCCCAAAAACGAGAAAAGATCAACGCACTATCCTGCTCAATTCTCATCAC
Organism: Saprospiraceae bacterium; assembly: GCA_021604865.1. Taxonomy (GTDB): domain Bacteria; phylum Bacteroidota; class Bacteroidia; order Chitinophagales; family Saprospiraceae; genus BQJU01. The sequence continues at coordinate 93,999 of BQJU01000023.1, read as the reverse complement.
GACACCGTAAAACCAGTGAGTGGCTGGACCAAATCACCCTTTGAAGCACTGGAAATAGGTGAGCGCCTCTATGGCCTGGGTAGTAATGATGCCGGCGGATGTCTGGTCAGTCTTTTAGCCACTTTTCTTTATTTTCAAGAGCAGCAGCATTTGCCTTTTCAACTGATTTTCGCAGCTACTGCCGAGGAAGAAATCTCTGGTGCTGGAGGCATCGCTTCACTCTTGCCTGCACTCAGTCCCATCGACTTCGCTATTGTGGGGGAACCCACCCTGATGCAAATGGCCATTGCTGAAAAAGGATTGATGGTTATTGACGCCGAGGCCCAGGGCAAAGCCGGTCATGCCGCTCGGAACGAGGGGGTCAATGCGTTGTATATAGCCTTGGAAGACATTCAAAAGATCAGACAATACCACTTCCCTAAAAGCTCCCCTTTACTCGGTCCGGTAAAAGTAAGTGCCACCCAAATCGAGGCGGGTACTCAACACAATGTGGTACCAGATAGCTGTCGTTTTGTATTGGATGTACGCACCAATGAATGTTATACCAATCGGGAAGTTTTTGAGCTATTACAAAACCTAACTAAATCTAAACTTACTGCCCGTTCCTTTAGGCTCAATTCATCCGGAATCCCACTCGATCACCCTATTGTACAAAGCGGATTAAAGATGGCGTTGAATTATTATGGCTCCCCTACCCTGTCGGATCAGGCGTTGATGCCGTTCCCTAGTCTTAAAATAGGTCCTGGCGATTCGGCCCGTTCTCATACGGCAGATGAATTTATTGTCCGCAAAGAAATTGAGCGAGGCATTGAAACTTATATCGGGTTGTTGAAAGGTATGGTTGGTTACTAACCCATTGTGGTCAGGTTATATTCCTAAACGAATAAGTTCAAAATCTATGTTTTTCAAAATTCTCAATGGTAGGCCTTCATTCAAATTTTATAGTGGACCGAATCCTTTATCCTATCACGTAAAATCTAAAAACTAAACCTATGAAACTGTGGCAAAAAGCGTATGGCCTGGATGAAAAAATCGAACAATTTACGGTAGGTCAGGATCGGGAATTGGATTTATTGTTGGCTCCTTATGACATTTTGGGTTCGCTGGCGCATATTCGGATGTTGGAAAAAATTGATTTACTGACTTCGGGTGAATTACATCAATTGACCACTACGTTGCAGGGTTTGTATCAAGAAGTCAAGGTTGGCAATTTCAGCATCGAAGCCAATGTGGAAGATGTGCATTCTCAAATAGAATTGTTGCTGACTCAGAAGTTGGGAGCTGTAGGCAAAAAAATCCATAGCGGGCGGTCGCGTAACGATCAGGTGCTGGTTGATCTTAGGCTTTATTTCCGGGCAGAAATTGAAGCGATAGCCACTACGATGAAAGCATTGTTTGATCAATTGCAAGAATTATCCGAAAAACATCAGGATCAATTGATGCCAGGTTATACCCACCTACAGGTTGGCATGGTATCTTCTTTTGGATTGTGGTTTGGAGCTTACGCCGAATCGTTGGTTGATGATTTGCAATTGCTGCGTAGTGTTTTTGACATTATTAACCAAAACCCTTTGGGTTCGGCAGCCGGTTATGGGTCTTCCTTTCCTCTCCAACGGAAGATGACCACCGATTTGTTGGGATTTGCTGACCTCAACTACAACGTAGTACACGCCCAGTTGGGTCGTGGTAAGAGTGAGCATTTTATGGCTTTTTCGCTGGCGGCTATTGGTCATACCCTGGGAAAATTGGCTATGGATATCGTACTATTTTCCAATCAGAATTTCAGCTTTCTGACTTTGCCGGATGATTTGACTACGGGCTCCAGCATTATGCCACATAAGAAGAATCCCGATGTTTTTGAATTGATCCGTGGACGTTGCAATCAATTGCAAGCCCTCCCGGTTCAGGTCAGCCAACTCACGGGCAATCTCCCCTCGGGCTACCATCGTGATTTCCAACTCTTAAAAGAGGTGCTTTTCCCGGCTATTAGCCAGCTCAAAGACTGTTTGTCGCTGGCTACTTATGCATTGGGGCAAATTCAATTAAAAGCCAATCTACTGGAAGGATCGGATTATGATTTCCTCTTTAGCGTGGAAGAAGTCAACCGTCTGGTGCTAGCAGGAGTTCCTTTCAGAGATGCTTATCATCAGGTAGGGCAACAGATCGCAGCAGGCAATTTTCATCCAGATAAAAAACTCGTTCACACCCATGAGGGCAGTATCGGAAATTTGTGTACTTCCGAGATAAAAGCCAAATGGGATCGGGTCTTTCATGGATTTGGGTTCGAAAAGGTAGCACAGACTTTGGAGTACCTCTTGAGGTAAAAAACATCAATTCATCCCGAATTTCATTATACCTATAGATGCAAGAATATTTTGCTGAAAGTCACCTCAAATCAAATACATTGCCGTTTAAGGCGCTAACTTCGAGTTAGTGCATAAATTTGAGACAACTACGGGATGAATTCATGTTTACTCAGAGCTTGTTTGGAGCGGATTCGTTAGGAAAATCAAGGAGTTGTGGTTCTGGCAAAGTCTTTTTATATGAGCTTAGCGGGTTAAGTGAATAGAAAAAGACAAAGTCAGGTTTATAAGTCCTTGATTTGCAGTAGGAGCAAGCTCCAAACATGCTCTCAGAGTTTCTTTCGACTATCTTTATAGAGGCGTAACGCCGGTGACCAGGATAGTCAGGCTAACCGTGGCGTTGGCATCTATTTTAATATCGTTAAGGCTCAGGCCAGTGATCAGGTCGAGTATCAGACTACCCTGCAATTCAAAAGTCCCATCACTTCCTTCATCATCATAGGCTGCAAAATACAATTCGTACTCACCAGCTTCCAGAAAGTGCAGTTCGAAGGAACCATCTTGTCCAACGGCTGAACTTGTGATCGCATTTTTAAACGTTACATTACTTGAACCCTGCGCCTGAGTCTCTACTGATTGATCAAAAGAACCTTTTTTGTAGGCGTAGACTATCACTTTTTCAGAATAGTTGGCCCAGCTATTTACCTGTCCTTTGATGACACCTGTTTTAGCTTTCTCTTTAAGGCTCAGAGCAGCATTCAGCTCACTTTGAGTTACAAAAGCATATCCTTCTGTACCTTCCCGTTGGATAGCTTTACGTAAATCGAAGTCGATTACAACGGTATTGCTTCCGTCCTCCTGGACTGTAAAATCTGAACCGCTGAAAGTGACTTCAGTTTGGGCGTTGCTGTTTGAAGATAAAACCAGGTCATCCTTTGTTCCATCCTGGTTCATAACATAAGCGCCCGGGCTATTACCAGCGTCATCCTGTGTATTGTCGAGTACCAGGGTGATTTCGGAATAGGATTGAGCACTCACTTCGCTATTGGCCAGAACTTCAGTGGCTCCATTTTGGTAGGCACTGATTTCTATTGTCTGCCGACTAAATCCATCAACTTTAGCACCGTTAACGCGCAACTCTGCCACCGTAACAAAAACGGCTTTCACATTTGCATCATCAACCGGAGCATCCGTAATTTCCACCTTTAATTGTCCCTTGGCTCCATCGCCTGGCGAAGGATCATCTTTGGTACAATAGGTAAAAACAAAAGCACTCATAATCATGATTGCCCATAAACGGGTAATCTTAAACATCTTTGTGTTCAACATTGGATATAACTATTTGGTGAAATAATTTACTTCTTTGCCAAATTCAATGGTCGATTCGAGACAACGGCCTCATCGGCCATAGCAGTTCCGGTGTTTGTGGTGGCAAAATGCCACTGTCAAACAAGCTAGAACATGATGGCTTATCTATTACTGGGTAGTTAAAAAAGTGGACACTTATTAATCCCACATCTCTTAGCAGTAGTATGGGTACCTGGGGAGTTAAAAAAGTGACCGACCAATTGTCGGCCACATTTACCACCAACTTAGATGGTTGGGGATTAGATTAGACTAAACGAAAGCAAATTCTGTTTAGTCTAAGTACATGAGAAAATGTCAAACGAATCTTGATCTAAAACATTTCAAAAGAAGTTTTCAAGGGCATATTTCAACCTATAACCGTGTTTTGAAAAGGGAAGGGAGATTTTTGCTCACTCCCGTTCGTAATTGGATTAGGCTACACGTGAAAACAACATCGCGTAAGTTTATCTGAAAGATCCGGAAATGGGACCTGTCACAAATTCGGAATCTACGTACACCTCCGGTTCCACCCAATAAGGGAGGATTTTCACCGAAAAGTGGTTTTTACTCATAAAAATTGCTGCACCACCTTTTAATGCTTTCCAGAAAGGTTCTTCCTCCAATAAGTCAAGCCCCTTTCTTAGAATAGCATAGGCTTCTCTTTTGGCAATTCCTTGAAAAATTAGTTTTTCCATTGCTTCTGCCAATCGGTTTCTCAAGGACAACTTAATTATCCAAAGAGGAAGATGGGCTCCTGTAAATAAATATATGGATACGTTGGATTTTGGTTGGTATCCAGAACCGGGGTTGGAATCAGCATGAGTTTTCATATTCCAGAATTTTAACCTTGTCAACCCCTGCGATCAGTCCAATGTAGTATCAAATCAATTTTGGATGCTACGTGTCAAACCACAGCTGTTGCCAAAGGGTCATGAAAGAATAATATTCAATCAATTAGTCTGGAATACTTAGTTCATCTTAGAAATATGATAATTTAGAGGGGTCCTAAACCAGCTTCTAATAACATTTAGCAATGGATAAGCTACCCTGCTGGTTTTGGAAAGGGTAGAAAAATCCAGAAGGTTCCATCCTTCTTTTAGGTTTTCTTTGATCTCTTGTTCCGAAGTTTCTAGTATTTCTGCTATATCCTCCAGAATATAGCCTTCCAGGAATAAGACCAATGGAAAACTCAGTCTCTCCTCCATGGAACCGAAAATTGTTTTGACCACCGCTGCATGCCGCTCCTTGGCGGAATCCGATAAATTCAAAATGTTTTTATTTAACTGGGATCGGAAATTACTACTTCTCATCGGTGAATCTTTTAGTTAGATAATAGCGTGTCTACAAAGGGTGTAATTCCAATCAATAAAGTTTCATTTAATGGTTAGGTAATTCCTTCTAAGAATCCAATTTCATGCCAATTTTACAAAAAACTGATTTCCAGACAATTACAAAAAAGCAAAAAAGAGACCCCTTTGGGAAATACAATCAATTCCTGAAATATCATGAAAAAAAGCATTTTTTTTACCCACGGCCCATTACAGCTTTTTGCTAATATGGAGCCAAATATCAGATAAATTGGTTTAGACTATAAAATATATTAATTTTACGGTAAACTCCAGATAAACATGACTATGCAGTATATTTGGAGATAGCCAATTTGGCTTAAAAAACACCACATCCATACTTATTCCAGAACAAAACCTGAAACTTGTTCGTTAACAAGTATAAATAGATCCCCCCATTTTTCTATTGGTTTGCAAACCAGCTATTGTATAGATCAATAGTTTGGATGCTAAACATGATCTACGGAATGAAAACCTAGCAACTATGAGTAAAATACAAATAACTACTACGTCAGTTGTCCTATTGGGTGTTTTGTCGGCTTCTTTTCTGGCATATAACACATTTGCTCCGGACCCTCTACCCGAAGCAATGCAATCAATCGAACAAGGGGCAGATTTCCAATGTTTTAATTCTGGTAGTTTTTGTTTTAACCTACCTGAAGAATTTTTTGACCTAGACAAATCAGCGGACCCACTGAAAGGTATTTCATTAAAATCACATGATGGAAGTATCTATCTGAAGCTCCGTGAATATGCTAATCCTACCAATTCCTTACGCAGTCTTTTTGATACAAAATACCAGAGCATTCAATCTTCAACGAAGGTTTTTTATGTTGGAAAGGTCTATCTAAATGATCAAGTCGATCAACTTTCAGCTGAGTTTGCCCTCAACAATATTTATTATTATTATCTGGTAAAAGACCTTGGGCCAACCATCGTAGAAATCGTTATTTTTGGTGCGGACCAAGGCAGAGAAGCCGTTTTAAAAGCGGCGATGGGTTTAAATATCTATCAAAAAATGGCCAGCGCCAGAATTTAAAATCTTCAAAAAAATATTTTTTTGATGCTGCTTTTAGCGCATTATTTATGATTATTTGGTTTAAATAACCTCAAATAATCGTAAATTGACGTGGCCGGGAAAGCAAGTTAAATCAGATACTCCAAAGAGCTCTCAAATCCCGGCGATTTAGTCAGTCGTGGTTAACAATCTGAAATGAACGAAGACAACTTAAAAACTTCTGCGACCATAGCAGTAGAGGGGTATCTACAAGCCGCACACATACTTCAACAGGCAATCATATTTGTTTCCGAAAAAGGGGACCTGATTGGTGCTAACCGAATATTCCAACAGGAATTTGGCTATGGTACAGCATCGGATCTTAAAAAGATGACCATTCTTGAGGTTGCTCCCCATTATAGTTTAATCAAGTGGAAAACGTTGTGGAATCAATTACTGGAAAAACGGCAACATACTTCACGAACTGATTTATTAAGCCACGAGGAAATCCTGGTTCCTGTAGAGGTGAGTTGGGTCATGCTTGATGCAGGCAACGAAAAAATTTGCGTTGCTATAGTGGAAAATTTAATAGAAAAAAATCGTTACCGCGATTTAATGCAACTCACCACCGAAGTAGCAAAAATAGGTGGCTGGGAATGGGATTTGGCCAAACACCTGGTGCTTTTAACCGGTGAAAGTTGCCGGATTCTCGGCATCGGCAAAGGGGAACAAACCATCAATGAAGAAGATTTCGAAAACATCCTTAATTCCTACCTTTTTCCTGAAGACAGGAAACGTTTGAAACAAATACTTGCCAAAGCGGTAAAACGGGGCAAAAATTTCTCAGAAGAACTGGTTGGCCAACCCACCCAGGGTGCCTCAGGCCGGTTTCTTATTCATGGGCGACCGGAACAATCTGAAGGTGTCACTTACAAAATTTGCGGGGCCATCCAGGATATTTCTACCATTACCTCCCGACATGAATCCATGTATCTCACTCAGTTTTCTGTTGATCAAGCAGCAGAAATGATTATTTGGGTGAATGATGAAGGGCATTTTTTGTATGCTAATCAAGCCTTTTGCCAAGAGGTAGATTATTCACAGGAAGAGGTGTTGAATATGAATATCCTCGATTTTGGTGTAGCCGATACCATGGAAAAGCGAAAAGAAATCCGGAAAGAATTAGTAGAAAAAGGGAAAATGGAGTTAGAAAGCGTATTCATACGTCGTGATGGCTCTTCCTTTCCTGTAATGTGCAGCCTCAATCATATTGTTTATCAAGGCCAGAATATCGATTGTGCTTTTTGTAAAAATATCACCAAAAAAAAGCGGCGAGAGAAAGAATTAAAATTGGCCAAATTTTCACTGGATTCCGCTCCGGATATGGTTTTTTGGGTCAATGCAGATGGTACATTTGTTTATTGCAATCAGGCAGTATACCAACAGCTTGGGTATTCCGAAAAAGATATCCAAGAACTTCATTTATACGATTTGAATCCCAATCTAAATGCTGACACCTATGCACAAACCTGGCAGCATTTTAAAGAACAGAAAGTAGTCCAGACAGAAACACACATAAAATGTAAGGATGGGCGATTCATACCTGTTGAAGTAAAAGCCAACTATATCCGCTTTGAAGACCAGGAACTAAGTTGTTCCGTAGTTCGCGATATTACCGAACGGAAAAAGCGGGAAAAGGAAATAGAGGAAATGTCAAAACAACTGGAGTCGGACAACCTGCTGCTCCGGGAAGAGATAGAATTGATTCATAATTTTGATTCCATCATCAGCCAAAGTAAGAAATACCGTCCTGTCTTGAAACAGATCGAACAAGTAGCGCCTACGCAATCAACTGTTCTGATCACGGGTGAAACCGGTACGGGAAAGGAACTCATTGCCCGGTCTATTCACCAGTTGAGTTCCCGTAGTAACAGGCCGATGGTAAAGGTGAATTGTGCTGCTCTACCTGCCAATTTGATTGAAAGTGAATTATTTGGCCATGAGAGAGGAGCATTTACAGGAGCTATTGCCCAAAAAAACGGTCGTTTTGAAGTTGCCGATGGCGGTACCATTTTTTTGGATGAAATTGGTGAAGTGCCGCTCGACCTACAGGTTAAATTATTGCGGGTAATTCAGGAGAGTGAATTCGAGCGGGTAGGTGGAACGTCAACTATCAAAGTAGATGTACGGATTATTGCAGCTACCAATCGCAATCTGGAAAACATGGTAGCAGAGGGCTCATTCAGAGAGGATCTATACTATCGGCTCAATGTATTCCCGATATACAACCTTTCCTTACGCGAGCGAAAAGATGATATCCCTTTGCTCATTCGATATTTTACAGGAAAGTATGCCGAAAAAGCCGGCAAAAACATCACCAAAATTCCAGAAGTAGAAATTGAGCGACTGATGCGTTACGATTTTCCCGGGAATATTCGCGAGTTGGAAAATATTATTGAACGTGCAGTTATCCTCTCCAAAGGAGAATTACTTAATTTATTAACGGCTTTCCGTCCACATCAAACTTCTAATAAAGACCAACCGACTTATTTTAAAACTTTTGAAGAAATGCAAAAGGCTTATATCCTTGAAGCACTCAAAAAAACGGATGGAAAAGTTAGTGGCGCAGGCGGGGCTGCCGAATTGCTGGGATTAAACGACCGTACACTAACTTCTAAAATCAAGCGATTTAATATCAATAAAGAGGACATCTATAATTGATATCGTAACAAAGAATGTTGATTGGTAAAAGGCTTCCAAACACCTGCCACATGCTTATCCCAAAAACCCCAATTCATTGATCTTATCTAAAATTTTTGTTTCTGTTTGAATGCCATTTAAAATGTCCTGAATAACGCCACTTTTGATAAAAACAATACAGGGTAGCTGCTGAATAAAAATGAATTTTTTTCTTGAGTTAAAAACAATCGGTAGCTGGTAAAATTCAATCTTTTCCCTGAATTTCTCCAAGACTTTCACGATGACTTCCCCTTGAAACAGGCCATGGGCAGAATTGGCGACCCAAAAGACAACAATAGCTTGAAAAGCTGCCTGATCCAGCAAATCGTAGAAACCTTTTTCGTCAATTGTTATTAATGTTTGATCAAATTGCTTCATCAAGTCCATAATTATATACGAAGAGTGGGCATTATTTAGCATAAGCAAATTATTCCCCCCGCGGAGCCGCAGTATACGCGGAGTTTACGCAGCGTTAAGAGCTTGTTTGGAGGTCGGCTTTGGAGGCGAAAAGCGTCAATTTTTTGATAAGACTAGGCTTTTTTTGAAGTTCATACCCTAAGGTACGGACGAAAAAAGTAACAAAGTATCATCATAAAAGTGATCCTTTGCAGCCCAAAGATTGGCCTCCAAACATGCTCTAAATTAACCCCATTTTGTTGGGCATGTGAGGAGCAGTAAAAATATGCCCTATTTTTCTCTACGAAATCGCTGCCTTCTTAAAGTTATTTTGATTCATTTAATAACATGCCAAAAACATGCCAAATCAACAAACAACTGATTATCAGGCAATTATAACAATGATATTTTAGTAAAAATAATGATATTTAATTAATTAATTGAAATGCCAGCAGCTTTTTTTAGAGCAGGCATGGAGGTTAGTTCAATTGTCAACAAAAAGTTAAAGCTCATAAATCAAGGTTAATTTGTACTTAAAGCATACGATTACAGGTCAAAAGCTCTTTAGAGTTAGTACTTTACCACAATTCATAGTAGGATGATTCTCCTACGTCAGCTGTTTTTATCAGAGCATGTTTGGTGGCCAAACAAGCTCTCAAACATCTTTCAGGTTTTATGAAAAACTGGCTTACCATTATCCTGGTTACACTTTCCCTGGCCGGTTTGGGATTTATTCAGTATCGGCTGCTACAGGTAGGCGTTATATTGGAAAAGGAGCGTTTTGATCAACGCATGGAAAGTGCACTTAGTGAATTTGATCGACAACTCAATCAGGCGGATTACAGCCGACACCAGATTGTGCAATTACACTATGTAAAAGAGAATGCGCCAACGGATAGCCTGGTTTTAGAGGACAGTATCCGGCAGTTGCTTGGACAAATTTTTGAACGTGCCGATATTCAGGTGGATTATACGTTTGCATTTATTGACCGGACTCCTGACAACGACACCTTGTTTGCCTCTGCCAATTTTCAAAGCGAACACTTTCGATACGAGCGATTTGCATTGTTATTAAAAGGGGATATTCGAAAAGAATGCCATTGCAATTTATATTTCCATGTCAATATCAACCAATTATTCAATTACCTCCTACGACAATTGGCCTACCTGATCATTCCCTCTATTCTTTTTGTGGGATTGCTCGCTACAGGAATGATCCTGCTGATTGTCAACCTCAACCGGCAAAAGCGGCTGGATCAGGTCAAAAATGATTTTATCAACAACTTGACCCATGAACTCAAAACCCCCGTTTTTTCTATATCGATCCTTACCAAATTACTCCGTCAGTCTACTGCGGCACCTCCCAATTCGAAAACGACGGAATACCTGACTTTACTGGAAAAAGAAAACAATAAGGTTAAAAAACATGTAGAAAATGTACTTGAATTGGCCTCTATGGAAAGTGGCCATTATCAATTAGATCGCCAACCGCTTGATTTGCATCATTTAATCAGGCAAATCACGGGTCCTTACGCAGTAAAATTGTTGGCTAAAGGGGGACATCTGCAGCTGGACCTTAGCGCAGTCAATTATGAGATTTGTGCCGATGCGACCCATCTGGAAAATGTCCTGCAAAATTTGCTGGAAAATGCCCTCAAATACAACAAAAACAAACCGAAAATCACCGTCAAGACCAAAACTGAAGGGTCAACGTTGTTATTGAGTATCATTGACAATGGCGTTGGTATTGCTCCAGAACACCAGCAGAAGATTTTTGATAAATTTTACCGCGTCTCTCCCGGAGACCTGCATGAAGTAAAGGGTTTTGGCCTGGGGCTTAGTTATGTGCGCCATATTATCCGGGCACACGACGGGCAAATTGAGGTAATCAGCCGGCTTGAGCAAGGTGCTGAATTTACAATCAAATTGCCGTTGGCAAAACAAGAAAAAAGTAATCGCTCATGAAAAAATCAATTTTGCTGGTTGAAGACAATGACACCTTGGGGTACATTCTTAAAGAATACCTTGAAATGAAAGGTTTTCAACTAGTCTGGGCAAAAAATGGGCAGCAAGGTCTGGCTGTTTTCAACAAAACCCGCTTCGACCTCTGTGTACTGGACATCATGATGCCCGAAATGGACGGCTTCACCTTGGCAGAAGAATTACGCCGGAAAGAGCCACAGCTGCCTTTTATCTTTCTCACTGCCCGTTCCCTTAAGGTTGACAAACTCAAAGGTTTTCATCTTGGCGCTGATGATTATATTGTAAAACCCGTTGACGAAGAGGAACTGGTGGCTCGCATAAAGGCCGTATTACGTCGTAGCAATCAACCATTATCCGAAACACAATTGTACAAAATTGGTCAATACACCTTTGATTTTACAAACCAAAAACTAAGCCTGAACGATAGCCATCGCCAACTCACAGAGCGTGAAGGCCGGTTGCTGCAACTACTCTGCCAGCACAAGGATAATTTGCTTTCCCGCCAGCAGGTACTCAAATCCATCTGGAACAACAGCGACTACTTTACCCGCCGAAGTATGGATGTCTTCATCTCCCGCTTACGCAAATACCTGGCAGATGATCCCAATATTCAGATTACCAATGTGTATGGTAGCGGGTTTATTTTGAGTGATGGAACGGAGGAGGGGGGGTGAGATCACTTTGTTGTCAGGGATCAGACGCTGCGCTGTCAGGGGTCAGACGCTGCGCTGTCAGGAGTCAGATCGCTGCGCTGTCAGAGGTCAGACTGCTGCGCTCTATGGCTGGAACACATCTTTCAATAGCACCACGGCTTTGGATCACAGCGTGGTCTAAATAGGTTAGCTCGTCATAACGCCCCGGTTTTCGACCACGGCGTGGTCGCACAAGGTATTAAACGGCAAAATGTATACCCCCATTTTATCCATTGTTTGCAACAAAGATGAGACCTCTCTGCGGTAGGGTTTATTGTCGTCAACTTATCGGTTCAATTGCCAATTTTCCATTGACTGGTGGATTATTTACCCAAGACAAGATTTGTGTGCCAACCATAGCGCTGCGCTCTCAGAGATTGGGTCAGGCGGTTCTATTACCGCAATAGAGGCCCTAAAACCCTTTTCCTGGGCAATCTTTTTATTGCTCCAATAAAAAAGCTGCCGCACAAATCTGTAGATTTAAGCGGCAGCACAGCTGACAGCCTAAGCTATCAGCCTTATAACTGATTGAACACCCAATTGACCATACTTTTTAATAATTCAAAGATATTCTGGTTTTGCTCGTTTATCAATAACATTTGTCATAGTCTCCGATGATATTTTTTATAGTTGCTTCGGGTTTGCCCCCCATTCTATTATTGCTCTTTTGACCTTGGGCGGCAACAAGTCTCCATAAAAATGCTGCAAAGCCTCAGGAGAATACCATTCTTTAAAGTCTGCAATTTCCAGATTTTCCAGATCCCCCAAAACCCGGAAGGTCCTGGTCTCTCCATAAAAGTCTGTTTCTACATATTCGGCTCTATCTTCAAAAGGATCAAGTTTAAAAGCCTGTTTGCCATTGATCAGGAAAAATTCGTCGCCATTGTGATCGAGCTCCGTATCAAATAGAGCAATCCGATCATCACAAATTTGATAAAAGTGTTTGGCAGGGCTTTCCCCATTCAGGAGCGCCCCTATTGCCCCAGGAAGATCGACAGCTGTGAGGTAAGGGAAGGTAAAAAACTTACCATTATTATAGCTATAGCCATACCCCCCAGAAATATATAAGGTATTTTCAATCTGGTAATACCCAAATCCTGTGGCCGCCATTTGTTCACCTAAAATCCCTTCCAATCCACCACTCGTAAAAGCACTGGCTCTCTTTTTCTGAAAATCAATCAGAAGAATATCCGTATTGGGAAAATCTTCCCCCTGTTGCGCTGGCACATCATTCTTGATCCGACCACCAATAATCAGTAGGGTGTGATTAAATTTCCCAACTGCAAAGCCATACATTTCATTGAGTGTGGGATACAATTGGTATGCTTCAGGTGGCAAGGTCGCTTGTTGCATGCTTTGAGCACTTAATGGAATATTGAGCAGTAGAATTAGGAAATAAAATATGGCACTTTTCATGGTCAATAAATTTTATTTAAAATTAAGCCATTCCGAGGTACCTTGAATCGATGTTTCTCATTGAAGAACATGATTTTTATCATTGTATTTTCAATGGTTCAGGTTTAATTTTGAAAGGCTTATATCAGGCTAGTAAAATCGCACAAGTAGTGCCTCTTTTTTGTTTAAATTAAAGTAGTAACTTATTTACCATGAAAAACATCCTATTTCCAACCGATTTTTCCGATACCTCCCTTAATGCATTTGTCTATGCATTACGCATTGCAAAAAAATGGAAGGCAAAAATCACGACTTTACACGTTTACCAGCGGCCTGAAATCAGAGGTGCTGCCCACATGCCCAATGTTATGGAGGCCTTTTACAATTCAATAGATCTGTACGAATTTGAAAATTATAGGGACGCCATTCCGCCATTGCATAAAATTGCGGAAGCCGAAAAGTTGGATAATCTTGAAATCAACCATATCCTTGAAGAAGGTGATCATACGGTAAAGACCATTCTGAAAGTGGCCCAAAAGGAAGATGCAGCGTTAATTGTTTTGGGAACTACCGGTGCCCATGCCCTCAAGGGAATTTTTATGGGTAGCGTCGCAGGCGAAGTTCTGGAAAATGCTCATTGCCCGGTATTGGCCATTCCTGCCAAGGGCAGTTTTGACGGCAAGATCGACAATATCGCCTTTACCGTAAACTTTAAGCCCGAAGAACAAATTGGTTTGCAAAAAGTCATCAATTTCGCAGATTTTTTTAATGCAAAAATACACTGTGTCCACGTGGATTTGGCACATGTAGAAGGTTTTTCCAAGCGCTTAGACTCCCTGAAAACAACCTTCCAACATCAAAAAAACATCGAATTTCATTTACTCGAAGGTACCAACCTGCAACACGCTCTGTCCAACTACCTCACCGAGCACCATATCGATGTGCTGGCCATGGTCACTCATAAAAGGAGTTGGTTTCAGGAGTTGTTTAATTACAGCAAAACCAAGTCGATGACGTATCACACCACAACGCCCATATTGGCTATTCCCGAAGGGGCGCTGGTTTAGAACAACCCATTTGGTATTTGGTCTTCTTTGAAAAAAAAGCCTATTTTCGCAAAAAACAAATGCCAAATGATACAAAAATCTGTGCTTTCATTTTCAATCCTGGTTACAATCCTAATTAGCTGTTCCTCACCTGAAGCCAATCTCCCGGACTTGAACGGAACCAGTTGGCAGTTGATTAATTACCAGTTGGAGGGCACCTCCTATACTCCAGAGGCAGCTGACCGCCCCTGGCTTAAATTTGAAAACGATGGCAAGATAAATGGCAATACCGGCTGCAATTCATTTGGCGGCAGTTACCAATTGCAAAATAGCGAATTAAGTACCACTCAGTTATTTCAAACCGAAATGGCCTGTATGGATAAAATGGAGACAGAAAGCCATTTTATGCAGTTATTGCAGCTTCAAAATAGCCTTTCCAAAAATGGGGATCAATTGATTTTCAAGTCAGACAAAGGCATGCTGACCTTTACGCCATTTAATCCAAAAGAACAAAACCATACATCCTCTGTCGATCCCAAAACCGCATCAGAACAAGCGACTACAATAGCTGCCCGTGGAGGAGCTACAGATACCATTGTGCCGGAAAATTATGCGTGGAAAATCGCACAAAAAACAACGACCGTAGCCGGTGAATTTGCCTATATGGCTGATGCAGCGATTTTTATTGATTGTGCCACAGGCCAGCGACATCCGGTGGCCATGGCTAAAGCATTCCCGGAATTAGAAGGTATTTACCGCAAAGTGATGGGTGAAGAAGTTGGCCGACGGGCTTATGCGGTTTTGAAAGGACAATACCAAAATGCAAATAAACAAGACGGTAAAGGGCAAACACAAACCCTTTTTGTAGAAGCAGTGGTCAGTTTAACCAAAGAAGCCAGTTGTGATACAGAGGTCCGGCGTTTTGCCGGCATGTATGCCTATATGGCTGATGCTGCAATTTTTCAGGATTGCTTCACTAAGCAGCGCTATCCAGTGGCCTTTCTTGGTGCCAATATCGACATGGAACGCCAATACGGTGAAACCCGCAAGGAAGCAGGCACCCCTGTTTATGTAGAACTCGAAGGTTTCGTCCAGGATATGCCCGCCATGGAAGGTGATGGGAAAGAAGCCAGTCTGATTGTTACCAAGGTTTTAGGTTTTGTTGGCGACGGTCAATGCCAGTAGATTGAAAATTATCAGGGGGCAGGAACCAGGTGTCAGGCCTTTGTAGGTAGGGCTTTGGGGGTTCATTTTTGCTCCTCCAAAAATCTTTCTTAAGAAACATTAACAAATAATTTCGTTTTTCTTCACATCAGTTTGTCTCCAACCAAACGTTTTAGGCTCATAATCGTTGAAATTAAAATATCCGAAATTAAAACCAAGAGCCATGAGACAGTCCAAAAAGTTCCTTTTATTATTAGTTATGGTAGCATTTAGTGCGCCAATGTTTGCCCAGATAAGCGTCAACCCCAAAATAGGCGTCAACGTTTCTGCCCTGGATGCTAAACTGGGAGACATTACAGCTGAGGCCCGAACAGGGTGGAATGTAGGTGCCGATCTACGTTTGGGGAAGGGATTCCTTTTTCTCAATCCAGGCCTGCATTATTACAACCAAAATGCCCGGCTTACCAAAGACATTGAAAGCCCCGATGATTTCAGATTCGAAGATGAAACGACCATTCAGAGTGTAAAGGTGCCAATCAATATAGGCGTTAACATCACTGGTCAGGGCGGCCTGCTTGGTTTGTATGTCAAAGGGGGTATCGTACCCACCTACGTGACCGGCGTGAAAGAAAGACCTTCATTTGACCTGTCCGTAGATGACCTGAACCGCCTTACCTATGGTGCTAATGTTGGTGTAGGAGTGGACATCCTTCTTTTCACCGTTGATTTAAATTATGAGATCGGCATGAAAGATTTCTTTAAGGATACTGCCGGAAAAAATAATGTACTGACGCTGAGCGCCGGATTAAAGTTTTAAGTAAGAGCTTTGGAGGTCGGCTGATGTAGCGAAAAGTGATTCTTTGCAGCCTAATGCTTCTACGCTAAGTCCTTCACCAAAGGCTACAGTAGAAAGCTTCAGCTCAAGCGTAAGGGCCAGCGAAGAATAAGTTGTTTGTTTCAGGCGAGCTATTTTGTTGCCAGCCTAGGCGTGCGCTGCGCGCTGAAGTGCTATGGCACGCAAGCGCGAAAACCGCGCTTGGCCACTACTAAGCAAGGATTTGAGCAACAACGGCTGGTGGCAAAAGAGCCGCATCAAATGGGTAAGTTATTCTTCGCTGACCCCTAAGCACTAAGGTTGACCTCCAAACAGGAACTAATATCCCCAATTTTATTATAGTTATAGAAACCAGAAAATTTTGCTGAAAGTCACCTCAAATTTAGGCGGCATAGAATTGCCGCCTAAATCTTGAAGGTGCTAACTTCGAATTCCCTAAAAATGCCCTCTGGGACAGCTTTCTGCTGGTATCAAATACCCCACCCGCTTTTTCCCACCCGATCAGCCACTAAACACGCACTCAGCGCGCGTGGGTTCCGGCATAGGAGCATTGGCCGTTAAGAAAAAAGCGGCAACCGTAATGCTCAAGAAGAAATACTGCTTGAGCTAAAAACAAGGAAAAATCAGAAAACCAAAAGACCAACAATCAAAAGAAATTTAGCCAGCACAAATCGCCAAAGCGAGTTTATTTCTTCCACCCGAAATGGACCGCTTTTTTTAGGTCAATCCTCCAGCCGGAATGGTTTTTTTTTGCTTCGTTTTCTTTTGCCACCAAAAAAAAATGAAGACGCCCCATTAATTAATGACTCAAATCTTAAACCTGCTTCCAAAGATCAAACAAAAGCCTTCACCCAAATTTAAAAGACATTAGAAAAATTAATGCCGTCAGCTTAACGCATTTGTTCGACTAGCACCATCGGTCGGAAAAATTTCCGCCCAACCAAGGCAGCCATCAAGCACTATCCACCGGTCCTCCAATATTGCCTTATGAGCACTAAGTTAACGACATCCAATAGGAAATTAGCCGCCTAAAGCTCGTAGGCGCTAACTTCAAGTTAGTTCATAAAGTTGAAACAACTACGAGATAAATCATATTTTAGCTCTTGCAAATTCCTATTGTTTATCCAATGCCACCACCATGCCAACTGCATTTTTACCATTGCGTTCGGCTTCGAAAGACACTGTTTTTCCAGCGTTGAACACCACATCAGGTATCCGTTGACTACCCAATGCCGCCCGCAATTTACCGGCATACGTTTGCTCCCTGCTATTGTTGATACTTTGATTAAATTGTTTAACATCCAGGGCTGCTTTACTCACCACAACGGCAATATAATCCGTATTGCCAATCTCATCAGCCTTCATAGAATAATCCTTGGGAAAAAGCCGGGTACCAGTGATGCCGCAATAAGGAGAGTGTTTTTCAGTATAGGGAAATAAGACATAACTCGAGCCATCTGTTTCCTGCCCAAAAACATAGATATAACACTCAATGCTATTGGCTACCAAGACTTTGAATTTATCTCCTTTGCGAATTGGCTGAACCGTACGGAACACAAGGTCTCCTTCCTTTTTTAAAGCGATGGTATTTTGTGTTGCCAGGTCGAGCAATCCAAATTCTACGGCCAGCTTATTATTATCATATTGTTCAGAACTACCCATCGGGTAAAGGCCGTATGCTTCTTTAGTAAACCGCTCAAAGTCGGGATAGCGCACCCAGGCAATACCCCGATCGCCCCATTTTTCGCCCCAGCTGTTCATGATTTGAAAAGCACCGCCCTCCAGGTTATCATCATAGCCAATAACACACATGGCATGTCCGCTAAAACCCCGCATGCTGTAGTCACTCTGGTTGGGATACCAGACTTTTTGCCCCAGCATACGACTCATAAAGGTGCCACCTACCTGCATTCCAATTACGACAGGAGCCCCCTGAGCCAGGTTTTGTTTGATGGCTTCAATATCAGGAGTGTAAGTATCGCCCCCTACCGTGAGGCGATTGTATCCTTTGATTTTGTATTGACGCCCCTCAGCGATATCTGCATTCGCCGGATGATTGGAGCAGGTCTGTTCGTTGTATTTAAATTCATTATATGGCAAGCCACCATTTTCATACATTGATTTCATGGCTTCCAGCATATAAGCCCCCTGACAACCTTCCAGTGCGATCTGATTGTAGAGATACGCCGGACTGAAAGCTACCCGATCGGGGTCATTGCCCGAAGCACGGGCATGCAGGATAGTCCGGGCAGCATAAGCACTTGCCCAGCCTACACAGGAACCTTGGTTACCTTGATACCCTCGTCGTGGGGCAAATTTTTCCAGACTTACCTTTGTGGGTAAATTATTGTAAGCACCATAAGCCAGGGGTTCAAATACCTCCGCTTTATCATAACGCTCCTGATCCAGAGAGGCTCCAAGAGAAAATTCAGGTATCTGATCAGTTTCCTGATAACCCATATCACCTCCGGCACCGCCATTCAACATTTCCTGCCCCCCAAAAAAGAAATACCAGGCTCCACCAACTAATAATATTGGAATCATCAATTTGGGCCGCTTAAATAAAAACATAAGTAAAAATGGCAGGAGTTTACCTAGAGAACCTCCCATACCACCACCGGATTGGCCGGTATTAGGTCTTTTTTCCCTGTTTTCTTCAGGGTCTTTCTCCATTCTGATTGGCATATTCGATGAATTTAATGTGCAATGTTGGCTAAATATTATTAAGCTTAGCTCTCGCAAAATAGAAAAAAATAAGTTTTTTTTGTGTAAATCCTTATTATGTCCAAGATCATACAATGCGAAAAATCCCACCTGGTTATGAGACTATGGGTTTTGAAAAATCCGGCACCCATACTTTCATCATTGGTGTGGATAAACAAAGAGATCTATTGATGCGAAAGGTATTATTGTAGAAGTTAAACGCCCAATATGCGCTAAAAAAATTGAGGGGCCAATGTTACATTGACCCCTCAATTAATAGTTCATTAGATTTATTCAGTACGATTAGTTCGTTTTCACAAACCGCTTAGTAATCACTTGATTGTCCGTACTTAATACAATCTGATACATGCCTTCGCTTAATTGAAGCGCACCTAAGTCAAGGCTGATTTGTTGGCCATCCAACTGATATGGCTGACGATACAGCACCTTACCATTCAGGTCAACAATACTCAACTCACCGCTTGTAGTCTCCAACTGTGGCAAAGCAACATTCAGTTTATCTGTAGCTGGATTCGGGAATACATTCAGCTCTGCGGCAATAGTATTCGCCTCTGTTGATACTCCAGGCAATTGCACTCCAAATGGATAAACTACGTTTTCTCCTCTTCGGGCAGCAATTTCCACTTCATTGTCAACACTCAAACCTAGTGGTTCAAAAGATGAAGTGACACTGACATTGTCAAACATTGCCGTTGCAGTATGACTTGGATGGAAAGATTCTACATAGATTCCAGCATAAACACAGGCATCCATCTGAACATTTACCACCAGAATCAGCTGCCAGCTGTTGCCGTCTACTGAAGCGTAGCCTACAAATTGAGTACCTGAACGCACCAATCTTAACCAAACCGCAGCAGGACGGAAAAACATCTGAGAAAGCTTGTTACCATTCGTGTTAGCTCTTACATCTCTACGAAGGAAATTGGTCAGGTTAGTCTTTACAGCAACCATTTTTGAACCTGGTGCCAGGCTTTCCCGAATTTGGATGCCTGCCCAATCAGGAGTCGATACATTCACCACTCGTGTTATTACTTCACCATCACCACACATATCTTTCAAAACAGTATGATGCGCATCCTGACTTGGGTTGCTGCTAAAACAATTGGTTGACAATGTAAAGGTGCCCGTATCAAAATCGTAACCTGTTTCGCCACCACAATCACCAATGGTATAAGGATCATAACCCGGAGGATAAGGATTACATTCGCTCACATGATTACCTAAGTCGCTAGCATCATCTTGAGGGAGGCCTATATAACCTGCACTCGGGTCAAAAGCGTCGAAACCGTTCTTGTCACCACCAGTAATACCGAATGGACGTATCAGGGTTTGGTTTTGAGTAGAAATACCACTGCCACTCCATGATGACCCCGGATCCACACCTATCTGGCCAATTACATCGGTGTATCCATCATTATTTACCAATGCTATTGCATCATCACCATTAAAGAAACTGGAGAAAGAAATCTGATCTGCTGCCGCCAGGAATTGAGGCATAGAAGCATCATCACAAACTACATAGACTCCACCGGCAGGAATGGTACCTGTCAGGTCAATGGTAGTACCAACGCCCATGCTTCCATTAAAATAAATTTCTATCCGGTAACCAGCAGCGGCAAGATCTACATCAACCTCCGCAGGGTTGTAGATTTCCAGACATTTGTTGTTACCACTTCCTTCGATATACTCAGAAAAGAACAATTCTGTACAAGGATCAGCAATTGAACATGGAGGCTGAGCAGGACCTGCATCCGGGTTACTAAAGACGCATAGCGGCTCATCCGTAAAACTGGCGGCAAGCGGCAATGCCAACCCATCAGCCCCGGAAATACCTGAGCGTGGATACGGAAAATTCGGGTTGTAAGTACCGGTAATCGTGAAAGGGCTTCCTGTTAAATCCGCTACAGGGACAACAATATCATTGCCATGTAGATCACCGGAAATAACCAAATTACCTGTTGCAGGAGCATTTTCGTAGGCCACTACTATATTAAAGGCAAAGAAGTCGTCATTCGTACCTGGTGTACCACCATTGTTACATCCCAGTATATCGGTAATAAACAAACCGGTAATCATACAGGCTGGTGCTTCAACACACTCACTGGTATGTTGACCAAAGTTATCGGCATTATTTTGCGCATATCCCGTCCATTCTACGGCTGGATCAAAAGCATCACTTCCATCTGCATCACCCATCGTTACATTTGGATTGCGACGAAGGGTATTATTAGCAGTTGAAATAGGATCCGATCCCCACTGACTTCCAGGATCAACACCAATCTGACCGATGACATCAATATTTACGCCATCCTTAGTCAACGCAAAGGCATCATCACCATTGAAATTAATAGAACCCGCTGTGGCATCAGCATTAGGAGCAAAGTCTGCATTAACGTGACAAACCACGTAAGTTCCTCCGGAAATTATGGTGCCGGACAAAGCGTCGTCATCAGTTACTGAACCAGCGCCATTGGAGTATAGCGCAATGCCATAACCACCTGCTGCCAAGTCAATAGTTGATGCAGTAGGGTTATAAATTTCAATACACTTATTGAAACTGGAACCTTCCATGTATTCGGAAATAAATAGCTCCGAACAAGATGCCATCATCGGACTGCCACAATTGAAGGCACAACCTGATGAAGAAGGAACATCTCCTGAATTATCTCCCTCCCAAAGAATTGGATCAGTTACCGCAGCACGAATAGCTGCCGGGGTATCGCCCGTGATTTCACAAACATATACCGCATTGTCCACTTCTGGATCAATAGCAAGGGAAGCACCTATCAGGCTAGCTGGTTGAGCAGATGCATTGGAACTGCTTGCATCACCATCCCAATTGCCATTCATCTGAATACCAGCAACTAAACTTGGAGCCGCTAATGTACCCTGAAAAGCAAAAATCTGATCGCCGCTAGTTGATAAAACTAGGCTTCCACTGGTCGAAACGGTACCAACATTGTTATCGCCCACAAAAAAACCATCCGGTCCATATAACACCTCCGTACCACATGAATAAGCGGCTCCAAAGGTTAGGGTGATTACCCCTTCACCTGTTCTGAAATCTCCGGAAGCCAACCAGCCATTATCCGTGAAATTAACAATTGTCCCTGCTTCTACTTCTGTGAGTAAAACAAAGGCAAATTCATCTGAGCCATCCGCTCGATAACCCGTAAAGGCCAGATCCCCTGGCGCTAGAATAGTTTGACCTTGCAGGCTCCAACCTAGACAAAAGGTTAGCGCAAGCAAGAAGAAACATCTTTGTGTAAATGTCGTCATTGCTAAAATTTTGATATTAAATGGTTTTTCAAATAAAATCAGGAATAAACCAGTGACAATGCAACGTACTGGTAAAGAGTTTGGTAGTAGAAACTTCGCTCCGGGGGGAAAATGGGGGGAGAGATTGGATATTTAATGATAGACCATAAAAGTACATAAAATTAACCAATTTATCTTGCCCCCATGTTTAAATTTTTATTAATTCATCGTTAATCTGTGGTCACTTGCTTATTTTTGAGAAAAAAAGTGAAATCTGCATTCCACGTTTACCTTGACCTTGGCTTTGAGCACATTCTTGACCCAAGTGCATACGACCACATATTGTTTGTCGTTGCGCTTTGTGCCATTTACCAACTGATCCAATGGCGGCGGGTCGCTATTTTAGTGACCGCTTTTACCCTCGGTCATTCCGTCACCCTTGCTTTGGCAGCTTTCAATGTCGTCACGCTACCTGCTAACTGGATAGAATTCCTAGTGCCAGTGACCATATTTCTGACGGCCTTGTATAATGTGATTTACTTCCGGCAAGAAAGCTCCCAGAAAGTTCAGGCCAATTATATCCTGGCGTTGATTTTTGGCCTAATCCATGGCATGGCATTTTCCAATTTTTTCCGCTCATCGCTATTTCCCGGTCAGGAAAATGAGTTGATTACTCAATTGCTCGCCTTTAATATAGGTGTAGAGTTGGGCCAGCTAATCATCGTTGCAGCTATACTGTTCACATCTTTTTTAGCGTTTAATGTGTTAAAAATAAGACAGCGGGACTGGAATTTATTCATTTCCGGGATGGCGGCGGGCCCGGCGCTGATCATGGCGATTGAACGAATCGGAGGTCTCTGATAAAAAATAATTCATGGAAAATAAACTGGTTTTATTCCTGATGTTGTTACTGCCCTGGGTGGGTAAAGCGTTCCCTACTCCACCTGATCTTCATCAGTTTCACCTCAGCAAATGCTTGGTGGAGTACGATGAGGCCGAACAGGCTTTACAAATCAGCCTGCATCTTTTTATCGATGATTTTGAAGAGGCCCTACGCCGGCAAGGCAAGGACAAACTGTTTATTTGCACCAAAAAAGAAGTACCTGTAGCCTCGGAATATATTAAAAATTACCTGGCCAATCATTTTCGCCTAAGCGTTGATGGTAAAACATTGGCATTTGACTTTTTGGGAAAGGAAAGTTCAGAAGACCTGGCCGGCATGTGGTGTTACCTGGAAATACCTGGTGTTGCTCCCTTCACAAAATTGGGTATCCAAAACGACATCTTTTTGGAAGTTTTTGACGATCAGAAAAACCTGGTCAACATCATCGGGCCAGGCAAAGCCAAAGGAGCCATTCTTCTACAGCGGGGCGCGAGCTCTGAAACCATTGAATTTTAAGCCCTTATTATGAACCGGATTCTAAAAAAAATCTTCATCCTTCCTATTCGCTTTTATCAATATGCGATCTCCCCAATGCTAGGCCCCAAATGTCGTTTTCAGCCTACCTGCTCCCACTACATAGCTGGCGCCATTGAAGAATGGGGCATTATAAAAGGCCTTTGGATGGGCCTGAAACGCATCGGCAAATGCCACCCCTGGAGCAGCACCCATGGCTATGACCCCGTACCCAAAAAGCCAATAAAAAAATAAGCGAAGCGCGGTCTCTACCAAGTCACCTACAAGTAAAATTTCACCCACAATAATCAGTGTATCCACCAAAAAATTAGCCAATTCGTACCCATTCCCTAATTTCGGGCAATTGTTCATAATCCCTTGTCGGGAAAAGTAAAATCAACCCTAATGCAAAGAAGACCACGCAGAAACAGAAGCAGCGCCACTATCCGCAATATGGTTCAGGAAACCCACCTTACCGTTGACCACCTCGTTCAACCCATTTTTCTGGTAGAAGGCCATCAGGTCAGGGAAGAAATTTCTTCTTTGCCTGGTACTTTTCGTTTGTCGCTGGATGAGGTATTAAAAGAGATAGAAGCCTGTTTACAACTTGGGTTGAATAAATTCATTATGTTTCCGGCAGTACCGGAAGCCAATAAGGATAAAACAGCGACTTACAGCTACCATCCCGACAACTTTTACCTGAAAGCTGCCCAGGAAATCAAGGCCCGTTTTCCGGAATGCTGCCTGATCAGCGACGTAGCGATGGACCCTTATAGTTCTGATGGCCACGACGGACTGGTCAGTGACGGCCGCATCCTCAACGACCCTACCCTACCGATCCTGGCCAAAATGGCCGTTGCTCAAGCCGAAGCAGGATTTGATATCCTTGGGCCCTCAGATATGATGGATGGCCGCGTGGGCTATATACGCGAAGCGCTTGATGAAGCCGGATATACAGATACCAGCATTATGTCGTACACCGCCAAATATGCCAGCGCCTTCTACGGTCCCTTCCGCGATGCACTGGATTCTGCCCCAAAAGCTGGTGACAAAAAGACTTACCAGATGAATCCGGCCAATCAGCGTGAAGCCCTTATTGAAGCCGAGCTGGACACCCAGGAGGGTGCCGATTTTCTGATGGTCAAACCGGCCCTCAACTACCTGGATGTGATTTCTCTGCTCAAAAACAACTTTGACCTGCCCATCGCGGCCTACCACGTCAGCGGGGAATGTGCGATGCTACTGGCCGCCTGCCGCAATGGCTGGCTCAATTACGAGCAGGCCATGCCGGAGACTTTGCTCAGCATTCACCGAGCTGGCGCGGATGTGATTATTACCTATTTTGCTAAAGATTTTGCGAAGATGTAATCGTACCAACCAAATTCATTTGGTTGCCCCCAAAAGAGCTGAAGGCGATCTTTTCCTCATTGCAATGGCAGGCTTTGGAGCTTTCCTTTACCAGTTTGCGAGAGCCCTTGGTTGGATGGAAATTTTTCCACCCAAAATTTTGGACCAAAAATTTAGTCCCTACGATTTCACAAATTGCGCCACCCCCAATACCCGGCCACTTTCCTCCACCAACTGCAAAAAATAAGTACCAACCGAAAGCT
Source organism: Saprospiraceae bacterium (assembly GCA_021604865.1). GTDB lineage: Bacteria > Bacteroidota > Bacteroidia > Chitinophagales > Saprospiraceae > BQJU01. The sequence goes on along the minus strand of BQJU01000023.1, from coordinate 68,768 downwards.
CCTCTACAATCATCAAATAAGTCGCATCCGCCATCTGGGCGCGCCTCTGTTGTTGCACCTTTCCCTGCACATCAATGATGCGAAGCATGGAATGCTCCGGCATAACACCGGGCCCGAGATATACATTCAATACATCCTGTACCGGATTGGGATACAACAGAAGTTTTGGCGGACTTTTTTCCACCTTCTCCGCTGCACTCACCAGATGGCAGCCCGGCACCAGACAACCGTATTCGTCTACTTTGAGCAGCCAGCCTTGAATGGGAACAGCTTCTGTTCCGCTCCAATCAGTTGACCTGCCAACCATGATAAATCCTCCGTCCGGAGTTTCGGCAACATCGTAAATATTATGCAATTCAATAAAGGTAGGTAAATCAGGATGAATGATGAGCCTTTGCCAGAGGAGTTCCCCTTCCGGAGATACTTTGACAACATAGCCGCCAATATCGGTCAGATTTTCTTCAAGGGGATCTCCATTACCATAAGAGTCTTGTTGAACGCCCACAACCAGGTAGCCACTGCCATCGGAGATCGGGATTATTTTTTGAAATTGATGTAAAGGGTTGGTCTGACCAAGTGCAAGGGTAATGCCCCATTCTTCTTCCAACTCACTGTTTAATTTGAAAAGATAACAATCCCAGTAAATACCATTGAGTTCAGGATCAATAGGAAATTCTGTACCTAAAGCAGTAGCAATAATGAGTCCACCGTCGGGCGTGGTCAACATGCTTTGTGCCCCTTGTTGAATTTGATCCGTGGGAGATCGCCATTGCCAAAGTTCCTCTCCCAGGGTATCCACGGCAATCAATTGGGTCTGAAAATCGTAATTTTGGTCTTGCATATATACCTTTTCTCGTACTCCCCCAATAACGAATGAATTTTCATCCAATTGAACCAAACATTCAGCCTGGTCTGTCCAGGATGGTTGCCCATAAGAATGGGTCATCAACAAATCACCATCCGCATTGTAAACTACAAAGGTGACTTCTCCTTCATATTCCTGGCCTCCATGTACAATATTATAACCGCTGATATAAATTTTGTCATTTAAAATCAGCAGGTCATTAAACTTAAAAAAAGCACCCTCTTCTATAAAACTGGGTAAGGCTCTTTCCCAAATAATGTCTCCTGATAAATTGTATTTAATGAGCAATCCCTTCATTAAAGAATCAACGGAATACCCCAGTGCATATAAGCTGTTTTTGTGGGCTGTCAAAACATTGGACCAGGTAGTGTAGGTTTTATTATTATACACATTCACTGTACTGGATAAAAGATTTCCGGATTGGTCAAAAAAAGTTAAACTGCTGCCTTGTTTAAAAGGTGGAATTGAATCGCGCACAACTCCGGCTACGGCAAAAGTATCACCAACCAATTCCAGTCCGGTAAAAACGGCGGCCGGAAAATTAAGGTGGAAGCGTTTGGAAAAGGTTTCCTGAGCTGCACCATTAATCCAGAACAAACTTATGGTTAAAACTGATATGAACCTCAACATATTTTAAAAGTAAAGGCAGCATTGATAATCTGTTTCAACAAATTATCAATGCTGCCTGGTGATTATTTTAATTAAGAATGATCAGACGTTGCGGTGCTAACGGATATCCTTCTGCCATTAGGACATAATAATATACGCCTGAAGGTACTTCCGGATGCCATAGCACTGTTCCTTTGGGGCCAAATAAACGGGCACGATGCACGATTTTTCCATTCAGATCGATTACCTGCAAAATTGCGGCTTTATCAGTTTCGCCTAATAGGAAATTGAAGCGAACTTCACCTGAAGCTGGGTTAGGAAAAGCTGTTATTTCTGAAGAAGTAAATGATTGCGGTTGCTCTTTTTCAGAATCACTTTTGGCGGGTGTAGTCTCATGGTTCGTTGCTGCCTGTAAAGCTGATCCTCCTCCCGGGATCGGCGGCAGGTTAAGATAATGGTAGCCGTAGAACATATTAAGCACTTGCCGGGCCTGTGCTTTAGCCATACCCCAGGGACCTTCGGCCAGGGTTTCCAACTGACTGATCTCGCTAACCTGGAGGCTATCCCAATCCCGGCCTGCATCCAACACACTTTTGTGCAATTGTTTAAGATTATCGTAATTAACAAAGGCAGTATCCATAGCCGGGCTAATTAACTGGGGTTGGATCACCTGTTGCAATACATAATCAGCAGAGTCATACAAAGCAGACTCCCAATAGGATTCCACAAGGGTATAATCGCTAAAAAGGTCCATTTGCAGGCTGAGCCGATTGCGGATGGCATGCACATCAATACCTGTGGTATCCGCCATCAGGCTAATGATTAACTTTTGGCCGGCCTGCTGTATGTCGGCATAACTTTTATGCAAGTCAAGCTCAAGTTGTCGCCTGACAGTCGTGTTATTCTGAGCAGCATATTCCAGGTAGGTTTGTTCAGTAGTATTAAAATTGCGCTGCGCTACCAGGTCAGCGATTAGTCCGCCTTTGCGTAAAGTCTCCGGATTGGCAATGGCCAGATTGAATACTTCGGTATCGCTAAACAGGCTTTGCCCGGCTACTGCTGATAATACCTCGCCTGAAATGTAAGGTGTATAGGTATTTAAGTCATTGCTAACCTGACTGAAATTCCAGGGAGATGCATTGTTTACATCATTTTTTAGAGCCTCTGTGTCTCCACCGTCTATTTTGGATTGATAGAGGGCCAAAGAGTCAAGGTAATTTAAACGGGAAGTATCAAATTTAAGGGTGTATTGCACTTTTTTAATTGAATCCAGTAGGTTTTCTTCTTCATCAAACAAGCAATCACCCGGATTCAACAATGCTTCCAAATCCAGGTTATTGTAATTAAAGGGCGTTTGCAACAGTATTGTGTCCTGTTCATCAAAATAAAAATAGGTTACCTGTGGAGCATCATCTGCATTTCTAAAGTCACTGCCTGGTGGAACACCGTGGTGATGAAAGGTATTACCCGTTGCTATGGTTGGTAATCCTTGAATTGGTGCAATACCTCCTCCTGGTTCTACATAAAAATCAAACCGAATTTCTGGTAAGGGGCCATCATTTTGGTTACATAAATATTGCAACCCTTCAGGAGTAGGTATCAACTGGTAGTTGATACCCTGTGCGTAATTTCCCGTAATGATGTTTGTGAAAATATTATCCCGAATTGCATTCGCTGCTCCACCAATTTCACTAACAAAAACACCTAGTGTACTCTGATCATTTTGCCCGGTAAAAGTATTGTCACGTAAAAGAAACCCGCTTCCACTTTGAATACTGATGCCAGCTCCATTCCATCCAACCGGAGGGATGTCAGCCTCCTGTGGGATGGGTGTAAGATCATAATTGCCTATATTAAACTTGTTATTTCGAATAACAAAATTTGGAACAGACCGGCTAACAATACCCAGAAAACAATGGTTGAAAGTAGCATCCTGAACACTAAAAGTTCGTTTTGAGCCACTCACTCCGGCGTCAACACCAAGAAAAAGGCTACCAAAAGTCGTTAGTTCGCCACTTATTCTAAAATTGCTATTTAAACTTTGAATGCCCCGGCTCACCAGATAGGCAAAATTGTCTTCTTCTTTTAGGGTAATGGTCCGATCATCATTAAATACACAATTAACAATTGAAAGCCCGGAAATCCCATTGAGAAAAAGGAAGGGGTAAAGATCGGGACGGGTATAATCATCTGTTACACTAAAAGTACAACCACTAATCGTGTTTAGCGAAAACCATGGTACTCCAGGGTACTGATAAGGAGCCAGGTAAATGGAATACCGACAATCTTTTATTTCACTGTCAAATGCCCTGATGATTCCGCCCCCACTAACCGAGGCGGCAGTATTGGCATATTCGATCAAGGCATCATTGGTGATTTCCAATACCCCTTGATTGGCATAAGTCTGGGTAGCATTAGGATTACCCAACACGATAATACCTCCCCAGTAATCCCCACAATGTGATGAGCCAATAGTAAGATGTCCGTCATCAATAGTTAAACGTCCGCCCTTTTGCACAATAATCAGCCCATCCGGAGGCATAATCACTTTGCATGTAATTGTCAGTTGAGCCCCATCCGGAATGATGATATGGCCGGTAACGATTCGGGCAGTTTCCCAGGTTTGGGTGCCAGAAATTGTCATAGTGGCACTTGGGTCCAGATCGACTTGAAGGTATCTTGTATTATTTGGTAGAAAAGCATTTGTATGCATTCTAGCAATTTGTAAAGGTGTGAAATTGCGTCTGGCTAAAGCAGTATAACTCATGATGTTACTTAAACAAAGGGAATCTTCTGTAGGATCACAAGCTGCCGTACAAGTGTCTCCGCACACTCCTCCTTCATCTCCACTACAATGAGGACAAATGATATCAGTAAATTGCCCAAGCCAGGAATGATTTAACCCAAAACTATGCCCAATTTCGTGTAAAACGGTCATGGCATGCTGCCATTTGTTTACCCCCAAACCCGTTTGCTCATTTTGATTGTATTCATTCCACCAATTGGTGTACACATTGTAATTAGATGGACCAAAACCAGAGGCTCCTCCAATTCCACCTACCAGGAAAAAATCAAAATAACAATCGTTGGTTCCATAATTGGTTGGTAAATAAGTATCTGAAAAGGAGGCATCATTTCCCCAACCTACCGGATCGGGGATGAATTGAATATCTGAATTTTTATCAAAAACAAATTGAAAACGGGTATCATCAATATGGGGTAAGCTATTTGGATAAGTTTGTTGTACGACTCCTCCATAAAGGGGTAAATTAATCTCTTTTAGAATACCGTTGGCAATATCCATAACTTCACCAATATAATCTACATGTTCAGTTATTTCAGAAAAATTAAAGGGTTCAAATTGAGAATATTGCATCACATAAATCTTAATGCGAATGTATTTGATTGGATCGGTTGATTCAGGTTTGTATGCCTCCAAGTCCATTTCGTCATTGCCTACATTATAACAACCCGGAGTAGGAGGGCTATTTAAAATAAAAAACTCAGGAACGGTGTCGATATTGCACTGAAAACTTTGAGCATTGGCCGGAAAATAAAAGAGGAAAAGAAGAAACATCGTAACCAGAGCGCGAAAATGAGCAGTTAAACGGATAGATAGATAGATAGATAGATAGATACTGGTTTCATAAGAGCGGTTTTTGGTGAAATAATGAGAGGAATACATCCAATATAAACTAAATAGAAAGGAGAAGCAAGCTGTAGTTTAATTTAAAAGAAAAATAATCCCATTTTCTCCTATCTCAATCCGTTTCATTAATCGGGCAACCACAAGGGGCACGCCTGCGTGCGAATCGGGCAACCACAAGGGTTGCCCTACTCCGTTCGAATACTCTCCACCGGATTGCTCAATGCCGCCTTAATACTCTGGAAACTGACCGTCAAAAAGGCGATCGTTACCGCTACCAATCCCGCCAGCGCCAGAATCCACCAGTGCAGGTCTATGCGGTTGGCAAAACCGTTGAGCCAGTTGTTCATCGCCCACCAGGCTACCGGAATGGCGAGGACAATAGCGAGGGCAACCAATTTCAAAAAGTCTTTGGAAAGCAGGGTAACAATATTGGTGGTGGTGGCCCCCAACACCTTGCGGATACCGATTTCTTTGGTGCGTTGGGCAATGGTGAACCCAGACAGCCCAAATAGGCCCAGACAACCCACAATGATGGCCAGAATGGCAAAAATGGTAGTCAGGCTGCCGAATCGCTGCTCATTTTCATATTGGCGATTGAAGTAGTCGTCCAGAAAAAAGTAATCAAAAGGATTGCCCGGGAAAGCCTTTGTCCAGGATTGTTCTGCATGGGCCAGGGTTTTGGCCAGGTTATCTGTTTTGATCCGCATGGAATAAAATTCTCCTTGGTAGGGAGAGCAGTAGAATGCTGATGGCTCCAATGCTTTTTTCAGGGATACCTGATTGTAATCATTGACCACACCTGCCACAATGGGATTCCATTGCCAGCCTGGTGCAGTCAGGGTTTGACCGATAGCGTCTTCCGGTTTAGCAAAACCCAACATTCGGGAAGTGGATTCCGTCAGGATGATTGAAGTATCCTGATCAGCTGGAAAATCCCTGGAGAAGCCTCTGCCAGCAACCATCTCCATTTTAAAAACATCCAAAAATTCATAATCCATACTATTGATTCGGACACTCACCAATTCATTGTCTGAGGCGCCGAAGCGTTTGATCGTTCCTTTGTATTCGCGCTGTTTTCCCGGTACGGTAAGGGAGGCCGATACCGCTTCTATGTCATTATTTTTCAGCAGTTCCGCCCGAAAGACATCAATGGCAGAATTGTAAGCATTGCGATCCCTTTCGGAAATGCCGGGCCGCTCCACCACCAACACCTGGTCGATATTCATACCCATATCCCCTTTCAACATAAAATTCAGCTGATTGTAAATGACAAAAGTTGCTACAATCAATACAACTGATGCCATAAACTGAGCCACTACTAACCCCTTGCGCAGCAATACCCCACGAGCTGTATTTTTTAGTTGCCCCTTCAGCACTGCTATAGGCTGAAAAGAAGACAAGACCAATGCCGGATACAATCCAGACAAGAGCCCGCCAATCATCCACAAAATCCCCAGAAGGCCCAGAAACCAGGGGCGGAAAAGCGCTCTAATCTCCAAGGTTAGTCCTGAAATTTGGTTAAACCAGGGCAATACCAAAATCGTCAGGATAAAAGCCAGCAGAATGGCCACGAAGTTGACCAACATAGCCTCCACCAGAAACTGGGTGATTAATTGCCCTTTTTCGGCACCAACTACCTTGCGCACGCCCACTTCACGGCCACGCTCTACCGCACGGGCAGTTGAGAGGTTGATGTAATTGATCCAGGCTATCAATATGACAAAAATACCAATCAAGCTCATAAAAAACACAATGCGCTCATCCCCATTTGACTCCGGCTCCTCTGCCAGATCGGAGGTGAGATGAATGGCCGTCAAAGGCTGCAATGCCAATACATCTTTGCGATTATTTTCGGCCAGCGTAGGACTGTATTTATCTACAATTCCCGGAAGGGCAGCCTCCACATTTTTGGGATCAGCACCTTCCCGCAACTTGACAAAGGTGTACATATCTTTGCGTGCCCAGTTTTGATCATAGCGTTCTGGCGCCCGCTCAAATCGGCCATACAGCGTCTGATAAGAAAAGAGTACATCAAATTTGAGATGCGTATTGGCGGGCAGGTTTTTAAAAACGCCGGTGATTTGTACCAATTCATTATTAAAATCATCATCCTGCATCAAAAGTGATTTGCCAATAGGGTCCGCTTCGCCGAAATATTTGGTGGCATAGTCTTCGGAAATGACGGCCTTCAAAGGTTCTGCCAATGCCGTCACCGGATCACCTTTCGACATTTCATAGCCCATCAAAATCAGGAAAGCAGAATCCGCATACATAAAATGGCGGTGTTTGAAGGCAATAGGTTCTGGTGACGCCTCTTTATTGGTGATGATGACATTGTTTTTATAGCCAAGATTATAGAGTCGTGCATAAGACAATACCTCCGGCAGTTCTTCCTGCATCGCCGGCCCTACACCCGGAAAGTTTTCCGCACTTGCGATCTGCAACTCATTGTTGAGGTACCGCTCCAAAGTCACCCGGTATATCTGATCTGCATTGGGTAAAAAGGTTTCATAGCTCCGCTCAAATTTGACATACTGAGCAATCAACAAAAAGACCATCATACCCAGCGCCAGACCGAAGATATTGATGAGGGTATATCCTTTGTGTTTCAGCAGATTCCGGAAGGCAATTCTTAGATAATTTTTGATCATGTGTTGGTTGGGTTTAGGTTTTGGGTTTTATCAAATATGGTGATGTTGTGATATGGTGATGTTGTGAAAGATAGTGGCTTGGAAACAAAAACCCTTTCGTCCTTCCACAAAATTGCTCAATGCCAATTCTTTTGGGCACTGGTTTGTTCGTTATTACCCTAAAAGAGTGATTTTTTTAACAAATGTTGCTTCTGATTTGAAATTGGGAAGAAAAATGGGAAGAGGAGGGGACAATTATTGCTTATTACGTCCTAAAAAATTAAAAGCCGGAGCACTAAGTACTCCGGCTATATTTTAACCATAGGAATTTTCGATAATGGGGGCTATGCAAGTCTACTGATTACTGGAGAATGACTTCTCTTTCTTCAACCATCTTGCGGATGTTGATTAATGCATAGCGCATACGTCCCAAAGCCGTATTGATGCTGACACGGGTGAGCTTGGCAATTTCTTTAAAGCTCATGTCGGCATAATGGCGCAGGATGACTACTTCACGTTGTTCTGGAGGCAACATATCCACCAGTTTGCGCACTTTATCATGCGTCTGGCTACGGATAATGCGTTGTTCGGCATTATCATCGGATACCTGCAGAACATCGAAGATGTCAAATGTTTCCGTTGGAGATACCTGAGGGCGACGTTTGGTGCGGCGGAAATAATCCACGCACATATTATAGGAAATACGTAGTGCCCACTGAACAAATTTGCCCTCGTGGTTGTATTTACCCTTCCGTAAGGTATCAATAATTTTGATAAATACTTCTTGAAATATGTCTTCGGCAAGGCTCTGGTCCTTGACAAATAAATAAATAGAAGTGTAGATCTTTTGCTGATGGCGGCCTAGAAGTTCTTCAAAGGCGCGTTCGTTACCATCTAAATAGCGAGCGATCAACTGCTGATCATTAAGCGGCGTAACTTGCATAACTAAATAACCGTTTTGTTAGTAATGGGATTGATTGAAATTATTTAGTGTAAAAGTTACTGATCTATAGTTAATCGTTTTTGATTAGAAAATAAAGAAGTGAGCAATATTTTGCCCGTTGATAAGTCAAATATAAAGGCATCTTTTTAAAATGGCCAATTTAAATCGGTTTTTTTTTCAAATATTAACAAAACATTAACCCTAAGTACAAAATAAATCCTAACATCACCTTTAATTCTCCCTGCATTTTAAGCAATTCTCTATTAAATTCCAAAATTTTTTTTCAGAAACACGCTTGAATTCAGAAAAATATTCTGTTTTGCCGTTTTTGTACAAATACATTTTTTCAAAAAAAAAGTTCTGTGAATCCATCCGCATACGACAAAGCCGATTTTTTCACAATCTGAAGTTTTATAAATGATGGGAAAACCCTAAGTTTGATTTTTTGTTTGTAATGGCAGGAATGGATAAATTGGAGGAAGTGGAAGGAATGTTTGACTATAAGTTCGGGTACTGTACACCTTTCATTTTTCACTTTTTTTTGATGGAGCAACTACGCCGAGGCTTCGTCGCCTGAAAGAAGGAATGGTTATGCAGATGTGTGAATGTGCAAATATGCGGATGTGTGGATTTGTGAGGATTTCATTTTTCATTTTTCACTTTTTTTTGAATGGAGCAACTACGCCGAGGCTTCGTCGCCTGAAAGAAGGAGTGGTTCTCCTAAAACCTAAAATCACCAATTAAACAACCTCTTTAATCATCTATCAATATCAATTCATGCTTAAGAAGAAGGAAGTTGCCGTATTAGAAAAAGAGGAACAGCAGGAAGTCAAAAACGCCATATATATAAAAGGAGCCAGAGGAAATAACCTCAAAAATATTGACCTGATCATTCCCAAAAATAAATTGGTCGTGGTAACAGGAGTTTCCGGCTCTGGGAAATCTTCACTGACGATGGATACGCTTTTTGCGGAAGGCCAGCGCCGTTATGTGGAAAGCCTGTCTTCTTATGCCCGTCAGTTTTTGATGCGTATGAAAAAGCCGGAGGTGGACTACATCAAAGGCATTTGTCCGGCCATTGCCATTGAACAGAAGGTCAGCACCACTAATGCCCGCTCAACGGTAGGCACCCTGACAGAGATTTATGATTATTTGCGTTTGCTCTATGCCCGGGTTGGCCATACCTTCTCCCCTATTTCCGGCGAAAGGGTTAAAAAGCACGAAGTTGCCGATGTGACGGATTATATCCAGTCTTTTCCGGAAGGAACAAAAGTACAGCTATTTATTCCACTTCCCTTAAAATACAAAGACCGGCTGCTAGAGCAGGAATTACAGCTGCTGCTACAAAAGGGCTACACGCGTATCCAGTACGGAGAAGAGATCCAACGTATTGAGGAATTAATGGAAGCACAACCTGAATACCTCACCAAAAAGCTGGATCAATTGCACGATGCACCCATTCGCATCCTGATCGATCGTTTTGCCGTGCGTCAGGAGGATGAAGACAACATCAAACGTATTGCGGACTCGGTACAAACGGCCTTTTACGAAAGTGAGGGAGAATGTATCATAGATGTAGAGGGACAGGAGCCCGTTGGTTTCAACAATCGGTTTGAGCTGGATGGCATGACTTTTATTGAACCTACCCCACATCTTTTTAATTTCAACAACCCTTTTGGTGCCTGCCCACATTGTGAAGGCTTCAGTCTGGTAATGGGCATCGATGAGGATAAAGTGATTCCCAACCAGTCCTTATCAGTTTACGAGGGCGCTGTAGCCTGCTGGAAAGGAGAAAAATACGGCTGGTGGCTAGAGCAATTTCTGAATGTAGCCCATCATTTTGATTTTCCGGTACACCGTGCTTTTCAGGACCTCACCCGAGAGGAACAACGTTTATTATGGAAAGGTAATGTACATTTTAGTGGCATCAACGCTTTTTTCGAAGAATTGCAGGAAAAGACCTACAAGATTCAAAATCGGGTTATGCTGGCGCGCTATCGGGGTAAGACACATTGTCCGACCTGTGAAGGGGGCCGGCTGCGCAAGGAAGCAACTTACGTCAAAATGAGTGGGAGGGACATCACGGAATTGGTGGTGATGCCCATTGATGAATTGCTGAATTTTTTCGAAAACTTGGAACTCAGTGATTTTGATGCCCAAATTGCCCGCAGGTTGACGCTTGAGATCACTAATCGCCTCAAATTTATGGTGGATGTAGGCCTCAGCTATCTGACATTGGGGCGAATTTCGGCAACACTCAGTGGTGGTGAAACCCAACGCATCAACCTGACCCGCACCCTGGGCAGCAACCTGACCAGTTCGATGTATATCCTTGACGAGCCGAGCGTAGGATTACATCCCAGAGATACCAACCGCCTGGTTAGGGTCTTAAAAACGCTCCGCGATCTGGGTAATACGGTGATTGTCGTAGAACATGAAGAAGATATCATCAAAAATGCCGACTACCTGATTGATATCGGTCCTGCTGCAGGTATCCACGGCGGTGAAGTGGTTTTTGCGGGAAATTATGAAGACATTTACGATAGTGCTGCTGATAGCCTTACGGCAAAATACATGAGCAATCGCATGCAGATTCCGGTACCCAAAGTTCGGCGCAAGCTATCTGACTTTTTGGAAATAAAAGGCGCCCGCCAGCACAATCTGCAAAATATTGATGTGAAAATCCCCTTACATGCCTTGACCGTAGTCAGTGGCGTTTCGGGATCGGGCAAAACGACTTTGGTCAAACAAATTCTATACCCCGCCTTAAAAAAACAGTTGGGAGAAAACTATCCCAAAGCGCCGGGATTACATGGCGGACTGGCCGGAGAATTATCCGTCATCAGCCAGATCGAGATGGTGGACCAGAATCCCATCGGTAAATCCTCGCGCTCCAATCCCGTTACTTATGTCAAGGCGTATGATGCGATCCGCAACTTGATGGCCAACCAGCAATTGTCGAAAATCCGGGGGTACAAACCGGGGCATTTTTCCTTCAATGTCGATGGTGGCCGTTGTGATAGTTGCAAAGGCGAAGGCGAGCAGGTCATCGAAATGCAGTTCCTGGCCGATGTGCGCCTGGAATGTGAATCCTGTAAAGGTCGGCGTTTTAAGCAGGAAGTGCTGGATGTGAAATACAAGGGCAAACACATCTACGATATCCTGAGTATGAGCATTGAGGAGGCGTTGACTTTTTTTGAGGATGTATCGGATATTATCAACAAATTACAGCCGCTCTACAATGTCGGATTGGGGTATGTGCAACTGGGGCAATCCTCCAGCACCCTTTCCGGCGGAGAAGCTCAACGAGTCAAACTGGCTTCCTTCCTGACCAAAGAACGCTATAACGAACACATCCTTTTCATCTTCGACGAACCGACTACCGGGCTACACTTTCACGATATCCGCAAGCTACTTGACGCGATGAATGCCCTGGTAGAAAAAGGACATTCGGTATTAGTAGTTGAACACAATATGGAAGTAATCAAATGTGCCGATTGGGTGATTGATCTGGGGCCTGGGGCCGGTAAATATGGCGGAGAATTGGTGTTTCAGGGTACTCCCGAAGGATTAGCCAAGGAGAAGAAGTCCTTGACGGCGCCTTATTTGAAGGAAAAATTGAAGTGAGTTGTTTGGAGGTAGAAATATGAGTCACCCCGAATTTTATAAGAGCTATAAGAGATCAGAAAATTTCACTGAAAGTCATCTCAAATTTAGGCGGTAATTAGGATTACCGCCTAAATCTTGAAGGTGCTAACTTCGAGTTGTCTAAACATGATCATTGGGACTGTTTTGTGCTGATATCAAACACCACAACAGTCTCCTAGCACCTGATCAGCCACTACAGATGAGTACAGCGCGGCCTCGCTCTGCCATAGCGGCTACGCGAAGGCGAAGGTAGGGTCCGGCTTAGTGCTTCAGGAACTAAATCCTTCCCACCCCAAGCCTCGTTCTTTTGGGGCCTAATTTCCCCAAAAAGCCTCACCGTAGCTTTGGCTATGTCTGCGTTTTTTGGCATCATTAGGCCCCAAAATAACTTCGACTTAAGTAGGAGAGACTTAATTCCTGAAGCACTAGGAGCATTGGCCGTTAAGAAAAAAGCGGTAACCGTACTAATCAAGAAGAAATACTGTTAGAGCTTATTTGGAGGCCAACCCCGATGCAAGATCGGGGCAAGCTATTTTGGCTGCAAAGGATCACTTTTTCGATGATACTTCGTTACTTTTCTTGTCCGTACCTCGTATTTGCTCTTTTTGCCACTGGCAAAAGCGAACGCTAATACTTCAAATGCTTTTTGATGCTTTGGCATCAAGCCAACCCAGTCATCAAAAAATTGACGCTTTTCGCTACAAAAATTGACCTCCAAATAAGCTCAGAGCTAAAACCAATGATTAATCAAGTAAATATGCCAAACAATCAATAATGACCCAGCTAGTACAAGACACAAAAGCGAGTTTATTTCTTCCATCCATAAGGGCCGCTTTTTTTAGGTCAATCCTCCAGCCGGAATGGTTTTTTTTGCTTCGTTTTCTTTTGCCATCAAAAAAAATGAAGACGCCTCATTATTTAATGACCCAAATCTTAAACCTACTTTCAAGGATCAAACAAAAGCCTTGGTTAGGATCGTTCACAAGAACCTCAGCCCTGTAAAATAAGTCTCCCAAATTTAGGGGGCAATAGAAAATTTATTGCCCTCAACTTAAGGAATTTTTCCGCCCAACCAAGGCAGCCATCAAGCACTATTCACCGGTTCGCCAATATTACCTTATGTGCACTAAGTTGACAACATTGAATAGAAAATTCACCCTTATATCTTGTTTCTAATCTATTATTTTCTACCTCAAACCAATTACAATTGCCGTTTTAGGCACTAACTTCGAGTTTAGCCCCTAAATTTGGGACAAATCCGATAACTCATATTGAATTTTCTACATCAGCATCTTCACGAATCCTCCTTGCTTGCGCACAATATACCGTATACTGACGTTCCAACAGTATACCTTACCCAGTCATGAAAATTGTGATTATCGTTATTGGCCTCTTAGGAGTAATAGGAACTGTGATTCCGTTGTCAAAAAGTGACCATTGGTCGGTCCGGATGTTTGACTTTCCTTGCGCTCAAATTGCCATACTTTTGATCATCAGCCTGGCGGGGGGAGTCTATTTCAAGCAGTATCAAAGTATTTATACTAAGCTGTTTACCCTGGCGGTCTTGGCGGCTTTAATCTATCAGGGTTTCATCATATATCCATATACCTTTCTGGCCAAACCTCAGGTGCTTGATAGTACTTCCCAGGATGACGCCAATACGATCAGTCTACTGACCACCAATGTGTTGATATCCAATCGGGATTATACCCGATTACTGAAAATCATCCGGCAGTCCGATCCTGACATTGTCCTTTTGCTTGAACCAGATCAATGGTGGCAAAAGAAGATGGAGGGGCTCAAAACAGACTATCCATTTTTTGTGGAACAGCCTCAGGACAATGCCTATGGGATGTTATTGTATTCTAAAAAAAATCTTAAAAACCCTACCATCAATTTTCTGGTAGCGGACGATATCCCTTCTATACACACTTATGTAAAGTTAGCCTCCGGCCAATCCGTACAGCTCTATTGCATACACCCCACACCACCAAGCCCCACTGAAAATGATGAATCCACAGAGCGGGATGCCGAACTAATGATCGTTGGAAAAAAGGTAGCTCACGACAACCTGCCTACCATTGTAGCAGGTGACCTGAACGATGTCGCCTGGTCCAGCAGCACTCGTTTATTTCTCAAGACAAGCAAACTCCTGGATCCCCGGATCGGAAGAGGTTTTTATAATACTTTTCATGCTAAAATATTCATTTTGCGATGGCCCCTGGATCATTTTTTTCATTCGAATCATTTCAAATTAGTCGATTTAAAACGGCTGCCTAAAATTGGTTCGGATCACTTCCCTATTTATACAAAGTTGACTTTTGAACCTTCCGCCACTTTACAACAAAAGGAACCTCAGGCTACATTTGAAGAAAAAGTTGAGGCACAAAAACAAATTGAAAAAGTGCAAAAGGCCCAGGATTAACCATACTAATTTTTCACTTTAAATTGTACAGACTCGCTAACATCCAGATCTGCATTGAGCACAATGGTCCTTTTACGACGACCGTCTTTAATGGTAATGACTGAGGTATTGGGTGAACGTTCTCCCATATTGTGCGCAACCAATACCAGGATATTTTCTGCATTAGGGAGCAGCTTGATTGGAATTTCTTTTTCTTTTTTGGTTAGGATGTGGTGCTCCAATATCCATTCTCCATTAAACAGGAGTGAAACTTCATCATTATCAGGGATGCCATTGTCGCGAATACTCATCACAATTTCGGATTGGTTGACCAGGATATTTTCCGGTGTATTGACTTTCCGACCCAACTCGGCTTCCGAAACTTTCTTGGGAATAGGTGCTGCCACAACCGGGCATTCTGGGCAGGCTGGACAAGGTTCAGGATCAGGACATGTGGGGCACGGTTCGGGGGCAGGGAATTTCGGAACAGGCAGGCGTTCATTGCGCGGCGCATTGGGCACAAACCGATGAACAAAACCAGTCTGCACGATAGGAAATGAGCCCCCACCACCAATCTCATCTCCCGAACCAAAGCCATAAACGTAACCAATTTCAACAAACCAGGAATTGTGCAGGATTTTTATATTAAATGGTGCCCCGGTATAGTTGTAGACCGGGCCGATATAATGAAAGCCTTCCTGTTGTCCTTTAAAGGAATAATTGCCAAAAGATAAGCCAATGCTATGTCGGCGGCGGGTTGTTTCAGATAGTTTTAGCCCCAAATGAAGCTGAAGAGCCGTAAACCCGCTATAAACCATTCCGGATAACCGAACGCCGGTTCGGCCATGCCAATACCCGACCACCATATTCAATCCGGCAGGAGTGCCATAAGTTAGTCCTAATTCCAGATAGGATTTGTCGATGATATTTTGTACCGCCGGTTTTCGGATAATTTTCCGAATTTCTTTATAGGGGAAAAAGACTTCAGCCCCCAACATGGTTTTCATAGTCAAACCTTCCTTGTTGGTCATATTCAAAATCTGACCGCGCAACACCTTTCCATCTCTTCGAAATACATAATCTGTGGTGGTTGAAAAATAATCATCTTGGGCAAAAATCAGGGGTAGGCACCCCAAAAAAAATAGGAGTGTAAATAGTTGATTTTTCATGGTTTTTCTATTTTTCGGGCACAAAAAGAGTAGTTTGAAAATAGGTGTTGTCTATTAATTCCTGAAATAAACAATCCGGGCTTATCTAGATCAGAAATTGAATACTCCGTCATCGGTAGGTCAAAGTTGTGGGAATTGCGGGGAAGGGTGCAACTTTATGTAGCAAATGTAGTTGTTCTGGTAGTAAAGAATAGAGTTGATATTTTTTGTGACCCCTTATCCGAAAATTCGTCTTCTTTATATAAGAATCTATATTAGCTGTCAAATTTATTTTACCTTCGAGCACTTTGAGTGCGTATTTCCAGGCTATAAAGCTATTTATGGACATGCGTTATGCAAAGGGAAGGTTAAACAAAATTCAAGTAACCACGAATGATAGTCTGGGGTATATTCATTTCTGCAATCCTATTTGCACTGGCACTCGACCTGGGAGTTTTTAACCGGAAAGCTCATGTCATTAGCACAAAAGAGGCTTCCATCTGGACAATGATATGGGTAAGTTTAGCATTCGCATTTTCTGGAGTCATCTACTGGTTGTATGGTACCGACCTGATTGACAATCCCTCCAATATGCCTCCTTTGGATGCAATGATCAAGTACATTACGGGTTATCTCATTGAGCTTTCTCTGAGCATTGACAATATTTTTGTCATTGCCGTCATTTTTTCTTCTTTCAATGTTCCGCAAAAGTTTCAGCACCGAGTATTATTCTGGGGTATTCTTGGGGCAATCGTTTTCCGGGCGATCATGATATTTTTTGGTGTAGCATTAATCAACCGGTTCAGCTGGATGATATACCTGTTTGGCGCATTCCTTTTATATACTGCTTATAAAATGCTGGTATCAAAAGACCAGGACTTTGATCCACACAATTCATTTGTGTTCAAACAAATCCGAAAAGTCATTCCCATCACCAAAAAAATTGATGGAGAACACTTTTTCATTAGAAAAAAACACATCTACGCCGCTACCCCTCTTTTTGTTGTTTTGCTGGTTATTGAAGGGACAGATATCCTTTTTGCATTGGACAGTATTCCGGCGATCCTGGCCATTACTTCTGATCCTTTCCTGGTTTTTAGCTCCAATATCATGGCCATCTTAGGCTTGAGATCGATGTACTTTTTTCTTTCGAATATGTTGGAAAAATTCCATTACCTCAAGTATAGCCTGGTGGCAATTCTCTCTTTTGTCGGCATCAAAATGTTGCTTGCAGAGTACGTACATTTACCCGAGTGGGTATCGCTGGCTTTTATTGCTTTTTCGCTAGGTGTAGGTATTGTTGTTTCCTTAAATTCATCTACTTATCAGAAAAATTCATAAAGGAAGATGGGGAGCTGTCTACCTAAATTAAAACAGCCCGCAGGGGATACCTACGAGCTGTTTTAAGTATTGGCAATTCAGCTTATCTCACCCCAAACCGATACCCTACAGCCAGCCTTCCCACAAAATCAAAATTGAGGACCGGAATTTCCGAAAAGTCTTCAGAAAATCCATCGTTAGTGGTAATTACGTTACTTACCGCCCGTCCGAGGCCCATGCCGATCTCAAAGACAACATTTTTTTCGGAGACCCATTTGTATCCGGTCAATATCCCAAGGGCGACCCTTGATCGTTTAAAACCGTCGGATTCATCCCCGTTTTCAACGGTATATTTTCCAGACTTAAAACGCAAATAAACTCCTGCATAAAACCGGTCAGCACCGTCACTAGGGCCAAAGTAATACTTTCCAGCCCCCATCATGCCTGCACTCAGGGTTTTGTATTTGGTATCATCTCCCAGGTTTACACTTAAAAAATCAATAAAAGGGCTTCCTTCGACGCCAAAATCATCACTAATAACAAATTCGGCAGCAACAGAAACCCTGGAGAACAATAATCCTAACGGGTTGATTTTCAATTCTACCTGTGCGGTAGCCATGTTTGTAAAAATCGCTAGGAAAACGAGCGCGAATAAAATGGATTTGGTTTTCATAAAATCGAGTTTAGGTAAAAATTAATAGGTGAAAAAGTGATCAGACTTATGACCACTTCACTGACAGATCATATTTCTACTGACAATGAAGATGCCTGAAAATGTTATTATAAAGGTTGTAAAATGACAGCATTCTCATTTATAGATTTATACTCGAAAAAAGATTACAGCCCCTAAAGGTGCCAAAAAATTAACTAATTAATAACACAGAACAACAAAACTTAACAAAGTAATCACATACAATAGCATCGTTGGAGGCCGACATTTGCCTCCAATTACATTGGGCGTGTGTATAGGAGTAGCGAAGCATAAACTTCCCATTTGATGCGGCTAGTTTGCCACCACCATCCGTTGTTGCTCAAGTCCTTGCTTACTGGTGGCCAAGTCCGGTTTTCGCACTTGCGTGCCATAACACTTCAGCACATAGCACATGCCTAGGCTAGCGACAAAATTGCTAGCCTGGAAGAGACAACTTATGCTTAGCTGGCCCCGTAGTATATTTAGGTTGGAGTATTTTGTTAAAGTTTGTGGGGGGACAAAAACTGACCTCCCAACAAATTTTAATGCAGAACGCCTGCATTCATTAATTCTTCAATTTCTTCAGCTTCTACGGGAATTTGACTCATCAAATCAATGGGATGAGTATCGGTAACCAGGATATCATTTTCCAGTCGGATACCAATATTTTCTTCAGGCACATAGATGCCTGGTTCACAGGTAAACACCATACCTGCCAGGATAGGATCATAACGGTTGGACAAATCGTGGACATCCAGACCAAGGTGATGCGAGGTGCCGTGCATAAAATATTTTTTATATGCCGGATGTGTAGGGTCCTGGTTTTTGATATCTGTCTTATTTAACAACTTCAACTTGATCAGCTCTTTTTCCATTGTTTTGCCTACTTCGCGCTGGTATTCTTCTAACGTATTTCCTGGTACCAGCATAGATCGGGCTGCTTCCATTACCCGCAATACGGCATCATATATTTCACGTTGACGTGGCGTAAACTGCCCACTTACGGGAATTGTTCGGGTCATATCCGAAGCATAATTGGCATATTCTGCACCAAAATCCAAGAGCAACAAATCGCCCGCCTTACACATTTGATCGTTTTGACTATAATGCAGCACACAACCATTTTTACCACTAGCAATTATCGGATGATAGGCATGGCCATTCGCCCTATTGCGGATAAATTCATAGGTGATTTCTGCTTCAATCTCGAATTCCATGCGTCCGGGTTCAACAAATTCAAGTACCCGATGAAATGCTTTGCCTGTGATATTGATGGCGTGTTTGATAATCTCGACTTCATAAGGCGATTTGATCATCATCAATTTTTTCAAAATGGGTTGTGCTCGATGGTATTTATGGCCGGGATATTGGTCCGTCAAACGGTGGGCTGCACGCATATCACGGGAAGGTACTTCTGAGTGAAAGCGATCATTTTCATTGAGGTTGATATAAACTCGTTTGGCCAGAAGAATGAGTTCGTGTAGGATATTGTCCATCTCGTCCAGCCAATATATTTTTTCGATGCCGGATGCTTTTCGCGCTTCCTCCTTGGTATACTTATGGCCCTCCCAGGTAGCGAGATAGTCATTTGTACGCTGGATAAAAGCCAATTCGTGAAACCCTTCCTTGATACAATCCGGAAAAAGCACCACAACCGTTTCCGCCTGATCCAGGCCACTTAGGTAAAATAGACCAGAATTTTGTCGGAATGGATAAAAGACATCTCCATTACGGGGCATCAGGTCATTAGAGTGAAAAATGGCAATGGAATCGGAAGTCATCTTGCGTGCGAAGCGCTGACGATTCAGTTTGAAAAGTTCTGGACTTAGCGGCTCGTATTTCATCTTTTTTGGCTTTATCTGTTGTTCATGGACTGCTTTCAAATATGGTCAAATCACTGTAAAAGTGCAAAAAAATCTTTTGCCGCCTTCCGAAAAAATCAGAGGAAGTCGCCATACGGCAGACTTCCTCCTTTATTTTTGCAGATAATAACAGACTGGTTATAGGCGCTGGTCCACTTCTTCCAGTTCGCTTTCGTCGTATTCTCCAAACCAGGATTTAAGCTTTTGCCGTGCATTTATTCTCACTTCATTGTCAATATAGGCCGATATCGTTACCAATCCGAAACTTAGTATGCCGATATCGTCTGTATAGCCAATGATCGGAGTTAAATCAGGAATGGCATCAAATGGTGCCAGGAAATACCCAAGCGTACCTATTATGATATTTTTGGCCCAGCTCGGTGTTTCTTTACGCCGATAAGCAAAAAATAACAACAGCACCATATATACTACCTTCAAGCCAACCAGACGGGCAAAATTGGCTAACTTTTGCCAAAGCTTACCTTCTGAAAAACGACCTGTATATTGCTTAATTTTTTCTATCATCAACATTCTATTGTTCACTCAAAAATAATCGATTTCTCCACTACGCCAAACATTCCCACCCTTATTTAACAGCTTTAGACGAAAAAAAGGTATGATAGATCCTCCATTTTCCGATTAAGTTCGCCATTTATTCGTCAAAAGTTCATCTACTGTTCCCGCAACTTCCAGACCGGCATTGCGGCCTGTACCTGCGAAAACCAGGTGCTCTCCCCGATAAAATTTAACCTCTACAGTAGCCTGCATACTTTCATTGACTTTGCCCGTCATATTTCCTGAAAGAGGAGAAATAAGCTCTCCGCCACCCGCTTGATGAGCGATAATTTCCAAACGGTATTTTCGGTCTGTAAAGGCTAATTGAACCGTTTTTCCTTTGATACTTGCTTTGCGCTTGGCACCGGTGTAGGTCGCAAAACGGTATAGCTTGTCACCATATAAAAACCCGACAATACACCCGATAAAATGACTCCCAATCCAAGGTATATTTGCAATAGAGGCCATTAGTGAAACTGGCCGATCAGCGTCAAAATGATTGGTTTGTATCCAAATCCAGGAACTCGGAAAAGAACGTCCCCAATCTTTCTCGATGTAACCCTTACCACCTGAAAAATCTACAGCTTTGCCATGTACTTTCAGACTACCCTGTAGCTCGTGATTGACACTGACTACCCCGTGATAGCACTGCATAAATGGCACAAAAGAGTACCACCCCATAATACCAGGAGCTCCCAACATTTTAGGCCAGGGTGTCAATTGATTGATCTGTAAATCCCCTTCCAGTTCCGGAAGTCGAAGTCGTAAATCTGTAGCAGAAAAATGATTGCCGCCCAGATCTATCGCAAATTTTTGGCCTGAAGCCTGAAAATCAGCAACACCAAAATCATGGTAGCTGGCTTGGCACTGTTTGCCATCCAACACCTGGATAAATGCGTGGTGTTGGCCGTCAATACCTCTGGAAATACCGGGAATGACAGCAAAAACATATTGCTCGGTTGGATCGACAATTTTAAAATACCAGCCTTCAAAAAAATTATGGGTTTTACCCCAACCGTGGAACATGTCGGGGTTCCAGAGTGCTCGCCAGCGGTGGATCAAATGTTGAAGATTTAACAAATATGATGATTTTAGTGGTTGCTAAAATACAGGATTAATTGGCAATAGACAATTGGAAGTAATAGAAGAACAGAAGTAATGTTGGGTCCTGCTTTGTAGATGCAGTGCATCCTTCATTTCCACTTTTGTTAAATTGGAAAATTGGGCGTCTGATTCGCTTTTTGTCACCCTCAAAATTTTCATAATACGGCTGGGCTATCATTTTTTCAAACGATGAAGCGGTTTGGCGAAGCCGTCTCTCACCACATCGCTTTGTCACTATCTTTTACCTAAATCCCCTCTTTCCCACCAAAAAGCCTTTATTCCTCATCATTAAAAGAGAATATCGTCAGAACAACTACCAGCATTGCAAAACTTTATAATTCAACTGCTATGCTAAACAAAAAAAAGCGCCGTCAGGCCCCCGAAGTCAATGCCGGTTCTATGGCCGACATCGCATTCTTATTACTGATTTTCTTTTTGGTGACCACCGTTATTGAATCGGATAGTGGCATCCGTATCAAGCTGCCTCCCTGGGAACCCAATATAGTGGTAACGCCTATAAATGAAGACAATGTTCTGACCGTCAAAGTAAATGCCAATAATGACTTGCTGGTAGAAAAAGAGCGGGCTTCTACTGCCGATTTGCGGCAACGCACCAAGTTATTCATTATGAATCCCCAAAAGTTGACGACTTTGCCAAGTAACCCCAAAAAAGCAGTCATTTCTTTGCAAAATGATCGAGGGACTTCCTATGAAACTTACCTGGCTGTATACAATGAACTCAAGGCTGCTTACCGGGAGCTGTGGGAGGAGGCCGCCTTGGCGCAATATCAGAAAAGTTATGAGCTCCTGGACAACCAAACCCGGGATAAAATTCGCGAGGGGATACCATTGGTGATCTCTGAAGCGGAACCGACGGATTATTTGGAAAGCGAATAGGGGGTGTTGGCGCGTGGGCGTGACGATTGTCTGACACTCCATTACTCCCTCAGCCAACACTCACTTCGCTAGGCGAATATCCATAAGCATCTTTAAAACATTTGGAGAAATAAGCCAGACTATTAAAACCTACCATAAAAGCTACTTCCGAGGCATTGCCAGCACCTTTTTCCAGGAGTTCTTTGGCCCGTTGCAGGCGCATATCTTTGATGATCTGACTAGGGGCTTTATCGCTGAGGGCTTTGAGTTTTCGGTGTAGCTGACTGCGACTTAAGCTTACGGCCTGGGCTAGTTCGGGCACACCAAAGAGTTCTTCATCCATATTTTCTTCGATGATGGCGGCGATGCGATTCAGAAAAACTTCATCTACAGAGGTGACGGCCATTTCCTGGGGCTTGAACGTGACCACATTGCTGAATCGGGTCCGCCATTTTTCTCTTTGCTCCAGGAGGTTTCGGACTTTTAGTTTGAGTTCTTCGGCATCAAAAGGTTTGGTGAGGTAGTCTTCGGCACCAGTTTCCAAGCCCTGCAATTTATCCTCGCGATCAGCTTTCGCAGTTAATATAATTACAGGGATGTGGCTAGTAGTTTCTAGCTTCCTAAGTTGGTTACAAAATTCAATGCCATCCATTTCGGGCATCATTACGTCCGATAAAATCAGGCCGGGGATACTTTCTTTGGCTATTTCTAACCCTTCTTTTCCGTTCCGGGCTTCCAACAGTCGGTAGCGATCCCTAAGCTGATCCATGATGTAGGCTCGCACATCATCATTATCGTCAACCACCAGGACAAGCTCTTTGGATTTGAACCCTGTAGCATTGGTTTCTTTTGTTTCCCCGACAAAAACCTCCTCCGGAATAGCAGCATTAATACCGGGTAATGTAGCAACAGGTCTGGTTAATAATTCCCCTTTTTCCAGTAAAGAGGTTCCAATAGGTAAATAAACGGAAAAGGTTGTCCCCTGGTTTTCCTCACTTTTGACCTCAATCCGGCCACCATGTAATTCCACCAGTTCTTTGGTCAATGCCAACCCAATTCCACTGCTGTCCATTTCTCCATCATGATGTTTATTGCTGTAAAAACGTTCAAAAATATGCTCTTGGAGGTCGGCAGGGATGCCGATACCATTGTCCTTTAGCTGCATTAGGAGTTGGTTATGCTCATCTCTTTTAACAATAAAAGTAATTTGTCCTTCCTCGTTCGTAAACTTAAAGGCATTGGATAGAAGGTTAGTCATAATTTTTTCCAACTTATCACGGTCAAAATAGGCAGCTTCCAGTTCAGGGCTGATCTGGATTTGATAATCGATTTGTTTGCGAGCTGCCATACTTTCGAAGGCATTGGCTATAGCATTAATAAATTGGCCAACGTTGCCCTTTTCTATTTCCAGTTGTTCACGGCCGCTTTCCAGTTTGCTGAGATCCAATAGCTGGTTGACCAGATTCAATAGTCGTTCACTATTGCGCAGCATGATGCGGTAGTATTTTTGTAAATCTCCTTTAAACCGGTTTTGGCTCATCTCCTTCAGTGGCCCCTGGATCAAGGTGAGTGGCGTGCGAAATTCATGGCTAATATTGGCAAAAAAATTGGATTTAACCCGATCTAATTCGCGCAATTTCTCTGCTTCAGCTCGTTCCATCAGGGCTTCTTTTCTACGCAGGCGCGTCCGGTTGCGTAACCACAACAAACCAAAAATTAATGCCAAAATTGCCAAGGCAGCTGCAAAAAGAATAATGTTTCGAGCGTTGCGCTGCCGGATGAGTTGTAGCTCTGTTTGTGCCAGAGTTCTGGCTTGTTCTGCGTTTTTATACCGGGCATCACTTTCCGCAATTCCATGAGCCAAATCTTCTTTAAACAGGCTATCCTGTAGAATGGTATATTTTTGGAGGTATTCATAGGCAAGTGCATAATTTCCCTGTTTGGAAAATGTTTCTTCCATATAGGTATAGGTATCCTTTAGCAAGGATTTTACACCGATCTCTTTAGCCAAGGATTCTGCTTTTTCAAACCAGGTCATGGCCACTTCCAGTTGCCCCATTTTCCCATACACACTGCCCAGGTTTGTATAAAATTGCACCTTTTTTTCCTGGTAATCGCTATCTTCTACAGCCTCAAGGGCTCTCTTGTAATAAATGATTGCCTGAGGGTAATCTCCCCTAGTTTGATAAAAGGATCCTATATTGTTATCTATCGTGGAAATTCCATATATACTACCCTGGTCTTCGTATATGGCTCTGGCCTGTAAGTGGTAATCCATTCTTTGTGTACTATCTTTGGTTACATTACCCAAATTGGATAATGCATTGGCCATACCATAAGGATTGTTTATTTTTTTAAACTCATCAAAAGCTTTCTGATAATACTCTCGCGCCAAATCGTGGTTTTCCAATTTCCATTGCACATTGCCCTGAGTAACACAAGAAAAGGCCACCCCTTCCCAATCTTCATTGTTTTCCGCTACCTTGATCGCCAGCGTGTTGTATTTAACGGCTTCATTGTAATTCCCCTGGTCGAAAGCAGCCGTGGCCATAAGTCCATAAGTGCTATTTAGCAAAATGAAATCTTCCTTCTCATTACAGACCGAGATAGTTTTTTCGGAATAAAGCTGCATGCTATCAAAAGCAGTGGAGAAATAGTGTCCCGCTGCCAGGTTATAATAGGCTTTTTTTAATCCTTTTGGGAAACCTATTTTTTCACTTAATTGAATGGCCTGCCTGGCATATCCCTTTGCCAATCCGACATCAACACCACGCAATTCAGTAGAAAGGATATTCAATAACAATATTTTATTGGAGTCATTGGAGGCAATAGTCAACTCCTGCGTGAGGCTGTCTATGAAGGCTGTTTGTGCAACTAATCCAAGATTGATTCCAAACAAAAAAAGCAGCAAGAGTAATTTTTGCATCTTAGTAATCTTTGGTTTACCCTCCTAAAATACAAAAAATCAGGTTAGAAGAAAAAAAATAAAAACGCCGCAAGGCTCCAAGGGAAACAGCCATTGCGGCGGAAAGATGAAATTAAAACAAGTTCTTAAATACCCCGGCAGCACCTGGGTTGTTATTTTTTTCGTTTTTCAGCATTTCAGCATACTGATGAACTCTCGCTAAGTCGTTCCAGGTTTAAAAATCAACCTCATCATCTGAACATAGTCCTCAAATTCTTCCAATTTCTGTACCGTTGCCTCTATCCCGGAAGGTGTCAGGGTGTAATACTTTCGCATCCTTTTGCCCTGATATTCTTTTTCTGTACTCAACAATCCATCGGCCTCCAGTTTGTGTAAAGTAGGATATAGGGCTCCTTCCGTAAGCACCAGTTCCCCCTTTGTTAACTCCTTTACCTTTTGCGTAATCTCGTAGCCATACATCCGGCCGTGCTCGCGTAAAAGCTTGAGGAGAATGGTTTTCAAGCTCCCTTTGAGCAATTCTGTCGAATACATAAGATAAAGATACATCTAATTCTTAGGTATTCAAAAAAATAATACTTTTTTTCTTTTTTAGGGTCGAATATCTGATAATTTAATGCGCTGTATAATGCTTGTACCCTGGTGGGAGAGAGAAAGAGAGAGTGAGTGAGTGACGATATGGTGAGAGTGAGTGAGGTTGATTACTCTGGGTACTCAAAATTTTCTGCTGAATACACAAAAAAAATAGGCAGTTAATCAAGCAACCTTTTTTTGCTACTTATTGTCCAATACTTTTGTATCGTTTTTAGAGTTAGTGTATGTGATACACAAATTATCGAGTAGCTATGCTGCGTTTTGCAGATAGCTTAGTGCATGTTTGGAGGTGGTGCTTTTGTAGCGAAAATATCAGATTTTGGGTCCTCGCGAAAGCATTTTTTTGCCTCATAGCAGCGCTCAGGGGCGAAAAAATGGTAAAGTGAGGTTCTAAAAGCGGGTATTTGCAGCCAAAATGATTACCTCCAAACAAGCACTTACAGAATAATATCAAAATTGTTTTCAAAACCCGACTGATTAGCGTTTTTACGCAGAGACAAAAAAGTGAGCTGCTGAGCAATCCCGTAGGGCGAATGTCTGGGATACATTCGTGTGAAGGAACGCTTCAAACATGCTCTCAGTGATGGGAAGTCCCGTTTTATCCATTTCATTGCTCCTGCGAAAGAACTCTATGAAATAAAAACCCATTTTATGACTATGCCTAGTCCCCCTAACATAGAGGTGTATAGAGATTCTCCAAATGAAAATAAACAACCCGGTTGGGGCATTGGAGAAATTTTTCCTACTTCTGTGTTGCAATTCAAGCGCCAGTGGGTCAGGGTGATGAAAATTATCTTTTACTGGCTCATCTGCTGTTTCCTACAGGATATTTATGATCAGTTTGTGATTATAAATTATTCCTACCCTGGCTTAAAGGTCAATTTCACCCTATTTCTTTTTACCGACGCCCTGACCTGTCTTGTTGCCGGGCTGATTGGAGCACCTTTGATTGTCTTTTTCTTGGAAAAAATGTGGCGGCAGCAACCCATCTACGTGGCTTTACCCATACTTACCTTCCATTACACCATAGTTATGAGTTTCAGTGTGGCTATGGGAGGGCTGGTACATTACCATTTGTTGTATCACCTGCCTCTTTTCGCACCGGAAGTGGTGGTTGCAATGGTCAAATCATTTTGGGGAATGGAGTTTGCTAAAAACTACCTGACCTGGTGGGTCATTTCAGTAGTAACCATTTTACTATTACAAATCAATGACAAGTATGGGCCTGGCATACTGACTGATCTGGCTACAGGCCGGTATTTTAAGCCCAAGCAGGAGAAAAGGATTTTCATGTTTCTGGATTTGCGTTCCTCCACTCAGATAGCCGAAAAACTGGGTGAAAAAGTCTATTTTCGTTTTATCCAACAACTTTTTAAAGACGCTACAGATCCCGTGTTGATGACCAGGGGCGAAATCTACCAATACATCGGTGACGAAATCATCATTAGTTGGAAAATGAAAAATGGCCTACATCGAGCCAACTGTTTGCGTTGTTTTTTTGCTATCCAAAAAGTGTTGCAAGATCGGGCCGGTTATTATTATGAAACCTTTGGCATTGCGCCTACTTTCAAGGCTGGCCTTCACTACGGTAAGGTAATGGCAGGCGAAGTGGGCATCATCAAAAAAGATGTCTCCTTTTTTGGAGAAGTCCTCAATACGACCTCTCGGATACAGGGCATCTGTAACGATTACAAACAAGACTTCCTGGTGTCCGATAAACTGCTGGATATCATTCCCGATAAATCCAAATTCGAAATTCTCTCTATTGGTGATATTCAACTGCGGGGTAAGCAGGATAAAATTGGTCTTAGCACGGTTTTACCTAGAAAGAAACGGCATTTTTTTGTGCCTTCAGAGGCATAATTATCAAGTCGTTTTACGATAGGTCAGCATAGCCAAACTGCTAAAAGTAATTGCCAGTACCGTCATCACTGCAAACTGCCACTGGATATCGGCAAAGGTGCTTCCCTTGAGTAATACCCGGCGCATCACCTCCACAAAGTGAGCAATTGGATTGGGATAGGTGAAATATTGCGCCCATTTCGGCATACTTTCGATGGGGGTGAACAGGCCACTCATTAGGATAAAAATCATCATAAAAAACCAGGCGACAAACATGGCCTGTTGTTGGGTATCGGCCATGGTGGAAATGAGCAGACCGATGCCGAGTACGACGATTAGATTGACCACACAAAAGGCGAAGACAAGACCGAGACTGCCCACCATTGGGATGTCAAAAATCAACTTGCCGGCTACCAGCCCAATTGCCAGATCAAAAAGACCGATAAACAAAAAGGGGAGCAGTTTGCCCAGAATAAACTGGTATTTTTTGATGGGCGTCACATTGAGTTGTTCGATGGTTCCGATTTCTTTTTCGCGTACGATATTCATGGCTGTGAGGATCATTACAATAATGGTCACCAGTGTGCCGAGAATCCCTGGAACCATAAAGGTTTTGTAGTCCAGGGTAGGATTATACCAGTTGGAATATTGGATATCCAAGCGGGGAGTGGCCGGCAAAGTACCAATCATCGGCACAACATCGGCAATAATTTCCTGGTTAAAATTCTGGATTACCTGTGCGGCATAAGCGCCTGCCAGTCCTCCTTTAGAACCATTGATCGCATTGACCAACAACTGTAAGTCAGCCGTTTTTTGCCGCAGTAGATCGCGTTCAAAACCATTGGGGATCTCCAACACCATATCCACCTCATCGGTTTGCAGGCTGCGCTCGGCCTGATCATGGTGATCGGCATACTGCTGCAATTTGAAATACCCGGATGCTGTCATTTTTTGCAATAACAACCGGGAATAGGAAGAATGATCATGGTCAACTACCGATAAGGCTATATCTTTCACCTCATTGCTTGCTGCAAAGGATAACAAAATCAGTTGTACCACAGGGATAACCGTCAGTAAGGGCAGCATCGCCTTATTGCGAAATACCTGGAGCAATTCTTTCTGTATGATTAGCAATATGGTACGCATGAATTTCGGTTTTATCAGCTAAAAAAGTGCGATTTCATTATTTATTCATCGAAAAAGTTGGGGTCTGACGTATCCTGGACTAGCGATGTGAAAGGGCCCGCAGGGGACCCGACCGCAGGGAGGGGCCGAGTGAATAACGAGCCCTGTAACGTAGCGACCCGCAGGGTAGGCCCAAAAATGTCTTCATGCCAATCGGATTTTAAAGTTCTTCAAACTGACTACCAGGAAAAAGAGGGTCATTATCCCCAAAACCATTACCTCCCATAAGATCAATTCTATACCGCTGCCTTTCAACATGACGTCTTTGAGCAGGATGATAAAATATTTGGCCGGGATGATAGTAGAAATCCATTGTAGTAATCGGGGCATACTCTCCACTGGAAAAATAAACCCAGAAAGCAGCATGGTTGGCATCATCAGCATCATTAGAGAGGTGAGCATGGCCGCCTGTTGAGTATCGGTTTTTGTGGAAATCAAAATGCCGAGTGCCAAAGCGGTTAAAATGAACAGTAGACAAAGCCCCAATAGCAGTAATAAACTCCCCTTGATCGGAACGCCAAAAACAAATACCCCCAAGGCGAGAATAAAAATGGCATTGATCAGCGCTAGAAAAACATAGGGTGTAACCTTGCCAACGATGATCAAAAATGGATGTAATGGTGAAACCAAAAGCAACTCCATGGTGCCCAGTTCTTTTTCTTTGGCCAGGGTCAGCGCGGTCATCATGGCTGAAACGAGCATCAGGATCAAGGCCGTCACGCCGGGCACAAACATATACACGCTTTTTAATTCGGGATTATACACCAGGCGGCTTTCGATATTGATCTGCAATGGTAGTGGAGGGGCTTGACTTTTTCTTACCTGAAACTGATTGACCATATTGGTGACGTAATTGAGTAAAGTAGAGGCCGTATTGGGATCCGACCCATCGGACAAAACCTGAACAACGGCTTTTTTGCGGTGATAAAAATCCTGGGAAAAATCGGGAGGAATGACTACTGCCATTTTTATCTTTCCCTTTTGGAATGCCGACTCAATATCGGATACATTGTCCACTTGCTCAATAATAGCAAAATGACCACTGGCGACCAGATGCCGCTGCAAGTCAGTACTCAGTTCGTCTTGTGCCTGGTCAAGCACGGCTATTGATGCTCCACGAAATTCATTGGTCACCGCGTAGCCAAAAATCAATACCTGAATGATGGGCATACCAAATAGAATGAGTAGGGTGCGCCGATCGCGCAGGATATGGTAGATTTCTTTTTTTACAAATGCCAGGAATGGTTTCATATCTTTTGATCATATTGTGAGATGGTGATGTAGTATATGGTGATCTCCACCTGCAAGTACGGGACAGATTGTGGCAATCCTAATTTCCAGATCATTCGCTGCGCTGTGCGCCTCTTGCCAGCTGGTAAAAGGCGTCATTCATCGATTGAACGCCAAGCTTGGTTTTGATACCTGCCGGGCTATCTAGTGCCGCAATTTTACCATCTACCATGATGGAGATGCGGTCGCAGTATTCGGCTTCATCCATGTAGTGGGTGGTCACAAAGACGGTGACTCCACGATCAGCAGCAGCGTAGATCATCTCCCAGAATTGACGCCGTGTAATGGGGTCTACCCCACCGGTGGGTTCATCTAGGAAAACAATCTGCGGATCGTGGAATAGGGCCAGCGAAAAGGCCAGTTTTTGTTTCCATCCCAAGGGTAGGGAGCCGGTCAATTTTTTGGCGACTTCTTCCAGTCCCAATTGCTCGACTAATGCTGCGCTTTTTTCCTTGATCTGTCGACGGGAAAGGCCGTAAACTCCTCCAAAAAACCGAAGGTTCTCCAGGATTGTCAAATCTTCATAAAGCGAAAACTTCTGACTCATATAGCCAATATGCCGCTTGATCATTTCAGGTTGTCGATACACGTCGAATCCGGCCACACTAGCTTCGCCAGAGGTGGGGTGCGACAATCCGGTCAGCATTCGCATGGCTGTGGTTTTGCCAGCACCATTGGCGCCCAAGAAACCAAAAATTTCTCCTTTGCCCACTTCAAAACTGATGGCATCGACGGCGGTAAAATCACCAAACCGTTTGGTTAAATTGTGGGTGGTAATGAGTGTTTGCATGGCAGTATTAGTTGGTCATCAATTCCATAAAACAATCTTCAATGGTCGCTTTTGTGGGATGCAATTGGATTTTTTGGTGGCCCTTGTTTTGCAAGAATATGGTCAACTGATCTTCTTCCAATTGCTGTTTGGTCGTTAGGTGCAGGTATTCCCCGAAAGGAAACACGGTATCGGTCAGCGGGAAGGTACGCAGGTCACCAAGAAGCTGATGCAACAAGTTTGTCTTGACGGCATAAAGCGGTTTACTAAATTGCTGAATAATGTTTGTAGGACTATCGATGGATAATAATTGCCCCTTTTGAATCAAGGCAATGCGGTCGCAAAGGCTGGCTTCATCCATGTAAGGCGTAGAAACCAAAATGGTAATGCCTTTTTCTTTTAGCTTGCGCAACATTTCCCAGAATTCCTGCCGAGAGACGACATCAACACCAGTGGTCGGTTCATCCAGAAACAACACCGTGGGTTTGTGGATCAGGGCACAGGAAAGGGCCAGTTTTTGTTTCATGCCTCCGGAAAGTTTTCCTGCCCGCCGATTTTTAAAAGGCTCAATCTGTACGTAAATATCACGAACCAGATCATAGTTTTCTTCGATAGTGGTACCAAAAATTGTAGCAAAAAAATTCAGGTTTTCCTCTACTGTCAAATCCTGATAAAGTGAAAAGCGGCCTGGCATATAACCAATTGTCTTTCGGATTTCTTTGTAATCCTTTACCACATCCAGGCCTGTCACACTTGCCTGGCCGGTATCCGCCAGCAGCAGGGTAGTCAGGATACGAAACAGGGTGGTTTTCCCTGCACCATCCGGCCCGATCAAGCCGAAGAGTGCACCTTCTTCCACTTCCAGGTTGATTTGGTCCAGGGCCTGGGTTTTGCCGTATTTTTTGCTGATGCCGTCAATCGTGATTGCTTTCATTGGGCAGCGAGATTTGGGTCAGATAAATAGACTTCTGCAGGCATACCTACTTTGAGGTAGCCGTCATTTTTCACTTTTATCTTGGTGGCATAAACTAAATTGACTCGCTCCTCTTTGGTTTGGATCGTTTTGGGTGTAAATTCCGATTGATCGGAAATCCAGGTAACCAGTCCTTCATAAGTACGTGACTGCTCCGGTCCTTCATCGACCAGGATGTGGACTTTTTCGCCTAGTTTTACCTGTCCTAACTGACTACCACTAAAATAGGCCCGCAAGGTCAGGGTATCCAAGCTGGCAATCCGGTAGAGGGGTGTTCCAATACCCACTACTTCTCCAGGTTCGGAGAGTTTGGTTAGTACGGTGCCACCCGTTGGGTTGCGAATAAAACTTTTGCTGATTTTGTCTTCCACCAATGCGATTTGTGCGGCCAGCGGATCCGATTCACTCATAATGCCCGTATTGACCGTTTGACTTTGCCGTTTGGCGGCATCAATCTTCGCGTCAACCAGTTCGATTTGAGCTTTGATATCATCGACCTGTTTGGGTGTTGCCGCCCGGTCAGCCAAAAGGTTCTCAAAGCGGGTTTTCTCTCTGAGCAGTGTATTTTTTTGTTCCTCCAGGACCGCGATTTCTGGTTTAGGGTTTTGGCGTTTTTTGCCAAGCGCCCTAATACTGGCCTCCAACTGTAGGCGTTGCAAGTACAGTTGGGTAGTATCAACCCAGCCCACAATAGCCCCTGACTCAATGGTCTGGCCTTCTTGCACCTGGAAGGACATTAATTTGCCCGGCACTTCCACACCAACGGTGGTATGGGTAACTTCAAAATTCCCATAGGCATCTGCCCCTTCTTCCGGTGGCGCACAACGGGTGAATAATAAGGGGATCAAGCCCAGGTATAGGGCGATACGAAGACTTATTTTTATTGGATACATTATAACCAACCTTTTTGAGTGAGATAATCCAATGTCAATTGTTGCAGTTGTAGTTCGTGTAAACTCAGATTTAGGCGTGCATCCAGTTCCGCGCTTACCTGACTCAGATAGTCAGTCACCATAATGACGCCGTGATCGAGTTGGGCGGTAACCTGTGTGAGAATTTCAGCTTGCAGGGCCACAATTCTCTTGTCATTTTCTATCAATCGTTGAATGCGATTCCAGTCTTCCCGATACTTGCCGTCAATCAGGTTGAGGTTGTATAAAAACACTTCCTTTTGATTGTCGACCAACTGGGCCTGGACGCTTAAGGATTCTCTTTGAATTTGTGCCTGTTTCCAGTCCAGAATTTTCCAATTCAGCCGGATGCCAATTTGCCCGAAAGGGCTCAGGTCCGTATCAAAAAAATTGAGCGGATTGGGGTAACCCAGCCCGGCACGGGCATAGGTACTCAGCTTGGGTTTATTTTGTATTTCGGTCATTTCTGTATTGGCGAGAATCTGCTGCCGCTGCAAGGCAAATAATTCCAGTTCGGGACGTCGTACTGCTTCGGCAAAAGTTGGTGAAGAGAGGTTTGGAATTTCCCATTCTGCGGTCTCGGCAAAGTTTTGTCCGGTCAAAGCATTTAGGGTAGCAATCAGGCCACGAATTTGACCGGTGATTTCTTCGTGTTGAGCATCCAGCTTATAAGATTCTACCCTTACTTTTTCCACTTCGCTGGGTAATACAACGCCATGTTTTTCTCCCGCTTCCAGGGAAGTCAGGCGGGACTGAAGGTTTTCCTGGGTATTAGCTAGTAGTGCATCCCGGGCACGCAGCAGACGTATCCCCATTACCAGTTCATTAATGCTGGACTTGATTCGATTCAGTTCTACGACTATCGATTGCTGCTGAGTGGCCTGGCTCGCATTTTCCAGCTTGCGTTGTATTTCCTTCATTCCACCATCATATATGGTATAATTCAGGTCCAGCGTAGAACGAACATTGACCAATGGCAGTTCAATTTTCTCGGTGCCTGGTATGCTAAACGGCACCTTAACTGATTCACTTTGCAAACCAGCTTCAGTATTCCAGAAAAGACTAGGCAGCCTGCTTTTATCCAGTTGCGAAAGGGCCAGTTGGTGCTGCATATCAAGTAGGGCCTTGCGTTGCTGAATAGGATGATGTTCCTGTGCCCAACGATAGCAGTCCTCCAACCGAACAGTTGACTGACTCCAGGTGGAGCCTGCAATTAGTAGCGTTAAAAACAGAATGAAATATCGCATAACATAAGTATTTACCAAGTAATTTAACTATTTGGTTAATCAGGAGGCAAAAAAATATCCTTGCCTGAAAATCATGCCATCAAGGCTCGACGGATAAAGGTCTTCACCTCCTTTTTACGGTCTTTCATTAACATTTCCCAGGTATCTTCATCCATACCTGAGACGGCTTTCACCATCGGTTTGGCAATAAAAGGAAAAGCACATAGACCCAGGATATTCAAAAACAGGTGCAGTGGTGGAATTTCGCGGATATTGCCTCTTTCCATCTCGCCTAACATCTGCTGAAAGAAACCAGCTAGCTCCGGAAAGACTTGTTTGCTTTTGATTTTCTCAACAAACCGATCCGGGTTTTGGGCAATTTCATTGACGATAAATAAGGGGATATAAGGATTTTGCTCGATCGTACTAATGTAGCGGTCAACAAAATCCTCTATCTTTTGGATCAGTGGTTTGTCTGTGGTTACGGACTGCTTCAATTGTCCGATCATATGATCGAATATTTCCGAAAATATCCCTTCAAACAACTTCTCCTTACTCCGGTAGTAATAGTGCAATAATGCTTTATTGATCCCTGCTTCCTCAGCGATTTCCTGCATCCTTGCTCCAGCAAATCCTTTGCGTACAAAAATTTTTTTTGCGGCTTCTTTTATAATCTGTTCTGTGGATGGTTCTACTATCATTGATCATACGGTTTAACCAAATGGTTAATGCAAAGATATGGGGATTTTTTTTTTGATGCAAGTTTTTTTTTGAACTGGAATATTGGCCGATTTCGTCTAGGAGTTTGTTCATAGGGAAGCGTATTCCGCAGAACTGAAAAATCAGCAGGTTTACTGCTAACAAATAACCTAAGTGGCAAATTCAAGAAATCAATATCACATTTCCATTCTACATAAATCAGATCAAAAGATCTGCTTTTCGCAACAAAACAAACCCGAACATTTAATGGATTATGAAAGACAGTACTGCAAGGTACATATTCATTTTTTACGCTAAATAACTAGTTTATAGTATTTTCGGGCAAATTACTTATTTCACTTTAAGCTAAATTCCACCTTTTTATGGCAAAACAGCTACTATCTATTGGATTAGTATTAATGATTATTATGGGTTTTACCTTTTTAACCCAACCGCAAGAATCAACCCCACTTCCCCAATCTGATATTTTCTATGCACCCAATGGCAATCCCGATTGGTTGAGCGTAAAGGAAAATATCCAGGTTACCGCTAAGGAGATTATTGGCACTTATCTACCCCAACTCGGATTGGGCATGCAGGATGAATTGATCAATTACCGTACCCAAACCGATGAATTGGGCATGACACACTACCGTTACCAACAATACCATCAGGGTGTAAAGGTAGAAGGTGGTGAATTACTGATTCACGAACGGCATGGTCGGGTACAAACGCTTAACGGCAAATTGGTACGTGCATTAAAGGCTGATGTTCGAGCTGAAATTAGTGCTGAAGATGCGATCCATTTGGCGAAAGCCTATCTGCCAGCAGAACGCTATATGTGGGAGAATACTGCCGCAGAACGTTTGCTGAAACGCATCAAGAAAGACCCTACGGCAACCTTCTATCCGGAACCCGAACTGGTCTTAGTTGACCCTTCTTTGCAACAAAATGCTAAGGATTTTCATCTGGCTTATAGTATGACCATTCAGGCCGAAAGTCCATTGATGAATCAGTTGGTTTTTGTTGACGCTAAAAGTGGCGAAATTTTACGAAATATCGAGCAATTACACACCCAAAATAATGTACCTGGTACTGCCGTCACCCGATACAATGGTACCCAAACCATCATCACTGATTCTATCGCTTCTGATCAGTACCGTCTGGTAGAAACGACGAGGGGCGGAGGCATTGAGACTTATAATTTGAACGGCTCTACCAACTTTGGTATGATGGAAGATTTTTTTGATGATGACAATCACTGGGACAATGTCAATGAACAACAGGATGAAGCAGCTACCGATGCTCATTGGGGTGCTGAAATGACTTTTGATTATTACGAACAAGTATTGAATCACTCCGGCATCGACGGGGAGAATATGCCTCTGATTAGCAATGTACACTACGATATTAATGTGGTAAATGCCTTTTGGAATGGCAACTGGGCTTCCTTTGGTGATGGTAATGGAGAAAATTGGGATGCACTGACCTGTATCGATGTAGTGGCCCATGAGTTTACTCACGGTGTTACTGGCAATACTGCCAGGCTGATCTATTTAAATGAAAGTGGTGCCCTCAACGAGTCTTTCAGTGATATCTTCGGAGCGGCGGTAGAATTCTGGGCTACGCCTGATTCTGCCGACTGGTTTGTGGCCGAAGATTCGAATCTTGATAATACTGGTTTTCGCGATATGGCCAACCCCAATTCCAAGGGCGATCCAGATACCTATTTGTCGCAATCCTGGGTTACCGGAACGACTGATAATGGTGGGGTACATTCCAATAGCGGGGTACAGAATTACTGGTTTTACCTGATCACTGACGGCGGCAGCGGTAACAATAGTTTTGGCACCAGCTATTCCGTAGAAGGGCTTGGTTTGGATACTTCAGCTAATATTGCTTTTCGCAATTTGAAATTCTACCTCACCCGATTTTCGGGCTATTTTGATGCCCGGGAAGGTTCTTTACAAGCGGCAGAAGACCTATACGGCATTTGTTCTAATGCTGTAGTACAAACGGCTCGTGCCTGGTATGCCGTGGGGGTAGGTCCTGAAAATTTTGACAATGATGTACGTTTGTTGAGTATCCTGTCTCCAGCCCCGGTTACTTGTGGTCTTTCTGCCAGCGAGTCCATTAGTGTGCAATTTCGTTATAATGGTTGTGGGGTACAATTGCAGCCAGGTGATCGCATTCCAATGGGATTTCAGGTTGACAACAATGCTCCGGTCTTTGATACCCTTACCCTGGCAACGAGCCTGATCGGTGGCGATACCCTTGTTTATACTTTCCCTACAACAACGGCGGACTTATCTTCGGCAGCAGTACATCGTTTGCGGGTTTGGTCCGACCAGGAAGGAGATCAGATTCCGATAAATGATACCATCGTTTTGTTTGTTGACAATATCCTGGAACAAAATGTAGATTTGAAGCTTGAATCTCTGGAAAGTCCAGAGACAGGTTGTTTCCTCGGCCAGGAATCTTTTCGGATTACCGTCGGCTTTTACGGTTGTGATTCTATCGTTGCTGCTGAATCTTTTGAGGTAGCCTATCGGGTTAATGGTGGCAATGTAGTCAGCGAAACTGTGTCCATTCCTGTCAATCTGGGTAGGGGTGAAACCTTTGAAGCTACCCTGTCCGGACTCATTGATTTTACTGCTACGGGAATCAATACCATTGATGCCTGGATTAATTACGGCCCCGATTACCTAAATTCCAATGACAGTTTGCTCAACCTGAAAATTGCCAATCCCGTTGGTCTGGTAGATCACGATGTGCTTACTTTTGAATTTGGAGATGTAGCGCTGGATTCCCTTTATCTGATCACCGCCCCAAATGCTTCTACTTCTATTTCTGAAGATGCAGCCAATACCGGCAACCTCGGTATGCAAATAACGGGTGGAAACCTGCCGGAAGCTTTTCAAGCTGGCCTGGTGACGCTACCAAATGAATTTAATGTCTGGTTTGTCAATGAAAGTTTTTCGAACCTCCTATGCATTTGTGTAGATGCCACAGAACTGGAGGTCCCACAATTCAGTTTTGATCTAAAACAAACCCACTCCCCATATTATCTGGTTAACTTTGGCACTAACGTGCCCTTAGCCAGCTCAATGCGGGTATTGATTAATGATGAACCAATTAGCGACACCTATAATCCAAATACCTATAGGAATGATCCTTGGAAAACTCATGTTTTTAGCTTGGCAGATTATGTTGGCGGGTCAGTAGAAATTTGTTTTGAATCACGGACTTTACTCAACAAAGTTTTTGATCCAGCCAACTTTGGAGACAATGTTTATCTGGACAATATCACAATAGGAGGAAGACTTGTTGACATCGACCCCGAACCAACTCCAACGGGTTCAATAGAGGTTTTTCCCAATCCTGGAAATGGCCAATTTATGCTTTCTTTTCAGGCTGATGGCCGTGGAGAAATATCGATAAATGTGGTCAACCACTTCGGACAAACCGTAAAAAAGATGGTGCAAAATATTACCTCCGGAAAACAAAATTCACCACTGGATCTTAACGAATTACCTGCCGGTATTTATCGTCTTCAGATTGGCCTTGGCCAGGAGCGGTTTATCAAATCTGTGGTAAAAATGTAGTAGATTTTAAGCCTGCCAATAGATAGGGATGATAGAATTTACTTTTTATCATCCCTGTTTTTATCTAATTGCTTACCTTCAAACCATCAAAATATTGCGCAGAGGTATTGCACAAGACAATGTCGTCTTTGTGATATACCTCTATTTCAAAACCGTCGAAAATCGACTTTAAACCTAAAATCATGTCACCATTTCTTGCAGAAATCATGGGAACTGCTATGCTTATTTTATTGGGTAATGGCGTCGTTGCCAATGTTGTATTAGAAAAATCCAAAGGAGAAAATTCCGGCTGGATTGTCATCGCCTTTGGTTGGGGAATGGCCGTGTTTATAGGTGTTTTTATGGTCGCGGGGATCAGTGGTGCCCATATCAACCCGGCGGTTACGATTGGTTTAGCAGTAGCAGGTACCTTTCCATGGGCCAGTGTGCCCAGTTATATTTTAGCACAATTTATCGGTGCATTCATTGGTGCTACCTTGGTGTGGCTGCATTACAAGCCCCATTTTGATGCGACGAAAGATCCCGATTTAAAGCTGGCGGCTTTTAGTACCAGCCCGGCCATTCCAAATGTTGTTTTCAATATGATTTCTGAAATCATTGGCACTTTTGTATTGGTTCTTGCGGTATTGTATCTTTTTGAAGTCCCCGAAAAAGCTGACAGCGGGGCAGTGGCTTCTTTGAGTGGACCCTTTGCTGTGGCATTAGTTGTTTTTGCCATTGGCCTTAGCCTAGGCGGCCCTACCGGATATGCCATCAACCCTGCCCGTGATCTCGGGCCCCGCATCATGCACGCCATTCTGCCGATCCCCAACAAAGGCGGTAGTGGTTGGGGATATGCCCCCATTCCTGTTATTGGCCCCATTATTGGTGGTGCTTTGGCTGGTTTGTTGTTTGTGGTCTTGAATTAAATTATTATTCTTTAGGAAAAACCGCCAATAATTCTTTCATCCAGGCATTAAAATCATAAGCTTTATCGTCATTCTGGCCGAGACGTACGATGATCAGCTCCTCCGTAGGCAGGATGAATACCCGCTGATCTTGAAACCCCTGGCAGGAATACATATTTAGGGGCGCATTGGGGACTTCCCCGGAGGAGTTGAGCCAGAAATGGGCTCCATAATTGCCTTCCGATGCAGGAGCGGTCGTGCGGGTGTATTTGACCCAGCCTTCCGGCAATAAACGTTCGCCATTCCAGAGGCCATCCTGCAAGTAAAGCAGGCCAAATCGCGCCCAGTCGCGAGGGGTAGCCCAGGCATAGGAAGAGCCTGTAAAGGTTCCGGCTGCATCCGTTTCAAGGACAGCACTCCGCATGCCTATTTTATTAAATAATGCCTGGCGGGGGAAATCTAGATAAGCCTGCTGGTCATTGAATTGCCGACGGATCAATCCGCATAATAAATTACTAGTCCCCGAGGAATATTCCCATAGACTACCCGGTTCTGCTTTTAGCGGATGGTTGATTACAAAATCTGCCATATCGCCACGTTCGTAGAGCATCCTTGTAGCGCTCGACACTTTGGAATAAACTTCTTCCCAGGCCAATCCGCTACTCATTTGCAACAGGTTATTGATGGTGATATTACGGCGATCGTCATTTTGCCATTCCGAAAAAGGCACGGGTTCATTAAGTTGTAATTTGCCTGCCTGTACTTGGATGCCGATCAGGGCATTGGTTATACTTTTGGTCATCGACCACCCCAGCTGGCGGGTATTTTTATCAAATCCTGGCGCATATTTTTCAGCAATCAATTGCCCTTTATAAACGACAACAACCCCGCGAGCCCCCCCACCTGCAACAGGCATAAAGGCAAGGTCAATTGCTTTTTTTAAAGCCACTGGATCAATTGTTTCAGGCAGGGTATCCGCCATTTTTTCGCCTTGTGGCCAATAAAGGCTATCGGCCGGAGCGGCCACTGCACGAACACTGGGTAGTGATTGCTGCCGAATGTCTGATTCCAACAAATCAGCGACCAAGGTACAGCCTAATCCTTCCCGATAAATAGCTTTATTCGTAGCCATACCCCAGAGGCTGCTCATCACTGATTTTTCTTCATAATTGACCATTGATTTGGCATAGGGAAGCAGGGAAAAATCCAGGTCATCACTTATTGAGGTTTCGGCATCGCGCTCGGCGACAAACACACAAGAGCATAGATTTTTTGCAACATAACCCGTTCCAATTGGAAGGCGAGGCTTAAGTACTAAAAAGAACACAAATATCAATAATAGGAGTAGGGCTGACAAGATATAGAACATGATTTTCATGGTATCGTTTTATGTATAGGGATTGTGGGCAACCGCTAGGATATGGGTAATTACTCGTGGGTGCCTTTGCACTTCCAGTTTGTGGGCAACCACTAGGGTTGCCCCTACTGCTGTATTTCTAGGGTTTCAAAAATTTCATCTAATTCATCAAAAGACTTTAGGCCTACCTTTTCCTCTTCTCCACCCGTAAAATTGAGTCCATAAAAAGGGATGAGGTTCACTACTTCGATTAGGATATCTGCTGGCAGATCTATGCTGATGAGTAAGGGGAATTCCTCTGCCATTTTTTGTAAATCAGCAATAGAAAAAGGGCGGGAATCACGTAAGTCCTCCCAACTGATTCCATTTTTATCGAAGTTGATCAGAAAGGCTTCCACTTGCGGTTGGAATGCTTCCAGGATATGTTGCAATTCACTAGCCGAACTTTCTTTTTCAATGACAATTTCTTTGATAACCGGCACCGGAGACCGTAGTTCCAGCAAAGCATCAAGATCGGTGAACATACCTACCTGAATGCCATCAAGATTTAGCAGGTCTATGGCTGCCCGGATTTCATCAACAGTATGTAGGTTAAATTCGCCCACGATCTTAACGCCATCTACCCAATCACTGATGGCCTTCATCATTTCCGCAGGGATGTGACTTTCTGACCCGACATCGAAATTGAAACCCATCCATTCTACTTCCCAGGCAGCAAAATATCGAGCGTCAGTGAGGTTGGTTACAGAACTTGCCTTAACTTTGGTCTTAAGCATGAATATCAGTTAATTAATTCGCCTCAAAAGTACATTTATTCCCGAATTATGGCTAATGAAAGTTATTTCGATCTCGTCTTTGAAGTGACCCGCCACATTCCCAAGGGCCGGGTCAGCACCTATGGCGCCATTGCCGATTACCTGGCGCTGGGTTCAGCGCGCATGGTTGGTTGGGCACTCAATAAATCCATCCTTGGTGATCAGATACCTGCTCATCGGGTGGTCAACCGCAAGGGAGAATTAAGTGGTCGCAACCATTGGCCGACGCCTACCATGATGCAGGAATTGCTGGAAAAGGAAGGGGTGAAAGTTGAGGATAATAAAATTGTGGACCTGAAAAAACACCTTTGGATTCCGGCTGACGAGATGGATTATTGAGTAGGTGAAAAGGGTAGTTTATTGAGATGCTCGTCGATTCTTTTTGACAATAGTCAAGTTATTCCCATAAATTCCAATTATTTAGTAACCGCGCGGGTTATGAATCTTATCAATCTATGGTCAACAGGATTGGCCGTGTTATTATGTACATCCGTTTACTGCCAACAAAAGGCCCCATTATCTTCTTACCTCACTACCAAAGAATCCGATATACGCACCTTTTCCTTTTCGCTTGTAGAACCTGCATTAGACCAGGGGCGCCCTTGGTGATATCCCTGATGGCGGGAAACATTTCATGAGAAAGATGTATGTCAAATTAGGAAAAACCGATCGGCACTTTTCCCTGGAAGAAATTACAGACAAGATGGACTTCAAAAGCTTTTGTCGGACTAGGTGATGGGAATGCAGCCTCTTCCAATAAATGTGTATTATAGAATGGCAGGTCTGGATTTAGCTAATTTTGCGGATGAATGTTATTTGACGCCACGGGAGAATAAAAAAGAGAGCGCTTTTCAAATGATGATTGTGAATCAGTAGGCGAATTGAACAAAGCTCAGGCCAGCGACATTACATAGGTATGCAACTAAAAATCATCTACGTATACGATGCGCTTTGTGGCTGGTGTTATGGATTTAGCCCGGTAATGGAACGGCTAGCGGAAAATTATGGTGAACGCCTTCACATCACGATTTTGTCGGGAGGTATGATAATTGGCGAACGCTCAGGGCCCATTGGGAAAGTGGCT
Source organism: Saprospiraceae bacterium (assembly GCA_021604865.1). Lineage (GTDB taxonomy): Bacteria > Bacteroidota > Bacteroidia > Chitinophagales > Saprospiraceae > BQJU01. The sequence goes on along the minus strand of BQJU01000023.1, from coordinate 26,304 downwards.
GGTTATATTGGTGAGGCTTATAAAACGGTAGAAAATAGAACCGGCATTAAATTTGGAAAAGACTTTTTGGAAGGTATACTCAAAGAGGGTACCGCCGAATTTAGTTCTTTGCAGCCGGCCATTGCCCTTTGTGCTGTCAAGGAGCTGGCACGCGATAAATCTCTGGAATTTGCCGGGTTATTGCAAAAAGCCATTTATTTTGATGGGATCGCCCCAAATGAGCTAAAAGATTATGTGCCTTATGCTCAAAAAGTGGGTATTAACAAGGAAGATTTCCTTGCTGCCATGCAAAATGATCGCTACCTGGAGCAGGCTAAACGCGAATTTGATGTAGTTCAAAAATTGGGTATTCAAGGGTTTCCTACGCTCTTATTGGAAACCGAGGAACGCCTCTATCGGCTCACTTCCGGCTATTTGCCTTATGAGCAATTGGCAGCGGTTATTGAAGCAGCCTGGGAACAAACCGTTGTCTCTAATTGATCGTTATTCCGAAGTATACAAGTCAATTTTTCCATCTAATAATACGGCAATAACCGTCATTTCTTCGTCAACCACTTCGGTTGGCACATCAATAAAAACGATCCCTGGAATACTACTCCAATAGGCTTTGCTGAGTACCCGGTGATTGAGTTTGGTACCGTTGCCAACTACCCAGATTCTATTGATCTTATTCTTGAGTCCTTTTAGCATCAATGGTGCACTGGGAATGCCAGGTACAAATAAATAAAGGATGGTACTATCAGCAGAAAGGGTGGACGGATGGCCAAAATGTACCCGTTGGATGCCCGCTTTTGTGCCGAAAATTGCCGTTTCGTGCTTTTTCGTCCAGCGGCCCAAACCTTTAAGGATATCTTGCTGCTCGGCAGGAATGGTGCCATCGGCTTTAGGCCCAATATCCAGCAGTAGGTTGCCACCATTACTAATTACATCCGCGAAAATTTGAATCGTCTCATTGATGGTTTTATAGTTTTTGTCATTGCCCTGGTACCCCCAGGAGTCGTTCATGGTCATGCACAATTCCCAGTGTTTTTCAGTAGGAGAGATTACCGGCAGGCCCTGCTCCGGAGTGGCGTAATCACCCTGACCGGGCAGACGGGCATTGATGATGGTATTAGGATTGTTTTGGCGGAGTAGGTCGCCTACTTTTTTGGTCTCCCATTGCTCTGGGGAAAATTCCCAATCGCCGTCAAACCACCAAAGATCTGGACGGTATTTTGAAGCCAGTTCCCCGATTTGTCCTTGATACATATTGAGGAAACGTTGCCAACGATCGGCGTCTTCCGTGTAGCGTTTCTGGGTGCGTGTTTGGTTTGGATAATCCGGGTGAGACCAATCCGGGAGAGAATAATAAATGCCGAGTTTTAAACCAGCTTTTCTGACAGCCGCAGTAAACGGCGTCAGCAAATCCCGTCCGGCAGGTGTGTCTTTTACAACATTCAAATGATCCATTTTTGTATCCCAAAGCGCCATGCCATCATGGTGTTTGCTAGTAATGACGGTGTAACGGGCGCCACTATTTTTGATCAAGGAAGTCCAGGCCTCTGGATCGTAATTTTCGGCAGTGAAGTGCTGGCTTTGCGCCAAATAATCTTCCGGCGAGAGATAGCCGTTGAAAAACGACCAGGATTCATCAATCCCATTCACCGCATAAATGCCCCAGTGGATGAAAATGCCCAGTTTAGCATCAGCAAACCACTGCATTTTTGAAGACTCGGAAGATTGGGCGTTCATACACACCGGAAGCAAAAAGAGGAAATTTAACAGATAGGATCTAAACATTGATTAGATTTTGATTATTTTTTGAGAGAATAATTGAAGCGTATCTAACTGCATTAATTGTATTACATATAAACCATTGGGCCAGCCTGAGGCACCAATTTCAATCAGCGCATCGTCATGTTTCGCAAAATAGATAACCTGGCCATTGGCATTAACGACTTTCAGGTAAAAACCTTTTGTTTGTAGGTTTTCAATTAGCAACATTTCATATACCGGATTGCTCAACACCCTGAAAGGAGATTCAGCTTCAATTTCCGCCACATCGGTATAGGTTACACAATCTGAGTCTAATGGGTTCAACTCAATCGGATCGCCCGGAATCAGTTCTTTATTTGCGAAAGCACCATAATCCTGTCCATAGCGGTAAGCCCGAAAGACACTATTTTGAGAAATAACATCGCCCTGACTAACGGGGCCATTTCCTCTAATGGGGCTGATATAGTCCCAGACAGTATTGCCATCATTATCTATTTCAAATAGATGACCGGAAGTACCTTCACAGATAATCGTATTGCCATTGGGAAGCCGTTGCACACCCGATATTCTTGGGGAATAAAAAGAGTTGGGTGGTTGTGCCACATAGCTCCAGGAAAGGCCAGTTGGACCATAAGCCTGGCCTGCTTCCAGCTCATAATTACCGTCAGTATTAACTGGAGGTTCGATGATGTCGACAGAAGAATAATTGCCCCCGGGCCGACCTTGGCCATTATTATAAACCATAATTTTGCCTGCATCGGTCAATCCGGGAGCAATCCACTGCACATCATGTTGACCATAAAATTGCTGGTCATTTTGTGTGCCCCGATCATATACCTGCGGATTTCCCCAGCGATAGAGGAAATCACCATCATTACCAGCAGCTTCCTCCGTGGTGGTACTGTGGTCAATCACCCAAATTTCGCTGAGACCGCGGGCACTGACCACAATCTGGTCCAGAGCCGGGTTGTAGTTAATAGCATTCAGATGTATCCAGTCTAACCCATTATTGCCATAGTTGATATCCATTAATTCGGGGTGCTCGGCAATTGCCCCATAATTGTCTTGATTTTCATCAAAATCCTGGACCAGGTGATCCCAGAGGTGCCATTGCCAAATGATATTGATACCGTCGCTACCAACGGGTTCAATTTCGACAATTCGCTCCGACCAAATGCCTTGATTGGCAACCAGGTTTGGGTTTCTACCTGCAGCAATGGCTTCAGCCTGACTTCTTTGCTCCCAGGCTATTAATAAAATATGGCCATTGGGCATAGGCGCAATATCATGATGGTGGTGATAAGTAGCAGAAGAATAAGTATAAGCCCAAAGTAATGCACCTTCCCAGCTATACAACTCAATACGCCCACCGGAGCCTCCTCCATTAAAACTACTGGGGACAAACGCCGTGCGCAAAAGGTTGCCATTTTCCAGCAAATAAGCTGATTGCCCTGGCGGATAATCACTAATCCAAGTGTTGATCACCAACCCGCAGTTGTCGATCAAGTAGGTCGTGGTATTACCCGAAGGAGCAAAAAGGGTATATCCATTGTAGGCCGACGCATCATTTTGGAACACCCCAACGGTTTGCTGAGCATAAAATAACTGAACGCTAAAAAGTAATAATATAAGGCTAAGAACATGTTTAGAGGTAGTCATTGGGGCTACAAAAGCTCGCTTTTGGAACCTCTGTTCGGCTATTTTTTGCTCCGTAGCGCTGTTAGGCACCAATAAATAGCTTGTCCCTATTTTATATCGGGAAGCCTCTTGAGCACCCCAAATCAGTCTTTTTCGCTTCCAAAGCACCACCTCCAAACAGGAACTAATTATTGTCTTTATGCTTTTTCTATTAGCCTCAAAAATGATTTCCCACCCTATTCTCATGTTAAATTTAAATTCCATAAATAAATTTAAATAAAGAAATTTATCTTTGATATAATTATAAAATAATGTGATGTTGTAGAAAGATCACATTTGCTCTTAGTGCCTGTTTGGAGGTCAAACAGGCACTTAAAGATACGCGCCTTAATAATACAGTGAAATTATTTTTTATCTATTAAAATTAGCGTCTTGACTTACAAGGACTTATTGTCGGTTTTAAAATTGTCATTGGTTTTGGTTATTAGCACTGGCCATGTATTTGGTCAAAAAGTAACATTTACAGACGTAACCGAACAAGCAGGTCTGAATTACGAACATTCCCTTGGGGAATTGGCAGTCCCTGTCGAATATCGGGTATCGGGAGGTTTTGCGCTTGGTGATTATAATAATGATGGATTCATAGATCTCTTTCTTGAAAGAGGGGATACCAGCCTCAACTTATTGTTTCAAAATCTTGGAAATGGGCAATTTAGGGAATGTACTGCTGAATCAGGGTTAATCCTGGATAATTACTCCGGGTGTGGTCCACTGTTTTTGGATTATAACGGGGATGCTTACCTGGATTTGATCATTGGCAGTATTGATGAAAGCGGTGCTCTAAGGTTGTTCGAAAATACCGGCGATGGAAAATTTAAGGAAACAACTGATGAGTGTGGAATAAGCCTTGAAGCAAATACCTATTCAATTTCTGCCGGAGACTTTAACCGAGATGGCAATTTAGATCTTTTTTTAAGCCATTGGCAGGCAGTTAATCGGGACAATCACATTTGGAAAAACACTGGAAACCATTCTTTTGTCAATGTAGATGAAGATTTAAACTTTTACAATCCTTTTGGAAGCATTGACTATACTTTCACAGGAAATTTCACAGACATTAATAACGATAATTTTCAGGATTTGGTCATCACATCAGATTTTGGCACCTCTCAAATATGGATCAATCAGGAAGGGAATAGATACGTTCATATTACCGATGCGGCAATTACCGATGAAAATGGGATGGGCAGTGCTATTGGCGATTACAATAATGATGGCTTCCTCGATTGGTTTGTTTCATCCATTTATGATGATGATGGCATAACTGAAGGGAACTGGGGGACTACGGGAAACCGGCTGTATAAAAACCTGGGAGATAACCATTTTGAAGATGTTACGGAAGTAGCTAATGTCAGAAATGGTGGTTGGGGCTGGGGGGCCAGTTTTGCAGATTTCAACAACGATGGCCATCTCGACATCATGCAAACCAATGGCTGGCCACAAGGAAGTGATCAGTTCTATTTTGATCCCACTCGCCTGTATATTTCTAATGGGGATGACACTTTTACAGAATCGGCCAATACAAGTAGTTTGATAGATACTAGTCAGGGACGAGGTCTTGCCTGTTTTGATTTTGATCGGGATGGAGATCTGGACGTGTTTATTTCCAATTATCGGGGCTTTCCTAAACTTTGGCGCAATGATTCAAAAAATGAAAATAATTACATCACGCTCAAGTTGCAAAACAAACAAAGAAATAAATTTGGGGTGGGCGCCAAGATACATTTGTACACCGGAAGCAAGGTGCAAATGAGGGAAATCAGATGCGGAAACAATTACGTATCACAAAACCCGCTGGAGGCACACTTTGGTTTGGGCCTATCCAATATCATCGATTCAATAGTAGTGACCTGGCCAAATGGAAGTGATCAAAGGTTATTTAATGTCGGCGTAAATCAGTTTTTGACCATTTCCAATATTACGCCCGAAAACAACCTTCTTCAATCCGCTATTCAAATAATACCAAATCCATTTATTCAATATGTGGATTTACTAATTCCTACAGAAAATCTGGCAGCTCCAGAATTGGATATTTATACGGTACAGGGAATTCATGTGAAAAACATAAAAACCTATTCTGTTCTGGACGGTATGACCTATTTTAGCTGGAATGGCACCAACCAACAAGGTGTTCAAATGCCGGGCGGTGCTTATGTGGCCAAATTTTCTTCGATGGGTAGTAGTCAATCCGAATCTGCAATAATTATCAAATCAAGATAAAGCGCTGAAAAAAAACTAGTTATGAAAAATAAAAGTTTCTTCCTCCTCTTGTTGTCAATTATTATGGGAATTTCCTGCAACAACGAGGATGACAGCCCTGCACCGGTTGAAAACGGAGCTATTTTTGTTACTGTAAAATATTTTGGCCAGTTTATTGGAAATGCAACCGTTACCACTGACCCGCCAACCGAACTAGCCATGACCAATAGTGCTGGAAGTGTTCTTATAAACGATGTCGCGCCTGGAATATACCAAGTCAATGCCCTGCATCCTGATATTGGAGAAGGAATATCAGCGGTAACGGTGCTAGACGGTCAAGTTGCCAATACAACGATAAATTTGATTGCCGGAGCATTTGATGAGCCAATGGTTTCTTTTATTGCACCAGAAAATGCAGCTTTTTTCGGTTTGGGAAGTGACGTTCAATTTTCAGTAAATGTATCGGATAATCAGGAAAACCCCGAAGCGATCAACCTAGAATGGAAAAGTAGTCTAGATGGGGTGTTCTCAACCCAAAAAGCAAATAATCAGGGACTAGCTAATGTAGCTATCAATAGTTTGTCAGAAGGTGAGCACACGATTGAGGTAACGGCAACAGACAGCGACAACAACACAGCCATTGCCCAGCTTTCCATTACCATTAAGGTGTTGCCAAATCCGGTTACCCTAAACCCCATCGAAACAGAAAGCAATGGCTTATCCCTTAGCTGGAGTGTGTCAGAGGAATCTACCTTCCAGTCATACCGGGTGTATCGATCCGCACAAGGAGACAATTCTTACGATATTATTGAGGTGATCAACGATATTAATACAACAACTTTTTATGATCAAAATATTCAGTTTGGTATCCTCTATAGTTATAAAATAGGGGTATTGGTTGCAAACGGCGATGAAGCTCAAAGCAATATCGAATCCCAACAATTTTTTGGAGAGAATATTGATGTAGGCACCCAGATTGAGGTGATGAAGGTTGACCCGGTGAGGCCCTATATATATGCTTTGGATAAAGTAAACAATTCGCTCCATTTCATCAATACAGATGATAAAGTATTAGAGAAAACCATTTTTGTAGGCTCATCTCCTACTGGATTTGACTTGAACCCCAATGGGGACCTGCTGTACATTGCCAATTTTGGAAGCTCCGAATTGACCGTAGTTGATTTAAATACACAGGAAATATCAACCACCTTATTTGTTGATACCAATGCAGGCACCTGGGATGGAAACCCCTATCGGATTGTTTATATGGAAAACAATAAATTGGTATTTACAAGTGAGGATCAATGGAACAATTTAAAAATAGTAAATGCCAGCAATGGAAGTTTAATTTCTTATACGGATGGTAGCATTTATCAACCCGAAATCATTACCAACCCTGGCAGAACCATTATATATGCTGCGGAATCGAGTCTAAGCACCAGTACGATTCACCGGTTTAATTTAGTTGGCAATAACTTACAATTAGTTGATGAAAATGGAATTGACGGTTATGCTGCGAGAGCATTGGTAAGTTCCGGTAACGGGCAGTATTTATTTTACCACAAGCGGAAGATATTGGCGAACAATTTACAGTCTGTTCTGGGCACCTTTTCGGAGAATATCTATGCTAGTAATGTTGATGGCACCAAGGTAATTGGAGAGGAAAACATTCTTGATGCGGTTACCTTTTCGATCATCCGCCCACTCCCATTATCTACACGGATTATGGCTTTAGCTCCCGACAATGAAACTTTGTACCTCTATGACACCAATACCAGCAAGATTGCAATTGTCAATATTAATTAGAGGAGTAGGCATAATTATGTCAACGAGCGAGTACTTAGTCCTCAGAAAACAGCTCACCGCATGAGGCGCGAAGTAGACTGGGCCACGCAGAAAAAAACCTATTGTTTTTATGCTGCGTTCACTACAGCTCTGCAGTGAGAATATGTTTGCAGGCCAACCTTTCGGCTGCAAAGGATCACTTTTCACCACAAAAACCGACCTGCAAAGGTTGAGTAGCACTATAAAATGAAGACAGTAGGCCCGTTACAGTGATCTTCAAAGCACTTTGAAGATCACTTGGTTTTTTAGGATGAAAAAGCAATCTTTGCCAAGCAAAAAACTACATTATGACCCTACACGAGCTACTTCAATTGATTGGTGAGAATCCATCGTATGTCCTGTTTTATTTTTGTATCATTCCTTTTGCGGCTTTATTAGCAGGCATCTTGGGTAAGGGCGAGGGAGATATTGCGCCCTGGAAATATTTGTACTCCACCTTGATCTATCTGATCTGTGTCCCCGGAATTTTTGCAGTTACTTTAAGTGTTTATGTCTTTTTATTTGAAAAGCGGAGCATTTTTGAAACAGATATTTTCATGCAGATTCTGCCAGTGCTTTCCATGATTGTGACCCTTCTGATTATCCGTAAAAACGTGGACCTGGACCGCATTCCGGGCTTTGATAAATTATCGGGCCTGGTCACCATCATTCTTGCAGCACTAATCATTATGTGGTTTATTGATCGGACCCATATTTGGGTAATTTCTTATTTGCCTATTGGTTATCTCTTGCTCATTTTTGTGGTACTACTGGTGGTCATCCGTTTTGGATGGGGCAAGCTGATGAGTGGGACTAAGGATTAAAAAGGATTAGAGCTTGTTTAGAGGGTGAGGACGTTGCGCTTCTCCCTCTCCTTGTCTGTTGGCCAGAAACGATAAGTTGACAACATTGAATGGGAAATTGCCCCCTAAAGCTTGTAGGTACTAACTTCAAGTTAGCTCATAAATTTGAGACAACTTCGGGGCTCATGTTTCCAGCCCATGCTCCAACCCTAAAGCTTCGAGCGCAAACATAAAGTTGGCCCCCAACCAAGCGCAGACTATTTAACTATTATTTAAGTCTTTTCCTAACTCCCAATCCTAGGATTATTTGGATATTAGAGGCAAAACTCCATGCGTCTGTTATACATCTTCCTCATTAGCAGTATTAGCCTTGTGGCAATTGGTCAAAAAGAAACGCCTAAAGAAATAGATTGGGAGATACAGGAATTGGTCCGCTGTGGTAAGGCGGGCAATGTAGTTATTTTAACCGATAGGGAAAATTTTGCAGGGCGGGTACGGTTTGAATTGATCAATGCCCAAAATGAGGTCATTGCCGTTGAAGAGTTGGATTTACGGAACATGGAATTGTTTGGACAATTTGAGTCCGCTTTTTTTTGGAATGGGAAATTTACAGTGCTGACCTCCTTGTTTTACCCCGGTCCACAACGCAATCATTTACTGCTTCGCCAATTCCTTTTACCCGACTTTGAAGAAGTCAATTCCCAGATCATAGATGAAGCCTACACGCCCGACCGCTTTCGTATTCCTTTTGGCCATAGCCTGTCACCGGATAGCAGTAAGATCGTTTTTTACAGCTGGAGTTATGCCCTCAAGGAAGGCTCCGCCAGAGTTGTGGCCAAAGTATTGAACAAAAACCTCGAACCGCTTTGGCAGGAAAAGTATATTCTCCCCTATGACAATCGTCGTTTGTATGTATACAAATGTCTGCTCGATAATGCCGGTCATGCTTATTTGTTTTGTGAATATTACCAAGGAGCCTTGAGGTCTACAGGTATGATTAATCCTGCCAAAATTGATCATTTCATGCTACGTCTGGAACAAGGGGCGAAGAGTATGCGACAGTATTCACTGGAAGTTCCCGATAAATCGATTTCGAACCCGGTTTTTAAGATGCAAAAAGATGGGAAGTTGTATGGGGCGGCATTTTTAAAGCCTAAAAATAAAAATAAAATAGAGGGTTTGTTATTCATCGATATTGAAGCCTCCAGCGGCGATCTACACCAAAAACTGATTCCACTAAGCCAGGAGGTATTTGACCTTGCTTATGCTAAAGGCAAAAAGGAGAAGTTTTTCAATCCCCAGCGTTTTTCCTTTAGATATTACCAACCGGATCACTTGATGATTAATGAGGATGGTAGCTTTATGATCGTAGCTGAACAAAGGCCCGTGATCGAGGACCTAGGGGATCCACTACAGAATAATGATATACTTATTTTGAGATTAACTCCCCGAAAAATACTGGATTGGTTGGTACGCATCCCCAAGCGGCAAAATGCTTTTGACCAAGGCATAACACAGTTGGGATACGGTGTTCAGGCTATCAATGATACGCTTTTTTTGTTTTACAACGATGAAAAATTCAACCACAAAAAGGATCGTTCAGAAATCTTGTTGCGCGTTTTCAAACCTTACGAGCCCGAAGAACCCGTAGCTGTAATGGCTATCCTCGATCCCAATGGCCAATACCAGGAGACTATTCTTTTTCCGGCTAAAGGCGTACCTCCAAGTATGCGCATGCTCCCACAAAAAGTATGGCTGAAGTCTGAACGTACGTTGGTAATTTATGCTGAAATGGCAAGTGGACTAAAGACGTTTGGTTTTCTGTATCCTTTAAAGCCAATTGGGGAATAAGCAGAACCACATTGATGGAATTCACACACTATCATAGGTGAGTGTCTATGGCACGATACCGTACACTATCAAGTTCCCTCCCCAACTTGTAAAGAAAAACAAATCCAACTTTGCAAAGAATACGAGCTACTTCACATCCTTCACCATCTCTACATCCGACAAAGAGTAAATAAGTCTGTTAACATCAGAATCATTCAGCTCCAGCTTGCCGCGTAGGGTAATGGATTCGGCAACATATTTGACTGGCTCTTTTGCATAGACTTCCATCACCGTTTCCGGTCCGGCGCCGCCACAGAAAAAACACATATTATAAGGAAAAGCAGAGAAGACAAATTCTTTATGGCTTTTATAGCCCTCTACGGGGATCACGTAACCTTTTACGATAACCTCTTTGCCATTTAAGGCCTTGATCTCTTCACTGAATACCGGAATATCTACTTTGAAGCCCAGCATCTCGTCGTATTCCTTTTTGAAAGTAATCTTTGAGAGCGTCTTCCAGATGCTAGCGGATGATTGTGCCAGAGCATCGGTTGTAATAGTCATTGAGAAAGCTGCTATTAATACAATTGCGATTTTTTTCATGCGGTTGTCGTTTTTTTTAGTTGTTTCCTGCAAACATAAACTTAACGCTTTGAAGCAGGAAAATGATCTTAAAGTTAAGTTAATTCTTAATATACTAGAAGTCAGGGGGCCGGTTTTGGGCGTCAGAGGGCTAAGTCATTCTACCTTCAAAATTCGTTCCAATGTTGCTTCATCCACCGTTAGCAGTTGATTTTTGATCAGGCGTGGCGTTAGTTTTTTCCAGTTGCTGTCGCCACGAAATACTTCGGCAAATAGTAGTAATGATTCTTCAATTTTACCAATATTGGCCAGGCTGATGGCGTGCCAGTATTTCATTTCCAAGTTGTCTGGAAATAGCTCTTCTGCTGCACCATATTCCTCCATGGCGAGGGTTACATCGCCTTTTTCCACCGCCAGATCACCTCGGTTCATGTGTTCATAGGCACGATGCACGGTGAGCAGTCGCCGCAATTCCTTCACCGGCTCGGGGTGGTCTTCAATCCGCAGGTCGACGCGACGGTCTACCCAAGATTTTCCACTTGATTCGGGTGCGACCACCAGAATAGCTGCCGATTGTTTGCCCCGGATATCGCCTCCAGCAGCCTGTGCCGCTTCCAATGCCGCCACCAGACGTTCCGCTAGTGGTTGGCCTTGGGACGACTCAAAAGCCATTGCCATTTCGGGCCATACCCGGTCGTTATCCATCAGATTGGCTTGCACCGAATAACCTTCCCCCATTTGGTGGCCGGCCGCTTCGATACATTGATTGCCGGTATGAGCCGCCACTTCGCCTTTTGCGTTAAGCATAGCCACCTGTCGTACTTCCCGGCCTGGATCAGCAGCCAGGAGTTTGGACAGCACCTCGCTGGGAGCCAGCCCCAATTTCATCAATTCCAATCCTTTAGGCCCCAACGCTGGATTTACAAAGGACTGAGTCGCTACTACCCCGACACCAGCTTCGCCCCAGATCACCAGGGTACCCACCGAAAACCAATGCGATTGTACTGCCACTCCCATTTCGCCAGTCGATTCATCAATAGCCACAATCGAGTAAGTATGGGCTAATGGTTCATTGCCATAAAACTGTTGGCCGGCCATAGCCAGGGGTAAAAGTAATGCAAGGGAAGTGAGGTATTTCATGGTGGATGCAATTTTATTGATACAAAGATCACCATTTTTTCTCTAATTTTGGGGGCTAACCAAAGTACAAATCCCTATGTCTGATTCCTTCACCCATCTTGATTCTTCCGGCAACCCCTCAATGGTAGATGTGGGCGATAAAGCCATCACCAAACGTACCGCCACCGCACGCAGCATCGTCATACTCGGCCCGGACATCATGGATCGCCTGGAACACAAAGAAATTCAGACCCGCAAAGGGCCGGTTTTTCAAACCGCTATCCTGGCTGGTATCATGGCTGCAAAAAAAACCAGCGAGCTCATCCCCCTCTGCCATCCACTGGCATTGGACAAGGTCAAAGTAGATATACACGTCAATGAGCAACGCGAAGTAGTCATCGACTGTACAGCCACCATCACCGGTAAAACCGGCGTAGAAATGGAAGCCCTGACCGGTGCCAGTGTAGCGGCTCTCACCATCTATGATATGTGTAAAGCTTTCTCTCATGATATCGTGATCCGCGAAACCAAACTGATGGCCAAAAGCGGTGGGAAACGGGACTTTGTGCGGGAGAAGAGATGTTAAAGCCAATCTCCAAATGTGTGGTAAAACTATCCACAGGAATAATGGTTATCATATAATAACGATCAAATTCTTTTTTCATTTTTCACATTTGTATCCCCCTAAACCGTTTTTGTCAGCATCATTGAATTGTACTACGATCATGAATCATCAAAAACATACCAAGCTCACTCGCCCAGACCTCGGACAATTCGGGCGTAATGAATGGGCAATCATTGGCACTCCTTGCGGAAATATTCAACAGCTGGCCACGCAACTGATCACACAATTGTCTGCTGAATTCAAAATGGCCTATGTCGATGCCGACCACCAAAGTGCCGATCAGGAAGCGGTGCAGGGAAAAGACCCCAAATCGCCCCTGGCGCATGGTGCAACTTTAGTGTATACCGATAAGATTACGCACCATCGTTTTGAGGTAGATGAAAAGCTGGACAACTACCAATATCGGCAATGGTTTAACGGACAGGATCTGGTATTGGTCAATGGCAATCACTTCGTTGCCAAACAACAAATTGTTGTCATCGACCCTAAAAAGGAAAGCTCGCTGGCAAAAAAGCTGGATCGCCTCACCGATGTACGGCTGATTTTACTCACTGATGATGGGCAGGCTATTTATCCTTTCCTGCAGGAACATCTGGGCGACCAAAAACCGGCCATTTTGAACCTAAATGATACCGATAAAATTGCCAACTGGTTGAAGCAGGAAATGGCGGCTACCAAGCCCCCCTTATTCGGTCTCGTACTGGCCGGTGGCAAAAGCCAGCGCATGGGCCAGGACAAAGGCCTGATCGATTATCACGGCAAACCTCAGCGCGAATACGCCGCCGACCTACTCTCGACGGTCTGCGATGAAGTATACCTCTCCTGCCGCTCTGAACAGGCAGGTGAGATCGAGTCAGCATATCCCCTTTTGCCGGATACCTTTACCGGTCTGGGGCCATTTGGTGCCATCGCTTCCGCCTTTCGGGCGTACCCCAACAATGCCTGGCTGGTCATCGCCTGTGATCTGCCCCTGCTGGATGGGCCCACACTGACACACCTCAACCAACACCGCAATTTATCCAAAATAGCCACCGCTTTCCAAAGCCCAGTCAATGAATTTCCTGAGCCCCTGATCGCCATCTGGGAGCCACGCGCTTATCCGGTTTTATTGCAATTTTTGGCACAGGGTTATTCTTGTCCACGCAAGGTGTTGATCAATTCTGAGATTGAGTTGATCGAAGTGGCTAAGGCGGAGAAGTTGATGAATGTGAATTTGCCGGAGGAGGTGGATGTGGTGAAAGGCCGGCTTCGGTAGGGATTTTTAAGTGGTTTGGAAATAATAAACTTGTTTCGCAAGGATCACCATGAGGTTAAAACGCCTGGCTATCTCACCGTTGACGCGTTACTTCACTTCAATGCCCACTGGGCACTGACCTTGCAGGATCGCTCAGTCATTCCACATTATGCCTTTTTTTAGGCACTAGGCTAGTATTTGTAGGCCCAGATCAAATTTTCAACTTCAGTTGTGATAAGATTTAGATTTACTTTGTTCGGCTTTGGACTGGATGATTATATCATATTGGCAATTTACAATTTGATCTTATTGTATGTTATGATTGCTTATTTCACACCGAAACCACCCACCCCATCCGCTCAAACAAATCCTCCAAGTCTTGCCGAAATCGCTTCAAATCAAAATCCTGAATATTTTCTTTTTCCAGGAGGTCTATGGTATCCAGATATAATCGGGTTACTAAACCTTTAAAGTCATCCTGGGTAGCATTGAGGGCTTGCTCATAACCCATCCGGATTTCCGCATCGATGCGCTTTTTGCTTTTCAGGTACCGATACTTAGTAGGGAAAAATTCATCTGGTTCAATAATGGCCGTGAAATTGTATTCGGCAACGCCGGTACCATAGTCAGATAGCTTGATTTGCTCATTGATCAAATCGGTAAGGGAATGGATAAATACGCCTTTTTCCAAGGGCACATCCTTCCAAGCTCTGGCAGTTACTGAAAATGGTTTATTCATGCACAGTACATTAATTGTTCTACAATATACATATTTTCAATTATCGCTCCTATTTCCGGGTGGTCGGATCAGTGGAATTGCCCATCAGTTAGTCATTAGTTTGCCCTTCCCATACTTACCTTCTCCAGCAACTATTCCCGCTCTGCCGGTCTTTCGGTTGCTTGGATTTCATTTTTGAGTTGTTGACCAACTTTGGCGTCTCTTGGGCTGGAATGGATTGAAAATTCATTTCCCCATTCCTCCGGTGAGGTTTAGCCGTCAGGAATGGTATTTTTAAAGTGTCGGGATTGCTGGTTTAAACAAATCCAGGAGCCAGTGGGAAACTGGCTCCTGAAAAGTGCTTATGTTGAACCATAGGTTCTCTAAAATTGACGACATTATACCCTATGATACTGGGAAAATTATCAGGTTAATCCATTTTTTTGATCTGAGACCCACCAGTCAGGTTCTGGTTTTCAATCACGCCACTACCTTTGTAATAAACATTGGAGGCCCCGACTGCCTGTACATTTAATTTATCATGTACCGTCAGGGAAACATTACAGCCTCCTTTCAGATCTGCGGATAAATGATCTGTTTCAAAGTCAAATCCCTCCATATTGGAAGCCCCTTCGGCCTCGATGTCGAAGTGATCGGCGCTTCCCTCGATCTCCAGATCAGAGGCACCAACCAATTTGGCATTAAGCTGATTGACCGCCAAAGATCCTTTAAAAGAACAGGCGCCTTCCAATTCGATTGCCACCCGGTCTTCATTCCATTGGTTTTGAAGATAAATTTCGGCAGCACCCTGAGCATTGATCGTTTCAATGTCATTGGTGGTTACGAAAACATTTAATACGGCTCCTCCATTTTGTATGGTGGTTCTGTTTTTCAATTTAACGGATAGTCTTCCATTATTTTGTTCCACTTCAATTATCCCGTGTAAATTGTCGTTGGCCTCAATGCGCAAGCCTTGTTCCGTCGCCGAGAAGGTTACGTAAACTTTGAATGGGCCGGAAATGTCCAGTTCGTTAAAATCAGTAATGGCATGTTGTTTGGAAATGATATTATTGGAAGGGACGATCTTAAAAGTCTCTTTCTCACATGCTGTCATAAATAGGGCGCTTAGAATGATCAAAGCCAGATTCAATGCAATTGTTTTCATGATGTTGGAAATAATTATTTGGTTTAAAAATTGATACCACAAAATTGCCCAGATCGGGGTTTGAAGTCGACCGAATAAAAAAAGTCGAACGTTTTTTTTAGATCAAATTCGTTCGACTTTTTTGGGCCAGGGGTTCGACTTTTTTCTAAATTGCTGATTGTGAATAGCTTTTGTGAGGTATCGGGGCGAGAGAAAAGAACTTTATTTATCTTGCATTTTTTGTGGGTAGTGGATGAGCTCCGGATAAAATTGCCCGGGTGATGGCAAAAAAATCAGGCAAATAGATATTTTTGATTTAATGGAAAAATTAATTTCTACCATAATTTGGGCAGCAATTGTTCAAGGCGTATTTCTGGCCGGGTTATATCTATTTTCTAAAAAGCATAAAAGTCTTTCCAACCGGTTACTTGGCCTTTTTTTGCTAACCATTATTTACGAAGGCACATTGGCTTTTTTGCCTTTTGACGCAATCCTTGGGTATCCCATTTACTACTACTTTTCTCTCCCGGAAGTCAAGTTATTTTACCCACTTTTATTCCTGCATTACATCCTGGAAAAGGTCGGACGCACCTGGCGGTACCGGAATGTACTTCGGATTCACTATATACTCGCGTTTGCAATAGTTGGGGTTTCTTTTATCAATGTGCTTCTTTTTGCATTTACCGGTCAAAAACTGGAGGGCTATTTGGGTAAACCTTTGACCGAAACCTTCTTTATGGCCCAACAATACTATGCCTTTATACTGATAATTGCTGCCTTAATTGTTGCTGTTAAGGAAGTGGCTCACTACAAGCAGGTGGTGCTAAAAGAATATTCCGATAATGCAATGCTTAGTATCAACTGGCTTTGGCAATTCATATTTGGTGTGCTTCCCATCGTGCTGCTATGGGGCGCTGAACTTATCCGGATATTATTGGGCGGCAAAAATGAATCGGATTTTATAGTCGCCATCTGGGGCTCTGTCGTTATCTTCATTTATTTCGTAAGTTTTCAGGCTTTCAAACATAAAAACCTGTTCGAAGGAGTCCCTGAAGGATCGGCTGATAAAATGCTGAAAAAAGAAAAGCCTCAAAATGCCAAACCAGAACAACAACAAGACCACAAACTCATCCAACAAATAATGAGCCACATGGAAAAAAACGAACCTTTCCTTGATGCCTCCCTGAGTATGCACCAATTAGCCAAACAACTAAACATGCCCGTCCGCGAATTATCGCTGCTCATCAACCATACACTCAACAAACACTTTTTTGATTTTGTAAATGAATACAGGATCAAAAAGGCCATGGAAATATTAAGCAACCCCCAGAACAACAAAATGACCGTACTCGAAATTTTGTATGAAGTTGGCTTTAATTCAAAATCTTCTTTTAATACTGTTTTTAAGAAATATACTGGGAAGACGCCTACGCAGTATCGGGAGGCAAGGTCATTGGTGTAATAGTGATCGCTAGGCTTGAACTAAAAATGGCCATAAGTCCAAAGACTTACAGCCATTCTTCGAGGTCGCGAGCGGATTCGAACCGCTGTACGAGGTTTTGCAGACCTCTGCCTAGCCACTCGGCCACGCGACCATTATAACCAACAAAGCTTTAAGCGATGCCGGGCCCCATTTTTCACTTTTCATTCCTCACGTTCTTAGGCGACGTAGTTTTAGCATTGTCACCCCATTCCTGAATTGGGAACGCAAATATAAGGCATTTTTTTATAGGATGCCACCTCTCACAAAAAAAATACAGACAAAAAAGAAATAGCATTGGATTTTCGACGTTGTAGCATTGGAAATTTGTCCGTGGTTTTCAGGTAGTTATCGGCTTGGAGGTGCCAGTGGAAGAAAAAAAGCCTAAACCACTGAATTTCTTATAAATATAACACGACATTATTTCCTTTTTCCACAAAAAATAGTTTGTTTTGCGGCAGCATTCTTTTATACCCCCGGTTTGAAGCTCGTTTGTAATTTATTCATTGAGTTGCAAATAGGGCAGAAAAAACATTAGCGCTTGTTTCGAGATTGGCTTTGAGCCGCTAACAAGCACTTAGGGAAAATTGCTAACTTCATCGCCTGATCCAAAACGGGGAGGATCGTTATTTGAACTTCTGAGTTTTGCAGGATTTAAAACGGAGACAAGGTTGAATGAAACTTTTTAGTCTTTTTAAACAAGAACTTGCTATAGATCTGGGGACAGCGAATACCCTCATCATACAAGATGGGAAAGTCATCATTGATGAGCCCTCTATTGTGGCTATCAACAGACGTACCGGAGAAACTATTGCCGTGGGAAAGAAGGCCATGCAGATGCACGAAAAGACCCACGAAGATATTAAAACCATACGTCCGCTGAAAGATGGTGTAATTGCAGACTTCCAGGCAGCTGAAAATATGATTGCTGGCCTCATCAAAATGATGGGTAGCCGAAGGCGTCTCTTTTCCCACATGAAAATGGTAATCTGTATTCCTTCGGGTATTACCGAAGTAGAAAAACGGGCCGTTTTCGACTCCGCCGACCATGTTGATTCCAAAGAAACTTACCTCATTCACGAACCTATGGCTGCTGCCTTAGGTATCGGACTGGATGTGGAAGAACCCGTTGGTAATATGATCATTGATATTGGAGGAGGAACCACAGAAATTGCAGTCATCGCATTGTCAGGTATCGTTTGTGATCAGTCGATTCGCATTGCGGGCGACGAGTTTACCAACGACATCATGAGCTACATGAAGCGGCAACACAATATCCTGATCGGGGAGCGTACTGCCGAACAAATCAAGATTCATGTTGGCTCGGCATTACCGGAACTGGATGATCCACCAGAAATGTTTGCCGTGAATGGTCGTGACCTGATGACAGGCATTCCCAAACAAATAAAAGTGTCATACGAAGAGATCTCACATTCTCTGGATAAGTCGATCTCTAAAATTGAAGATGCCGTTCTCAAAGCATTGGAAATGACACCACCCGAACTTGCATCTGATATTTACCGGACTGGTTTATACCTGACCGGCGGCGGTGCATTGTTGCGAGGATTGGACAAACGCATCTCACAAAAGACTAAACTACCAGTACACGTAGCAGAAGATCCCTTGCGTGCAGTAGTGCGCGGAACGGGTATTGCATTGAAGAACACTGACCGTTTTTCTTTTCTAATTGACAGAAAAAGCGTATAATAGCGGTCGCCTACATCTTAATGGGTACGGTACATGAAAAATCTCCTTCGCGATTTTAAAAAATTTGGGGGTATCTTCTCCTTTCTGGTTCTGGAAGGATTTTGTTTTATTTTGATTGTTTACTTCAATCACGATAAACAATTGATTGCTATTAGTTCTGCCAATACTTACCTGGGAGTTACCGTTGAAAAAGCTGACGACATTGCCAAATACCTCAATCTAGGAAAAGTAAATAAGGAATTGCAGGAGGAAAATGCCGAATTGCTCAGCAAAATGCCGAATTCCTTTTATGAAGGAAATATTCAAGGAGCCGATTCCTTGGAAATGGGTGGACTGGAACAACAATTTAAATACTGGCCGGCTAAGGTGATCAATAAAACCATGATTGGAGGACACAATACCATTACCCTTAACCTCGGTACAAAACACGGCGTTGAAAAACGAATGGGTGTGGTCTCAAACCTGGGCATCGTTGGCATTGTGGTGGATGTCTCCGAGCGTTTTTCTAAAGTAATGACCATCCTGCACCGTCAGTCAAGTATCAGTGCTTCTATCAAACGCAATAACTATTTTGGTTCTCTGGTTTGGCAAAGTACTGAGCCTACATTGATGGCCCTGACAGCAATTCCGCTACACGCTAAACTGGAAATAGGCGATACCATCCAGACCAGTGGTTATTCGAATATTTTTCCGGAAGGCATTCCGATCGGTAAAGTGGAAAGCTATAACCGGGAAACAAGCGATAATAATTACACCATTCAGGTCAGACTATTTAACGACATTTCCAACCTACACTACGCCTACATTATCAAAAATAAAATGCTCGAAGACCTGGAGAAACTGGAGGATTAAAACATGAACAACGCAGTTGTTATCAACGTCATACGATTTTTGCTCATTCTGGTTTTCCAGGGGTATGTACTCAAACGAATATCGGAAATTGTCTTTGGAGGATTTTATTTCGAGATTTTGTTCTATCCGCTTTTTATCATGCTTTTGCCGTTTAGAACACCGCGCTTCCTACAGTTATTCCTGGCTTTTTTAATGGGTATATGTGTAGATGCCTTTTACGATTCTCCAGGCGTTCATGCCAGTGCAGCTGTATTTCTGGCTTTTATCCGCCCCGTGATATTATCCTGGCTTGCTCCACGTGATGGATATAACGCCAATTACAGCCCAACCATGGCACGTTATACCTTTCCCTGGTTTTTGCGTTATGCCAGTCTGATGCTGATTTTTCATTTGTTCTTTTACTTCTCAGTAGAAGCATTTACCTTTGTATATATTATGGATATTTTGTTAAAAACAATATCCAGCTTTGTAACTTCAATGGTCTTTATAATGGTTATCATGTTTAGTTTCAACCCAGTAGATTAATTATGGCAGAAAGTTTCCGTGACCGTCAATATTCTATTCGGCTATTTTTTATTGCCGCAGGACTGTTGCTGATTGGCTATGCGGCATACTTTCAGCTTATCGATTCTTCTATAAGAAGCTCCGCTGATGCGGCCATCATGGATCAACATATTCTTTATCCTGCCCGTGGTACCATTTATGACCGCAATGAAAAGCTATTGGTGTACAATAACCCCATGTATGATTTGTTGGTTACTTACAGCCAGATAGACAGCAGCATGGATACCCTAAAGTTTTGCCAATTGCTGGAAATAAGCAAAGAAACTTTTGAAAAAAATCTCAGAAAAGACTGGACCACCGGTCGTTTTAATAGAAATGTACCCTTTGTTTTTCTAAGTAAAATACCTGCAAAAACCTTTACTCGGTTTCAGGAAAGTCTATACGAATTTCCGGGCTTTTTTGCTCAACGGCGTAACAGCCGGGGTTATCCGCATCCCAATGCTGCTCATGCCCTGGGATACATTCGCGAAGTAAATGCAAAAGAGGTCAAAGACTCTACGGGAATCTATATTGCAGGGGACTATATCGGTGCTAGTGGGCTTGAGCGGGAATACGAATATTACTTGCGTGGCACCAAAGGGGTACGCCATATTCTGAAAAACAGCCTTGGCCGGGAAGTTGGGCCTTACAAAAATGAATCACTCGATGCAGAACCACATTCTGGGTGGGACCTCTATACCTCTCTTGACCTGGAGCTGCAAGCCTATGGTGAGGAACTGTTGAAAAACAAAATTGGCAGCATTGTCGTCCTTCAACCCGATTCGGGGTTGGTACTGGCCATGGTGAGTTCTCCATCCTTTGATCCCAATTTGATTACCATCAATAAAAATCGGGGCAAAGCCTATAGCGAATTAAAAGCCGACCCTAATAAACCTTTCCTCAACCGGAGTATCCTCGCCCAATATCCTCCAGGTTCCTTATTCAAACCTGTTGTAGGACTGATCGGCCTGCAGGAAAAGGTGCTGGACCCCAATCGGACAATTTACTGTCAAGGGGCCTATTATTTTGAAGGCCAACGGCTGACCGGTTGCCACAACCATGCCACAAGCCTGAATCTATCCATGGGTATCCAAAACTCTTGTAATGCCTATTTTGTCACGGTTTTTAAGGATATTATTGATCAGTTTAGTTATACCACCCCCGACCGAGGCCTGGATACTTTTAATAATTACCTCTCTAAATTTGGCCTGAACAGAAAACTAGGCATTGATTTTCCAGGTGAAAAAAAGGGCAATTACCCGACCTCAAAATATTTTGATCGGGTCTATGAAAAAGAGGGCAATTGGAAATCCCTATGGATTCGTTCCCTTGGCATTGGCCAGGGAGAGTTGCTGATGACCAACCTGCAAATGGCCAACTTAGCAGCCATTTTAGCCAATCGGGGGCATTATTACACTCCTCATCTGGTCAAAAAAATGGCCAACGAAAATAACGAGGAAATCTATATGGATAAATACCTAAAAAGGCATAATGTTGGTGTTGATCCCGTCTATTTTGAACCAATTGTTGAAGGTATGGCCCGCGCCGTCACCAGCGGTACCGCGACCAGGGCTTTTATACCTGATATCCCCATTTGTGGAAAAACGGGTACCGCCGAAAATACCCAGGGTAGTGGTAAAGACCACTCTATCTTTTTTGCTTTTGCCCCTCGCGACAACCCCAAAATTGCCATCGCCGTATACGTGGAAAATAGTGGCTTTGGAGGTTCTTATGCAGCGCCTATCGCCAGCTTGATGATTGAAAAATTCCTCAAAGGAGAAATCCGCGGCCCCTATCGCCAATATATTGAAAAGCAGATGATGGAGGCTAATTTGTTGGATACGCCTTGAGAGCTTGTTTGGAAGCCAACCATCTGGATAGAAGCAAGCGCCGAGGGAAAACCAAAATCTTCAAAAAACATACTAAAATGAAATACTTCCTCCTACTCTCCTTCTCCATCCTAGGCTTTACCAGTTCACAAAACAGCTGTACGCCCAAGGAACAAGCCGTCATCACTAATGTAACCAAAGAAGATTTGCTGGGCAAATGGCAATGGGTACTTTCCCGCCAGGAAAGACGTGGCAGTGGCACCACTGAAACTACACCGGGTGACCTGGGCAAAACCATGCAAATCGAATTTTTAGGGGATGAAAAGCTCCAGGTTTTTCACGATGGTAAAATGGTGACTTCCAATACCTACGAATTGACAGGAGTAGATACGGATAACCAGACCATGCTTCGGGTAGAAACAACGGATCCTGATATTAACCCTAATTGTGAATCTGGGCCCCTCTATTTGCAGGGCAAACGATTGACCATTTCAGGTGGTTTTAATGATGCTGGCAGTACGCAGATTTTCGAGAAAATGCATTAACGAGTCTCAAAAATCCGTACATCTCCTAAAAAGGTTTCGTAGGTACCAAAAAGGCGTTTGAACAAATAGCGCTCCGGTAGGTATTCCCGGGTGTTGAAGGTTTTGAGCACCTTGAAATTGAGCGATTGACCACTTAGCAATTGCTGGTAATCCTGGCAGTGGGCTTCGCTTTGACAATGATACACTTCCGTGCAACAAGTCGGCGGGTATTGAAAGGGTGAAGTAAAGGTTTTCCAATATCGGCTGTAATCGGCTTCGTGCAATACCAATATATCTCCTTTTTCATTCAACCTGACACCTGTAGGCATGCCTTTTGCGTAAGCGTAAGATTCATATTTTATTTTCGCTTCCGCAAAATGAGTATTAAGGTAAGTTCTGGCTGAATAGCGGGTATCCCACCAGAAATTGGACTGGCCAATCAGGCTCAACAGCAAGGTATAACCAACTACCCAGGGTGTGCATTTCCGCCACCAGGATAAACGCTCCTGATCTATATGGTGCAAGCCATAAGCTGCCATCAAAGCCACAAAGGGCAAAAAGACATTTAACCGTCGCACAAAAGGAATGTCGGAACGCCAAAGTGGCATGAATTCCAAAAACAGAAGCCCTGCCCAAAGCCACCAGGCATATTTGATGGCCTGATCCAGGTGGAAAGATCGGAATCGTATTTTGCCAAACCCTGCAAAAAATACAACCGGTAAACTAGTACCAGCCACCAATCCTAGAAAATAAACCGGTGGATTTAACAGCAAATGATGGTCCTGTGCTAATACGTCTTTGTTTTGTCGGTAAATTTCCCGGAAGGAATGCAACACCTCGTCAAGTGAATAATTAAAACAAGTCAACAGACCAAAAGAAAGAACTGTTAAAATGAATCCGACACTTAGCAACCCAGTGACTGATAATAGAGAAAGGCGTTTTTCCCTCCACAAAAGCAGCAGCGCTAAAACAACGATGACTGGCACCAGAAAATCAAACTTACTGGCAAAAGCACCCGCTAATGCTACCGGAATGCAAAATACCCACCAGGGTAATCTTTTCCAGTCGATGGCACTTTGATGGTATTTTAAATAAAATTTTAGCGTCAGCAATACCGCAAAATGTACCCAAAACACGTGGGCCATTTCCGGCAGGCTATAGTGGCTATATGTAATGTTCAAATCAAAAATGGCCAGCAAAAGAGCAGCCAGGTGGGCTGTATTTTTATCCTGAAAGAAAAGTTTGGTCAAATACCAAAGCACCACAATAACCAGCAGGCTGTAAATCGTTGCCCATATACGCCCAATTAGAATCAAATTGGCCGGATTGAGTTCCAGCGATGTTGCATGGTGTAGTATCCATGCAGTGACCCCAATATGAATACCAAACCCACGCACATTAAAGATATTGCTGTATACCTCCCATTCTTCCAGCAGGCTGGCATCCAGGCTTTGAATTTGATATATGGCCATATCCACATATTGGAATTCATCAGGCTCAAAAAGTGCAAATCGCCTTTTTTCATCCTCCGTAAACCATCCCGGCACCCGCAAAATCAATGCAAGCAATAAAATTCCCGATAATATGCGGATAGTTGCGGTCAAAAGGATAAAGTTTGGTAGTGAATTTGGGAATTTTTCCTGGGAGCAATGGGTTGTTTTCAAAAATACTTTTTACACAATTGAAAAAAAAGTCCATACATAAGCCCCAAAACGGTGAATAGCCTTATTTTTGTGCTCTTTTAAAAACATGACGATCAGTAATCGAACATAAAATTATCATTTAAAATGTATCGTACACACAACTGCGGAGAACTGAGAAAAGAAAATATCGGTCAGGAGGTAACCCTGAGTGGCTGGGTACAGAAATCCAGAGATAAAGGTTTTATGATGTGGACTGACTTGCGAGACCGCTATGGGATCACCCAGTTGATCTTCAGTGAGGAGAAATCTTCCCAGGAACTGTTTGAAAAGGCACGCACCCTCGGTCGGGAATTTGTGATAAAAATAACCGGTACAGTTATTGAAAGAACTTCAAAAAATGATAAGATCCCTACCGGAGATATTGAGATTGAGGTCAGTGCGCTAGAGGTGTTAAATGCTGCTAAGCTTCCACCCTTCACTATTGACGACGATACGGACGGAGGGGATGATCTGCGTATGAAATACCGCTACCTGGATTTACGACGCAGACCCGTACAAAACAACCTGATATTTCGGAGTAATCTGGCATTGGAAACCCGTAAATACCTGGCTGGAGAAAATTTTATCGAGGTAGAAACACCTTTCCTCATTAAAAGCACACCGGAGGGTGCCCGTGATTTTGTGGTACCGAGCCGAATGAACCCCGGACAGTTTTATGCATTGCCACAATCGCCACAGACTTTTAAACAAATCCTGATGGTAGCGGGCATGGATAAATACTTCCAGATCGTAAAATGTTTCCGCGATGAAGACCTCAGGGCCGACCGCCAGCCGGAATTCACCCAGATTGACTGCGAGATGGCTTTTGTGACACAAGAGGAGATCCTTAATACTTTCGAAGGGTTGACCAAGTACCTCTTCAAATCAACCATTGGGGCTGACCTACCGGATTTTCCGAGAATGACCTATGACGATGCCATGAGACGCTACGGATCGGATAAACCGGATGTACGTTTTGGTATGGAGTTTACCGAACTGAATGACCTTGCTCAAAATAAAGGTTTTGTTGTCTTTGATAGTGCAGAACTGGTTGTCGGTATCTGTGTGCCGGGCCAAGCCGAAAACTATTCAAATAAAGACATCAAAAAGCTCACCGAATGGATGCAGCGCCCACAGATTGGTGCCAAAGGACTGGTGAATGTCAAATGTAATGCCGATGGCACCTTCAAATCTTCTGTTGACAAATTTTATAGCCAGGAAGACTTGAAGGGATGGGCTGACAAAATGGGCGCGGAAGCTGGTGACTTATTGTTGATCCTTAGCGGAGAAACGGACAAAACCCGTAAACAACTCAATGAATTACGCCTGGAAATGGGTCGTAAGCTGGGGTTGATGAAAGCCAATGACTTTAAGCCTTTATGGGTCGTTGATTTCCCACTATTGGAATGGGATGAAGATGCCCAGCGTTTCTTTGCCATGCACCATCCATTTACCTCTCCCAAAAAAGAGGATGTACAACGTATGCTCAATGGCGATCACGAAACCATGAAAAACCTGCGAGCAGATGCATACGACCTCGTGATCAATGGCTCCGAAATTGGTGGAGGTTCCATTCGTATCCACGATCGGGTATTGCAGGAGAGGAACTTCAAACTGCTCGGCTTTACCGATGAGGAAGCTGAAGATCAGTTTGGTTTCCTGATGGGGGCTTTTGAATATGGCGCGCCACCACACGGAGGCATTGCCTTTGGCTTTGACCGCCTTTGTTCCGTGATGAATGGCCAAAACTCTATCCGGGACTTCATCGCCTTCCCGAAAAACAACCAGGGTAGAGATGTGATGATCGACGCACCTTCTGCCATAGCAGGAGAGCAATTGAAGGAATTGCAGATACAGTTGAATGTGCAAGAGTCTGGGGGTGAAAAATAGAGATTTAACAACTTTTAAGTAACGACGTATCATCGTAAAGTGATCCTGTTTCCAGCCAAAAGCTTGGGCTGGAAACAGGATCTAATACCTTGCCAAACGCGGTGACTCTGCTCGCTAAAACCTGATTAGGGGCCAGCGAAGAATAAGTTGTCTGTTTCAGGCGAGCTATTTTGTCACCAGCCTAGGCGCGAAAACCGCGCTTGGCCACTACTAAGCAAGGATTTGAGCAACAACGGCTGGTGACAAAAGAGCCGCATCAAATGGGT
>BQJU01000022.1 GCA_021604865.1 Saprospiraceae bacterium | reverse complement strand
TTGTTGCTTTTTTTGACCGTATCTTCCAGATATGCTCCGCAAAAAGCGCCTCGTTTCACCAAAAAATTGACACTTTTTGCCTCCCATCGGCCGCCATAGGCTTGCCGACGGCGATGCAAAAGCGACCTCCAAACAAGCACTTAGATAGCTGATGGCTCCAGGCCACTCTTTTCGTAGGATCAGCTCCTGGCCCTGTATTTTCATATTCGGCATAAAAAGCAGTCATTTCATTATCAGGAGTCGACCAATGGACTTTTACCTTTTCCTGGTAAATTCCAGGCTTAATAAAAATGGTAATGCGTACATCCGGAAAACATTTTGTATGGTCAATGGCATCTTGAATACTGGTGAATTCGCTACTACCGTCCTGCCCTACGTATAACTCGGTTTTATACTGTGCGTGGGTCACCGTAGCATTCCATAAAATCAGCAAACTTATTTTTATGAAAAATTTCATTTATTTTCCAATTTTAAACCAGTCATAGTCTGCATAACCTCCATTGTTTTCGTGTTCTGCCCTTAGGCAAAAAATCCCCACTTTTGCACCTATCCATTTGCCTTCCCGAGCTTGGAAAGGTTCTCCGATTTCGGTAAATTTCTGCCCATCCAGGCTATACCTAAAATGACATTTCCCACCTTTAAAAACCTTCACTTGAATGGTGATCTCGTTTTGTTCCAGTGCAATGCGTTTTATTGTTTTTTCCGCTTTCCTATTTTCAGCATCCAGGCAAATAGTTTGTTTCAGGAATAACTTATTTTCTTCCTGCTCCAGAGCGAGGTAGGCATAGTCCATTCCCATCACGATCAGCCCTGTTTTTTCACCATCAAAATGATGATGAAAAGTCAATTTTGTGGTAGCCGTAAATTCCTCAGCGGGCATCTTTTGCAACAATAGGTTGGGTGCATCCCACAGGTTTTTCGCCTCACCTGATAAAATAACCGGGTTCAGTCGCAGAAATCCACTCGCCGTTGTAAAAGCCCATTCCTCCTTGGGGTTGGCGTGCCATTGCCATGATAAGCCCAGGCTGATAGAATTAAATTCGTCCGTTGTCTGTGGCACTTTTAGCGGATACGTTTGACCTACATCAGGTTTTTTGTATATTTCTACAGGCTCACCAATCCCATCTCCATTAAGGTCTTTGCCGATCATCAACCAGTCTTTCTCCCAACGGGCAGGCTGCAAATGCACAATACGACCGTAGGGTTGTTTTTCCTGGAAATGAATAAACCAATGTGCTCCGCTTTCCAGTTCGACCCAAGCACCCTGATGGGGGCCATTCATTGTTGTATTTCCCTGATGTAATACAATTTTATCTTCATAGGGCCCCCAAATGTTTTTGGAGCGTAATACCGTCTGCCAACCGGTGGACACACCACCTGCTGGTGCCAGAATGTAGTAGTAATCATTGCGTTTATGCATCTTGGTCCCCTCTATCGTAGTATGTTTTTCATGCCCGTCAAAGACCAGAACGCCCTCTCCTATCAGGCTGGTCCCATCAGGAGACATTTCATGCAATACAACGATACTTTTCATACCTGCCCTGCTGCCAGCAAAAGCATGTACCAGATATGCCTTACCGTTCTCATCCCAGAATGGGCAGGGATCAATCCAGCCTTTGGCAGCCCGCACGAGATGAGGAGGCGACCATTTCCCTGCGGGATTCTGCGTCTTACACATATAGATACCAAAATCAGGATCGCCATAAAAAACGAAAAACCATCCGTCATGAAACCGGATAGCGGGTGCCCAAACCCCATTACCATGCTGAGGTTTGTCAAAAACATCCAATGGCAGTTGATGTGTAAAAACATGGTTGATTAGCTCCCAATTTACCAGGTCCTTTGAATGTAAAACGGGTAATGCCGGCACACAATTAAAACTAGAAGAAACCATATAAAAGTCGTCACCGACCCTAACTACATCAGGGTCGGAATAGTCTGCGTATAGAATAGGGTTCTGGTAGGTACCATCCTCAAGATCTGGTTGCCATGCCTGTCCATTCAGATTGATTACAAAAAGTAGAAGTAAAACAAATGTTTTAATACTCAAATTCATTGAAAATGGTTTTTGAAATAGCCCGTCCTAAAATTACCTGGTCAGATTTATAGGCATACTTCAAAATTTATCATTGAAGTAGCCATTTTTCACATTTTCTAATTGGAGCGTCAAAAGCTTACACAGATATTATACTAAACGGGTCGTTTTTCAGCGTTTGTTTGGGGTCGGATTTGCATCGTTGTTCCTACCTTACTGGAAGAACATTAGCTATTTTTTCGCGGAGCCAATCATACAACGCTATCATCTTTCCTAAAATTAATGTATATTTAAAGAGAAATTTAGGGTCGAGAACCCATAAACCAAATATTTAATCATCCCCTATCATCCACTTGGCAAGGGAAAAACCAGATTGATTATGTCTGCAATTCAACCCTTTCAGAACCATTTGTCATTCTTACAAAGAACCTTCTTTTTTATCTTATTCACCTCTTTTATCTTATTAACCGGTTGCCCCAAAGTTCCCATTGAGGATTCACCTGGGGCAGGATTTAGAGCCTACCCGTTAGTAGAAATACAGGTAAACAATTCCGAAACTACCGTTGATGATTACGTTTATTCAACAAGAGTAGATTGTCGGGCCAGGTTAGTGAATCATAGTGCTTTCAGTTCCGCAGTCAGTGTAAGAGTCAGAAATTTCAATCTGCCTTCTGATCCAGGACCAAGGGTTGACTTCCGGAGCCCTTTAACAACAACTTTCGGTAGCGTAGCTTTTCTTGACCTACCCGCCGATGGTAGCTGGGCAGGATTTGAAGTACAGGGCAATTCTGCTAATGTAAGTTCCAGGGATAAAGACGTTGTTATTGAAATGGTGGAGAATCGGGTAGCTGCGGCTTCTGACAAAAATGTGGTATTAGCTCGTAAAGCATTGATGGTAACCAATTCGCCACTACCTGCTGTAACACCCCAGATCGACCTTCATATTAATGGATCCAGTTATACTATTGATGACTATGTAACCTGGTCGCCCACTTTTTGTGACATACGTATTGTCAATCATGCAAGTTTCAGTTCGCCACTTTCTATTCGTCTACGCAATTACAGTAGCTCTGTAGGAAAAGTTCGCTTTGCTACTGAGGCTATGATCCAACCAACTACGCATGCCACCCTCACTGATGTGACCGTATTTAGAACACCAACGGATGCTGAACTCACGCTAAGCTTGCCTGATGATGGCACCGCAGCGAGATTTTATATTGCTGGGGAGTTTACCTCTTCTGGCGGCCCCAGACCAAGTGAAAAAGATAAAGATGCAGTTATCGAAGTTTTTGATCCTTCAAGTGGAGACATTTATGGTCGTTGGGCATTAATGGTACGCATCAGGAAAAACGCGAATAACATTACCACTGAAGAAAGAGAGCGTTTTCTAAATGCCATGGTGAGGTTAAATGAAACTTTTGAGGCTTTTGACCCCTATGTTGGTATACATGCTGATGGAGCCAGTATTAACCACTTTTTCTGCCTTAATTTCACTTGTTCTTCCAACAGGTCAGCACCGAGTTTTTTGCCTTGGCACCGGGCTCTAATTCTGCGTATCGAACAGGACTTACAAGCAATCGAGCCTAGCGCAGCCCTCCACTATTGGAAATACGATGAACCGGCTCCAAATGTTTTTCATCCGGATTTTATGGGTCGTTATGATGCTAGCCTTACGCCTCCTATTAATATTTCAATGAGTAACCCATTAAGTACCTGGAACACTACATCTGGTCCCAATATTAGCCGAGGGCCAAGTTACAATGATCAAACGGGCAGGCCAACGATCTTCACTGATATTGATCACTTTTCCTCGATGGGGTCAAGTGTAACTACTTTCCAACTCTTCAGGCAAATTCTGGAAGGTACTTCCCATGCCGATGCACATAACAATACCGGAAGTACGAATGGGTGGATTGGAGATTTCTTCCGTTCTCCTAACGATCCCTTATTTTACATGTTACATTCCAATGTAGACCGGATTTGGGCTAAATGGCAATCCAGAGGTGCAGGCCGTTATGAGCCCGAGCGCACAGCTGCGTTTTCTCCTCAGGGTTCTTTTCCTTCCCCAGCAAGCGGTAGTGTACATATTGGTGGATATGTTATGGACCCCATGTGGCCTTGGAATGGAACAAGTGGTACAGGAACGAACAATATTGATGACTATCCAACTTCCAGTTATCCCTCTTTTCCGATAACCCCCGGAAACTTTTTAATGGTACCAGTTCAGCCTCGGCCCTATGACATGATCGACTACAGAATAAGCCGCATTGCTCCTGTTATAGATCCGTTTCCTAACAGAGGAATTGGATGCGACTATCTGGATACGGAAATTTTTGTATTTAACCCGTCTTTGTAAATGCTCATCATGGAGAAAATAACACTTTAACCCATTTGTTCGTTTTAAAAGTGACGATTAGTTGATGATCCCCATAAAAATAGCATTATGAAAAATTCAAATATATTTCAATTTTTATTACCCATACTCATCATGGCATTTTTCAGTACCCCTGCTTTTACTCAAAAGACAGAAGCTGATTTCAGAAGAGAGGAAGCTGAAAGAAGACAGGAAATCAAAAAAGCTTTTGATATCTTCATCAATGCTAGTAATGCAGAATCCACCCGATTGAGGGCGGTTGAAAAGGTCCCAACAACCTATGATGAAAAACAACGTGATTTATTAAATAGAATCGTGAGAAGTCCGAATGAATCAGACGCTATAAGGGCAATGGCGCTTAACAAACTCAAGCACCATCTGTCAACGGATAAAGAATTACTCGACCAGATTAAAAGATGGGTAATCGATAAGAATACTCCTCAAATGTTAAGGAAAGAAAGTCTCAATGCCTTGGAACTGGTCAACTTTAGCTCCTTGGGTATGCAGGGAATTCCCGATGACCTGTTGTCCATCTATCGAAAACTAACTGAGGATGAGCTTATTGAATTTCGTAGAATAGCATTTAAATTTTTAAGCTTACGCAATGATGACTTTGCCCAGCAACTGCTTATCAGGGGTTTGAATAACCCTCAAAATGCTTTACTACCTGCTCCTGAAAGCATCTATTACTTAAGCTATAACATTCACGGCGATTATTATCCGGTTATTAATAGGGTGTTACTTGAAACCAATGATAACAAAACAAAAATTCAAGCACTAAATGTTCTGGGGAATTATGAACCCGCCAGACCTAAAATCCTGGAAATTTTAAATAATGCACAGGAAGACGAAGCCGTACGTCTAGCAGCTATGAAAACATTGAATGCTTTTGATAAAACCAAATTTGCCGAATATGTTATGCCGCTTTTTCAAGCCAGAAATACCCCCGATGACTTGCTGGCCTATGCAATTAGTGCGGAAAAACACCGAAGAAATAATAATAGAGTGCGGGCTCAAAAGTATAATAATGGCAAATATCAGTTGGACCCATTTGACAGAAATGTCAAGGAATTATACGAGAAAAGCTCCAGTTCTATTGTGAAAAGAGTGGCCAATGATTATTTAAGAACACTTGATTTTGAATGATTGGAATAATTATTCAAAATCAATGAAAAATCGATTGTTTCTAAGCATTTTAGGGGTCTTTGCATTTTGGGGCTGTAAAGAAGCACTGAAAGTCTCGGATTCTTCTGTTTTTCTTGTTGAAACACCCGCTATAGGTTGTAACATCTCTAATGCCATCACTGGTAACCACTCCTTGGATGCCTTCTTAGATTACTTTTGTAATTTCAATTCGCAAACCTCGGAGAATGAAGTGGTCGCATGCATAGATTCCTTAAAAACTTTTCAGGGAAAGGGGTACCAAATCATTGGTCAGCTGATTGTCAAAAGGTTAAATGAAGGAGACGCTATTTATCAGAATAGAGGACCATTGGAAATTGTCAGGTTGAGGGGGTATTTACTCGCAAGTCTTGGCAGACTGGGCACTCCAAAAGAAGCCATTCCTTATCTAATTACTGAATTAAAACACAACCATCGCCAACATCCTTATCTGGCCGCTGCTGCCGCCAGGGCAGCTGGAGGGTTAAGTGAATTTCAGCACCTTTTGGTTCCTGATTTGGTGAAATTTTTAAATGCCAGCGTAGTCAATGATGTGGTTGATTTGGACCATTATAACTCTTGGCCTCCCCAAAAACCAACCTCGATCAAGGAAGAAGTATTAAAAACCCTTATTAGGTTTGAAGAAAAGGGTAAAGCTGCAATTCCTGATCTGTTAAGGGCAATCAATAGTGCTTCCATCCCGAACAGTGTTTATAACCGAAATGGCCATTTGGCAAAACTGGCCGAACAGGCCATATCAAGTATTGATCCGCAAATGGTATTTTGTAATCAGTCTAATGGGTTAGAAAAAACGATAAAATCCGATGTTGTATTTGTAGAAAAATGGCCAAATCCCCAGGAAAGGTCACTACCAAAAATATTCGACCTGATGATGGAAAATCATTTTGGAGAAAAGTTTATGCTTAAAGAATTTTATGGTAAACCAATAATATTAACATTTTTCTATAGTCGATGTGATAACCGAAACAAATGCTCCATGACCATTTCAAAATTGGCCCATTTGCAGGCTGAGTTGGAGAAAGCCGGACTAAAGCAACAATCATCTATTTTGGCCCTTTCTTTAGAGCCTGCCTACGATACGCCTCAAAGGATGAAAAGTTTTGCGGAGGTAAGAGGGGTGAAATTGGATCAACAAGTACAGGTTGTAAAAGTAGCCGACCGGAAAAATCAGCAAAAACTAGTCAACGCATTAGGCATCTCTGTTAGTTATAATGAAGGCCAGGTCGCTATGCATGGAATCGAACTGCTATTATTGGATAAAAACGGGAAATATGTTCGTAAATATACCAATACTCATTGGCGAGTAGGGATGGTCATAGAGGATTTAAAAAGACTGCTGGATGAGGACGGATTGTAAAAACTGCTGAATAAAAATAGTTCAGTTCAGGCTTAACACCCTTTTTTTACATTAACTTTCGCTAAATAATAGTCCAGTTTACTACCTACAAGTACAAATTGTCACCAATGAAAAAAATGGGTCTCCTGCTAACGATTTATTTCACGCTTTTTGGCATAAATACTACACGCGCTCAATCAAATCACAAATTATGGTACAATCAGCCGGCTCAATATTTTGAAGAAAGCTTGGTATTGGGCAATGGACAAATGGGAGCCTCAATTTTTGGTGGCGTACATTCGGATAAAATATATTTGAATGAGGCGACACTCTGGTCGGGAGAGCCGGTAAATGCCAACATGAATCCCGATGCGCATCAGTACATTCCGGCGATAAGGGCCGCATTGAAAAATGAAGATTATCAACTGGCCGACTCCCTTAACCGGAAGGTACAGGGCTCTTTTTCACAATCTTATGCGCCGCTTGGCACTCTATTTATTAATTTTAAACACGACAATCCTCCTGAAAATTACTACCGAGAGTTAAACATCAACCAAGCCATTTCAAGGGTGACCTATGAGGTAGACGGCGTTAAGTTTACCCGTGAATATTTCATTTCTCACCCCGATCAGGTCATGGTTATCAAACTTTCCAGCAGTAAAAAAGGAGCTTTAAATTTTGACCTTAAATTTGAAAGCCTGCTAAAAATCAAACGCCAAACAGCCGACAATGCTCTTAAAGTGACTGGTTATGCACCCTACCATGCTGAACCAAGTTATCGGAGGGATGTGCCCAATGCCGTTGCTTTTGATGAAAATCGAGGCACCCGATTTACCAGTTTGTTCAAAGTGAAAAATGTAGCCGGGCAAATTTCGACAACAGATAGCTCCTTAATTGTAAGAGAAGGCAGCGAGGCAATCATCTTTGTTTCTATTGCGACCAGTTTTAATGGTTTTGATAAAAACCCAGCAACGGAGGGGCTAAATGATCAGGCATTGGCCCTGGAGCATTTAAACGAAGCATGTGAAAAGACATTTCTGGAACTGAAAAAAGAACACCAACGAGATTACCAGTCATTTTTTAATCGCATGTCCTTAAATTTAGGAGAGACTGATGCACCAGATCTCCCAACAGACGAACGCCTAAAACGATATGCCGAAGGAAAAGAAGATAAAAATCTGGAAATTCTGTATTTCCAATTTGGTCGGTATTTGCTGATTTCCAGTTCCCGCACCAAAGCAGTCCCCGCCAATTTACAAGGCATTTGGAATCCCTATATTCGGCCACCATGGAGCAGCAATTATACCGTTAATATCAATGTAGAAGAAAACTATTGGCCCGCGGAGATCACCAACCTTTCTGAGATGCACCTGCCTTTGCTCAATTTTATAAAAAATGTTTCCGTCACGGGTGAAACTACGGCTAAAACCTTCTATGGTGTTGGTGGCTGGGCAGCCTGCCACAATTCGGATATTTGGGCGATGAGTAACCCGGTTGGAGATTTTGGCAACGGACATCCGGTTTGGGCCAATTGGAATATGGGCGGCACCTGGCTCAGCACCCATTTATGGGAGCATTATGTGTTTACCAGAGATGAAGAATTTTTGCAACACAGAGCTTATCCTTTAATGAAAGGTGCTGCACAATTTTGTCTGGAATGGTTGATTGAAGACAACAACGGCAAGCTAATTACCGCTCCTTCTACCTCACCCGAAAACCTATACCTGACTCCCGATGGTTACAAAGGAGCCACCCTATATGGTGCTACTGCTGATTTGGCGATGATCAGGGAATGTTTTATTCAAACCATCAAGGCGTCAAAAGTCCTGAATATCGATAAAGACTTCCGTTCCAAACTGGAGCAAAGTCTGGCCCGCTTGCATCCTTATCAGGTAGGTAAGCAAGGGAATTTACAGGAATGGTACCACGATTGGAAAGATGCAGACCCCAAACACCGGCATCAATCTCACCTTTTTGGCCTCTACCCGGGGCATCACATTACCCCTGCTAAAACACCTGTACTAGCTGATGCTTGCCGCAAAACCCTTGAAATAAAAGGCGATGAGACTACTGGCTGGTCAAAAGGCTGGCGCATTAACCTCTGGGCGCGACTTTGGGATGGCAACCGGGCCTATAAAATGTATCGGGAACTACTGAATTATGTGGAACCGGATGGCCGTAGAACAAGTTCCGCACAAGGAGGAGGCACTTACCCCAATCTGCTTGATGCCCATCCACCCTTTCAAATTGATGGCAATTTTGGTGGCACAGCAGCGGTAGTTGAAATGTTGGTACAATCCACCGAATCTGAAATCAGGTTGTTGCCTGCCCTACCTGATGTCTGGGCGGATGGATCTGTCAACGGAATTTGTGCCAGAGGTGGCTATGAAATTTCCATGCAATGGAGGGATAATTCATTAAACAAACTGACCATTTCCGCTAAAAATGATGGGAAGACAATGCTAATTAGTGGTGATAAAACCAAAGCAATCAATTTGAAAAAGGGTCAGGTATTAGAAATTAATTGGTAATAGCCCTCCTGAAAAAGTGGCCCTTTGTAGCACGAATAGCTTGCCCCGGTCTTGCATCAGGGTTGGCCTCCAAACATGAACTGAAGAATTTTCCTCCAGTCCTGCCCTATCCTCATCGATCTTTTCCATTCTTAAGTAGAAATAACGACCTTACGATTTTCGTATTATTTACAATTTTCGTAAGTTTGTACTAAATTAGTCACTTATGATTTCAAGTGAAAACCCTACAAAGCAACAAGAATTACTGGAAGCCGCAGGGGAATTGTTTATGAAACATGGCATCAGACGGGTAACTGTAGCGGAAATTTGTCAGGAAGCCGGTGTGAGCAAAATGACCTTTTATAAATATTATTCCAACAAGGCAGATCTGGCAAAAGCCTACTTTTTAAAAGTTGCCAATAAAGGGATGGAGGATTACCGAAGTATCATGCGGCAGGATATTGCTTTTGCCACAAAGGTGCAACAGGTCATTCAACTCAAACTCAAAAATACAGAAGGCATCAGCCAGGAATTTGTCAAAGATATTTATCAGGACAAACGGCTGGGTTTACACAAAATCATCGAAACCAAAAAAAAGGAATCGCTCAACGAAATGCTCCGTGATTTTGAACAGGCAGCAGCAAAAGGAGCGATTAGAAAGGGCATTAATTCGCAATTTATAGTCTATTTCCTGGATAAAATCACAGAAATGGCAGTCGATGAAAAACTCCTGGCACTATATAGAAATGAGCAGGAATTGATTATGGAACTGACCAATTTTTTCTTTTACGGACTTGGCATTAAAGATGAAACCAAATAAATATATAGCTACTTTTCTCTGCTTGTTTATGCTGGCCACCGTTGTCGGGGCTCAAACGGATTCCGTAACCATTCAATATCAATTCAAGGGGCAGGCATCTGCCTATATGTTATTCAATCCGGATAATACATTGGAATTGTATGGCGGTGCGCGTTATATTCCCGAATTCAGCCTGGAAACAAAATTCCCCAAAAAGCAATTGCTGGACCTGGAAGCATCTGTCAACATCTCGGGAACACTTGGCATGCATGCATTTGACACAACGGCCACTGATGGTGATATACGCCCCTACCGGGCATGGCTCAGGTATACTCGGCCACAGCTGGAGTTAAGAGTAGGATTACAAAAGATCAATTTCGGCTCGGCATCGATTTTAAGGCCACTGATGTGGTTTGATCAGATAGATCCACGCGACCCGTTGCAATTGACCGATGGCGTGTGGGGAGCGCTTGGAAGGTATTATTTTTTAAACAATGCTAATATCTGGGTTTGGAGTCTGTACGGCAATAAAAACCGTAGAGGGTTTGACAGTGTACCTTCCAACAAAAAATCACTTGAATTTGGAGGGCGTTTCCAATTTCCCACAAAAAAGGGAGAGGCGGCCGTAACTTACCATTATCGGGAAGCTGCCGTAGCTGAATTGGGTATCTTTGATTTTGAAAACACCCCCGAACATCGCATTGGTATTGATGGGAAATGGGACCTCGAAGTTGGATTGTGGCTAGAAGCAACCTGGATCCACAAAACAAGGAACATCGGCATATTGACCAACCAAAATCTAATCAATATTGGTACCGACTATACTTTTGGAATCGGCAATGGGCTGAATGTAATTGCCGAACAACTACTAATTAGCGTCGACGAAAAAGCCTTTGCTTTTAAAAACACCAGCACGTTGACAGCACTTTCTGTATCCTACCCGCTAGGACTTTTTGATGACTTAAGTGCCATTATTTACTTTGACTGGACCAATGAAAAATTGTACAACATTTTACAATGGAAACATTCCTTCAGCCGCTGGACGCTTAATGTACTTGCTTTTTGGAATCCCAAGAATAGCCAATTGCCCCAACAACAATTTACAGAAAACTTGTTTGGAGGAAAGGGTATACAAATCCTTGGGGTTTATAACCATTAAATTACAAATCAATAATACAATATGAATACTGCTTCCATTATTTCCATCAAAAACATGACCAAGCGTTTTCCGGTTGGGAAAGGCGAGTTTACGGCATTGGAAAATATCAATCTTGAATTTGGTGAAGGAGAATTTGCCGGTCTGGTTGGTCCTAGTGGTTCGGGAAAAACAACTCTGCTAAACATCATTGGTTCGTTGGATTCACCAACAGAAGGAACGGCAACTGTGATGGGAAAAAATATTGCCCAATTGAGCCACAAGGAATCGGCATTACTGAGAAATTTGCATATTGGCTTTATTTTCCAATCCTACAATCTGTTGCCTGTATATACTGTCTTCGAAAATGTAGAATTTGCTCTTTTGCTACAAAACCACACTGCCTCCGAACGCCGGAAAGCTGTAATGGATGCACTGGAATGGGTCGGCCTGACTGACAAAGTCAAATCCAAGCCCGCCATGCTCTCTGGTGGAGAAGGTCAGCGAGTAGCCATTGCCAGAGCGATGGTCAAACGCCCAAAGATCCTGTTGGCCGATGAGCCTTCAGCAAACCTGGATGCTAAGAATTCGCACCAGATACTGAAAACGATGAAACAACTGAACAAGGAACTCAAAACGACGTTTATTTTCTCTACCCACGATGAGAAAGTGATGCAATATTTGGACCGTACGATTTCCCTGGCCGATGGTAAGGTAGTTAAGGATGAATTGACGGTAGCAGCAAATGCTGGATAGGTTTACCTGGTGTCACATTCAAAAAATGTAAATTCTCGCTTTATGCTAGCATTTAAATTGGCCTTCAAGAATCTCATTGGAGCGGGCTTAAAAACCTGGCTTAATGTCCTCGTCTTATCTCTTTCCTTTGTGATCATCATCTTTTACAATAGTATGATGGATGGATGGGACCAGCAGGCACAAACCGATACCATAGCTTGGGAGATCGGACAGGGTCAGCTATGGGAAAAGGATTACGATCCCTACGATCCATATACCCTGATCGACGCCCATGCACCGATTTCACCTGAAATGAAAAGTCAGGTAGAAAGTGATGCACTGGTGCCGGTTTTAATTACGCAGGCTTCCGTTTACCCACAGGGCAGGATGCAAAACATTCTTCTGAAAGGCATTCCTAGTGATCAACAATTACTGGATTTACCAACTTCCGCTCTTGGAACCGATGGTGATGAGACAAAAGCCATTATTGGCAAACGCATGGCTGAAGCCACCAAACTCAAAGAAGGCGATAAGGTGTTGCTGCGCTGGCGGGATAAAAACGGCACTTTTGATGCCCGGGAGATTACCATCGCCAACGTTTTTGACAATAATGTACCGAGTATAGATAACGGCCAAGTCTGGTTACCATTATCCACATTGCAGGATATGACAGGCATGCAGGACGAAGCCACCCTATTGGTAACCGGAAGTAATTATGTACCGGTCAATAACGAGAACTGGACCTTCAAAGGACATGAATTTCTATTGGCAGACTTGAAAACAATCATTCAATCGAAAAAAGGTAGCGCTGCCATCATGTATATTCTGCTGTTAGGTATTGCCTTGCTGGCTATTTTTGATACCCAGGTTTTTTCCATTTTCCGGCGTCAGAAAGAGATCGGAACCTACATTGCGCTGGGCATGACCCGCTCGCAAGTGGTCAAATTATTTACTATTGAAGGCGGAGCACATAGTATACTGGCTGCGGTAGTAGGCGCAATTTATGGTATACCTCTGTTTATTTATCTTAAAAATGTAGGCATTCCTATTCCAGCCGCATCACAAAATGCAGGGGTACCAATGGCGAGTGAAATTATTCCAGTATATGGGATTAGTCTAATCCTCAGCACTATTCTCCTGGTTGTCATTGCAGCTACCATCGTAAGCTATTTACCAGCCAGGAAGATTGCCAGAATGAATCCAACGGAGGCGCTGAAGGGGAAAATACAATAGGGGCGATCCCTTGCGGTCGCCCATAAAGGGATGAGTTTTACGCTAAAAATTAAATAACAAATTCTAATGATACAATTTTTGTTAAAAGGCATTTTGCGAGACCGAAGTCGCAGTTTGTTGCCGATAATTGTGGTCGCTAGCGGTGTTTTCCTCACCGTGCTTTTGTCCACTTTTATGAAGGGGTTATTTAATGACATCATTGATATGAATGCCCACTTCACTACTGGACACGTGAAGGTAATGACCCGGGCTTATGCCGACAATATCGCACAAATGCCCAATGATTTGGCATTAATTGATGTGGCCAATCTTAAAGAGGAGCTCGTTGCTGATTATCCGGATATGGAGTGGGTAGATCGCATTCGTTTCGGTGGATTGATCGATGTACCTGACGAGAATGGCGAAACCAAAACCCAGGGTCCGGCAGTGGGACAGGCAGTGGATCTACTCTCGCCAAATACTCAGGAACCACAACGTATGAACATGGAAAAGGCATTGCGTCAGGGTCGGCTTCCTAAACAACCTGGCGAAGCAATGCTCAGTGAAGATTTTGCGCAAAAATTGAAAGTAGAACTTGGTGAAGAAGTAACCCTGTTTGGCTCCACGATGGAAGGCGGTATGGCCTTTAAAAATTTTAAAATTGTAGGGACCGTATCTTTTGGGGCTACAGTTTTGGACCGGGGCGCCATTATCGTAGATATTGCCGACGCACAGGAAGCCTTAGCCATGGAAGATGCAGCGGCCGAGATTCTTGGCTTTTTTGAAGGCGATACTTATGACGATGAAAAAGCAAAGGAAATCGTGGCTGATTTTAATGCAAAATATGCCAATGATCCGGATGAATATGCTCCTGTCATGCAAAGCCTAAAAGAGCAAAATGACCTGGGGTCTCTACTGGATATGAGTGAAAATATGCGGATTATTCTGGTCAGTGTATTTGTTTTTGCCATGTCTATTGTGTTGTGGAATACGGGTTTGTTAGGCGGACTTCGCAGATACACGGAATTTGGCCTACGCCTGGCCCTTGGTGAAGAGAAAAAGCATATTTTTAAAACGATGATTTATGAAGCGATCCTGATTGGTTTTATCGGGTCTGTTGTCGGTACCATATTGGGATTATCGGTTGCCTATTATTTACAGGAATACGGCATTGATTTTAGCGGCATGATGAAAAATATCTCGATGATGCTTCCACAGGTATATCGTGCGCAGATTACACCTGATGCACTTTACATCGGTTTCATTCCGGGTTTATTTGCGATGGTACTGGGAACAGCTTTATCAGGTATAGGCATTTATAAAAGAGAGACTGCCCAATTATTTAAGGAATTGGAGGTTTAATTTTAGCATTTCTATAACGCCCAAATGAGTATCTCATTCGTCTTAATAGTAAGTGCATGTTTGGAGGTCAAACAAGCACTAAGACAATCCATTAAAAAATATTACCATGAAATATCTGACAATCCTACTTTTAGCAGCCGTACTTTTTACAAGTGCCACTGCTTTTGAAAACGAAAATTCTACGCCCCTATCCGGCAAAGAAATCATTGAAAAGGTTGATGCGAATATGGCTGCTGAAAATAGGATTATCGAATCAGATATGATCATTCACGGCAAGCGACGCGACCGGGCAGTATCGTCCAAAACCTGGTCTATAGGTACAGATCAGTCTTTTTCGGAATACCTTTCTCCGGCCCGGGAAGCAGGAACCAAAATGCTCAAAGTAGAAGGCAAATTGTGGATCTATACGCCACAAACTGACCGGACCATCCAAATTTCAGGCCACATGCTGCGCCAGTCTGTTATGGGATCTGACCTATCGTATGAAGACATGATGGACGACCGCGAATTATTAGAGGTCTACGATGCAAAACATACAGGCGAAGAGGTGATCGATGGTCGAAAATGTTATATAATCGAACTTTCAGCCAAGGTAGAAGATGTAGCCTATCACACACAAAAAATGTGGGTAGATGCCGAGCGTTTTGTGCCCCTACAGCAGGAAATGTACGCCAAAAGCGGGCAATTACTCAAACGTACAAACTTGTCGAACATCAAAAAAGTTGATGGCCGCTGGTTTCCAATGACCATGA
Source organism: Saprospiraceae bacterium (assembly GCA_021604865.1). Taxonomy (GTDB): domain Bacteria; phylum Bacteroidota; class Bacteroidia; order Chitinophagales; family Saprospiraceae; genus BQJU01. Next base: position 85,403 of record BQJU01000022.1, on the reverse strand, counting down.
TTTATAAGGATGTACTCAAAGACGGAAAAGGAACCGAATACCGGATTACCAAAATAGCTTTCAACCAGGAAATTCCGGATTATATCTTTACGAAGGCTGCTTTGAAGAAATAGTAAAGCCAAGGCTTCACTGTTAACATCGAAAGGGGAAAATAACTATATTTACGAAATGAAGTATATCGAAAGAATAAATAAAGAGTTGAAGCCTTTTGTTGATGACAATCTTGATAAAACTGTTATTGATTTATTTGCAGGTTGTGGAGGACTATCACTTGGATTTGAGGCTATGGGGTTCAAAACTATTGGATATGAGAAATTAGACGACGCAGCAGAAACATATAGAAATAACTTAATTGGAGATTGCTACACTCAGGAATTGGAGACTAGCACAGAATTCCCAAAGGCTGATGTAGTCATTGGTGGTCCACCCTGCCAACCCTTTAGTGTTGGAGGAAAACAATTAGGATTGAAGGATTCGAGAGATGGTTTTCCCATATTTATTTCAGCAATAGAAAAAGTTGAGCCTTCAGTATTTCTTTTCGAAAACGTAAGAGGCTTATTGTACAAAAATAAATGGTATTTGAAAGAAGTTATTGACCATCTTCAAAATTTAGGTTATATAGTTACTTATCGTCTTCTCAATGCAAAACATTACGGTGTTCCTCAGAATAGAGAAAGAGTTATAGTAATTGGTTCTAGAAATGGATTAAATTTCCCAAAAAAGTTAAACAATAAAGTTACAGCAGGAGAAGCCCTAGGAGATATGGCAAAAGAAATCCCTGAAGATTCCAAATTTCTTACACCAAGTATGGATAAATACATTGCCAAGTATGAAAAAGCATCACATTGTATCAATCCCAGGGACTTGCATTTAGATAAGCCAGCAAGAACACTAACTTGTAGAAATCTTGCCGGAGCAACGGGAGATATGCATAGGGTAAGGTTACCTGATGGAAGAAGAAGGAGGCTGACCACAGAAGAGGCAAAAAGATTACAAAGCTTTCCGGATTGGTTTCAGTTTCATGGCAATGAAACAAGTGTTTATAACCAAATAGGGAATGCCGTTGCCCCATATTTCGCAATGTCTCTTGCTAGGGAAATAAAAAATTATTACTTGTCTCAAAAGAATGGAAATCGTTATCCAATAAAGGATGAAAACAACCAACTATTGATGTTTCATGAGTCCTAAAAACTACATTGAAAAGAAGAAGTGTAAAACTTTTGCTTCAAAAAAAAGAAAAGTCCAGGAGCTAATAAATCATACCTTATACATCCTTGAATCATTTGGTGTCCCTATTGAAGGAACTCCGAGAAGATTGGAAAGGATGGCCGTCGCTTTTTTAGCTGTAGCAAATGTGAAAAAGATTGAAGATTTCGAATTCACAAAAGATTTGGAGAATGACAATTACTCCTTGAAAACAAGAGATATTATTGAATATGTAAATGAAAATTTTCAGGAGAAAATAAGTCGTGGTTCCTATGATGACATTAGACGTAAGGACCTTAAATTACTTGTTGTGGGTGCTATTGTTCTACAATCAAACCCAAACTCAGCAACAAACGATATGGATTAAATCCAATGTATGCTGAATTGTTAAAAAGTTATCCAAATAAAAATTGGCGAGATAAAGTAAAGAAACAATTAGAAGCAATTCAGCCCTTATCTGAGAAACTAAAAAGAAGCAGAAGGATAAATAAAGTGCAAGTAAAATTACCCTCAGGAGTAAAATTGGAGTTCTCACCTGGTAAGCATAACGATCTACAAAAAGAAATAATTGAGCAGTTTCTGCCAAGATATGGTTACGGCTCGAAAATCCTATACGTAGGGGATACTTCTGACAAGTACCTTTATTTGAATAAAGAAGAATTATTGCGATTAAACTTCTTTGAAATCTCACATGAAGAATTACCTGATATTATAGCCTATTCCAAAGAAAAAAATTGGTTATATTTAATAGAAGCCGTTCATAGTTCAGGAGCAATTAGTGAAGTTCGACTACTTCAATTGAAAAAATTGACAGCGAAATGTAAAACAGAAATTGTATACATAACAGCATTCTTGGATAAACCAACCTTCAGAAAATTCATTCCAGACATAGCTTGGGAAACAGAAGTTTGGATTGCTGATAACCCTGACCATTTAATTCATTTCAATGGGGATAAATTTTTGGGGCCCTACAATTGATTGCACAACCTCATGTAAAACTGTATCCTTTTGTGACGAAATGGAATGATGCTACATAATCAGATTGTTTCAGTAGATTGACTTTACAACTGAAATATCTGCTCCAACTCCACCCACTTCTCCCCCGCTCCGGCCCACGGCAACGCCTGCTGAAAATTCGACATTAAGTGCTCCCATTCCTGTACTTTGGTATCCTTGGCATCCATCTCTGCCTTGCGGACCGGATCGAAAGTGTCATTCACTTCCATGACCATGAAGAGGCGGTTGCCAGAGAGAAATATTTGCATATCTACAATTCCGGCATCTTTGATACTTTTGATAATTTCGGGCCAGACCTTACCCGGAGCATGGTGAGCTTTATATTTTTCAATTAAAACAGGGTCGTCTTTGAGGTCACAGGTGAAACAATGTCTTTTGGTTTTCATAGTTGCATGTTTAATTATGTACCTTAAAAACCCGGTACCCATAAGTTGCCACCACCACAAAACAAAACAGGGGCAAGATAAAGGAGAAGTTGACTTCTGGTACTCCTAAAATGCGAACATCGGTATAACCAAGCCCTCCAATATCCAGAATCATACCTTGCGCCAGGGGCATGATCGCTCCTCCTACAATCGCCATCACTAGAAAGGCAGCGCCAAATTTAGCATCATCCCCCATGCCTTCCAGGGCAATGCCATAAATGGTGGGAAACATCAGCGACATACAGAAAGAAATCATCACCAGACTATACAAACCTGCCATGCCCTCGATAAAAATAGCGCCTAGAGTAAAAACGATGGCGAGTAGTGCCAGGAACATCAGCAGTTTACCGGAATTAATGTATTTCAACAAAAAGGTACACACCCAACGTCCCAGCAAAAAGATGCCCAGAGCTGCCATAGCATAAGGAACCGCCGAACGATTGTCAATGCCCAGGGTTTCTGCATATTGATAAATATATGTCCAACACATAATTTGTGCCCCAACATAAAACATCTGAGCGATAACGCCTTCCCGGAATTTTTTCCCTTGAAAAATGCGACCAATAGCCTTTAGTACACCTTCGGAAGTGTTTTTTTCCTTGTTTTCCGGCATCTTTACTAAGGCGATCAACATTAAAATGCCAAGGACCGCTATTCCCAGCATCACATAAGGATTTCTAATCACCATCAAATCAGCTGTGCGGATGCTGGCTTTGGCCGTTTCAGCTAAGGTGTCGTAAATGGGCATGCCACTGGCATCCAGATCATCCGATTGTAAAGAGCCAAGGATAAGGGTTTGTGCGGCGTACAAACCTGCCAATGCTCCAATGGGATTAAAAGCCTGGGCTAAATTGAGTCGCTGCGTAGCGGTTTCCTCGGGGCCCATAGAAAGGATGAAAGGATTGGCCGTAGTTTCCAAAAAAGCGAGGCCGAAAGTTAATATGTAAAGCGCTACCAAAAACAAGTTAAATTCTTCAAAAGCAGCGGCCGGATAAAATAACAAAGCACCAACAGCATAAAGGGTCAGTCCCAGCAAAATCCCCTTTTTATAGGAATATTTTTTAGCAAAAATCGCTGCGGGTAATGCCATAGTAAAATAGCCTCCATAAAAAGCCATTTGCACCCAGGAAGCCTGCGTATTGTTGAGCTCCAATACTTTCTTAAAAGCGGACACCATCGGATTGGTGATATCATTGGCAAAACCCCAGAGTGCAAAAAGAGAAGTAATCAAGATAAATGGCAACAATACTTGCTTGGGAACTACAGGAATCGAGTTGGTCTTAGTCATCGTTTGTTGGTTAATGTATAGAATAGACTTGTTTCGCAGGAGCATGACATGGTTGAAACGGATGGCTTCCCACCGCTGGCGCGTTCCTTCGCTTAAATACCCACCTTGCAGGGCCGCTCAGTCATCCCACCGCTCTGCCCCTGCGCAACAAGCCTAATTATTAAATCGCTAATTTAGTTAATTTTAGTGGAGGATTCAGATGCTCCAAATAAAATGAATTGATTTTACCCCAAATGGTCTTACCTGTTTTCCTAACAAGTGAGAAGGTGCAGATTTATCAAAAATGAGTTGATTTATGAAATACATCGTTTGTGAAAAACCAGGCCAATTTCTATTGAAAGAAAAAGATGCTCCTCAGGTGGGCGAATATGTTCTGGTAGGTTTATCCAAAGGAGAATTGGCCTTCCAACACCCGGCTATTCACGCCAAGGAGACCACCTTAATGTGTAGTAGAAATGCTACCATGAAAGATTTTAAATTGGTGATCGATATTTTAAGAACCGGGCAATTTCCCGCGGATGCATTTGTCACCCATACCGTAGCCTTTGAGGAAATGATCGCCCATTTTGACGGATGGTTAGATTCAGAGGCAGGGGTGATCAAGGCGATAGTGACGCTGTAGATAATCGCAAACAAGCACTAAGGGGTCAGCGAAGAATAACTTACCCATTTGATGCGGCTCTTTTGCCACCAGCCGTCGTTACTCAAATCCTTGCGTAGTAGTGGCTATGCGCGGTTTTCGCGCCTAGGCTGGCGGCAAAATAACTCACCTGAAACAGACAACTTATTCTTCGCTGACCCCTTAGGAGAATAAAAATTGCAGAAGATCAGCCAGTAAATTTCGCGATAACATTTTTCACTTCTGGAATGGCAAGTTCCCCCAAACTAATCATTCGATTAACATCTTTATTTAGGCGATCCCAATCGGGTGTCTCCACGACACTTTCTTTATCAACCAAAGTGGCTAATTCGATAAGTTCATTATTCCCAAGTATCCTAAAACTGGACTTCATCTTGTGTGCCACTTGGTATAAATCTTTTGCATTTTTATTGTCAAGGCTAAGTTTCATAGCGCGCATCGCTTGGGGAAACATATCGAGAAATATCTGTAACATGTCGACAATAAATTTCTCGTTCCCGCTTGTCATCCTCTCTAAATAGGAAAGATCAATGTATTCAAAATTTTGACCAGCTGAAGCGTTTCCGATTTCGTGAATCATAATATAGATCGGTTTTAAAACACTGCTCGCAAGATAGTCATTCCGAATTAAAAGTCTATTTTATCATGGTCAATCTTCCTATCCCATCACCTGCGCAGGATCAAATAGTAAAGGAAAAAATTGCCCCTCCATTTTTTCACCCTTCCGGATAATCGGAACTCCTTTCAAGACCTCTTCATCCGAATTGGAGCGAGTTCCATCAGCAAAAACGTTTAACACAAAGGCTCTTCGAGAATGAGGTGACCTGTTTTCGTAAGAACCATGAACCATCAATGGATGATGAAAGGAGCCATGCCCTTTTGGCATTTCTACGGCAACTTTATTTGCAAATTGTTCTTTTTGTGCTTCGGTCAAAAAGGCATCAAGGCCATGCATTGCGCCAGCCAGACTAGTACTATCCAGCAGGTTCCATTTGTGGCTTTTGGGAATATAGTGAAGACAGCCATTGTCCTTGGTTGCATCATCCAATCCTATCCAACAGGTCAAATGCTGCATAGGACTGGTACGGGTCCAGTAGCTATAATCCTGATGCCAGGCTACGACCCCACCATGATGTGCTGGTTTGCAAAACAGCTGATCGTGCCAAAATCGGACCGCTTTTGTACCCAATAATTGAGAGGCTGCCACCACAAACCGCGGATTCCAGGCTACATCATGAAAACCCTTTGTAATGCGCCAATGCCCTAAGGAATGAAAAAGTACGGCATTCGGATTTTCAGACTCATTGCTGTGAAACTCATAAAATAAATCATGTTTAGGATGGCCAGGGTCGACGATTTCAGCTAGTTCCTCCCTAAGTTTATTCACCTGGTCATCTTCCAATAATTTTATATGGTGCAGATAGCCGTTTTCATGAAAAAACGCCACCTTTTCGTCTGAAAGTTTGTATTGCTCCCAGGCCTCTTTTCCTGAAATTTCAGGAAACATATTGCTGAGTAAATGATGGTGTTCCGAGAGATCCCTCTGCATTTGCATACCGCTAAAAGTTTAAAAAATGAAAAACTAATTATGGGGCAAAGTTGGCAATATTCACTTATTTGGCATTCCTTGATTTTGATAAAAAGGTCATCAAATTTGTCAAATTGTCCACAACTTGTTAAAAGATTATAATTTCTGTGTTTTATTTCGGATAAATTTGTCCGATATAAAAAAATCATTTACCTTTGTTTAAAATAAGCACTCATGATGTTTTCTAAAGCCTGTGAATATGGCATTAAAGCAACTTTATTTATTGCCCTGCAATCCCTACAGGACCAGCGGGTAAATCTAAAGGATATTGCCAAAGAAATCAATTCACCAGTAGCTTTTACGGCGAAAATTCTTCAGCAGTTGGCCAAAAATAACATCGTGGATTCGGTAAAAGGCCCAACGGGCGGTTTCCAGATTGAGAAAAAAAGAATTGACAAAATCAGGCTGAGTGAAATCGTTTCTGCTATTGATGGCGATGCCATTTACAAGGGCTGCGGGCTAGGATTGAAGGAATGTAATGCGAATAAACCGTGCCCTTTACATAATAAGTTTGCAATCATTAGAGATGATTTGAAAGAGATGTTGGAAGGCACTAGCCTTTACGAATTAGCCACGGGGCTTGAAGTAGGTTTAACCTTTTTAAAAAGGTGATATAGAAAATTTTTGACTCTAAAAAGGATAAATAGGTCTTAAAATCGGAAATAAAATGTCAAAAAAAATAATTGGGGTAACAATTGGCCTCCTCTTGCCAGGAGCCGTACTCTTTGCCCAATCTAAAGCGATAAGCACCAATAATTGGTTAATGAACCCTGGAATCATAGGCACGCTAATATTGATTGCGATAATTTTAGCCGTTTCCATCATTATTTTGTCGTATCGGTTAAATGCTTATATCCAAGGATTAAAAAAGAAACAATCAAGCAAGGAACGCCTGGCATTCAGTGAGGAATTAATAGCACTGGAAGCATCTGAGATTGACGAGATACTTGCCCATCGAAAGAAAGCACTTGCTTATAAGCTTTCCGGTGCTGAATTGGGGAGTGACCGAAAGGCAGTCGATGATAAAGGCCTGATTACTAAAGTGAGCAACGACCCTGAGAACCCTCTCTTTGATGAAAAAAAAAAGACTGCAATAAGCCTTGAGACACCCGATGATCTCAAAAAGGTCATCATTTATTATCTCGGGGCTGCAGTCTTTTGGTTGGTATTTGGTACGCTTATTGGCCAGTACCTGGGTATGAAGTTTGTATGGCCTGAAATGGACAGTATTTCCTGGCTTTCTTTTGGTCGATTACGCCCCGTTCATACCAATACGGTCTTCTGGGGTTGGGCATCAATGGCTATGATTGGGCTGGGATATTTTGTTATTACCCGAACCTCTAACACAGCTATTCACAGTTATAAGCAGGCCTGGCAAGCATGGTTTCTAATCAACTTTTCCGTGGCCTTAGGCAATATTTTATTAATGGCTGGGATCAACAATGGCGGCGGAGAATATCGAGAATATATCTGGCCGGTTACCTTACTTTTTGCTATTGGATTGGTGATCACTTTTAGAAATTTTTATAGGACGGTGGCCCAACGAAAAATTTCGGAAATATACATATCCAATTGGTTTATCCTGGCTTCACTCCTATGGACAATAGTTTTGGTAATTATTGCTTATCTGCCCAATTTTCAGAATGGTTTAGGTGAGACAGTTATACAGGGTTATTATATGCATCAGGGAGTTGGCATGTGGTTTATGACCTTTACCCTGGGATTAGTGTATTATTTTCTACCAGCCTCCTTAAATAAACCGATTTATTCGTATTCGCTTGGCGTTCTGGCCTTTTGGACTCAGATGTTATTCTATACTATGATTGGCACACACCATTTTGTATTTAGCCCCCTACCCTGGTGGCTGCAAACGGTGGCCATTGTATTTAGTGTTGGAATGTTTATTCCCGTTACGGCCGGCACGACCAATTTTCTGATGACCATGAGGGGTAGCTGGAGTCAAATTTCAAAAAGTTATGTTTTGCCGTTCTTTTTAGTTGGGGTGATCTTTTATTTTGTTGGCTCCTCCCAGGGAAGTTTGCAGGCTTTTCGATTTACCAACTATGTGTGGCACTTTACCGATTTTAACGTAGCACATTCCCACATGACCATGTATGGGATTATCACTTTTCTGCTGTGGGCCTGCATTTATTTCATGCTTCCAAAACTAACCGGGAAAGAACCTCCACAAGCCTTAGTAGGTGCTCATTTCTGGTTGGCCTTTATCGGCCTGTTTGCCTACATGATTTCCATGATGGCAGGTGGCACACTCAAGGGTTTAAGCTGGATTGAAGGCAATGCATTTTTGGAGTCGGTCATTCTGATGAGGCCATTCTGGATATGGAGAGCCATCGGTGGTTCACTCATGTTTCTGTCGCATCTCATTTTCGCCTATAACTTTTTTTTCATGATAAAAAAAGAGCAGGTAGTTGAAATACCAGCCCGGCGATTGCAAAGTGTAAACGTCTAAAAAAGTGCATCATGTTTAATTTTCATAAAGATCATAAGAATTTAGTTAACACGGCTTTGAGTGGTTTTGTGTTCCTCAGCATCATTGTAGCTGTTCTTCCTGCTTATCAATTACAGGATGTTGAACCACTACCCAAACAGCCAGAACTTACAGAGGAAGCTCTCAAGGGGTTAAATGTTTTTATTTCAGAAGGCTGTGTAGCTTGTCATACCCAACAGGTGCGCAACATTGAAATGGACAAAATATGGGGGGCAAGACCTTCTATTCCCTCCGATTATTATTACAGCAAACAGCGACTTGATGTATGGCGGCAATCGCCTTCTTTATTAGGCAGTGAACGAACCGGTCCAGACCTGACCAATATTGGTAAAAGGCAACCGGGACAACAATGGCATTTATTACATTTATACAACCCGAGAAGTGTGGTTTCCGTCTCAATAATGCCGGCTTATCCATGGCTATTTGAAGAAAAAGATACCATTAGTATTCGTGAGGATGATATCATAGTTCCTGTTGGTCCAAATTTTTATAATAAGGCCGGCAAAAAAATAGTAGCCAAGGAGGAGGCACTTCAATTGGTTGCTTATTTGCAATCGCTAAAACAACCGGAAATTCAAGGAGAAATCCCTATTGATTTTATCCCTGCTGCAAAAAAGAAACGCGAAAAAGGCAATGCAGAACAAGCGAGCAATTCACTACCTGATGGTCAGCAACTTTATATGCAAACCTGTTCTGCCTGTCATCAGGAAAACGGACAAGGCCTGGTTGGTGCATTCCCTCCTTTGGCAGGTAGTGCCGTGGTGCAGGATGAAAACCCTGAGCTCTTGATCAAGATCATCCTGCAAGGTTATGATGCAAGAAGTGAATACGCGCAGATGCCCCCCTTTGCTGATCAACTCACCGATGCCGAGATTGCTGCTATTGCCAATCATGAACGGTCTAGCTGGGGCAATGATGCGCCACCTATCTCAGAAGAAGAGGTGAAAAAAATTAGAGCTTTTGTCACACAATTAAATTAAAAATAAAATGGAAACACCAGAAAATTATTTACCAAGTTTAATGACCGAAACACCAATGCAAGGCCGGGAATTAGCTATAAAATTGGCTCGTAAATCCATTGCTGCCATCCAAACTGATCCGGATACAAGAAAAAAATTGCGGAACGATTATGCCAGCAATACGGCACAACTCATTGCATCAGCACAAGTCATCGCAACAGAGTTTCAAACCATTGCTGCTGCAAATAACTATTGGAAAAAATGAAAAAATTAATCCTTTTATCCGGTTTGTTTCTCTTTGCGTTTTCACAAAACGTACTGGCTTGTGATCTATGCAAAAAAAATCAGCCAAAGGGACTGGAAAACATTACCCATGGTCCCGGGCCATCTGGAACGATAGACTATATCATTACCTGGTCGGCAGTGATTATTGTCATGGTGACCCTTTACCTAAGTCTAAAATTCCTTATTCGACCCAAGGAAAACAATCCGGATCATATTAAAAACATAGTCTTGAATGAAAATCTTTGAACCTATGGAAGATAATAGGATCATAAAAGTATTCTTGGATAATGAACTCGCTCCCTTTGCGGCATTCCAGCCTCCTGTAAAGTTCGAGTTAGATACAACCAAATTACCAGATGGCAAACATCAGCTAAAGATCATTGCCAGGTCCTCAAGTGGGGTTGAAGGAATGAAAATCATCCCGTTTGAAGTAAGAAACGGGCCGGAAATATCAATAGTAGGACTAAAAAACAATGAAGTCGTAGACAGTAAAGTGTCTATTACGATCAATGCCTATGGAAATGAAACCAATGATACATTTGTGATAAAAGGTTCTGAAACGCCCAAAGCAATTCCGGCCTGGGTATGGGCATTGTTGATCAGCTTTATGGGTTTTGCCTTTTTCTATTTCATCATGTACTGGGATTCCGAATTTTATAAATCATTTTTCTGATGGTACGAGATATCGAAAATATAGAAGACATCCAGTTGATGGTAGATTCTTTTTACGCCAAAGTGCGGAAAGATGATCTATTAGGCAACATTTTTAACGGTGTGATACAAGACCGGTGGCCAGCTCATCTGGATAAGATGTATCGCTTTTGGCAAACGGTCTTATTGCAAGACCACACTTATTATGGGAGTCCTTTTTCACCTCACGTCAAACTTCCAGTTACAAAGAAACATTTTGAACGTTGGTTGCAACTATTTTCTGAAACCATTGAGGAAAATTTCACAGGCGAGAAAGCCAAAGAAGCCAAATGGAGGGCTGAAAAAATGGCGGAAATGTTTCTTCGGAAAATTGAATACTACCGCGATAGTTCTGCAAAACCATTATTATGATTACAACTGTAAAGTATCCCGTTGCCGTAGCTGCCATCTTTTTATGGCTTGGTTTCGTACTTGCCATAAGTTTTATGGAAGCCTGGTTGAAGTTTCGTGCCCCAGGGGTTACGGTACCTATTGGTTTGGGCATTGGACGACTGGTTTTTAGTGCGCTCAATAAAGTGGAATGGATATTGGCAATCCTAATTTTCATAAACATACTCTATTTAAAAACTGCTGTTTTCACTATAGAGAATGTATTTTTCTTCATTCCGCTATTGCTACTGCTGGTACAAACCACCTGGCTTTTGCCGGCCCTGGATGTTCGTGCCAACCTACATATTAACGGACAGGATGTGCCACCAGGAAATCTTCACCTTTATTTCATAGGTGCAGAAATAATCAAAGTAATCTGTCTGTTCACTTTTGGAATTAGTCTCTTTAAATTCAAATAATAAAACTTAGAATATGATAAGCTTAATTGAAAAAAACGTTGGTGAAATTGTAGCTGAAGACTATAGAACAGCTGCCGTCTTTCATACCTATGGCATTGACTTTTGCTGTAATGGCAACCGCACCTTGGAGGAGGTTTGTCAACAAAAAAATATTGCGCCTGAGAAGCTAAAGGCCGAGCTTGAAAAAGTAGCCAATATATCCACCGACAGGTCTATCGATTACCAATCTTGGCCGATTGATTTATTAGCGGACTACATCGAACGAATACACCATCGCTATGTCGCTGATAAGGTGCCTGTAATCAAACAATACCTGGATAAGATCGTAAAGGTTCACGGTGAAAATCATCCGGAGTTAAGCAAAATTAAACAGCTATTTTATCATTGTTCCGAAGAATTGGCTATCCACATGAGAAAAGAAGAGCTGGTGCTTTTTCCTTTCATTAGGAAAATGGTAAAAGCCAAGCTGGATAAACAAACGATTGAAAAGCCACACTTTGTGACGATACAAAATCCGATTCAGATGATGATGCATGAACACAACAATGAAGGAGAGCGTTTCCGACAAATAGCCGACCTTAGCAATAATTATACCCCTCCACAGGATGCCTGTAATACTTATAGAGTAGCTTTTGCCCTACTAAAAGAATTTGAAGCCGACTTACACTTGCATATTCACTTGGAGAATAATATTTTGTTCCCTAATGCTTTAGAGTTAGAAGAGTATTTGAATTAATAGAAACATGCGCTAAGAGCTTGTTTGGAGGTCGGCTTTGCATCGCCGTCGGCAAGCCTATGGCGGCCGATGGGAGGCGAAAAGCGTCATTTTTTTGAAGAAACAAAGCTTTTTTCGAATTTCATACTCTGTGGCAAAAGAACCGCATCAAATGGGTAAGCTATTCATCGCTGACCCCTAAACATTCGTAAATTTCAACTATCAAGCAAATGGGATTTCAGAACGATAAAGAGAGGCGAAAGCCAATAAAAAGAGTAAAAGCGTTACAACCAATAAGCCGTGAGCATCATCACGGCTTGTTGCTGTGTTGGAAGATCAGAGCGGGTTTTTCCAAAGGAATAGCACCTGAAAGGATAAAAAAGTATACCGATTGGTTTTTTGAGAATCATATTAAGCCTCATTTCCAGTTAGAGGAAGCCTACGTATTTCCCGTACTCGGTGCCAACCACAAAATGGTCAAAAAGGCATTGACTCAGCATCGACGGTTAACAAACCTGTTTAATGAGGATACAGAGATAGAAAGGTCACTCAGCCGCCTGGAAGACAACCTGGCCCGGCATATCCGGTTTGAAGAACGGATTTTATTTAATGAAATTCAACAAGTGGCTACCAAAGAACAATTTGCACTAATTGAAGAAAAACATGTTGCGTTGAAGTTTGAAGAAAATACGGAAGATGAGTTTTGGAAGTAAGCGCTTGCTGGCGGCTTATCCTAGACAATTACAAAACAAAATTAACTCCCTTTTTTACCATTTCTTCGTATTTCTTTTTGTTAAAACGATAAAGAAAGGCCCCTTTACGGGAATTGGATTTGTCTTTTTCGTCCAGTTTTTCCAAAATATCCATGGAAAGGATCTTTTTTCGAAAATTGCGCCGGTCAAGCTTACGTTGATTGATGGCTTCGTAGAGATCCTTTAATTGGGGAATGGTAAATTTCTCAGGCAATAATTCAAATCCAATAGGCCGGTACCGGGCTTTTCGTCGTAGTTTTTCCAATGCATCTTTGACCATTTGATTGTGGTCAAGGATCAATGTGGGAACAGTAGTCAAGTCAAACCAATGGGCCTGGTGGGTCTCTACCATCTGCTCTTCTTGCTCATCAAGTCGGATGAGTGCAAAATAAGCCTGCGAAACAACTCGTGCTCCCGGATCCCTGTTCACCTCTCCGTAACACCCCAATGGCTCCATAAAGATATCTTGCAGACCGGTATATTCCTCTAATACCCGAACTGCGGCCAGGTCTACACTTTCAGTTGGCTTTACAAAACTTCCTATCACGGACCATTCATTTTTGAACGGTTCTATTTTCCTTTTGAACAAAAGCAACTTCAATGCCTCCCGGTCAAATCCAAAAATAATACAATCCACGGCTACTAGCATCGGGATTGCTTCCTGATAAAAAGCCTTTTTTTGCTGTGAAGACATAACGCTGAGTTAAAAAACTTTGAACTCTCAAAAATAAGCGTTTATTTTACACTTATCAAATAAGCGTAATTATTACACTTATCTATGAAAGACAACCATAAAAAACAATCCATTATCATCCAATCTCCTGCAAGGATCAACATCATTGGAGAGCATACCGACTACAATGATGGCTTTGTATTACCCGCTGCCATCGATAAAAATATGGTCATCCGTTTGAAACGCAATGAAACACCCCATATAGCAAAGGTCACTGCCACTAACCTTAACGAATCCTTTACTTTTGATTTGAAAAGTTTTTCCCGGATAAACGCTGGGTGGCAAAATTACATTATGGGCGTTGTGCATGAGCTCCAAAAGCTGGGCGGCAAAATGTCGGGGTTTGATGCTGAATTTGAAGGTAATATTCCTATCGGTGGAGGCATGAGTTCTTCAGCGGCCCTGGAATGCAGTCTGGCCTATTCATTAAATGTGTTATTTGAACTCGGTTTTAACAAAGCCCAGCTCATTAAGGCTTCCCAGCTGGCTGAACACAATTTTGTGGGCATCAAATGTGGCATTATGGATCAATTTGCTAGTATGATGGGCAAAAAAGATCGCGTTATGCTATTGGACTGCCGCTCCTTAGCCTATAGTTATTACCCACTGGAATTAGGCGACTACCAACTATTGTTGTTAAATAGTAATGTCTCCCATACCCTGGCTTCATCAGAATACAACACTCGTCGGGCTGAATGTGAGGAGGGGGTTGGCTTTTTAAAAAAAGTATTCCCTGAGATGACCAATCTGCGGGATGTATCTCCAGAACAATTGGTTAGTTTGAAGGAAAAAATGCCGGAGCAAATTTTTCGTCGCTGCCGCCACGTTGTATCAGAAAATCAGCGGGTATTGGCTGCCACAAAAGCCTTGTCAGAGGGAAAGCTGGACATATTGGGTCAACTGATTTACCAATCGCATTTCAGCCTACAAACCGATTATGAGGTGAGTTGCCCGGAATTGGATTATCTGGTACAGCAAACCCAAGACAAGGACTATATACTCGGCAGCCGGATGATGGGCGGCGGTTTTGGCGGCTGCACCATCAATATTATTAAAAAAAGCAGAACAAAGGAATTTGTAGCGAAGATTTCTGAGGCCTACCAGCAACAATTTGGCATTGATTTAACGCCTTACAACATTTCTATTGAAGATGGAACCGGGGAAATTTTTAGCACCAACAAAAACTGAACAACGCTGGTGGCGATTGTGGCGGAGCCAATGAGAGAAATATTTTAATCCCTCCTGCCTTTTTCTACAGAATATTTAACGAAAGTTGGATTTAATTCGGATATTTCGGAATCCAAGGGTATTGTACTACCTGAACCATCATTATCATACCGCCCGAAGTAAACTGCAACTTCTTGTTAACCGAAAAAATAAAACAATGAAAAATTTAAAACATTATTGGCTATTCATTTTGGGAATACTGCTCATTGGCTGTGGCACTCCAAAACCAAAGGGCGATGCAGGGGCAATTGCCCTTTTTAATGGAAAAAACCTGAAAGGTTGGACACAACACGGTGAAGAAAAATGGTATGTAAAAAAGGGGGAATTGATTTGCGAAAGCGGTCCAAACGCTGAATATGGCTATCTGTCAACGGACGAATATTACGACGATTTTGAATTGAGCCTGGAATTCAAACAGGAAGCCAATGGCAATAGTGGCGTCTTTTTCAGATCCACAGTAGACGGCACAAAAGTAAGTGGCTGGCAGGTTGAGGTGGCACCTCCTGGCATGCATACGGGAGGCATTTATGAATCTTATGGACGTGGCTGGTTAATACAACCTACCGCAGAAAAAGAAAATGCCCTAAAAATGGGGGAATGGAACACCTTAAAAATCCGGGCCAAAGGCGCCTCTATATCTACCTGGCTCAATGGCGTAGGCATGGTCACAATCAATGATCAAAAAATTGGAGAAGGCAAAGGCTCAATCGCACTACAGATTCATGACGGTGGTGGCATTAAAGTGCATTGGCGGAACATTGTCCTCAAAAAAATATAAAAAGATCAAAGAAGCATAGAACTATGAAAAAGAGAGAATTTCTAAAAAAAGCAGCTGTATTGGCATCATCAGTCACCCTCCTACCCTCTTCCGCGTGGGCACTTACAAACAATGAGCGTCTACGGACAGCTCATATTGGTGTTGGCGGAATGGGAATGGAAGACCTTAAAGCTATTTCGTCTCACTCATTGGTTGATGTAACCGCCTTGTGTGATGTCGATGCCAATAATTTAGCTGCAGCTAAAAAAATGCATCCCAAGGCAAAAGTCTTTTCAGATTATAGAACGCTATTAAAAGAGATGGGTAACGAGATAGATGCTGTGATTGTCTCCACGCCCGACCATACACATGCCCCGGCTTCTATGATGGCC
Organism: Saprospiraceae bacterium; assembly: GCA_021604865.1. GTDB lineage: Bacteria > Bacteroidota > Bacteroidia > Chitinophagales > Saprospiraceae > BQJU01. Next base: position 69,411 of record BQJU01000022.1, on the reverse strand, counting down.
ATGAATATGGGTAAACCCGTTTATTGTCAAAAACCATTGACCCACCATGTGACGGAGGCAAGAGCCATGCGAAAGTTGGCAAAGGAAAAGAATCTGGTGACTCAAATGGGAATTCAGGTGCATTCATTTTACGATTATAAATTGGCTACCTTATTGATTCAATCCGGGATAATTGGCAAGGTCAATTGTGTGAGAGCATGGTCTCCCAAAAACTGGGGATATGATGGGCCTGCGCCTCAAGGAAGTGATCCAGTACCCAAAACGCTGGATTGGAATCTCTGGCTGGGTACTTCTACGGAAAGGCCTTATAAGGAGGGTGTTTATCATCCCGGAAATTGGCGAAAATTGTTGGATTATGGTTGCGGAACCCTTGGTGATATGGGGGTACATATTTTTGATACCCCATACAACGCCCTTGAACTGGACGTTCCCTTCACCATAAAGAACAAATGCCGAAAGCCAACTGGATTTGGGTTTCCGGAGCACAATACGGTCACCTATAAATTTCCGGGAACCAAACACACCACCGATACCCTGAAATGGGTATGGTATGATGGTCCGGGGGCACCAAAAAAGCACAAAGATTTAAAACTTCCCAACAAGGAAAAATTGCCGGAACAAGGGGCCATGTTTATGGGTGAAAAGGGGCGATTACTCCTCCCTCACTTTTTGGAATTGCCTCGCTTGATTGTAGATGGAAAATACCAGGAGATGGATTTTTCCAAATTTAATCTGGGTGAACCGGTCAGGAATTATGAGACAGAAGGCCCAAAACATTACCATCAATTTGTAGATGCTTGTTTAGGAAAAGATACCTGTACGGCGCCATTTTCTTATGCTGCCAGACTTACAGAAACAATACTGTTGGGCGTTATCGCTGGACGTTTTCCTAATAAGACATTGCACTGGGATAGTAAGCAAGCCAAGTTTGCTGAAGCGGAGGCAAATCAGTATTTAGATGCGCCTTATCGGGAGTTTTGAGGGAAACTTGTTGTTTCAAACACTTAAAGGACATCGATCCCAAAGTGGCGAACAGATTGCTGCTTAGCTAAGGGTGCGGCGAATAATAATTATTGAAAATTTAAAGACTCCTCAGGAGGAACAAATCCTTTGAGGGGTCTTTTTTTTTTGAGTGGTGGTTTTAAAGTTTAAAACAGCAACAAATTTGGGTTGAGAAACGTAAATTGAGCTCAGGTTAATAAACCATTAAATGAAAGAAGCACTAAAACTTGGGAAGCATAAAATAGCGAAGATTGTCAAAGGTCAATATTTATCCGTTTTAGAAGAGAAGATAGACCAGCAACAACAATTGGCTGCGGAAATGAATGTTGCGCTGGGTATCTACGCTGAGCAAATCAAAGCGCTAGAGCAGGCAGATTTATTAATGGTTATCCAGGCAACCGAAACCTTTAATGCCTTCACAGCCAAAATTATACAGGCGGGTAATGCATCACAAGAGGTGCTAACCTTTGATGATGATTTTTCAGCTTATACCTCCAATATCAACGATTATATCGATTCGTTACCTGTTGTTGTGACCGCCATTCAAGGAGAAGACCGGTTTAAACCAGGGCCCAAAGACTCGATGCTGATGAGCATCAGAAAAAGGATCAAAAAAATGGGTTTTGGCTTAAGTCAGTGGCCGACAAACATAGGTAACATAGGTAGAAAAATAGGTGAAAAACCAGTCAAACCGCCAAAACAATGGACTCACAAAATCCCGCTTCAAAATCTTTCCAGGTTTTATTTCCAGGATGAACTTGGCCTAGGGTTGTTGCCTTTATATGAATTAGTCTGTCAACAGACCAGTATCAACTTTGCACAGCTGTGGTATATAGATGAAGAAGTGGACCGGTGGGCTACGCAACAGATTTTAGCTGCCGATGATGACAAATTGACTACCACCGCCTTTGATCCTAAGCCCTACCAGGAAAGCCTCAACGAAATGACCGCCTCGCTTGATGGTTTAAAGAAGAATTTGCAATCACAGCTTGAGGAACTTTTACAAAATATTTTTTCTGAATACAACCTGGCCTATGATAAAGCAGGTACCCTGGAATTGCCTGCCCGCCGGTTTAGCCCATCAATCAGTAAAAACAAACACCAGAGGCTCAACAGCGATTATAAAAAAATAAATCAGGGATGGGCCAATACCTTTCACGCCTTATTTGAAGGATGGGAACTGGACCAGGAAATGTATAATACCAGTTATTTGATTTCGAGTCAACTTCATTTGACCAAACAAAGCCTATCGAATAAAATCTCAGTGAATGTAACATCGGAAGTTGAAACCTTGAAACGATTCCTGTTAGAAATAAAGGGCGAATTGGCACAATTTTCCGGCGATGAGAAGTCTTTGAAATCTTTATTAAAACAAAAAAAGAACCATTGCCAAAACCAGCTAAAGGATGTTCTGATTACTCAAACTCTGGAAACCCTTTTTACTCAAAATCTGGCCAATGACATTGATCAGATGGAAACATTTGTTAAAAACAAAACCCAACAACTATCCAACAAACGGCCTCTGGCGCAAGTCAACCAGTATGATAGAATAATAAAAAGCAGTGAAATTGACTACATCTCACCGCAGGAACTGATTGCTTTCGAAACGCTTCCCAATTTCACGGAAGTTACTACAAACCTAAAAAGTCAAATCATAAAAGAGACGCAGGAGATTCAATTAAACATCAGAGAACTTGCGCAAATTACAGGCTTCAATTTAGGTGCTGCCCTTTCTGCTCTTGATAGAAAGGATCCTGACCTGAAGGAATGCCGGCTAATTGCCGAAGAAGGGTTGGGCCGAGCTATAGTAAAAACAGAGGAAGTGGATCATGCATTACAAAACTTGCTGAATGTTATTTTTGATCAAATGCAGGCTTCCATTCTGGCCTTTAATACAAAACTGTTTGAACTCACAGAAACGGAAAATGTATTTAAAGTAAAATTAAGGGTTGCCAAGGCTAAAGCCATTGAAAGAAGTAAAAATATCAGAAAAAAGGCCGTCGAAAATGTTCGTAACCTGGTTCCTTTAATCGTTGACCGGTCAACACATTATGCAAAACAAGCAATAATTTTTTACGACCGTACCAAACGTAAATATGGCATTTCCATTGGTCCACAAGATTTGTCTGCTGAAGTTTCCGGATTCTTAGCTAAGGCCCAAGCAGCGGTACAAAAACTACCTTATGTCTATCAAAAGTTATTTGAAATTGCTCCTCTAAATGACGATACCTTTTTTGAGAAGCGGCCGGAGGAAATGGAAAAACTAAAAGTTGCTTTAAAAAACTGGCAACAAGGAAATTCAAGTTCTGTTCTTTTAATTGGAGAAACCGGAGCAGGCACGACAAGCCTACTCAATCACTTCTTAAAGGAATCAAGGCTTCAAACGAAAGTCATCAGATCCATTCCATCTTCCCGCATTCATTCTTCTCAAGATTTGGTGAAATATATGGGCCGTCTTTTGAAAAATATTGAAATAAAGGATCTTAATGAGTTGATTGACTTTCTAAATGAACAAGAAGAGAAAAAGATTATTCTACTCGATCACTTACAGCGATTTTTTCTGAGGAAAATTGATGGTTTTGCCAACTTAAAATTACTTTTTGAGCTAATATTCAAGACCCGTGAAAACATTTTCTGGATGGTCACAATTAGTCAATATTCCTACGATTATTTAAATAAAACATTGGCAATAAGTGACCATTTTCCTTACAATATCAAATTGGTTGAATTAAAAGAACCACAGATCACTAATATCATTTTAAAAAGGCACGGGGTAAGTGGTTACAAATTGGAATTTCTGCCAGCAAAAGAGGACCTTGAAAGCAAAAAATATCAAAAATTAAGTCCCGAAGCTAAACAACAAGTGCTCAAAACAGCCTATTTCTCCCGGTTAAATAAACTAGCCAGTAGTAATATTGGCCTTACTCTTGTGTATTGGTTGCGATCCACCTCAGAAGTGGTTGGTGATAAAATAGCAATTATGTCTCTGAAAGACCTGGATTTTTCCTTTTTATCCAGCCTTTCCAGTCGAAAAATCTTCACGCTTCATTCCATATTGTTACATGATGGGCTTACGCTAAACGAGCACGCTACGGTTTTTAATCAGCCTTTTTCGGAAAGTGAATTAATGCTGCTTATGCTTTATGAAGATGGCATCATCATTAAAGTGGAGGATGTTTACAAGATCAATCCTTTATTGTACCGGCCTATCGTAAATTGGTTAATATCAAAGAACCTTATTCACTAACAAGCCATGATAATACTCAAAAAATACAAACATCGTCTTTTCCTGGTTTTGCTCTGTTTTATCCCTATTGCCAATAGCATAGCCCAGAATAGGACGACAACAATTACGTTAAATGATACCAGTGTTCTCATCATTACCAACAACGATACAATCATATTAAAAACCGATACGGCTGAGGTCATACAAGGACTTCCCGCTTTGCCTTTAAATAATAAGGCGGAGGAAAATATTGGACCGAAAAACGTATTAAAAATTTTCTCTACGGGCAAAATATTTTGGTCAATTATCTTTATTACATTCACCTATTTCCTGATCAAATTAACAAGCAATATTTTAACCCAATTTGCAGAAAAAAGTGCCGCCTACAGGATAACCATAAAAGGGTTTATTCCCATTTTTCGGGTTTTCGGATGGATTTTAACCATTTATATCATCATCCAGGGCATCATCCAGCCACCAGTCGAAACGGTTATTGCTGTAACTGCTTCGGTAGGCATAGCGGTAGGTTTCGCCTCCCAGGATATTTTCAAGAATATTTTTGGCGGCTTGATCATCATTTTTGACCAGCCTTTTAAAGTTGGAGACAAGATTGAAGTCGGCCAATTTTATGGCGAAGTCATAGAAATCGGATTGCGGTCTACCCGCATCGTGACCCCTGATGACTCTGTAGTAAGCATTCCCAATGGGGAAATGATGAACCAATCTGTATCCAATGCAAATGTTGGGGAGGCCAATTGCCAGGTAGTTGCAGAAATCTATTTACCGATAACTATTCCGGTAAAAGAAGTCAGGCGAATTGCATTTGAGGCTGCACAAGTATCCAAATATATCTACCTAAATAAACCCATCACCGTATTATTCTTTAATGAGGTAAAAGAGCGCAGGTCCTATCTAAAAATGCGTCTGAAGGCTTATGTTTCTGATATCAGAGACGAATTCGCCTTCAAAAGCGATATGACTGAATTGGTCATTCAGGCCTTGATTGAAAAAAAGATTATTAATCCGGAGGAATTGTTGTAGGTATTTAGTCAAAAATCACCTTATAAGTCGGATCTTCTACGATATTGACTTCAATAATCTCATTGGCATTATGTAATAAGGTTCGACAATCTTTACTCAGGTGTTTGAGGTGTAATTTTTTGCCGACTTTGTTGTAACGTTCCGTGATTTTATTCACAGCTTCAATGCCCGACATATCTACAATCTTACTTTCTGAAAAGTCGATAACGACCTCATCTGGATCATTTAATACGTCGAATTTTTCGTTGAACACACCGATTGATCCAAAAAATAATGGGCCATAAATCTCATAGTATTTCACCCCATTTTCATCTATCCGCTTTCTGGCACGAATACGTTTGGCGTTTTCCCAGGCGAATACCAGAGCGGAGATGATAACACCAATGATGACAGCCAATGCTAAATTGTGGAGGAAAACGGTTACCAGCGTTACCAAAACCATCACAAATATATCCGACTTAGGCATTTTGTTAAATGTCCTCAGGCTCGCCCATTCAAAGGTACCAATGGCCACCATAATCATCAATCCCGTCAAAGCAGCCATTGGCAATTGCTCAATCAGGCTGGCGCCAAAAATGATAAAAACCAATAACATCACTGATGCCACAATACCCGACAATCTTGCTCGGGCCCCTGAAGAAATGTTGATCAAACTCTGACCGATCATCGCACAGCCACCCATTCCGGAGAATAAGCCAGTCACAAAATTGGCGACACCTTGCGCAACGGCTTCTTTATTGCCCCTTCCCCTGGTTTCCGTGATTTCATCAATCAAAGTCAGGGTCAACAAACTCTCAATTAACCCAACCCCAGCTACAATCAAAGCGTAGGGGAAAATGATTTGTAAGGTTTCCAGATTAAAAGGAATATCAGGAATGTGGAATGGTGGGAACCCGCCTTGAATAGAGGCGGTATCTCCGACCGTTTTGGTATCGATGCCAAATCCAATGGCAATGGCAGATACTACCAAAATAGCTGCCAGGGAAGAAGGTATTGCTTTGGTAATCTTGGGCAGACCCCAAATAATGAGCATGGTTAACAATACTAAACCAAGCATCACCATTAAAGGGATACCACTCAACCAATGTAGAATTCCACTGGCATCTGCCACCTTAAACTGGTCCAGTTGGGACATAAAGATCACAATAGCCAGTCCGTTAACAAAGCCAAACATCACAGGATGCGGAACCAGGCGAATGAATTTACCCAACCGAAATACGCCAAAAAGCGTCTGGATCAAACCCGCTAGTATCACTGCCGCAAATACGTATTCCACCCCATGAGATTTTGCCAAAGCGACAATGACTACAGCCACTGCACCCGTAGCTCCAGAAATCATGCCAGGTCGGCCGCCAAAAATGGAGGTGATTAACCCCATGGAAAAGGCAGCATATAGACCTGTCAAAGGCGAAAGTCCAGCAATTAACGAAAAGGCAACCGCCTCAGGGATAAGGGCCAACGCAACTGTTAGGCCCGATAGAATTTCAATTTTATAGTCGACTTTTTGTGATAAGTCAAAAAGATTAAAATATTGTTTCATTACTTTTCAAAATAAAATTTACAGCCCGGAAGAAAACTCCCAGGAGCTTAAAATACCGCATTAAAAAAGAGATAGAAATCCTCTTGAGATATGACGAGAGGGCAGACCATGTTTGGCGTTTGCTCATGCCAAACTCAAAGGTCTTTTTTCAAAAGCGGCCGCAAAAGTAATCAATTAATCGGAAAAAAGAAGTTTGTGTCCTTTCAATCGGATTTTGAATAAAAACCGTAAATTGGGTTGTAGATACATCTAAAATCCAATAAATATGACTCCGAATAATCTCCAACCACCAGGAGTTTATACCGTAGAAAAAAATGCCTTTCTCAATTCCGTTGTCGAAGCACCTACTGCCTGCAGGTGAGCGTTGTCCTGGTTCGGCCTACGGAATTTATGGTTATTACTTATGAGCAGGAGATGGCGAAGTCGTAATGTTTATTTTAAAAAAACTTAATTAGAAATGAGTGATTATTATCCTCCGGTTGGTTTCAGTTATCAACTTAGTTTTACAGGAGACTCTGGTGAGGCAACGGCTTCATTTAAAGAAGTATCTGGAATTAGTATGGATATGACAACCTCTAATACAGTTAAAGAAGATGAGGAGAGTCGATTTACACATCGGCTTCCGAGCAAGCATACCGACTCAAATTTAGTACTCAAAAGAGGGATAATGGCTGGAAATTCTGAGCTTAGAAATTGGTGTATAAAATTCTTCGAAGCAAGTTTAGGAAGACCTTTGACAACCAAAGCTATAACTGTAAAACTTCTCGATAGCAATGGTCAACCTTTAACATCATGGAATTTCATTAATGCATATCCCGTGAAAATCGAGATATCCTCTTTGAACGCTGAAGACCAGGGTTTGATTATTGAAAGTCTTGAATTTGCTTATGATTATTTTGAGCGTAGGTGATTGATATTATACCCGCTCAATCTTCTCTCCCAAAACCCGGGCATGCCCCTCCTTTGACTCAAACGACCAACCCGCAATATGCGGTGACAAAACCACATTCGAAGCCTCCGTCAAATACCGAAAAGCATCTGGCATCTGATCAAATTGAATAAAATCAAAAGAGGACTCTTCATATTCCAATACATCCAGGGCAGCACCTAGTACTTTGCCGCTTTTTAGGTGTTTGACCAATCCTTCTGTATCCAAGACCAGGCCGCGGGCGGTATTGACCACATAGATATTTTTGCGAAAGCGACTTAAAAATGCATTGTTGACAAGGTGTTTGTTTTCCGAGAAATAGGGAATATGCAAACTAATGATGTCACTTTCGTGAAATAAAGTCTCCAAATCAACCGCTGTGGCATATTGATCACCATAATCGGTTTTGAACTTGTCATAAGCGATGACCTTACATTCAAATCCACTCAATCGCTGGGCGAAAGCCATCCCCATATTACCATAACCAATAACCCCTACCGTTTTACCTTTAATTTCAGTGGCGCGATTGCCTTCTCTGATCCATTTGCCTGCTCTGACTTCTCGATCTGCGCGGGCCAGGTTGTTCATCAGGCATAACAATAGGCCCAGAGTATGCTCCCCTACCGTATCCCGGCTTCCCTCCGGAGAAGTGATGACCTGGATGTCTTTATTTTCGGCGTAAACCACATCAATATGCTCCGTGCCTACACCCTCGCGGGCGATAAAAGCCAGTTGTTTCGCTTGATCCAATAGTTCCGGACCAATATTTATCCGACTGCGCATCACGATGCCAAAATAGTTGTGAATTTTTGCAGTAACGCCCTCATAATTACTTTCTATATCCAGCTGGCAATCATAACCCAAGGATTGTAGTTTTTCCCATAAATAGGGGTGAGCACGGTCGAGGAATAATATTTTTCGTTTGTTGGACATTTGATATCAATTGGATTCAGAAGTTATTTTCAAAAATATTGCTGCGGAAAATACAAGAAGTTTATTAAACTCGATAATTATACCCGAAATCAGATAACTTCTGGTTATTAAAAAAAAGAATATGTCTCTAAACAATAAGTTAAACTCAGAAATAGTTTAGCTATAAATCCTACCTCAGTTAAAACCGGAATTTCAATTTTCCGACCTCTTTTTCCCAAACTAATCCAATTGACTTTCCCAAACAACCAGACCAAACCAGGCCACTAGACGACCGTACACCAAAACCGATATAAAAATGAATGTACAGCAACACTACTACATCTTGCTATGTCTATTATTGTTCTTTACCACCGGCCTCATGGCCCAAAGCAGCTTCACCGATATCCTGGACCAGGTAGAAACCTGGCAGAATCCACAGATCGGATCCAATCCTGAACAAGGTTTTGTAATTGCCAATGACCTCAAAAAGGCAATGGAGGAAGGCCAAAAACATGGCTTTTATCTGGCTCGCTACGACACCTGTGGTTTTCAGGAATGGAGCAAATTGTATATCAATGATGAATTTGCCCTCTTTCTGGAAGCAGTGAATTTGCTACCTAATGGCGAAATTGCTGTGACCGGATTAACCGGCAGCGGCGACGTTTTCCTACTGAAAACCGACCCCGCAGGAGAAGTCCTCTCCCTCAACACCTACCACATATCCAATTACGACCAGCCATACGCTCTCCAGTATCAAAATGATCAGTTTATGATCTTCGGTAGTTATGTGGACAGTACGACCGCGATAAAAAGAAACTTTATGATGGTCACCGATCCCGAGGGCGCTATCAACTGGTCGAGGGCCTATTTCAATACCGATAATGAAGGAGATGCCATCTATACTGCCGATGGCGGTTTTTTTTGCCGAAATGGCAATGTCTTTTATAAATTGGATGAAACCGGCACCATACAATGGGCCCAAAGGTTTGTGGAATTAAATCCGTTAAGCAGCAACATATCCAACCTCATAGAATTATCGGATGGATATGCCTTTGCCGTCAGGGAGCCCAATTCCTATTCACAATACCTCGTCAAACTCAACCAAATGGGTTTGCCAATTCTCTATTCTGATCAGTTTGCCTGCGACCTGGAAGCCTCGCATCTGTCAACAGATGGCCGGGGTAATATTTTGTTGACCAATAATTATCCCCTGCCGGATAGTGACAATTCGGAGTTCATTCCCATGGTTATTTCGTTTTCCGAAAAGGCCAAAATTACCGCCCAATACCAACTGGAATTGAGTGAATTTGGCACTTTTTCCACGCCCGTCTGTGCCATTGGAGCTGACACCGCATTGATTGTGCATGGTGGTTTTGAATCGGAGGGTAATTTTAATTATGTTGCTCTGCTCACACCGGATGTACAACTGGGCTGTAGCCCCATTCTATATGAGGAATCAACCATCAATGCAGCCCGCCTGAACAATCAAAATGTCAGTCCGGTCTCAGTTGCGCTCACTTTTGAACGTGCTGATTCTACGGAAATGACTGCTCAGGATATCAACCTCGGCACCTGGGAGTTTTGTGAGCGGACCATTGAGGAGGAACTGCTCGAAATGGACTCCACCATTACTTGTGTTGATACGTTTCACTTTCACTCCCCTATCAAAGATGCTACCTATCTCTGGAAAGACGGAAAAACGGATGCTACCCGAGTCCTTAAGGCGCCCGGCATCTACGAGGTAGAAATCACTGCCTGCAACAAAATTTATCCCATGACCATCAGACTAGACTTGGGCTATTGTCCGTGTGATTTTTATATCCCCAATGCCTTTTCTCCCAATGCCGATGATGTCAATGATACCTTCAAAGTCTTTGCCACCTGCGGATTCATTGATTATGACATTAAAGTATTCGATCGCTGGGGAGCATTGGTACACGAAAGTAGTGACCCCAATCAGGCCTGGGATGGTACCCATAGAGGAAGGTCATTGCCAACAGGAGTATATATCTACGCGCTGCAATACAGCTGGGAATTGCAACCCGGGAGGATCAGGGAGGAAGTGTTTACTGGTAGTTTGACGATAATGAGGTAGGGAGATATATTATAAAAGGTGATATGGTGAAACCTAATGTTGTCAACTTAGTGTCCGAACAACTGACAAGGAGAGTGGGTGTAGACGTTGCGTTTCTCCCCGTCTCCTTGTCAATGTAGGTTAGGATCACCCGCTCACCACATCACTATAATATTTTAAAGATTCGGTTGAGGTGTCGTCCTCAAATAAGGCTTAATGCGCTTGTGACCTTTCGGGAATTTTGCGGGAATGTCCTTGTCCGCAATTGACGGAGAGATGACTACATCTTCGCCATGTTTCCAGTCAACTGGCGTGGCAACACTGTAATTATCGGTTAGTTGCAAGGAATCCAGTACCCTTAGAATCTCTACAAAATTTCTACCTGTAGACGGAGGATAGGTCATTGTCAAACGAACTTTGTGATTTGGATCGAGGATAAAAACGGTTCGAACGGTCGTTTTTTCCGTTGCATTTGGATGAATCATATTGTACAATTCCGCCACTTTGCGATCTTCATCTGCAATGATTGGAAAATTCATTTCCACATTTTGTGTTTCCTCGATGTCTTTCACCCAGGAATGATGGGAATCAAGCGGATCAACACTCAAGGCAATAACTTTAGCACCTCGCTTGGCAAATTCACCATTCAGCGCTGCTGTACGCCCCAATTCGGTAGTACATACCGGTGTAAAATCAGCAGGATGTGAATACAACACTACCCAGCTGCCACCAGACCAATCATAAAAATCGATTTCCCCATCTGTAGTTTTTGCTTTGAAATTAGGAGCTACATCTCCAAGACTTAATGCCATGATATTCCGTTTTTTGGTTTAAAAATGTTTTAATATTCAAGTAGTCAATCTTTTGCAATACTTTCTCTTCTTTCAAAGTCGCTCCTCAAAACGTCTCCGACCCTGGCATTGCCGGATCAACACTCAATCGCCCCTTGACCAATTTTCGGGCCTCCTTACTATTTAAAAACGATTTACCTGCCAGAAAAGGTTTAACCAAAGCACCAATAACTTCCGTTTCCACCAAAAAACCATCATGCCCATAAAGGCTATCAATAATTTCCAACCGGCTTCGGGGAATATAAGTGGTTAATAACGACTGTTCTTCAATCGGAAAAAGTACATCGGTACGAATCCCAATCACCAGTGTGCGGGCTCTAATAGATTGAAGTGCTTCTGCAATGCTGCCTCTTCCTCTTGCAAGGTTGTGGCTATCCATTGATCTGCTTAGACTAAGATATGACAATACATTGAACCGGTCAACAAGTTTTTTGCCCTGATGCCGCTGATAGGAACTGGCTGAAAAGTTGTCTATTTTGTGGTCGTCAGATTCCGATTGGGTTGATTGATAGGTCAGGTAATTACGATAGGACAACATGGCAACCGCACGTGCTGCAGCCAAACCCGCACGACCCGCATCTTTATGGTTATCATAGGTAGTCGGATCCGTTTCTATGGCCATACGTTGTGCCTCATTAAAGGCAATACCCCAGGGGGAATGCTTGGCATTAGTGGCCAAAACACAAATTTGTTCCAACTTTTCTGGCTCCATAACCGCCCATTCCAAGGCTTGCTGACCGCCCATAGACCCCCCCAATGCCAACCGTATCTTATTTATTTCCAGATGCTTACGCAACATAATCTGGGCATTAACTATATCCCGGATAGTAACTAGTGGGAAATCTTTGCCAAAAGGCACGCCAGTTTTCGGATTGTTCTCCTGTGGACCGGTACTACCGTAACAAGAGCCTAAAATATTGGCACACACTATAAAATACTGATCCGGATCAATGACCCTCCCTGGGCCGACCAGGCCTGACCACCAATCTGCTACGTCGGAATTGGCAGTCAAGGCATGGCAAACCCAGACGGCATTATCGGCCGCCGGGTTTAAGGTTCCATAGGTATGGTAGGCAATGTCAATACCGTTTAATACCACACCTGACTCCAACACAAAATCTTCTTGAATATGAAAAATTTTCACACCACTCGGTTTTAATTAAGCACAGGCTCCGGCGAAGCGATTTTTGCGAAAGCTTGCTCAAAATCTGCCTTAATATCATCAATATGCTCTATGCCAGCCGAAACACGCAGAGAACTTGCAATCACACCTGCCTTATTTTGCTCCTCCTCACTCAATTGTTGGTGGGTGGTAGCCGAAGGCTGAATGATCAGGGTTTTTGCATCTCCAACATTAGCAAGGTGGCTCACCAATTGAAGGCTGTCTACAAATTTGGTGGCTTTCTCTTTAGCCCCTTTGATCGTAAAAGACAATACTCCGCCAAAACCATTTCGTAGATATTTTTTGGCATTGTTATGCGTCGAACTGCTCGCTAGTCCAGGATAATTGACAGAAGAAACCTGGGGGTGTTTTTCCAGCCAGGTGGCCAATTCCAAGGCATTGTCAACCGTGCGTTGTACGCGAAGAGAAAGCGTTTCCAGACCTTGCAACAATAAAAAAGAATTAAACGGACTTAATGCCGGCCCAAAATCACGCAATCCTTCCACCCGGGCACGAATAATGAAGGCGATATTTCCGAAAGGACCATCAGCACCGAAGACATCCCAGAAAACCAATCCGTGGTACCCTTCCGAAGGTTCTGTAAATTGTGGAAATTTACCATTGCCCCAATTGTAATTGCCTCCGTCAACAATAATACCACCAATACTGGTTCCATGACCACCAATCCACTTGGTTGCCGATTGTACCACGATATTAGCTCCATGTTCTAACGGACGGAAAAGGTATCCTGCAGCACCAAAAGTATTGTCTACAATGAAAGGTAAATCATGACGCTGGGCCACTTCAGCAATGCGCTTAAAATCAGGTACATTAAAGCTTGGATTACCTATGGTTTCGGTATATAGGGCTTTAGTATTTTTATCGATTAGTTTTTCGAAGCTCTCTGCATCTTCAGCTTCGACAAAACGAGCCTCAATGCCTAGTCTTTTAAAAGCCACCTTAAACTGGTTGTAGGTCCCGCCGTAAAGATTGGCTGAAGCAACAAAGTTATCACCAGCCTGCAAAATATTGTTCAGAGCAATAAATTGCGACGCCTGTCCTGAACCTACGGCCAAAGCCGCTACACCACCTTCTAGAGCTGCGACACGTTTTTCAAAAACATCCGTTGTAGGGTTCATAATCCGCGAATAGATATTGCCAAATTCCTGCAAGGCAAATAGTTTGGCGCCATGCTCGGAATCTTTGAATGTAAAGGATGTCGTCTGGTAAATGGGCACGGCTCTTGAACGAGTAGTTCCTTCTACCTCTTCCTGGCCGGCATGTAATTGAAGCGTTTCGAATTTCAGATTTGACATAATGTTTTCAATTTTTTAGTAAGAAATATATAGACCTCCATCTGGATATCGGCCAACAAATAAAGAAAGCATGTCTCCCAAAGGGAGTCCGTTTCTTCAAAGGCTTACGTCCAATGAAAAATTAATGGCAACAACAACAGCAAAAACACTCCCGAGGAATATCTTTTGCTACAACAATAGTTAATGTGAGATTGAAAATACTGAAATGCGTCATTTGAATGTGATCTTATATTCCCAATTACATCCCAATACGGAATGCTCCTTGGCAGGAATTGGCACCTTTTGGATACTTTTCCGCGGTTGCCAGGGTTTCACAGAGCCTGATCTCTCCACCCTTCTATATAAAACCAATCCTTGCTTGAAGTGATTGATAGGACAAAAGTAGGTGCAATTCCCCAAAAAATCAAATAATTTCCATAGACTTGCCCATAAAAAGAGGATTAAAATTTTGTTAAAATATGAAAATTGACTTACACCGCATTGACGATGCCTTCCACATGCAAGCTATTAACGAGGACGGTTTGACCGCCGAAATTGATGGGTCACCAACCATTGGCGGCGGCAATAAAGCCCTACGTCCCATGCAAATGTTACTGGCTAGTGTAGGTGGCTGTAGCTCCATAGATGTGATCCATTTGCTGCGTAAACAGCGCCAGGAAATCAAAGACATTAAAATCAGCGTTGAAGGAACCCGGGTAGAAAATAAAATTCCTGCAGTATTCAAAAAAATCCATTTACACTACCAACTCTTCGGTGATCTGGATGATCAAAAAGTGGAACGTGCCTGCCGCTTGTCTATGGAAAAATTATGCTCGGTTTCTATAATGTTGAAGCCCTCAGTAGAGATTACTTGGAGTTATGAGGTGGTTAGAAATGAAGCGTGAGGTCAACTGGAAAAGTGAATCTTAAATCAACTGTCAGATGAATCCAAAACATTTCGAGACTAATGCCATTCGCCAGCAAACGGATCGTACGCAATATTCAGAACATAGCACGCCATTGTTTTTGACCTCCAGCTTTACTTTTCCAGACGGAGAAACGATGCGAGATACCTTTGCGGGCCAGGGTGATAAATTGATCTATTCGCGGTACAGTAATCCCAATACAGATGAATTTATCCGAAAGGTTTGCCAGATGGAAGGCGCGGAAGCCGGTTTTGCTACTGCATCAGGGATGGCGGCTGTTTTTGCGAGTATGGCAGCCTTTCTAAAATCCGGCGACCATGTTTTGTCGTCAAGGGCAGTATTTGGGTCTACCCATCAGATTCTGACTCAAATTCTTAATCGGTGGGGTATTACTTATAGCTATGTAGACCCGGAAGATGTCAATCGATGGCATGAACAGGTCCAGGAAAACACGAAAATGTTGATCGTAGAAACACCTTCAAATCCTGGACTGACCTTGGTGGATCTGGAAAAGGCAGGCCAATTTGCGAAAGCACACAAGCTGATATTTAATATTGACAATTGTTTTGCCACCCCTTATCTGCAACAGCCCATTCGATACGGAGCAGATTTGGTGGTGCATTCCGGAACCAAGTGGATGGACGGCCAAGGGCGAATCCTGGGTGGTGTCATTGTAGGAAATCAACAATTGATCGATGAAATCACTTTTTTTTGCCGACATACAGGCCCGGCCATGGCTCCATTTAATGCCTGGATCCTTTCAAAAAGTTTAGAAACATTGCACATTCGCATGGACCGGCATTGTAACAATGCGTTACAAATGGCCATTTTCCTCGAACAACACGAGTCCATTGCTCAAGTCAGGTATCCCCATTTGCCTTCCCACCCACAATATGATTTGGCCAAAAAACAAATGAAGCTTGGTGGCGGGTTGGTTAGTTTCGAGGTCAAAGGAGGAGCAGATGCCGCTATGCATTTTCTTAACGGATTGGCACTTTGCTCGTTAACCTCCAACTTAGGCGACAGCCGTACCATTTGTACACATCCGGCATCTACAACTCACTCCAAACTTAGTGAAGAAGAAAGACTGGCTGTTGGCATAAATCAGGGATTGGTTCGCATATCTGTTGGTTTGGAAAACATAGAAGATTTGAAAATGGATGTTGGAAATGCATTAAACTATTAAAGCATCTAACAATTTGCACAATATTGACAAAACCCACAACGTCCTATAAACATTGTATAAAGTTTTTTCATTTGATAGTAGAAGTTCACTCACAAATCCAACACATATTATCCAAATCTTCACTTAATGAAAAATTTACTGATTCTAATTACCTTCCTGACTTGCAATCAAGTGTTTTGTCAGGAAATTTATTCCGGTGTTTTCCAGCAAACTGAAGCAAAATTGCTTTATCGGGAAGCGATCAACTGGGATGTTCTTACAGGCACCAACGATTCACTTGCAAGTGCCGGATACAGACTTATTGACCTGGAAAGTTACCGTAGTGGAAAAGAACGGTTGTTCACTGGTATCTGGTCGGAAAGCAACCTAAAATCCGAGATAGAGTCTGTACTGGGCTGGCCCGAGTTTATCAAAAGGAAACGAGCCCGCGCCAGCGACGGTTATTTGATGGATGAAATTGAATCCTATGCTGTTTCCGAGGAGGAATTTTATTATATCGGCGTTTGGTACAAAAGCCCAACAATTCACAAGGTATGGAAGTTGGACTCCCAGGAAGGCATCAAACAAAAAACCGAAGAAATGGCAAAACAGGAATTTTTCCTGATTGATGTGGAAGCGATCAATACACCGGGCAAAGTGATCCAATTTTTGGCTTTATATCACAAAGGTGAAGTCAACGAACCTCGCTCTTATGTATTTGTTTCTAATAGTTTGAAAATCTTCAACACCGATTTACTCCAACGTACCAAGAGCGGTTACCGTCTATTGGATTATGAAAAGTTTGAAGAAGCAGGCGAATCCTTTTATTTAGGCGTTTACCGGCGGGGAGATTACGAAACCGTATTGTTGCGGGATCAGGACAAAGAGAGTTTTAATGCCCTTTGGGAAGGCAAAGAAAAAGAAGGTCTTCGCCTGGTTGATCTGGAGATCAATTTATTACCTAAGGCAACCCAATAGTGAAATTAATTTTTCTTTTTTCCATTCCGGTATTAGACAACAATCAATGGTTTTGGTTATTTGTTAGTGCTTTTGTGATCGGTTTGGCCAAGGCCGGTGTAAAAGGCTTGAGTATGATCATAGTACCTTTCATGGCCATTGCGTTTGGTGGTAGAGCATCGGCTGGCCTTGTTTTACCTATGTTATCTATAGCTGATCTTTTCGCTGTACGGTATTACAATCGGGATGCCAATTGGAGTTATGTCTGGAAATTGTTACCCGCTGCAATAATTGGTGTTCTGATTGGTATGACGGTAGGCTATTATATTGACGATGAACTTTTTAAAAAAATCATGGCAGTCGTTGTCCTGGCTAGTTTGGGGCTGATGATTGTCCAGCAAAGAAGAGGATTACCCACAAGCATTACCGATAGCAAAGTATTTGGCGGCATTTTTGGTCTTCTTGGAGGGTTTAGTACGATGATTGGCAATGCTGCTGGTCCAGTAATGGCAGTTTACCTACTAGCAATTAATCTACCTAAAAACAGTTTTATCGGCACAGGCGCCTGGTTTTTTCTGATCATCAACCTCTTCAAAATTCCACTGCACATTTTCGTTTGGAAATCCATTACCCTAGCTTCCTTTTCGCTGAACTTGCTCTCCTTGCCGGTCATTTTTCTTGGGGTATGGCTGGGCATCAAAATTGTGAAGTTGATTCCGGAAAAGTCGTATCGGTATTTCATTATTGGAATTACCTTTTTGGCGGCGCTGCGGTTGTTGTTTTAGTAGGCAATGGAAATAATGATCGCTACAAGTCAACGGAATACCTCGATTGGTGTGTAAAATAATTTACCAAATCAAAGCTCGTGACGATGCCCACTAGTGTATTACCCGATAAAACCAGCAAAGCCCAACATTGCTCATTTTCAAATATATCAAGTGCTTGTTGTACTGCTGCATCTGCCTGGATACGAAAGGGATCGCGTTTCATTAAGTCTTCTACCTTAAGCGGAGTATTTTTCTTTTTTGAATTCCGCTTGCCATTTTCAATATAGTCGATAGCGATACTCAATACATCCAGCGTACTGAGAACGCCCACCAACTCATCAGCATCATTTACCACTGGAAAATAGTGGCATTGTTCCTTCACAAAAAGTTGGCAAGCTTCTTCAAGAGAACGGTTGTACAGAATACTCGTAGTATTCCGATTCATAATATCAGCAATAATTATTCCTTTAGGCATTGTACAAATGTAGCGAATGACATTGGAACTAGATGATAATTGTGGTTAATAAAAATGACAATGCTCACCTTTTACGCCATCAGGGGTTAGTAATTTTGTGAGACGACTAGTACCGTCTATCGATTTCATCACGCCCATTTTCCAAAGTCAGTTCTTTAAATTCAACGAATGGAAGACTATATTAAAATACTCGAAGCTGCCAATTGGCTAAAAATACGCCTAGCTACCGTTCCAAAAACCGGCATAATACTTGGTTCTGGACTGGGTATCGTGGGAGAAGAAATCGAACAAGCAATAAAACTGCCTTTTAGTGATATCCCTCATTTCCCAGTCACAACTGTAGCGGGGCATCAAGGGCAAATCATCACCGGGAACCTAAATGGCAAGCAGGTGTTAGTCATGCAAGGAAGGATCCATTATTACGAAGGTTATTCTATGAAAGAGGTTATTTTTCCTTTGCGAATGATGCAACTACTGGGCATAAAAAACCTAATGGTAACCAATGCCAGTGGAGGGTTACATGCCGATTTCAGGCCAGGCGACATTTGCCTGATCACCGACCACCTGAATTTAATGGGAGTCGATCCATTGAGAGGTCCTAATGATGATCGGTTAGGGCCCCGGTTTCCAGACCTATCCCAGGCTTATGATCCCCATTTTTTGAATTTAGCCAGACAAGAGGGTCAAAAACAAGGTCTTAATCTAAAAGAAGGTGTTTATGCAGCCATCAGTGGTCCTTGTTATGAAACTATGGCTGAGGTACGCTACCTTAAAAACCTTGGTGCTGAACTGGTGGGTATGTCTATTGTACCGGAAGTTATTGCCGCCAGACATGGTGGCATACGGGTATTGGGTATTTCCTGTATTACGGATACACCGTTACATCCCAACAAAGAAGGGGTTTCTCATCAACAAGTTGTAGATGTCGCTGCCAAGGCTGCACCAAAAATTGCTAGTCTAATCAGGGGCATTATCAAAAAAGTGGAAGATTAAGAGCTCTAACACATTTTTCAATACTTCTCCAGCTGACGATAATCATTGCACTTCATGATCTAAATCAACTAATTCCTGGTAGAGAACCGGCAATTTTGAATATAAATCCAACGTAAATTACCATGGGAAAATTAAAAAAAATCCTTTTACCTACTGACTTTTCCGAAACTTCCGAAAATGCATTCCGATATGCCCTGATGATAGCGGATCGTTTTGATGCCGAAGTGAAATTATTACATGTTGTTTATCCGGAGGCTGAACCTATGGATTTTCCGGTAATGATAGCACAGATGACTCAAAAGCGTTTAGAGGTAGCCCAGCAAGTGATGAAAACATTCGTAGATCGAGGGTTGGTGCAAATCACAACAGCTCAAACGCTGAAGCGTGTACCAATTATCCATTCAGAAGTTGAAATTGGTACTCCTGTACACCAGATTACTCAAATGGCTCAAAACGAAGCATTTGATTTGATCGTAATGGGTACCATGGGTGAACATAGTAGATTAGAAAAACTATTTGGCAGCACTACCGTTGGAACGCTACGCCGTGCTAAATGTCCGGTATGGGTTGTTCCTGAAAAGGCTGGATTTAATGATATCCGAAATGTTGCCTATGCCACTGATTTGCAGGAAAACGATCTTGATCACATCTGGCAAACCACTGAAATTCTGAAACAATTTAATCCTTTCTTTCGCATTGTGCATATTGAAACAGAAAATGATAAAAAGCCTAGCCTGAAGTTAAAAGAATTAGTCGGATTCTTTGAAAAACAATTCCCTGAGCTAGGGCTGAAGTGCCATAATGTTAAAGGTCAGGACCTGATCACTGAATTAAATGAATTTGCTGACCTTATGGGAATAGATCTTCTGATTATGTATCGACCAAAGAGGGGTTTTCTGGAAAACCTGTTTCACGAAAGTGTTACGAAAAGGACGGTTTATCATGCTCATGTTCCTATCCTTATTTTGCATTAGAAACATTTTGACTGGTTTTGCATAATGTACTCGCGAGCACTACCGACTAGTACTAACCCGCTCCAGAAGTGCCATATAAAAACCATCATTCCCTTCATCTTGAGGAAGGATGCTATTTTCTTTCAGCAATTGAAACTCGTCTTTCTTGTCCTTCAAAAATTGGGCAACTTGAGCACCATTTTCTGAAGGCAGAATGCTACAAGTGGCGTACACCATTTTACCACCTGGTTTTAGCATTCGACTATAGGATTGGAGGATTTGTTGTTGAGTCGACCTCAATCGTTCAATAAACTCGGGCTGAAGCTTCCATTTTGCATCTGGATTACGACGCAAAACCCCCAGGCCGGAACAGGGGACATCCAGCAAGAGTCGGTCAACAGAATTGGCCAATCGTTTTATGACTTTGGTACTGGTAATCGGTCTGGTTTCAATGATGTGAATCCCATTTCGTCGTGCCCGTCTACGCAATTCATCAAGCTTCCAGGATTCAGTATCCATGGCAATGATCTGCCCTTTATTTTCCATCAAAGTGGCCAGATGTAGAGATTTGCCACCACCCCCTGCACAAGCATCCACTACCCGCATTCCTGGTGCAACATCCAGGTAGTGCGCAACCTGCTGAGAGGAATAATCCTGCACTTCAAACCAACCTTGTTTAAAAGGGGTCGTAGCAAATAAGTTCTTTCTTCGAGTCACGCGTAGCGCCTCTTCATTAATCAGCTCCACTTCAATATCCGCTGATTTAAAGGCATTTTGTAATTGTTTGGCATCCGTCTTCAGCCGATTTACCCGCAAAATTACTGAGGCCTGCTGATTGAGGGTTTCCAGCGTTTCCGGCCATACCGTGCCCAATTCTTTGCTTCCCAACTCATCCAACCAATCTGGTATAGATTCTTTAATCTTACGAACCTGCTTTAAATCTTCATACTTGAGTATAACCTGATGATTATCAATTCCTTGAAATTCCTTCCATTCAGGAAGCATTTTTCCATTAATGATTTGTAAAATACCAAATAGTCGCCACCAATCCTGATCTTTTACCGGAGGCTGACCATCTATCTCATACAGCAACCGGTACCAACGGACCACTTCATAAATACTTTCCGCAATGAATGCCCGATCGCGGGACCCCCATTTCGGATTGCTTTTTAAGGTGCGCTCGATGACTTTACTCACATAAAAATCCTTATTAAACACCTGTTGCAGTGCCTCTATCACTGCCCGAATCAGATTCGGATATAAACGGTTTGGCTTTGCTTCCATGCCGCAAAGGTAATGAATTATATGAGCATGCGCTTACCTATGAAACCACTTTTCCGACTATTTCACAACCGCCAATTTGCCAAGGTATCGCTGGGTTGAGGTCCGCAATTCAACCTGATAATTCCCCGGAGGCAATGCATTGACCGAGATGGTTTCACCTTGTTGCCAGGCCTCCCGTCTCAATAATTGCCCCAATTCATTAAATAGGAATAATTGCCCATTATTTTCAGATATTCCCTGCAATGAAAATGCCTCTTTCACCGGATTCGGAAACAGGCTAAGTGTCAATAACTGTGGATCTTTTGTTGCATTAACCTGTCCATGTCTCAAAATCCTTCCATTGGCCCCAACTACAAAAATGAGGTCTTCGCTCCAGGCAAAAATGCTGCGTAAACTATCGGCTCCGGAATAATTACTGGTCCAGGAGTTACCACCATCTCCCGTGCGAAAAATTGCGCCCTCCGCACTAACCGCAAAACCATACGATGTATTGAAAAAATGAGCGTCGTAGATATATCCAGGCATATCCTCATTGACAACTTCTCCAGTAAACCGCCAGTTGGATTGGCCATTCATCATTTCAATATAAAAATCTGTCATACGCACCAAGCGATTCATATCACTGGGTTGAAAAAATTGGTATTCGTTGGTAAATAAATAAACAGTATCCATAGCTGCAAAAGCGGCTGTTGTCCAGGCATCCGCATTCGGAAAGTCAAAAACATACCATTGCAACCAGTTGGCGCCACCGTCTTCAGTTCTAAATCCATAGGTAGAATAACTGGCAAAACCACTGATATTTCCAGCAATCATACCAACCTCGTCATTGGCAAAGGCTATTTGTTCCATCAACAGGGTTCCTCCAATATTGGGGTCCGTTCCCTGCCATTGTGCACCTCCATTTGCACTGACCCGTAAACTATCATAACCCAGGGCAAAGATCTGTTCTCCTGCCTCATCAAGACGGGCGCCGCTAGCCACATTTCCCCAGTTTGCACCACCATCCACCGTTAAATAAACGTTCCCGTCAAATATATTCGAACCGGCCACCATAATCGTATCAATACCCAATACCCGTACAGAGCCCAACCCTTCGCTTAAATCTCCAATTTCCGTCCAGTGATCGCCTCTATCTTCGGTGAGTAAAACCGTGCCCCCCTCTCCTACTGTTGCGCCATAATCTTGGGTTAGAAAATGGATATCCAGCAGTGTTTCCGAGCTTCCACTATTCAATGTTTGCCATTGAGCAGTTGCAGAATAACCACTAAAAATAAATAGTAATGCCAAAATGAATTGAATCATTGTTTTTTTCATGATCGGGTGATTTTTGTTGATAAAATTTAGAGTTTCATGTTTGGAGGTCGGCTTTTGTAGCGAAAAGTGATCCTTTGCTGCCAAAGGGCTGGCCTCCAAACATGCTCTCTTAACCGTGTAAAAAGACCGCCCTTTGTGGGTAAAGGGTTGGTCCTATAGGAATTTTTTTTTTATAAGCTAACTGCCCTCACCTAACAACAAGTCTAGGGAGCAACGAAGAATAAGTTTGACAGCAAATTTCCGGAGTATAGAGCCAAGAGGCGGGCAAAAAAATGCACGGCAAAAGATTGAGCCTTGGCTATCAATGATTTGTATTATTGGCTTCAATAAACGTTTCTATAGGGCTATGCCTTTGGGTATGAACCTAGAAAGGGCCTCTTTTATCAAAAAAATTTGATCTCAGTTGAACCGAGGCTTTCAAAGTCTACCTTCAAACAAGGCCCACAGAAATTAGGATTCTTGAATTGGTAAGATAATATCATCTGTGATAATATCCTCTCTACCCTTTACCTCTTTCTGTTGTTGATCATCAAGTTGACAATCTTCAAATTGTTCCCAGTTGAAACTGAATTGGGTTGTCATTTTATTCAATTTTAAGGGTGAAAAATATTGGCGTTGTCCACTCTAAAATCACCTAATCCGTACCACCCAAGCATAATTCCCAGGTACCATCCCCCGCATTTTCTCCGGAATCATCACCTTACACCCCTCTCCTACTGGTTCCCATTTCAATTTGGCTTTGGAGCCTAATAATTCCGCTTTCGTTCCTTTTTTAGGTTGTATTTTAGAAAGCTTAATCTCAGCAGGCAATTGTGTTTCTCCTTCTTTGGCCAGGTAAATTAGATAGAGGCTGCCATCTTTGGCCTCGGTGATACAAACATTGTCCTCCTTATAGGGCGCAATAGCCCGGGTGCCATAGATCGCCTCGCTATTGATCTTCATCCAATCGCCCATTTCGGTAAGCATCTCGTATGCCCCTTTATCCCAGTTGCCTTTGGGATCTGGCGCAATATTGAGCAATAGATTACCGCCTTTGGAGACGATATCGGCCAGTAAATGCACCACTTCCCGGCCAGACATGTATTTGGCATCAGGCACCCATGACCAGCTGCCACCTGCAATGATACAGGATTCCCAAGGGTAAGGTAAAGCAGCCTCAGGAACCCGGTTTTCAGGAGTAAGGTAGTTTTGATTTTTGCCGTGTACTGCGCGATCAACAACGATTAATCCGGGTTGTTTGGCGCGCGCTTTGTCTACCAGCTCATCCATTCTGATGTCCTGGTTGACGATCCGGCCTTTCAGGAAGCCCGATTCACTATTTTCCAAACGCTTCTTGTAAAATTCTAAAATCGACTCCTTGTTTTGCTTTTGCACCCATCCTCCGTCGAGCCAAAGGATATCCACCTTGCCATAATCCGTCATCAATTCCATAATCTGGTTGTGGGTAAATTGCACATAACGCTCCCAACGGTCGGGATAAACAGCCGGATCGTAGTTGACATTCCGGTCGGGGGTAGCAAAATTGGGCCACCAATAATCCGGACAGTGCCAGTCCGGTTTGGAGAAATAAGCTCCCGTCCAGAGCCCTTCTTTTCTGAATGCATCAAAGATTTCTTTCGTTACATTCGCCTTTGTATGGCTGTTGAAGGGACAGGTCGGGTCTGTTATTTTATAATCGGTATATTTGGTATCAAACATCGAAAAACCATCGTGGTGTTTGGTGGTAAACACCACGTATTTCATACCGGCATCCTTAGCTGCTTTGGCCCATTTATCCGGAGTAAATTGTACTGGATTAAAAGTGGTTTGCAGGTTTTCGTATTCCTGCTTATAGGCCGTATAGTCTTGGGGATGCGCTCCTTTTTTGCGCTCACACCAACCCTCATCTTCCGCACATATCGACCAGGATTCCACAATACCCCATTGGCTATAAGCCCCCCAATGCATCAACAATCCAAATTTTAAGTCCTGCCACTGATCCAGTTTCTCCAAGACTAGCGGATCTGTTTCTGGCACATAACGATCCTCACCGTGTTGAGCCATTAAACAGGAAATGGTAAGGAGCAGACCGACAAAAAGGGATAGTGTTTTTTTCATTGTTTATTTTTGATGGATGAAATGGAAAATGGGAGAACTACGCTCAAGGCTTCGCTAGATAAAAGATGAAATGGAGTATGGTTATCAGGTGACGACAAGAGTCGCTCTACGAATTCCTATATAACATCGCATAATACTCCTCAAGCATGCGCTTCACCGCAAAATATTCTCTGGTGCTCAATATACTGGCTTTCATCATTTTCACCCATTTCTCCGGATTTTTATAATAGGTGGGAATGACTTCCTTTTGCAACACCTTATACAAGGCCGCCAGGTCATGTTTGTCCTGTTTTTTCTCCTGATCGCTTTCAAAGCCGTCTCCAAATTGCCAGCCATTAATGCCATGTTCACAGGCTTCTGGCCACCAGCCATCCAGGATACTAAAGTTCAGCACGCCATTCATTGCCGCTTTCATACCTGAAGTACCACTTGCCTCTTTTGGTCGGCGTGGGTTATTGAGCCACACATCAGATCCACGGGTGAGCATAGCGCCGATTTCCATGTCGTAATTTTCTAAAAAGACCACTGATTTGGGGTATTTTTTAGAATAAGAAACCAGCCTGGCTACGATGGCCTTACCGTTATCATCCAATGGATGGGCACGGCCAGAAAAGACCAGTTGCACCGTCTGATCTTTGAGTAAAGGTTCAATAACCTTAGCATCCTTAAAAATCAGATCACTGCGTTTGTAAGGCACCGAACGCCGCGAAAAACCAATAACCAATTTATCGGGGTCCAAACTGACACCGTTGCGTTTTTTGACAAAATCAACCAGCTTTTTTTTGTTTTTCAGGTGTGCCTTCCATAGATCGCCCCCCTTTTCAGCGGCTTTGATCATTTTGGGGTCCACCCAGGTCGGCAAATGAATGGCATTGGTGATAGGGAGTATTTCAGCCCCGTCCTTGATATGGGCCCACATTTTCACCGCCGTCTCTCCATGTAATTTGGCTACGGCATTGGCTTTTCGGGAAAGCCGCAAGGCCGCTACCGTCATATTAAATGGTGTACCACCCAGTTGTTGCAATTGACTTTCCGTCATGCCCATATTGGCGCCCATATACATCAGGCGATCAATAGGATGCGACTCATTGCCCTGGATCACTGGTGTATGCGTCGTAAAAACAATTTCTTGTCGACTGGCTGCCCAGGCATCTTCAAAGTTAACACCGGGTTCCTGCATCTTTTCCCGCATCAATTCGAAACCGGCAAACAGCGCATGACCTTCATTAAAATGATATACATCCACCTGAATACCTAGTTTCCGTAATGCCCTTACACCGCCTACCCCGAGCACCAGCTCCTGCGCAATGCGCTCCTCGCCAAACCAGCCGTATAACTGGCCAGTAATCCAGGCATCTTCATTTTCCGGCAGGTCGGTATCCAACAAATATAGAGGTGCATTGCCAAAGGCATCCAGTTTCCATACCTTGCAAACTACCTCTTTGCCTCGAATGGTCACACTTACTGTAACACCGGTATCCTTTAATATATCATCGTAGTTGTAATTATGGAAGGAATCATAAGGCTGGCCATCTTTTCCAATCATCTGATCGGTATACCCCTGTTTCCACTTGATACCAATGCCCACAATTGGGTATTTGTGATCCTTGGCTCCCTTCATATAATCTCCAGCCAGGATACCCAATCCACCGGCATACGCTTTAAATCGATTGTCCAGACCATACTCCATACAGAAGTAGGCGACCCGGGGGAGTTTTTGTTTTGCCATGTTGGTATTTTTTAGGTGATGTAGAGGGCTAAGATAGGAGGAATGGCGGAAAACTGGAGATGGAGCGGGGAAAATTTATGAAATAGAAACCAATTAATCCATGAAGGCGGGTTATTCGGTATAATCGCCTGTAATTCCTGACGGATGTATTTTGCATCTGTCAAATCAGCAATAACGAACTTTGACATGCGAGCTAGGCTCGTCACCATGTCAGTTACATTTT
Source organism: Saprospiraceae bacterium (assembly GCA_021604865.1). Taxonomy (GTDB): domain Bacteria; phylum Bacteroidota; class Bacteroidia; order Chitinophagales; family Saprospiraceae; genus BQJU01. The sequence continues at coordinate 42,497 of BQJU01000022.1, read as the reverse complement.
TACTCCTAGGTTTGGGTTTTGAGTTTTGGTAAAACCAACCTTTTAATCCCGGGATAGCTGAATCAGGAATAAAAAACCTCTTGCAATTTACTACTCTGCAAAAGGCTTTAAAAGTATTATTAACATATTCTATTTCAAAAAAACAGCTTTCAATCAGGATGCTTCCACTTTCGATAATTTTTGATCCATTACTCTTTCCATCACCCGTTTCGCCTGCAACAAATGCCGCTCATTATGATACACCACAAACCGCAATGTATCCCCCAGTCTCAATTTGATCAGTTTGGTAAATGTAATACCTGTTTTCACTTTGGTCAAATCTACCTTTCCGGCCGATTGCAACAAAGAAAGTAGCCGGGCCTGTTGTTTGAAAAAGCGATCGAGGGTGGTTGTAGATAATTTGGAGTCCATCGGGTTCATTTCTTTGAGCGCTTTTATTTTTTTAATGCCCGCTTCTTTGGGCCGGATCAAATTGACGAAATAATTGCCTATCAGGCCACTTTTGAAAGGGGTAGCTTGAGGAGCCTTTTCGGCTTTGATGATCCGAGCTTCAATTTCTTTTAAATAATAATCACCGTAGAGATTAAGATGCTCCAGGCATTCCAGGATACTCCAGCTTTCTGGTGATGTTTTGAAGTTTAATTCCGCCAAGGTCAGGGTATTAAAGATTGATGCCTCATTGCGGATTTGTTCCGTTTTTTGAATAAGTTCGTCCAGCAATTGATTACGATTCATGATTATATCTTTTTTGTTGACACAAATTTATGGGGACTTCACCTACCAAACATTGATTGAAATCAAGAATTTCGCAGTCTGCTCAGGGTTTCGGGGGTCATACGCAGGTAGGAAGCGATATATTTAGCGGGAATCTCCTGAAAAAGCTGTGGACTGCGTTCCAAAACCCGCTTCAACCGTTCCACTGGCGAGAATGTAAGCAGGTCGATTTCTCTTTCCATTTGCTGAACCACCAGATCCTCCAATATGGCCTGATATTGTAGTTGCCAGTTTTGATCTTGTTGCACAAAGGTCACAAAATCTGTTTTCCGAATTACACTCAGTTTTGTCTTGCGGATAGCCTGAATATAAAACTCGGAAGGTTGATCTTTAAGAAAGGAAGACAAAGAAGTAATCAGCGAATTTTTATAACCCAGCCGGATGGTATGTTCTTCAAATTCTGTTAAATACACAATTCGCAAGGCCCCACTTTCTACTAAATAGATATTGCGTTCTACCATGCCTGGGCGCAGCAGGTATTCGTTTTTTTTTACCACTTTTTGGGTGATGTTAACCGCTGAAGCAGACTTGAGCGCTGAAAGTAGATCCATGAGTTAATTTTGATACAATTTTTTATACTTAATAGGAGACATTCCAACCATCATTTTAAATTGGCGGTTAAAGTTAGAGATATTGTTAAATCCACTTAGGTAACTAATCTCAGAAATATTTTTTTTGTCCTGTTCCAATAAGATTTTACAGGAATAGCCAACCCTGATTTCATTTAAAAAACTGGAAAAAGTCTTTTGCGTGATCTTTTTAAAATAACGACAAAAAGAGGATTTGTTCATGTGCGCAATTTCGGCAACGTGATCTAAAGTGATCGATGGGTCGTCAAAGTTATTCATCACATATTCATAGACCTTGTCGAGTCGGCTATTGGAATAACTTAACGAGTTTACATAACCCTGGCTGGAAATAAATTGGTAGTCTTTTTCTTCTGCCAATATTTTCAACAAAGCTAGAAAATTCAGTACCCGGCTGAAATCATCTCCCTCCAGCATTTGTTTCATCAAGGTTGCAACCTCTTTTTTATGTTTATTGCCTGAGAAAAGAATACCCTGCCCCGACCTTTTTAACAACCGGTCCAAAATGCTAAATTCAGGAATGTTTTTTATTGCCGCCGCTAAAAAGTCGGGTAAAAAATGAATGACCAATGCCTCTGCCTCCAATCCGGAACCTTCTTCAAAATACGCAGGATCATTTTTCATCATGTGCGGTAAATTCGACCCCAACAACATTAATTCTCCTTCCTTGAACGGAAGGATCTTATCACCAGCAAAACAAGTGCCCGTACTTTTTATAATAAATATCAACTCCAATTCGGGATGGTAATGCCAAACCTTCAAGAATTGTGGAAATCGATGATGTTTGATTATAAATGACTGCTGAAAAGAGGTGCTTTTTTTATTGAGCAGTAAAGGTTTCATGATAAATTTGCCATTGATAATTAAAAGAGAAGTTTCATTGCAAATGTAGTATCAATTTTAAGAAATTATGTAGCTGGTTAGAAATTAAAACACCTTCAACAGGAGGTTTAAAATTAATGCCCGATATTTGACCCTGAAAAAATAACTTTATGGATTTGAACTTAAAAGACAAAGTATTCCTCATTACTGGTGGCGGCAGTGGTATTGGCGGGGCTATAGTTCAGCAGCTCGCAGCGGAAGGTGCCATACCGGTGGTGGTTGATAGAGACGAAAAAGCAACAGCACTCATTTTAGACCCACTTAAAGCGCAAGGAAAAACAGTCCATTTTTGCTGTATGGATTTGACCTCTCCAGAAAATTGTCAGCAAACAGTAATGGAGATCCTAAAAAAATTCAATAGAATTGATGGTTTGGTCAACAATGCAGGAGTGAACGATGGCATCGGACTGGAACATGGTAGTGTTGAGGCATTCCAAAACTCCATTCGCCTCAACCTTTTCCACTACTACTATATGGCACATTATTGCCTACCTGCACTGAAGAAAACCAGAGGGACTATTCTAAATATTGCCTCCAAAACAGGGATAACCGGCCAGGGGGGCACTTCTGGATATGCTGCTGCTAAAGGCGGTCAACTTGCCCTTACCCGCGAGTGGGCAGTGGAGTTATTAAAATACAGCATCCGGGTGAATGCCATTGTTCCATCTGAAGTAATGACTCCGATGTATAAACGATGGATCAATACCTTTGATAATGCTGAAGAAAAGTTAAAAAGTATCGAAGTAAACATACCGTATGAAAATCGTATGACGACCGCAATAGAAATTGCCAATATGGCCATCTTTTTATTGTCAGACAGAGCGTCGCACATTACCGGCCAGCAGATTTTTGTAGATGGCGGTTATGTTCATTTAGATCGGGCTACTTCTGTCTTAAATAAGGAACACTAACACCATGAATGCAAATATTGAAAAGGAAACAATAAGCGATCTTATCGCAGCATTCAACATTGAAGGAACGATGAAAAATGCCTACCCCTTTGGCAATGGGCACATCAATGATACTTTTCGCATCGCCAATCAGGATTCTGGAAAAGCGGATTATTTATTGCAACGTATCAACCATCAAATATTCCCGGAAGTTGCTGCCATGATGCACAATATCCGTAAAGTAAGTGAACATGTGAATGGAAAATCCAGCCATTCCACCCTCTCTTTAATACTCACCAAACAAGGAAAGGATTTTTATAAAGATGCTAATGGCAATTACTGGCGGTTATATATTTTCATGAAGGACTTAATCTCCTACGATGTTGCCGAAACACCGGAACAGATTTACGAAGGGGCCAGGGCATTTGGCCGGTTTTTATTTCATTTATCGGACTTTCCCGCCACTAACTTATACCCTACTTTACCTAATTTCCACAATGTATTGACCAGGCTATCGGCCTTTCGGCAAGCAGTAGAAAAAGACACTGAAAAACGAGTAAAACAAGCTGATCAAATCATCAAATATGTATTGAGTTTAGCCGAAGTGATGAGCGCTATTCAAAAAGCGGGCGAGGCGGGCAAAATCCCGCTCCGGGTCACCCATAATGACACCAAATTTAACAATGTACTACTTGACAAAAATGGAAAAGGTCGTTGTGTCATCGACCTGGAGACCGTAATGCCTGGCTACGTACACTACGACTTTGGCGATGGCGTCCGGACGACCATCACCACTGCCGCCGAAGATGAAGCAGACCTCAACCTCATTCAAATAGACCTGCATCGTTTTGCCGCTTATGCGCAAGGTTATTTGGAAGAAACACATACCATTTTAACCCCAATAGAATTAAAATACCTGCCGCTTTCCGGTGCCCTGCTTGCCTACCTAATGGGGGTGCGTTTTCTAACAGATTTTTTACAAGGAGACCGCTATTACAAAATCCATTTTGACGGACAGAATTTGCAACGTGCCAAGGCACAATTGGAATTGGTAAGGAAAATGATGGAGCGCATGGGGGAATTGGAGGTTAGGATGTTGTGAAGTAATATTATAGTTATTCGGAAGAGTCATGACGCCGTTAATTCCTATTTCACTTACTTACTTTCACATAAACCTTCTTGATTCCCAGTTGAAGTTCGACAAAGAAAACTCCCTTCGGGGCAGTCTCAAAGTCAATTGAAAAATCGAATGCGCTTAACCCATATTGTTCCTTAAGAAGCTCGCCGGAGACTTTCCAAATTCGGAAACCGGTAATCGGCGAGCCATTGGCGTTTTGCACATATAAGGTTGTTTTTACTGGATTGGGGTATAGGGAAATACGATCAAAAAGGTTGGGATCTGATACCATGGACATACAATCATCTGCAAACGCTACGTCAATTGTAAGACCAAGTGGTTGAATGAAATTCGGACATAATGTCGGAGCGCCCTCTACGGTATAGATTCCCGGCTCGAACATGGGAATCGTCCGGTTGGCCGCTTCGGGAATCAGCAGGCCATCCTTAAACCAATGGATCAGGGTATCATACGGCAACCCAAGCGTACTGAAAAGGGTGTCTCCCGGGCAAATAAGAAAACCGCCCGATCCGTCCGATTCGAAGATGCCCGAATGAGAGACGAATGGAGGAAGAAAAGTATACGAATCGACCAATACCTCCGGGGATCTTTCGGTGCATCCGTCTTGGGTTGCCTCCACACTGTAGTAAAAGCCTGAATTGACCTCCGCTTGCACAACGATCGAAGAATCGGTTGCATCAGAAATGAGCATCGCGGTATCTTCAAATATCAATCTGCGATACCATTGAATGGATTCATAGGACTGAGTCAATAGTCTTCCATCCTCTCCCGGACAAAGCAGGCTATCGCCAGTAATAATCGGATCAAAAGGACACTGAGTGTAAGAAGGATGGAGGGAAAAGAGAAGCCCAAAACTAAAGAGAAATCGTAAGTGGTTCATAAAGCTATGTTTTGGAAATCAAGAATTTCTTTATCTTAATATAGAAAAGTAGCCGGACATTTTATTATTATGTCCGACTACTCTCTCAAATCTTTATGGTCCTATTGTATTAACTATCGATCAAGGTTACCTGGAACTGATCCTCTTTTTTAACCGATTGAGTGGTCTTGATGGTCAATCCCTTGTAGCAATATTCAAATTTGATGGCGTAATTCCCGGCAGCTGCATTTCTGGTAATCAAAGCGTATTCTCTGGTAACACTGCTGCAGGGAGCAAGGTCATCGTAACAGATCATCTTGGATGGAACGATATCTATGGCATCTTCCATATTCGGGGTTACCTGGTTGGGAGCGATCACAATATTTGTGATCGTAAAACACTCAAAACCAATATTGTTATAAGGATTGCTGACCGTAATAAAAACCGTTTCAGTATCGTGGGTTTCGATCTGATCCGCATTACTATCGGCCCAATGTAAGGTAAAACATGGGGTAATACCCGGTAACTCAATAGAGGTACATCTGCCTTCTTCCATTAAGCTGCAGACGTTACCAAACCCATTCGAAACGATTTTCTTAAACTTTTCTGCTCTTTCCTGCATCAACTGCTGGTTGAAAAGAACTTTCTTGATATCGCAATCGGAGTGTTGGCAATTACAAAGCAGATCCCTTAACTTGGCAAGGTCGATTCTTCCTTCGCCCAAATCCTTGGTGGTACTGATCTTCTTGACAAAAATTTCCACGATCTGCTTCACCATATTCAGCCCAATATTGGGCAACTTGGAATAGATTAGGGCGATCATGCCCGAAACGTGCGGCGCGGCCATCGAAGTACCGGAATAAGTGTTGAAGCTATTACCCGGAACCGTTGATAAGATATTCACGCCTGGAGCACTGACGTTCACCGGAGCTCCGTAATTGGTGAAGGAAGCCTGGGCATCCAACTGATCCACTGCGCCTACCGCCAAAACGCGGGTATCACTTTGGGGATAATACAAAGCGGCATCATTATTGGAATTACCAGCTGCAAACACAACACTTACCTGATTGGACAGTGCAAATGTAATCGCATTATACATCACCGGAATAACGCCGACGGGCGAACCTGGTCCCCAGCTATTATTAATGACTTTTGCCCCCAGGTTGGTTGCTGCAACGATGCAATTGGCCAGTGTTGAAAAAGAACCGCTCCCGCTATTAAACAAGCCCTTGATGGCCATCAGTCGTGCGCCGGGGGCTACGCCTACCACGCCATAATTGTTATTGCCTATGGCCGCAACCGTACCGGCTACATGGGTACCGTGGCTGTGCCCGTCCATTGGGTCAAGTAGATTGTTGCCATTATCGGTAGTAAAATTCAGTCCGTGTATACCGGGGCTCCATTCCCACATATTTTGGTGGAGATCATTGTGGGTGTAATCAATTCCGGTATCGATGATTGCCACTACCACGCCACACCCATCAGTGCAATCCCATACCTTATCAGCATTGATCTTTTGTATTCCCCAAAGATTTGGATACATCGGATCATTGACCGGAGCATTGGTTTCAGCAATTGGGTCAAAAGTGGCACTTTTTACGTTTTCATCATTTGGTAATTGTTCCAGGGCAGCATCCCTGGCTTCTTTGGAGCTATAGAGGAAGCGGAAGTCCCGGTAAAGTGCTTTTTCTTCCTCGCTCCTTTGCTCGTAGGTTTCTCGCAACAGACCATCGGTATCAAATTCTTCCGCATTGCCGCCCTGCAATACGAAGTTTATTTTTTCTGGCGGGTCAAAGATCCGTCCAATCTCCAATACAGGTTCATTGAGATACTGGTCTCTCACCACCTTCAAGAGGAAATTTTCATTGAAGGATACCAAAACTGCAAATTCTTCCTGCAGTCTTTCCGAGCTTAGTGCTTCTTGCTTTTCCTTAGCCATTGTTTTCAGATTTTTTGGTAAAAAATATTTTGAGTAAATAAATACGTATTGGGGGTATTATTTTTACATTGGAATGATTTTCAATTTTCCGATCTTCCCTACCTAATCTTCAACCTCCAATTTTTTGTGACAACCTCTCTGGAAAAAATTAAATTTTCCTTATTTTAATTGTCATTCCATTATGGCAAGCGCACAAACAAGGGATCGTACAAAGGATTTACGGAGGACATGGTGGTGGATACCACTATATTCAAATTGATGAATTTGGAGAGTTTATGATCATGAAAATGTGCGGAGATAATCATCAATAGCAAAGAAAAGTGAAAAGTCTTTACCAGAGCGATCTGCTTCCGGCCCGGCATAGTATATTTCTAACCGACTTTTTGCAAGGCGACCTCTATTATTAAATCCACTTTGGAGGACAGAATTTGCAACGGGCTCAGGTGCAGTTGGAATTGGTTAGAAAGATGGGAAATTGGGCGGTTGAAGGGGAGAAGACAATGTAGATGTTTGACTTCCATAACATAATTAATACAAGCGTTCAATAGATTATTTTACTGGAATACCTTTTCAACATAAAATTTTTCTTCCCAATATTTTTAAATACAAAAGCCCCAACTGATCAACAGACCAATTGGGGCTTTGCGTTTTAACTTGTGGAGACGGCGAGCAATACGTTCAGAGTAAATTTACTCCTTATCAATACCACTGGCACTGACTCCCGGTTTCCCGGGGTATCGGACTATATCATCATCTTTTTAGGTCTGTTCATGTGTTTCATTGTTCAAGTTCACATTAAACATTGACAAATTCATCTTCTTGAACAATCCCTAATCAAGATGTCGGGCGCTAGTGGGCTCACCGTAGTGTCCCTAGTCTCTGCACCTTCCAAAGTCTTCCCTTTGGCTTGGCTCAGGATTACCTTACTCCGAAATTTTCGGAACTTAGGCTTCCCTGAATTCACCCGATTTTTCACCGTACGTCACCGCACGGGCGACCCTTCGAGTCGAACTCGCGTCCAGCGAAAGCACCAGAGAGCTTTCTACATGCTTATTTTCCAGTTGAATTTTCGTGATCAAGGCAGGATTGGAAACCCTCCACGACTTGACCCTTATCTCCTGAATTTCGCTGAATGATCGGAGCCGGTCATTTCGCTAGCCTAAAGGTTGGTTGATGTGCGGCACGCTGTGTATTAGGCGTCAAGCGTGGGGCACAAAGGCTTTCTAAGACCTAGTCTTAGGCAGCCATGGCGAACTGTCTGTTGCCATGTAAAAATTGTTTCTAGTCATTTGTTAACGGAGTGAAATAGAATGCTCCGGCATGCTTACTAACCAGTTAACGATCCTGTCGATTCCAGTACGTCCCCAGTTATGTTGTAGTCCTCCGCTTTCGGAAGAGCTGTCAAAGGTAGTAACCAATAACTTAGGAAAAAAGTTTCCTTAACATAAAATTCTTCTATTTTTGTGCACCACAAATTATAGACGACCTAACCAAAACGAACATGAAAGTAGGAATTATCAGAGAAGGAAAAACGCCTCCCGATGCCAGAGTACTCTTCAGCCCCAATCAATGCGCCAATGTCCTGGTTGATTACCATCAATTCAAATTAGTCGTACAACCCTCCCCTATCCGTTGTTTTCACGATGAGGAATACCTGCAATTAGGGGTGCCGATGAGTGAAGATATTCAAGATTGTGATCTATTATTGGGCATAAAGGAGGTTCCGATACACCAGTTAATTCCAAATAAAGCTTATTGTTTTTTTTCCCACACGCTTAAAAAGCAGGCCTATAACCGTGATCTACTCAGGGCCATCCTGGATAAAAATATCCAGCTCATTGATTATGAAGCCATGAAAGGTGACCGTGGCAGGCGCCTAATTGCCTTTGGATATTATGCCGGAATGGTGGGTGCTTATAATGCCATCTGGACTTACGGACAGCGAAGCGGCGCTTATCAAATGAAACGCTTGAAAGATTGTTTTGATTATGCTGAGGCGAAACAACAATATGCCGGACTTAAATTGCCGCCCATTCGCATTGTGCTAACGGGAACGGGCCGGGTAGGCAAAGGCGCTGCCGATGTATTGCATGAAATGGGGATACGACAGGTGGAGCCCGCAAAATTCCTGAAGCAAACCTTTAATGAAGCCGTATTTACCCGCCTGGAATGTCGGCATTATGCAGCACGCAAGGATGGATCGGTCTTTTCCAAACAGGATTTTTATGATAATCCTGAGTTGTTCAAAAGTGTCTTTGGCCCTTATACTCAAAAGGCTGATTTAATGATCAACGGAATCTTTTGGAACAATAAATCTCCGGTCTTTTTTTCTAAGGAAGAAATGAAACGGCCGGATTTCAATATTCAGGTCATTGCCGATGTCACTTGTGACATCGCTCCGGTTTCTTCAATCCCTTCCACGCTAAAAGCTTCTACCATCGCCGATCCGGTTTTTGGCTATGATCCACAAACAGAAAAAGAAACAGCGCCTTTCCAGAAACACGTTATCGATATGATGACCATTGACAACTTGCCCAGTGAAATGCCACGAGATGCTTCCAAGGCTTTTGGAAATATGTTTTTGGAAAAGATATTACCGGAATTTTTGAAGCCGAAAAGCCTCATCCTGGAGCGGGCTACCATTGCTAAAGATGGAAAGCTGGGTCCACATTTTCAGTATTTGCGGGAGTATGTGGGCATTCCGGAGAATTCTTGATTTAGAGCTTCGTCTGCCCCTAAGAAAAAACTGCAACCGAGGTGGTCAAGATAACTCTGCGTCCAGAGTTTTAGTCCCCCTCCACCCCTTTATCAAACCAAACCCTTGTTCGATCCATAGGGTCACCATTATAATTAAGCGTGATTTCTTCTCCGGCTTTGATGTCGCGGATACTGTAAATATCAATACATTGCTGTTCTTCATCAATGACATATTCCGCATTGGGCGTATATAAATGATTGTATAAAGAACCAAACCCCAGCGCAATCACACACTCCCTCTCCTCCTTTCCCCATAGGAAATAATAATCGTGCAAGTGTGTCTTGTGGATAAGTGACTTATCTGTTTCGGATAAAACAATCACCGGGCAAACTTCAATCAAAGCTCCTTTGGGGATTTCTTGCAGGGTAAAAACGCCTCGACCACCCAATGGACTAGGACCAAAATAAACAAAAGGCAGGCGTTGAGTCATAACTTAAAGGACTTTCAAAACATTGTGATGAATCCTCGACTCAATATCCGAAGTGTCGGCTTTTTCAAAGGGCTTACCTGTGATAATTTCATACAATTCGATGTAACGATCCGAAATCTGCTCGACAAATGAATCCGGCATCATCGGCATCAGCTGACCTTCTTTACCCTGAAAACCATGGGCCATCAGCCATTCCCGGACAAACTCTTTCGACAGCTGTTTTTGGCGTTCTCCTCTTTTCTGCCGCTCCTCATATCCATCCAAATAGAAATATCTGGAACTGTCCGGCGTATGAATTTCATCAATGACGTAGATTTCCCCATCCTTTTTACCAAATTCGTATTTGGTATCCACCAGGATCAGCCCTTGCCTGGCAGCCATTTCCGTGCCGCGGGCAAATAATTCCCTGGTGTACGCCTCCAATTGAAGATAGTCTGCTTCCGGAACGATGCCTTTGGCTATGATTTCTTCCCGGGAGATATCCTCATCATGGCCTTCTTCTGCTTTAGTCGCCGGGGTAATAATGGGTGCTGGAAAAGCCTCATTTTCACGCATCCCCTCAGGCATAGGCACGCCGCAAATTTCGCGTTTACCGGCCTGATATTCTCGCCAGGAATGGCCCACCAAATAGGCCCGAATCACCATTTCTACCGGATAAGGCTGACAGGCGATACCTACAGAGACATTAGGGTCGGGAGCTGATAAGAGCCAATTGGGAGCAATATCACGAGTAGCATTCAGAAAATGAGCCGCAAGCTGATTGAGTACCTGCCCTTTAAAGGGAATCGGTCGGGGCAAGACGTGATCAAAAGCAGAGATGCGGTCAGAAGCAACCATCACCAAACGGTCTCCAACGGTATAAACATCCCGGACTTTACCCCTATAAAAGGCCGTCTGACCCGGGAACTTAAAATAGGTTTCTAAAATAGCAGAAGATTCCAGCGACATGCGATGTGTATTTTCATCGCAAAGGTAAGCTTTCAGGTGAGAAATTGAGTTGGAATAAAAGAAATATTCAGGTTTTTTAGCGTAAGAAAGAGTGATGGAGTGTGGGAATGACAACACATTCACTGACTACTGTCAATGTAATGATTGGAAGTCTGTTTTCTGACAGTAAAGTGATCTTGACATACTCACCCCATCACTTTTTTGCCCTATCTTAAAGCTGTTTCGCTTTTTTAGCGGACTTTAACTTGCAATTGGCAGGATCACATTGCGTCAAATCGCAATTAGCAGGATCACAATTGGTTGGTTGACAGTTTTTTGGCTGGCAATTCGCCTTTGCTCCAGATTGCGCTTGTGTTGTCAAGTTAGAAAGTTGAACGGGAACGGAAGCACGATCGGTAGTTTGTTGTACATTCTCCACCAAAGTGGCCGACGCTTTTTCAGCTGTAGCCTGATTAACTTCCTGATTTTCAACCTTGGTCATTTTTTTGCTGCAACAAGAAGTCGCTGCCTGACAATTTTGCCCCTGGACAGTAAGGTTAACCGCAAAAAAGGCCAATAAAAAAAAACTTACTTTAACTAATGTGTTCATTTTGAAAATTATTTGTTACACTCAGAACCGCTGAGCTACCGGACGATACAAAGGTAGGTTTGTGGAGTGTTGGAGGCTGTTTTAGAGCTGTTAGCCACTTGTTAAGGAGGTGTTAATGCATTGGATTGGTCTGACAATATTCCGTTTTTTTGTACTCCAGAGGAAACCTCTTATTTGCTCTGCAACTCCATTGGCTCTGCGTCCAGAAATGAATTCAGAGGATATATTTTTTTAAAATAGTCCATAAATGAAAGCGTATAGCATCAAATTACTCATCGGGGCCTCCATTGTCGCACTAATTGCCCTACTCTATTTCCAAATTAAATGGATGGACCATTCCAGACATTTAATGGAAGAACAATTCAAAAACCGGGTACAAATGGCGCTTTGCAGTGCCGTTGAAAAAGCAGCCAATAATACAGATTGCCAAGCCTTGCGGGCCAGCTGTGGCCTCTCAACCAATCAGGCTACCTGCCGCCTGCCCTCCGCGACTCTATTACGTACCTCTTCCCTCGACTCAGCAATTGCCAAAACCCTAAATTATTACCAGCTAGATATACCGTATGAAGTGCAAATTGTAGAAAAATCTGATCCTGATTCCTACAGTTGTTCCCTGGAGCCTCTGCTGGAAACCGATCAACATTATCTGGGCATCAATTTTCCCAATAAATCAAAATTTCTCCTGAATGGCATGAATTTTATGTTCGTCAGTTCTATAGCCATTCTATTGTTCATCTCTTTTTTGTTTGCCCTGGCTTCCTATTACCTGCTCCGACAAAAACGTATCAGTGATCTCAACCGGGATTTTTTCAACCACATGGCCCACGAATTCAGGACCCCACTCACCAATATCAAACTGGCCAGCGGCCTTCTGCAAAAGCAAATGCCCGCTGCAAAAGAGAGCCGGTATTTACAAATCATAAATGGAGAAAGTGCCGGATTGATGGAACAGGTCGAAAAAGTATTGCACCTTTCACAAATTGAACGCAAGGAATATCAGCTACACAAAGAATTGACGGATTTGCAGGGCCTGATTCAACAAGTCATCAAAGAAATGGATTTACAAATCAAAGAAAAATCCGCTAAGCTAGATATCCAACTCCCTGCAGAACCGATAAATTATGCCGTTGATCGCTTTCACTTCTCCCGCCTCTTGCGCAACCTTTTGGACAATGCGCTGAAATATAGCACCGGCATTCCTCTGATTAGGGTTAACTTGAAGGATACCAGAGAGCAATTGCAATTTCAGATTGCCGATAATGGACCCGGCCTTAAAGTAGAGCAACAGCAGCAGGCTTTTAACAAATTTTCTCGTTTTCAAAGTGATGTTAAAGGTTTTGGCCTGGGGTTAGCTTATGTCAAAAAAATCGTTGAACTCCATGGCGGACAGATAACTTTAGGCAGTTCGAGCAACAACCAGGGAACTTCCATTCAATTTCAGCTTCCAAAACACCCTTAATTATGGATACCCGACAAAATATACTGCTGGTTGAAGACGATCTGAACCTGGGATTTCTTTTGATGGAATTGCTGGAAACCGAACACTTTGTGGTTAAATGGTGTCGGGAAGCCAAATCAGGCATCCTGCAATTCAAAAAAATGAATTTTGATCTTTGCATCCTGGACATCATGATGCCTGGCATGGATGGATTTTGTCTGGCAAAAAAACTAAAAGAACTTAATCCTAAAATTCCTTTCCTTTTTCTAACTGCCCGGTTATTAAAAGAAGACAAACTTAAAGGTTATGAACTCGGTGCAGAGGATTTCCTCACCAAACCCTTCGACGAGGATGAATTGATCTGTAAAATTAAAGTAATTCTCCGACGTAGTGCCTTCCCATTATCGTCTTGCCAGCCCACCCAGTTTGAGCTTGGTAATTACCAATTTTTCTATGATCGCCAGGAATTAGCTTATGAAGATGAAGTTTGTCGCATCACTGAAAAAGAAAATGAAGTGCTTTATCTACTTTGCCTGCACCGCAATCAAATTTTGAGAAGAGATCTGGCGGTAGAGCAAATTTATGGTAAAAAGGATTATTTTCTGGGTAGAAGTTTTGATGTCTTTATCAGTCGACTGCGCAAATTGCTCAATAAAGATTCCCGGATTAGTATTGATAACGTATTTAAAGTAGGGTTCATTTTAAATATTAAAGAACATTCAGGCCCTTTCACACCCGGCTCCTAACTACGGACACATCTAAAAAATCTCAACACTTTTGGGCCAAAAGGCAGAAAGTTTGGCAAAAGGCGTATATTTGCGGAGTTTTTCTGTGAGGGGGGTCAGTTTGGATGCTTCCTTCTTCACTATAACTAATTTTTTTTTACCGCTTTTATTCTAAAAAAGTTTAAATTTTCTAAGTTATGCAAGGAAAAGGAGTTGTAAAGTTCTTCCTTGTGGTCATGACAATTGTGACACTCGTGCAATACCTGTTTATTCTACCGACACAAAAGGTAGAAAACGCAGCAGATGATTACGCGAAGTCGACGTCTGATCAGATTGGGGACGAACTAGAGAGAGACAGTATCTTCAAATCGAAGAGAACTGAGTACCTGGACTCAATGTCCACGGAAGAGGTATTTAAGATACCTTTATTAAAAACGTATACTTATCAAGAACTTAAATCCCGGCAATTGGCGCTTGGACTTGACCTCAAAGGGGGGATGAGCGTAGTGTTGCAGGTAAATTTGAGGGATTTCATTAGGGCCCTGGCCGACGACAGCAAAGATCCAACTTTTTTAGAAGCGATAAATAAAGCATCCAAAGCTCAAAAAAATGCTCAAGCTGATTACGTAACACTTTTTGCCGATGCTTGGCAGGAAGTTTCTGACGGCAAACTAATGGCGCCTATCTTCCAACGGAATGAGGGCCTGAGAGATGAAATCAACTACGAGACTTCTAACGGACAAGTCATTAATATTCTTCGTGCAAAAGCTGATGAAACAGTAAAGTTAACCTTTAACCTGCTGAAGCAACGGATTGACAAATTGGGGGTAACCCAACCGAATGTATCTCTGGATGAAGAACGTGATCTGATTATTGTAGAACTTCCTGGTATCGACAACCCGGAGCGTGCCCGTAACTTTTTGCAGGCTGCTGCCGAACTCGAATTTTGGAAAGTCTACCGCATTTCTGATGCAGCGATATCTCAGGGTTTTGCGGAAGCCAACAAAAAGTTGATCCAGACGGAAGGTGGTGGAGATATTGAAAGAACTATCGCTAGCATTGACACGGTCTATGCAACTGATTCACTGGGTAATCCTTTAACTGATCAGATTGCCAGTATCGATACAATCTATGATAATAACCAGCTGACACAAGGTCCGCTTTTTGATGTCTTTTCACTAAATACAACAGGTGCCTTAGGCCTTGCTGTTATGGGAGAAACGGATAAAAACAAGCGGGATCTGGTCATGAGTTACCTGGAGCGTGAAGATATTGTCCGTTTGTTTCCAAGTGATGTGATCTTTATGTGGTCGAAAGACCCTGTAAAAAATCCTGAGACCAAGGAATCTACCGGTAAATACGAGTTGTATGCTTTGAAAGCCGAACGCGACGGTAAAGCCCCGCTATCTGGCGAAAATGTAACCGATGCAGGTGCGTCACCTGATCCACAGACCAATGCTATTGCGGTTTCCCTGAAAATGGACAA
The DNA here is from genome assembly GCA_021604865.1 of Saprospiraceae bacterium. Classification (GTDB taxonomy): domain Bacteria; phylum Bacteroidota; class Bacteroidia; order Chitinophagales; family Saprospiraceae; genus BQJU01. Next base: position 27,054 of record BQJU01000022.1, on the reverse strand, counting down.
TACCGGTGCAAAAATCTGGAATCGACTGACTACCGAAGCATCTCAGGATAACAACCGTGAAATTGCCATTGTACTGGATAATCAGGTAGTATCGGCTCCACGAGTAATTAACCCAATCCCTTCTGGTGATTCTCAAATTACGGGTAGTTACACCATGCAGGAAGCGAATGACCTGGCAAGTATCCTCCAGATTGGACGCCTTCCGGCAAAAACCGAAATCCTTCAAGAATCTTTAGTAGGTCCTTCTTTAGGACAGGAGAACATTGACCGCAGTATCACTGCCCTGGTCATTGGATTCGGGATTGTACTTGCGTTTATGATCTTCTATTATGGCGGTGCGGGTATCGTATCTATTATTGCCCTGTTCCTCAACCTGTTTTTCATCTTTGGTGCACTTGCTTCTTATGGTACGGTACTGACCCTACCAGGTATTGCAGGTATCGTACTGACCATTGGTATGGCGGTGGATGCCAACGTAATCATTTATGAACGAATCAGGGAAGAATTGAGGGAAGGCAAGTCATTGTTGATTTCGATTACGGATGGATTTAAAAATTCCTATTCGGCCATCATAGATGCCAACGTAACCACCATTTTGACAGCCATGGTCCTTGCTTATTTTGGGCTTGGTCCAATCAAAGGATTCGCTGTTGTTTTGATTATTGGTATCCTTTCGTCTTTATTTACTGCTGTTTTGGTGGGCCGCCTAATGATTGATTGGTGGACCAGCAAAGGAAGAAGCATTAGCTTCTCCACCGCTCCTTCTAAAAATCTTTTTGCCAACGTTAAAATCGATTGGTTGGGTAAACGCAGAGTAGCCTACATGATCTCAGGTACAATTATTATCCTGGGAATAGGTTCTTTCATTACCAGAGGATTTGAACTGGGTGTGGATTTTAAAGGTGGCTATTCCTACAATGTCACTTTTGACAAGGATAAAGCTGTAGATGCTGCCACCTTGAGAAATGCACTGACAACCACATTTGAAGGTAATGCACCGATTGTCAAAGCCGTAGATTCCTACAATACCTATAATGTAGTAACCGACTATCTGATCGATGCCGATGAGGAAGAAGTTGGTTTTGTACCTGCTGATCGGGTAATGGAGAGATTGTTCGAAGGCGTAAAATCCGTTGTTGGTGGCGATTTGACCTTAAATCATTTCAAAAATGCTGATGGAAAAGGTACTCACGTGACCAGTTCCAGCCGGGTAGGCCCAACAATCGCCGATGATATTAAGGAAAGTTCTTTCTATGCCGCTATTTTTGCCCTGCTGCTGATCTTCCTTTACATATTTATTCGCTTTAGCAAATGGCAATATTCTATGGGTGCAGTTGCTGCACTTTTCCACGATACCTTGATTACCTTGGGGATATTCTCCTTAGGACACGGTATTCTACCTTTTACCATGGAAATTGACCAGGCCTTTATTGCAGCAATCCTGACAGTGATTGGTTATTCCATTAACGATACCGTGATTGTATTTGACAGGATTCGGGAATACCTGAACAATTACTCTAAGGACAATAAAGAAGATATCATCAACTCAGCCATCAATAGTACCGTCAGCCGGACCGTAATCACCTCTTTGACAACATTGTTTGTGGTGTCCGTTCTGTTTGCGTTTGGTGGTTCTAGTATCAAAGGTTTTGCCTTTGCCTTGATGATCGGTATCATTGTAGGTACCTACTCTTCTATCTTTATCGCTACACCGGTCATGTCGGATCTCACCGGAGATCTGAAGCCAAAAGCAAAAGAAAGTAGTACAAAAAGCTTTTCGCGCGCAGCAAAAGTGAAGTAAAAAAGAAAATTTGCTCAACGCAAGATATAGCCCCTCTTTGGTCACCGAAGAGGGGCTTTTTTATTTGCGTTTATTTGGCAATCCAACTTTTCATACCGACTATTGTTTTCATTATATAACAAAACATGAAATTTTCTTTGAGGAAAAATTTTGACGTAAAATAAAAATTGCTTTATTTTGGCAATAGTTAAGGTTTTCTTAACAAAAGCTTCAATTGCTGTTGATTATTGGCTAACTTTGAAGCATTATGGTCCGAGTGGCATATTATCATTCCTAATCGGACCTCCATAATTAAGGATTTATTTTGAGGGTTTTTTTAATCCTTCATAATAACAGTCGGGTGATTTCTTATAAGAGCGAAGCAATTCTTTTTGACTTCGCTCTTTTTTTTTACCTTGAAGTCAAGTGTAAAAAATTAACTAAACCAACTTATGGAAACCTTCCAACTCAATGCCATTGATATTGGCATTATGATTACCTACGGTGTACTCATTATTGCCTATGGCCTTTACCACGCAAAACGTAAAAATTCGGAAGAATACTTCCTGGCTGGCAGAAATATGACCTGGCCTATTGTAGGTATCTCTCTTTTTGCTGCAAATATTTCCAGTTCCACATTGGTTGGATTAGCCAGTAGTGCCTACGAGACCAATACCCATGTGTATAACTACGAATGGTTTGCGGTCGTTGTGCTCATCTTTTTTGCCATCTTTTTTCTTCCATTTTATCTACAGTCCAGGGTTTATACGATGCCCGAATTTCTGGAACGCAGATATGACAGCAGGTCCAGGTATTATTTTTCTTTTATCACCATCATTGGCAATGTGATTATTGATACAGCAGCTGCCTTATATGTTGGCAACATCATTCTCAAAATCATCTTCCCGGAGTTGGATACCTCGACCATCGTTATCATTCTGGCCTTTGCTGCGGCTGCATATACCATTCCTGGAGGCTTAAACTCAGTCATACAAACCGAAGTGATCCAGGCTATCCTGCTGATTGTTGGTTCAATTATCCTCACTATTTATGCTTTCCAGGAAGTGGGAGGCTGGGAAGGCATGATTACCGGACTGGATAAAAAACATGCTGCTGGTGAGATAGCCCTTAATGCCGAACAGACTCTAAGCCTGGTCAGGCCATTGGGCGATGAATTTATGTCATGGGCCGGGCTTTTGGTTGGTGTGCCTATTTTGGGTTTTTATTTCTGGGCCAACAACCAGTTTATGGTACAAAGAATATTGGGGGCCCGGGATTTAAACCACGGCCGCTGGGGTGCTTTGTTTGCGGGATTATTAAAACTTCCCGTAATCTTTATTATGGTCTTACCAGGCACCATTGCCATTATTCTGTATTCCAGTCTTGATCTTTCATTTTTGAATTATCCACTACCCTCTGGTGAAATTTGTACCAATCTGGCCGATTGTCCCAATATGACCTATCCGGTCCTGTTGTTTAAATTGTTACCCACCGGATTGCTTGGTCTGGTGCTGGCAGGGCTGCTGGCGGCTATGATGTCGAGTGTTTCTGCAACTTTTAATTCAGCCTCGACCTTGATCACCATGGATTTTGTACAGAAGATCAAACCCAATCTGACAAGTCAACAATTGGTCCGTAGTGGTCAGATTTCTACCCTTGTTTTGGTCGTATTAGCGTCAGCTTGGGCGCCTCAGATTGAACGGTGGGGGTCATTATTCGAATACCTGCAAATTATTCTATCCTTTATTTGTCCTCCGGTAGTATCCGTCTTTATACTAGGGCTATTTTGGAAGCGTGCCAATGCCAATGGTGCTTTTGTGAGCCTGATTACGGGTTTTTTGTTGGCCATGTTTTTATTGCTTTCTGATATTTACGACATAGCACCCGCAGTGAATGATATCCATTTTCTTTTTATGGCATTTTACTTGTTTTTATTTTGTGGTGCCCTGCACATAGCGGTTAGCCTTGCTACCAAAGCGCCAGATTTAGAAAAGGTGGAAAATTATACCTGGAGAAAAGAAATATTCCAAAAAGAAACCATAGAATTGGCCGCATTACCTTGGTACCAAAATTATCGGTACCTGGCCATCATCCTTTTAGTCATTACCGCAATGGTCGTTGGCTATTTCTGGTAAATTTGAAAGATAAGTTCTGGTAAAGCCACGGGTTGGTTTTGCCAGAACTCATTTATTTAGGCAGATGATCCAAATTTATTTGCCAAAGCATCCTCTTTTCAATAAGCAAGCCATACATTTGCCGGAACGAAAAGCAAAAGTCTGTGATTAAAGCAATTGATATTCATAAGTCATACGGGAGCCTACACGTATTGAAAGGTGTGAACCTACATGTAAAAGCCGGAGAAGTCGTCTCTATTGTTGGCAAATCAGGAGCGGGGAAAAGTACCTTGCTACATATTTTAGGCACCCTGGATCAGGCAGATACCGGCCAATTATTAATCAATAATGAGGTAGTCAACCAGCTTTCACCAAAAAAGCTGGCGGCCTTCCGCAACCAAAACATCGGTTTTGTTTTTCAATTTCACCACCTCTTACCCGAATTCACGGCTCTGGAGAATGTGTGTATTCCTGCCTACATTCAGAAAAAATCCGAGAGTGTCGCAGAAAAAAGAGCCAAAGAATTATTAGACTATCTTGGTTTGTCAGAGCGACTGCAACACAAACCCGGCCAGCTTTCCGGAGGTGAACAGCAACGGGTAGCCGTAGCCAGGTCGCTAATGAATCAACCTGCCATTGTATTCGCCGATGAACCTTCAGGAAACCTCGATTCCGGATCATCCAAGGAACTCCACCAATTGATCTTTAATCTCCGTAAAGATTTTAATCAGACTTTTGTTATTGTTACCCACAACGAAGAATTAGCAGGGATGAGTGATCGCCGCCTGGAAATGGAGGATGGCGGATTAATTTAATGTCTGGATAATGGCTATACCAAAGAACCCTCAAAATTCGCCGCACAAACAATCAATTGCTGATCTGGCCAAAGAATTATTTGTGGCCATCCGGGAATGGTTTCGCCATTTGCTCGACCTTCGGGAAGGCATGGACCGCGAGGGAACGGTTATCTTTATCAATAATAACAGGCGCATACAGGGAGCCAATGCCTGGATGTTAATGTGTTCTATTATGATTGCCTCTCTGGGCCTTGACCTCAACTCTCCTGCCGTCATTATTGGAGCTATGCTTATTTCCCCCTTGATGTCTCCTATTCTAGGTATCGGGTTGGGTGTTGGCATTAATGATCGGGAAACACTCTTTTTATCCCTGCGCCACTTTGGTATAGCCATCGTGATTGCTCTGGCAACGAGTATATTATATTTTATGATTACTCCTTTGGGGCAATTGACAGAGGAAATTAATGCCAGAACTGCGCCAACATTCCTGGATGGGCTGGTAGCTGTCTTTGGTGGCCTGGCAGGCATTATCTCCACCACCCGAAAAGATAAAAGCAATGCCATTCCGGGTGTAGCTATTGCCACTGCACTTATGCCGCCGCTATGTGTTACCGGTTTTGGAATTGCGAATGGCCAGATCGAAATTGCATTGAATTCTTTTTACCTGTTTTTTCTCAACTCCTTTTTCATTGCGTTGACCACTTATTTGATCATTCGGTTGCTCAAATTCCCCTACAGGGCCTATGTAAATGCCGCTGAAGCCAGGCGTACCCGTACCATCATTCTATTCTTCAGCCTCTTGATTATTATCCCTAGTGGTTTTATTTTGCGAAATGTGATTAAAGGTTTGCAGAACAAACAGAGTATCAATAGCTTTGTTAGCAATTATTTCCCTAATGATTGTATCTCTTACCGGCTTTTTCAACCCAAAGCTAGTCGGCAGGAAAAACCAACCATTGGCAGCCGTCTTTCGGAAATGTTTTCGCTGAATAAATCACCAAAAGACTCCAGCACGCTGGTTTTGCAAATGCTGGAACGGGTCATTCCCAAAGATTCCTTTTATCATTACGAACAAATCATGAGGGATAGCTATTTCATTACAAATACCCGCTTTCGTGCTATTCCGGACTTCAGTATAGAATTGGAAAATTTCGATCGACAACTACAGGGAAAACTCAGCGGCCAGATGGATCAAATTCTGGATTCACTTTTAATCACCCAGGAAAGACAAATTGAAGTAAATAAACAACATGATGCTCGTTTGGACAAACTAAAATCTGACTCCGTATTAATCCTAGGTATCAATCAGGATGTTAGAATATTATACAAGGAGATTACCTCTATACTTTTCTCAAAAGAACAAATTACTGATGGCGATCAAACCCTAAAGTCTCACCCATTGCTGATTATTAACTGGGAAAAAGGCAAACGAAAACCACCAGGGTACCTGGAGCGGCTCACCGAATTATATACCCAAAGAGCTAAGCTGGATACCCTGGAAATTATTGAAAGATAAATTTATGAAAGCACTAATTTTAGTAGATATACAAAACGACTTTTGCCCCCTAGGCGCACTTCCTGTTGAAGAAGGAAATCAGGTTGTACCTATAGCCAACAAACTAATGGAAGTATTTGATCTGGTAGTTGCTACGCAGGATTGGCACCCGGCCAATCACGGTAGCTTTGCGGCCAATCATCCGTGGCGCAAACCCGGTCAGGTGATTGACCTGAATGGTTTACAACAAATATTATGGCCGATTCATTGTGTTCAGGAAAGTTTTGGCGCCGAGTTTGTCCAGGAATTAAATATCGCAAAAGTTTCTAAAATCTTCCCGAAAGGAACTGATCCTGAGGTTGACAGTTATAGTGGCTTTTTCGACAATGGCCATCGCAAAGCAACTGGTTTGGGAGACTTTCTAAAAGAAAAAGAGGTAAAAGAAGTCTTCATTATGGGTTTAGCCGCCGATTATTGCGTTAAATTTACCGTGCTGGACGCCATCGAACTAGGTTTTGAGGCCTACCTCATTGTTGATGGCACCCGGGGCGTAAATCTGAACGCTGGAGATGTTGAGAAAGCCATTGCCGAAATGCAAGAAAAAGGTGCACATCTGGTTCAATCCGCTGAACTCTTGCAACAGAATGCAAAAAATTAGCGCATTTTTAGAAGTTGCCTAGCCGATTCCTTCAGGTAGTTCTGTTAAAATTTTTATAAATTCGTTGCAATAACACATTGATCAAAAAGGTTTTAATGGTTAACTTGTTTTCCAAGTAATCGTTTTGGTCCGAACTTTCTGATAAAACAATATTACATCCATGATGACAAAACCCTTTTTTTCGCTGCTTTTTGCAGTACTTCTCTCGTTACCAATCATGGCACAGGAAACGACGGTATTCACTGAGGCCAACAATGCCTATAAACAAGGTGATTTTTTCCTTTCTCAGGGCCTGTTTGGTAAAGCTCAAACCGAATTTAAAAAGGCCATAGATTTACTTCAGCCGATCAATGAACCACAGTCAGCATTGTTGCTGACCAAAGCTGAATTTAACTATGCCAAATGTGCAGTTCAACTCAATTCACCAGATGGAGAAAAATTAATGCTGGATTTTATCCGGACTCATTCCCCGGACCCCATTGCCAATGATGCTTTGGTAGAGGTAGCCAATTATTACTTCAATGCCGGCAAATATGAAAAAGCCATAGAGTACTATGCCCAGGTGCCAACTGCAGGTATGAGCAGAGATCAAAAGGCTGAAGTACGATTTCGGATGGGTTATTCCTTTTTTATTCAAAAGGAATTTGCCAAAGCCAAGTCCAACTTCAAGGAGATTGCCAATATTGAAAACGAATTTTATTATCCGACTAATTATTACCTCGGTCTTTGTTATTTCTTTGAAGGTGGGTATAATGAGGCCATCCGCCATTTCAGGATTGCGGAAAAAGCCAAACGCTACGAACCACACATTCCTTATTATCTGACACAGATCTATTTTGCGGAGCGCAGGTATGAAGAATTGATTGCCTATGCTGAACCGCGTTTATCCAGCCGCGACATTCGACAGGATAAAGAAATTCGCCAATTGATTGGTCAGTCCTATTTCGAGTTGGGTAATTACGACCGCGCGCTACCCTACCTGGAATTTTACGCCGAACGCAGCGGTAAATTGCGGGAGGAAGAGTTTTATCAGTTGGGATTTACCCAGTACCAAACTGGCAATTACCAGAAAGCCGCCCAGAGTTTTGCAGAATTGAGTGGCGTAGATTCTGAGATTGGTCAATCAGCCAACTACTACTTGGGTGATGCCTTTTTACGCCTCGGTAAAAAGAGTTCTGCCCGTTCGGCATTCTCTAATGCCAAAAGAATGGTTTATGACTCACAAATTCGGGAAGAAGCCCTTTTTAATTATGCCAAGCTTTCCTATGAACTAAAGGACCCTCGCGAAGCTATCACTTCCCTGCAGACCATTGGGCCGGAGTCAAAATATTACCTGCCTTCACAACAGCTTATGGGTGAAATATTCCTTTCCTATCGCGATTACAAACAGGCCTTGGAAGTCATTGAAGCCCTGCCAAACAAAACGCCACAAATTCAGGAAAGTTACCAGAAAGTAGCTATGTATCGGGGCATGCAATTGATGCAGTCAGGAGATATGGCTGGTGCCAAATTGCACTTCAACAAATCCTTGCAATTTCCGGTTGATCCCCGCACCAAAGCACTGGCAATTTACTGGCTTGGTGATATTGCCCATCAGGAAAAACAATATGATACCAGCATCCGCCTGGTCGACCAGTTTCTTACATTGGCCAAAACGCTGACGGGGCTACCTGATGAGTCTTCCATCTTTACCGGCAATTATTTACAGGGTTACAATTACCTTAAAAAGGAAAATTATAATACTGCTAATCGATTTTTTGAGGAGACGGTTAATGGCATCAAGCGCAACCGGAGTTTTATCGCAAGCGAAAATATCAAAGATGGTGTTTTAGGTGACGCGACCCTACGGGTGGGAGACGGATTCTTCAAACGCAACCAATATAATCAGGCAGTAACTTATTACGACGAAGCTATCGACAAAAGGTATTCCGGTTTTATTTATGCCATTTATCAAAAAGCCATTATCGAAGGGCTGCGCGGTCGAACGACTGAAAAAATCCTGGCTCTGGATCGCATTGGACGGGAATTTCCTAAATCGGAGTATGCAGATGAGGCGTTATTCCAACTCGGTCTGACTTATCAGGAGATCGGCCAGCTGAACAAAGCCATCCCCCCGTTAAAACAGGTGATCAGCGACTATAAGGATAATTCTGATCTGGTGGTTCAGAGTTTGTTGCAACTCGGTTTGATTTCCTATAATCAGGGAAGTCTGGAAACGGCCATCAATTATTACAAACAGGTATTTTCTAACAACCCCACTCCCGGTGAAGCCAATCTCGCACTGGCTGCTCTGGAAGAAATATATGTGGATGACTTAGGGCGTGCAGATGAGTACTTTGCCTTTCTGGAAACCATACCCGGCTATAAAGTGGATAACTTTGCTAAGGATTCTATCAACTTCAAAGCGGCAGAGTCTCAGTTTGAAAATGCCAATTATCCAAGAGCAATCGATGCTTATACCGACTACTTGCGCAAGTTTCCTAACGGGCGTAATACATTGATTGCCTATTTCCATCGGGGTGAATCATATAGTGTGCTACGCCAGTATAGCCAAGCATTGGCCGACTACGAATATGTTGTCAATCGCGGTCCAAGTCGCTACTACCTGAAGTCTTTGGAGAAGGCAGCCATTATTGCTTATAACCACTCTCAGGATTTTAGTAAATCTTTTGCTCTTTATTCAAAACTAGAGGGCGCGGCAGACTCAGAAGATATGCGTTTTGAAGCGCAATTAGGAGCGTTGCGTAGTGCCTATCGGATAGGCAATACAGAAGCCGTGTATAATCTGGCGGGAAAGGTTTCCAGCAATTCCAGCGCAACCCAATTGCAAAAATCAACCGCAAACTTTTACCTGGGTAAAGTAGCCTTCGATCGCCGGGATTATAGCAATGCACTTTCGGCTTTCAATCAAGTAATTGCCAATAGTGATAATGAACAAACGGCGGAAGCCCGGTATCTGAAAGCCCAAATCTACTATCAACAGCGAGATCTTGATCAGGCGCAAAGCCTCTGTATCAATGCCAACAAAGAAAGCTCTGGTTATCCTTATTGGGTAGCAAAAAGTGTGATCCTGCTTTCCGATATTCTGGCAGAGAAGGGAGACCTCTACAACGCTAGAGCTGCATTGGAAGCGTTATTGGAAAACTATAAAGAAGATCAGGAATTGATTCAGATCGCTCAGCAGAAATTGGCCACGATCAACCAACAATTGAATAATGCCAGCCGACTGAATAGTGAAACGGAGAAAGGAGGTCGCCTGGAACTGATTGATGGCAATTGATCCATTTCTGCTCTGATTATCAACCAATAGCATCAAAAGAAAATTAAAAACAATGATCAACTCCAAATATATTTGCTTGTTCCTATTTTTTTCGCTGGTCTCCATTGCAGCATTTAGCCAGGATGGCCTGCCCACTGAAGAAGTAGATGTGATCAAAAGCTTCAATGCTCGCTTGATCAATGCCGAGAAAGTTGAAGTGAAACCACAGTTGCCTCCCCTGGATACAACCACCCTACGGCAGGAATACAATATTTTAACCAAAACTATTCTGGTAGAATATCTCCCTCCCAAAATTCGGCCACTGTCTATTTCCAAGGATAAACTTCAAAAAGGGTACAATGGCTACCTAAAACTGGGGGCAGGGTTGCCTAATTCCGTTTATGCCCTGGGGACTTACAACTTCAATTCCGGGAAACAATTCGATATGGGGCTGGATGTCTATCACTATTCCGCCAACAACAATAGCAAGGTAGAAAACCAAAGATTTGGCGATACCGAGCTGGGTGCCCACGGAACCTATTATTTCGATCAGGGTTTTGCGATAAACGGACAGTTGGGGTATACTTCCAATACCGTTCATTTTTACGGCTATAATGACATTAATGAAGAATTCGACAGAGATATCCATTTTGACAGGTCGGATGTAAAACAAAATTTCGCCACTTTTGAAGGCAAGGCCAGTATTTTTAACGGCGAACGCACTGAAGCTGACTTTAACTACGGCGCCGGCATTCAATTCTATTTCTTGCAAGATGATTATGCTGCCCGCGAAAATGGCTTTGTCATTGATCTCAGTGCAACCAAATGGTTTAATGGGGCACATCCGCTTAGCATAAAATTGATTACCGATTTTACCAGTTATAAAAGAGAAGAAAAGAATAGCTTAAACAATTTTTACCTACAACCCAGCTACACCTATCATGGCGATCGTTTCAAAGTGAAATTGGGCCTCAATCTGGCTTCCAATGAGGATGAATTCTCTTTCTTCCCGGATATAGAGGCTAGTGCCAATGTCATCGAAGGCATACTGGGGGTATATGCTGGTGCTACAGGTAATCTGCAAAAGAATAGTTTCCGTAATCTAAGTGATTACAATCCCTTTATCCAATCCAGAGTCGAGGTAAAAAATACAAAGTATTATGACCTCTTTGGTGGCGTAAAAGGGAATGCCTTTGGGATAGAATACAACGCCAAAATCGGATATAAAGTTTCCGATGACCTGGCTATGTTTTTATTGACCGATTACGATGCTGAAATAGCCCGTTTTGATGTGCTGTATGATACGGTCAGCATTTTTTATATCAATGGTACGGTCTCTGCTCCACTATTCAAGGGCCTTGAAGTCATTGGTACGATCAGTCAAAGTGTATTTTCTCCCGATCACCAGGAAAAGGCCTGGCATTTGCCTACTACCAGTATTACCGCTTCAGCAATTTATACCACAGAGGATAATAAATTGCGCTTTAAGGGTGATTTCTTTTTGGAAAATGGAGTGCCTTATAAAAACCAAAATGAGGTGGCTGAAAACCTCAATGCCTTGTTTGATATCAGTGTAGGTGCAGAATATTTTTTCACTGAAAATATCGGAGGGTTCATTCAACTCAACAATCTGGCCAATAATAAAAGGCAACGGTGGCATCGCTATCCGGTTATGGGGTTAAATGTACTAGCAGGTATTTCTGCCCGATTTTAACAGTTAATCGGAAAACAAAGGTAAAAGCCTGGTTGTTATTATAGACAACCAGGCTTTTGTTTTTTGTCGTAAAAAGTTTTGACATTTAAGCATAAAATTTGTCAAATAATAATTTTTTATATGGGAAAATTTTGTGGTGCGTAGCATTTCTAAAATTAATACTCATAAAATTGTCTTTTTTTTTGTTTTAAATTGGAAAAGGTCTATATTTAAAATACCAATCGGCCACCACATCTATGTGGCTTATTTCTTAACCAAATCTTGGGAAATGAATATTACATTCAATGAGTTAAGGGACATTAAACACAAATTGCCAACTGGCAGTGTAAACCGGATTGCGCGTGAATTAAATATTGACGAGCAGACGGTTAGGAATTACTTTGGAGCATCAAAATTTGGAGAAGGTGAAATTACTGGAAAACACATGGAACCGGGCCCTAATGGAGGAATTGTCAACCTTAGAGACACAGATATTTTAAACGTTGCATTACGGATTTTAAAAGAGTGAGTCAATTAAAAAATACCAAAATTAAAACGGGAAATAATATGTGAATTATTTCCCGTTTTTTATTGCAGCATCTGCTGTTTTACTACTTTGTGAGTCCCCAAACCCAATTGCCTTCCATATCGAAATAACCCACTTTATCTCCTTGTTCCGCCCGGAAGAGTCCCTCACCAGCATAACTGATCAACTCATAATCAGGTTTGGCAATTAGCTCCCCCTTCAAATTTGTGAGGCCACTAAATCCTTCTATTCTCACCTTGGCATATCCATTTTTAAAGCCTTCTATTTTATCGTATTTGGGCGGGATGACTTCAATTCCTCTCTGGTTGATGATGCCCCACTTACCGTCCATTTTGACAACTGCCACGCCGTGTTTAAACTCGCTGGCCCGTTGGTAATACCCGTCATAAAGGTTGGCCTGTTCGGTGATATAATAAAAGCGATATTTCTCATCCCTCACCAAACCTCTTCCTTCCTTAAACTGTAACAACCGATCTACACTGGGTTCCAGAATATAATTGCCTAGTTCATCAATAATACCTGCTTTGCGAATACCTCTATAAACCACCGCTTTACCTTCATCAAAATCCTGACAACGCGAAAATTCAAAGTTGATTACCTTTTCACCTTCTTTGCTGATATAGCCACAATCCCCCTGATAATATACAGCGGCCTTACCCTCTGAAAATGGAGATGCTTTGGAGTAAATACAGGGTACTACCAAATCACCTTTCTGGTTGATATAACCATAACCATCTTTATCCTTTACCATGGCCAGCCCTTCTCTGAAAGGACCAATCTGAACAAAATCGGTACGGGTAACTTTCTCGCCCTTGAGGTTGATCACGCCATAACGTATCCGTTCATTTCCATAACGAACAATGGCCAGACCATACTGATTAAAAGCGTCAATATTGCCAAATCGAGGCCTCAACACACTTTCCCCATATTTGTCAATCAGACCATATTTCCCATTGCTGACGACCCGGGCCACACCCAAACAAAAGTCGAAAGCCTTTTCATATTTTGGTGGAATATCAAAACCACCTTCCCGATTCACAAATCCAACGCCCTTGTCTGTATAAACCCAAGCTTTGCCGTCATTAAAATTACCGATACGGCTATACTGAAATTCTATTTCAACATTTCCCTGTTTGTCAATAAAACCCCAGTTATTGCCCAATTTTACAGCTGCTAGGCCCTCGCTGAAGTTTTTAACCTCCCGGAAACGACATGGAATAACTTCCAAACCATCAGAATTGACAAAACCCCACATACCATTACGCATAACAGCCAGGCGCCCTTCCGAAAAATCCCCCAACTCATCATAAATCGCACTAACGGTAAGTTGCCCCAAGGTATCGATGAGGCCATATTTGGGCGCTTGTACATAAACCCTTACAATCTGATTATTGGTATTTTCTAAAAACTGGATGCCATCGTACTTACAAGGAATCAAAGTATCCCCTTTTCTATTGATCATGCCCCATTTATCGTCACATTCTACCAAACCAACGTCATTGGTAAAATTTTCCACAAAGGTGTATTGAGGGGCAATTACAGTGTGTGCTGTAGTATCTAGATAACCCCAGGAGCAATCCTCACAAGTAACCATTGCTTCATGTCGGAAAAGCTGATCGTATTTAGTATAATCTACCATATAGTTAGGCGATAGCAAACCATTCAGGTAATCACTCAATTTGCCCAGGCTTTTTTTGCTTTTCATACTACCTGACAATTTCCCGCTGATACTCATCCTGGCTACTCCCTGCTGAAAGGGGCCAATAAAAGCGTAATCTTTCAATAATACCCGGCCAATGCCATCAATCAACCCATGCCTGCCATTAGAAAACACACATCGAGCTACGGGATTGCCTTCCCGGAAATCGTCAAAACGCACATCCCAGAAATCAACTTCCGTGACGGGCAGGCCTACTTCGTTGTTGACCAGACCATAAATCATTTCAAAACGGTAAGTCGTCCTTTCGAATTCATATTTTCCATATTTCTCAATACCTACCAAAGTAAATCCTAAATCGCGTTCCACTTGAACATAGTGGAATTTGGGCTCAATATGGATGCTGCCGTCACTCAACCGACGCAGCCCCCAACGGTCCTCAACCGGCGAATAAAACCATTCGAATTTTTCGAGCTGATAATTGGATTCATCCCAATCATTTTCATTGGGATCGTTGGAACCATTTTTTCCACCAATTTTAATCTGGAAATGTTTGGTAAAGGTGTCATTGTCCGTCAGATTGCCTTCCTCATCAAAAGACAATAGGGTCAGCATTTCCTCTTCACCCTTTTGTTTGGTGTAGGCCTTGGCCTGGTTGCCATCCAATTCAATACGGTCAAAGTCAGGCCCAACGACTTCTTTACCCTTGAAATTGACCAGCCCAAATTTATTGGCTTTTCTCACCACACAAACACGCCCTCGCAAGGGTGCAATATAATCGTAATCAAAATTGATTAAAGGTTCGTCATTGACCTTTACGACGCCCCATTTACCTTGATAATTAACTCTAAACAGGCCTCTTTCATAAGACTGAATTTCGGCATAAATTGGCTGCAAAACCAAATTGCCACACCAATCTACAAGGCCTAGCTGTCGTTTCTTTTTGACAATGATATATCGACGTGAAAAAGCGTAATATTCGTCAAAATCGCCATCGGTAATAATATTGGAACATGCTACGGAATAGATAAAAAAGCGATTATTGCTAACCAGTTTGATAAATCCATCGGATAACCTGCGGTAAGTATCATATTTGGGTTCGATCAGGGTTCTGCCTTTATCATCAACGGCCCCCCAGCTATTGCCTTCGCGATAGAAAAAGATACTATCATTGAGGATTTTAATCTCTTTGGCAATATTGTATAGAATTTCCCTGCCATCCTCAGCCAGCAATCCCATCTGGTCTCCACGGCGGGTCAACAAATAACGATCTTCTTCCAGGTAAATTTCGTCGTAAAGAGGGAAGGCCACGGTTCGGCCATTTTTATCAACAACCCCCCATTTATCTTTCAATAAATAAGCTAAATGACCATTTGCCCATAGCTGCACCCTGCTATAGCCCTTTTCCAGGATAATATCACCGTTCAGGTTGATCACCATCCATTCGCCACGATCCATGGCTGCGATTAAAGTGGAATCAAGGACTCTAATATCGTCAAAATTAGGAGGGACAATTTCCTTGCCAGATCTATTGAGTAGACCTACCCCACCCTTGCGTTGCATGACTGCGTAGCCAAACTGCTTAAAATCCCCGATGGCATCATAAACCGGATCCAAAACCAGTTTCCCATTGGAATCAATCAATCCCCACTTTTTATCCAGCTTTACTGGAAAATGATGTTGTGCATACAAGTCACAAATCGCCAGCAACAACGCTATAGATAATAAAATTTGCCGCATAAATTGAACCGGAAGTTGTGGCACCTAAATTCTCTGGGTGCCTATTCGCAAAATACCTACTAAATAACGCATGAATGATTTTGAAAGTATGAAAATCCTCCGCGTTAAACAAAAAGAGGGCAATATCTCGTTTTTTGTACAAAACGATGGTATGAATTAAGGCAAAATTGAAGTTTAGCAACTACAAAACAAACCCAAAGTTACAAAGCAAAAGTTACAATTCAGCCCTTGATAATGCCGAGTTATTATCGGGAGGGTATCTTATAGAGAACGGTAGGCATTTAATTGGCAAGCGGATCAATTCTCCCGTATAAAAGCCAGCCTTTGTCCCATAAACTCATCAAAAAACTGCCCTTGCTGAAAAGCAACATGGCCATTCACCAAAGTCGTCTCCACCTTGCCGGTAAATTCACGCCCTTCCAGGGGTGACCAGCCACATTTATAAAAAATATTGTCTTTCGCTACGGTCCACTTTTTTTCCATATCAACAATAGACAAATCGGCCCAACACCCCTCATCCAGATAGCCCCGGCCATCGATCTGGAAACAAATGGCAGGAGCATGACACATTTTCTCAATAATCCGTTCCAGACTAATCTGGCCCCGATGGTAAAATTCCAGCATCACATTTAAAGCGTGCTGGACTAAAGGCAAGCCCGAAGGTGCTTTGAAATAAGATTGTTGTTTTTCATCCCAGGTGTGTGGGGCATGATCAGTAGCAATGATATCAAGTCGGTTATCGAGTAAGGCCGGCAACAATGCCGACTGATGTTCCTCTCCCTTAATCGCTGGATTACATTTTATCCGGGTTCCCGCCCAAGCATAATCATTACTATTGAAATACAAATGGTGGACACACAGTTCTGAGGTAATGCGTTTTTCCGCCAAGGGAATATCATTGCGAAAAAGATCCAATTCATCGCGGGTGGAAAGATGGAGAATGTGTAGCCTGCTACCGTATTTGCGAGCCAGCTCAACCGCAAGGCTGGAGGATAACAAACATCCTTCCGCACTACGAATCAATGGATGGCACTCAATCGGTACCTGCTCGCCATATTTCTCTCGAAAAAGTTCTGCATTTTTACGGATAGTTGCCTCGTCTTCACAATGGGTAGCCATCAACATCGGCACCTTCGAGAATAATCCTTCCAGCGTTTTCCTATTGTCCACAAGCATATTGCCCGTACTCGACCCCATAAAGATTTTGATGCCACAAACCCGGGACGAATCCGTTTTTAGAACTTCTTCCAGATTGTCATTACCGGCACCCATAAAAAAGGAATAATTGGCCAGTGATTTCCTGCTTGCAGCCTGGTATTTTTCTTCCAACAATTCCTGAGTCAGTGCTGGAGGCGAAGTATTGGGCATTTCCATAAAAGAGGTCACTCCGCCGGCAACTGCCGCTCTGGGTTCAGAAAACAGGTCCGCTTTATGTGTCATGCCCGGCTCCCGGAAATGCACCTGGTCATCAATGATCCCAGGAAGTACATATTTTCCCGCAGCAGACAATTCTATATCCGCATGGGCATTAATGTTTTGATCAATTTTCTCAATCCTTCCATTACGAACCAGAATATCTCCCTCTATTATCCTGCCTCTATTGACTATATGTCCCTCTTTGATCAGAATACTTCGTTTCATTCAACTAAATTGTGATTCAATATCAATCCAAAGTAGATTATCTGCGTAAAATAGAAGATTTTTTTCATTGTTAATTAGCTTTGCCGGTTCTGAAGACTAAAAAATTAGATTAAAATGGCTGATCAGAAGAGATTAGGGGTATTGGGCGGTGGTCAATTGGGCAAAATGCTGGCACTTGCTGCCGCAGATTGGCACTGGCCGATCCATATCCTGGATCAATCGGCAGATTTTCCTGCTGCACCTTATGCGACTCATTTTAGAAAGGGGAATTTTAAAAACTTTGATGACGTCTATCAATTTGGTAAGACTGTAGACGTTCTGACCATAGAAATAGAGCATGTCAATACGGAAGCCCTGCATCAACTACAAAAAGAAGGGCTTACCATTCATCCCGGCCCTGCTCAACTCGACATTATTAAAGACAAAGGGCTGCAAAAAGAATTCTATCAGAAACACACGATCCCTACAGCTCCCTTCCAACTTTTTGCTGATGAAAATGCTTTGAGAATTGCCCTCAGAAAGGGGGCCCTAAAGTTTCCATTTGTACAAAAATCCAGAACTGCCGGCTATGACGGTCGGGGCGTTGCTGTAATACATAAGCAGGATGATCTGGACAAATTAATTCCGGGCGCTTGTCTGACCGAGGAACTGGTACCTTTTACTAAAGAATTGTCGGTCATTGTAGCCCGAAATGAACAGGGAGAAATCGCTACTTATCCACTGGTTGAAATGGAGTTTAATCCAGAAGCCAACCTGGTAGAATTATTGCTCTGCCCGGCCCAGGTAAGTGAAGAAATGGTACAAAAAGCCGAAAAGATCGCCAGAAACGTGATCGAAGCCTTTGATATTTGTGGGATGCTGGCAGTAGAATTGTTTCTTAACCAGGATGGGGAAATTCTGGTCAATGAAGTAGCTCCCAGAACACACAACAGTGGCCATCATACGATTGAGAGCTGTTTCACCTCACAGTTTCAGCAACATTTGCGGGCGGTATTAAATTTTCCCTTAGGCAGTACCCGGTTAAAAAATCCGGCAGTCATGCTCAACCTTCTCGGTGCTGAAGGCCACACTGGTCCAGCATATTATGAAGGAATGGAAAAATGTCTGGCGATGGAAGGTGTAAACATCCATTTATATGGCAAACAAATCACCAAACCTTTCCGAAAAATGGGACATGTAACCATTGTTGGCGATTCCCTTACTGAAGCCCGACAAAAAGCCGAAAAGGTAAAATCCCTGTTGCGGGTGATCAGCCAATCATAGCTTGAGGTCCAGGAATTCTGGTTGCTTGTGCTCCATTAAAAAACCAGAGTATTGAGTTTCACTCAGCAATTCATAAACCGCCAGATTCCGCCGGTCCCAATTGGCTAACAAGGCGGTATATCTGGCAACTTTTGTGGCATTCGTCATCAGTTGTTCTTTTATCAGTTGGTATTTTCCATCAATGGATTGATAGATAGCTTTCTGTGAGGGGGTCAGCGTTTCGAACCAGTTACCCGAAGGCTGATTATGATAGGTACCTTGGGTAAATCCGGTATTCAAAGCCAGCGTGAAAATTGCGACGATGAAAAATGCTCTCATGATGTTTGTTATTAAGAATATGGTGAATTAATTTTATTATTAGACAGCATAAATCCCTCAACCTTTTTTAAAAAAATCTACTTTAACCTCGGATTAACGTTTGGGGCAAAAATGTTAACTAAATTATGACCTTTCCATTCAAATTTCGGCTTCACTTTCCTCAAAGTTATTGGGCATTCGGGGTATTGGCACTAGGGTGTTCTGCATGTACAAATGTCCCATTGGAAAAAGAAGTCTCTCTGGAAGCCTACCAGGTAGAAGCAGGGTTTGGCCTGGAGGTTATCGCTTCCGAACCCTTAATTGAATCACCGGTGGCTATTGACTTTGACGAAAAAGGTCGGCTTTGGGTGGTTGAAATGACCGGTTATATGACCGATATTGACGGAACTGGAGAAGATGAGCCCAGCGGTAAGATCGTCATTCTTTCAGATACCGATCACAATGGAAAAATGGACCATCAGCAGGTCTTCCTCGAGGGACTGGTGGTACCAAGAGCATTGCTCCTTGCTTATGGAGGCTTGCTTTATGTAGAACCTCCTAATTTGTGGTTTGTAGAAATTGAGAATGACCTTCCTGTTAACAAAACCTTGGTAGATTCCACCTTTGTCCTTGGCGGAAACATAGAACACCAACCGAATGCATTGATGATGAACCTGGACAATTGGATCTATAGTGCCAATTCCAATAACCGGTATAAAAAAGTAGGTGGGCAATGGATTCGGGAACACACCTTATATCGCGGTCAATGGGGTTTGACTAAAGATGTATTTGGCCGTCTGTTTTACAACAATAACGCCAATCAATTACAGGGAGATTTCGTTTTACCGAATAGTGCCCTCAACAATCCTTTCCAGCAAATCAATAATGTGGTGCGGCAGCAAATTGTGACTGACCAACGAATTTATCCGATTCATGCTTCTTTTATCAATCGCGGTTATATTGATGGAGAATTGGATGAAGCCGGTAAACCAACTAAAGTGACTTCGGCCTGCGGACCGGTTATTTACCAGGGATCTTTATTTTCAGCGGAATATGAAGGCAACGGATTTGTATGCATTCCGGAAGGGAATTTGATTAAACGCAATATCCTTTCCCAGCAAGGTCTTAAAATAAAAGGAAGGCAAGCATGGCAAAACAAGGAATTCCTCACCGCTACCGATCAGGCATTTCGCCCGGTCAATTTATTCAATGGACCCGATGGTGCTCTATATGTAGTGGATATGCATCGAGGGGTCATCCAGCATCGGGCTTATATGTCGCCCTACCTGCGAGAGAAAATTGAAGCAACTCGATTGGATACCATCACAGGTATGGGTCGAATACTAAGGATCGCTCCGGAAAACCATCCGGGCTATTTCTTTCAGGATATTGATAAACAAGACTCCCAAAAACTGGTCGATGCCCTCTCCCACCCCAACGTTTGGGTCAGAGACAAGGCTCAGCAATTTATGGTGCAAAACCAGCGGTACGATGTCGTTCCTGCTCTGCAGCAATTGATCATGCAAGACACCAACTCTGCTACCAGTAAAATACATGCCCTGTGGACCTTGGAAGGTCTATATGCACTTACTTACGAAGTCTTGGAAGCAGCTATCAAACAATCCGATAATCTGGTGAAAAGTTTGGCCTTTCATCTTTTGCCCCGCATGGACCTTTCCATTCATCAAGAAGCTGTTGAGACCTTGATTGATACTCAATTTTCAAAAAAACAACCACAGGTTGATTGGTATATGGCTTCGGTAATGGGCCAATTAAAGGCAGGAATAAATAAGCCCCCCTGGTCGTTTTATCTTGATTTGGCAGAAAGATATCAGGGGGATGCTTTATTTGCGGAAGCAGCACTAAGTAGTTTACATGGCCAGGAAGCAAGCTTTTTGCAAACACTTCAACAGTCAGGTAAACCCTATTTATCGACCTGGAAACAATTTGCCAAACAAACCATCCGCAACAAAAAGTCAGGCCTTTACAACCGGGAATTGAAGCCTGCTGAAAAGAAACCTTATGGGGATAAACGCCAGGTAGGATTGGATTTGTACCGGACCTATTGTAGTGCCTGTCATGGAGATGATGGGCATGGTATAAAAAATTTGGCACCACCCCTATATCGATCAGAATTCATAAGTGGTCCATCGGAAAGGTTGGCTTTAATCATATTACACGGTTTGCAGGGCCCTCTTCAGGTTGATGGGGTGCAATACAACTTTAATGCTGCTATGCCAGGCATGGCCAACAATCCCAACCTGAGTGATGAAGACATCCTTTCCATTATGCACTTTGTACGCAATGCTTTTTCGGTGGCAGAGGGAAACCTTACGGCAAAAAAAATAAAAGCCTTACGGCAAATGCCCCCACCTGGCGGCCAGCAGTATACAGCAGAAACATTGCCAAACTTTTAAGAGAAGTTCTATCAATCACTGTACCCAATCACTCGTATTGACAATGGCCATTGGATAATCGTTGCCTATTTTTAAATGAAAGGTTTCCTGTTCCTCGAAGGACAATTGATCAGGTTGGTGAATTTTTTCACGGGGCAACCTGTTGAGTTCTGGCAACCAAAGCCGAATATATGTGCCATCAGGGTCATAACGTTTGGCCTGAGCCAAGATATTAAAATAACGATTCTCTTTGGGATCGGTACCTACTCTGGCTATATAATTCCAGTTGCCATAATTACTACAGGGATCGTAGTCAATAAGTATAGATTCAAAATAATCAGCGCCGAGTTGCCAGTTGACTTTCAAGTCATTTACCAAAAAACTAGCCACATTTTGCCGCCCCCGGTTAGACATGAATCCTGTTTGGCTGATTTCCCGCATATTTGCATCCACAAAAGGGACCCCCGTTTGCCCTGCTATCCAGGTTTGAAGTTTGTCAAAATCATCTTTTAAATTCGGATCAGGCTCTGCCTTAATTCCTCCCTTCTGAAAAATTTTGTTTTCGTATTTTTTTCCTATCAGGCGGAAAAAATCGCGCCAAAGCAATTCAAAAAATAATCCATAAGTAGACTCGTTGGCTCCATAATCGGCTTCAAAACGTTTGAGCTCATGGTAAATCATTTTCGGTGACAAACACCCCTGTGCCAGCCACGCAGAAAATTTGGAGGAATAATTCGATCCCATCAATTCATTCTTCCTTTCTTTATAACTTTCTATCTCTCGGGATTCCCACAAATAATGACGTAATCGTTCTAATGCTTCTTGCTCACCTCCCCGGAAGTGTAGGACTGCTCTTGAATCAGGTTTAAAATCAGATAGTGCAAAATCTTCTAAACTTGGAATCTTTCCAAAATCCAACGTCAGGCTTAGGCCGGGAAATTGCTCCTCAATGGCTGGCAAAGGCTCTCTGACAGGAACATATCGTTCCACCTCTTTACGGAATTGAGTAAATGAATCAGGTGTATGGGTAATAGGAAAAGGAAGATCGGCCGTATAATACAACATCTTGCCCCGAGAATAACGGATTTCCTGGCCAATGGTCCAAAGTCGCTTCTCCAGGTTGTCCTGAACGTCCAGTTCTTCCTGGGTACGTTCCCGGTTGCAAAAGACCCATCCGCTCTTTATTTCATGGGCCAATTCAAAAATGACCTGCTCAGGCTCCCCTATTCTAACATACAAATCACTGCCAAGCGCTTTCAATTCATTCCTTAAAGCAGTTACACTTTCTATAATAAATTTGGCCCTGAATTTATCAGTTTTTGGGAAACCAAATCTAGTTTTCCCTCCAAAAACCCTATTGTCGAATACATAAACCGGAACCACTTCCCGGGCACTCTTTAAAGCGTCTATCAGTGCTTCATTATCATGCACCCGCAAATCCTGTCTAAACCAAACAATGGCCCGTCTATTATACATAGTGTAATCTTTATCCTGATTTTCAACAAATTTTAAACAATGAGTTTTAGTTTTGGTTTGCGAATTTTGTTACAATTTCGATCAAATAGCTCAACTTAAAAGTTTACTTTTGATCGAAGCTGGTTTGGCGCTACATTTAACTTCCAAAAAGCAAAATTGAACCATTTTCAAATAAAAGCAAGCGCTCAAAAGTATAAATTTCTATGTATTTAAAATTGTCTATTTTTAGTATAATTATTGGGGTTTTGGCCTTCCTGATCAGTTGCGATTCTAATCCTTATAAACAGGGGGCCATTTTGTATGAAAATTTTTGTGCTAGTTGTCACATGGAGGATGGCGTAGGCCTTGAAGGGCTTATTCCCCCGCTTGCAGGAGCAGATTACCTAAAAAATGCCAACCTGCAAACCACCTGTATCATTAGAAAAGGGATTAGCGATACAATTACCGTTAATGGCAGGCAATACACCGACCCTATGGCCGGAATTCCTCAATTAAGTGATTTTGAAATCACCAACATTATCAATTACATCAATCAGGCATGGGGCAACGATTTTGGCTATGTCAAACTGGAAGATGTCCGGGAAACATTAGAAAATTGTCGTTAAAGTTTGACGATTTGATCAACATATTGATCCCTAAAGGAATCTGTCCTTCATTGGAATTGCCAGCCCCAAGACATCATTGCATCTTGAAAAGAAGACTTTGGGAACAAAAAAAATTATTTTAGCGTCTACATTTTAATCAGAAAATACATGATGAAGCAATTATTAACTCTTTTTCTCTCTTGTACTCTTTTTAGTCTTTTTGCTCAAGCTCCCGTCAATGATAATTGTGACGGCTTGATTGATTTGGGAGTTGCCCCGGCCTGCCCGGCTAACGAAGTATTTTCCAATGTCAATGCGACGGCCAGCAATATCGGTTTTGGCAATGTACCTTCTTGTTTTAATGGAGGTACCGCACAAAATGATGTTTGGTTCTCATTTGTTGCAAGTGAT
Organism: Saprospiraceae bacterium; assembly: GCA_021604865.1. Lineage (GTDB taxonomy): Bacteria > Bacteroidota > Bacteroidia > Chitinophagales > Saprospiraceae > BQJU01. The sequence goes on along the minus strand of BQJU01000022.1, from coordinate 3,246 downwards.
ACAATTCTTGATTATACCATTACCGTAACAGGTTTTGATGATGGGGCCAATGAAGTTTTATCCAATGCACAAATTGCCCTTTATCGGGGTGCTTGTCAGGTGGATGGCCTATCCGAATTGGCGTGTATTTCTGCGGAAAATGGTGAAATATTTGTTGAATTGGATGTCCTTGGTTTAACCCCCGGCCTGACCTATTTTATCCGGGTAAATGATTATTCGCCCACAGCAACGCCTAATTGGGGTAATTTCCAACTTTGCGTGACCGAAATGGAACCGGTCAATACGATTGATGAAGGGGGCTCTACCCTCTGTTCGGGAGAATTGTATGATTCGGGAGGACCGGACGGCGATTATGAGAATAACGAGAATAATGTTTTTGTTATTTGCCCCAACCAACCCAATTCCTGCATCACGTTTACCCTTTCATATTTTAATATCGAATACAGCGAATTTACCACTACTGATCAACTGATATTTTATGATGGAGCAGAACCCAACCCCAATACCATTATCGGCCAAATTGGAGGTAGCGACTTCTTTTTTGATGCTTATGGTGGAGGTGGTGTTTGTTTTCAAACACAGGCTTCAAGTGGTTGTATGACAGTACAATTCATCTCCGATGGGCAAACTAGTTTTGAGGGTTTTGCCGGTGCCTGGCAATGCTCCATTGAACCATGTGATGCACCTGATGCACTTACCATTGAATCGGGCATTACGGAGGAACAAATTGAAGATTTCATTGCTTCCCCCCAAACATCTGTAACCATTACGGATATTATTTGCCCGGAAGCTGCTTATGGATTGTTTCAAACAACAGACAATTCGGAACTTGGACTGGAAAAGGGACTGCTGTTAACTACGGGTAGTCTTGATTGGGCGATTGGCCCTAATAATGATGCTGGTGGCGGTAATTTCAATTCCATCAATAATGCCCCTGGTGATTCCGACCTTGATGTTTTGAGTCCGGATCAATTATCTAATGATGCCTGTGTGATTGAACTAGACGTATTTGCTGCTACGGATGAACTTACCTTCGAATATGTTTTTGGCTCTGAAGAATATCCTGAATTTGTTTCTGAGTTCAACGATATTTTTGCCTTTTTGATCTCAGGACCGGGAATCGTCGGCAATCCCAACATTAACAACCAACTAAATATCGCCGTTTTACCGGATGGTAATAATACCCCAGTGGAAATTAATAGTGTTAACCACCTCAATAATTGGGAGTATTACCGCAACAATTTCAATGGATTAAGCTCCCAATACGATGGTTTAACTTCTGATTACCTGGGCATTAAAAAGAGTTTGACTGCCAGGGCACAAGTGCAGCCATGTAGCACTTATCACCTGAAACTGGCTATCGCCGACCGGGGAGATTTTGCTTATGACTCTGGGGTTTTCATCTCAGAACTGCGCGGGGGCACACCCGATCTCTCCATCGTTTTCAATTCCGGCATTGACTACCTGATTGAAGATTGTACCAATGTCCCGGATGAAGTCGTCATTCGACTCAATGGCCCTCAGGACGAAAGCATTACCTACAATGTAGTTGTAAGTGGTACTGCGACCTTAGGAGTAGACTATTTGCTTAATATTCCGCCAACAATTACCTTTCTTCCTGGCGAAACGGAGGTTAGCTTCCCCATAACTGTATTGTCAGATTTGGATACTGAAGCCACAGAAACTATTGAAATTTTACTAACCAATGACTTTGGTTGTGGCGTTGTTAACCTGAGTGAATTGGTCATCGAGTTACACGATGAATTAAATGTAGAAATTGATGCCGGTCAGGATACTACTTTTGTTTGTCAGGATAGCATCCTGGTTTTACAGGTTGAAGGGGCCTCTACCTATTTTTGGTCGCCACCGGTCATTTTTGATGATCCGATCAGTGCTACCCCAAGCGTTTTACCGCAATTTAGTCGTTGGGTTTCTGTTGAAGGGTTTGTTGGTCCATGCGTGGATGTAGATTCCATTTTTATCCAGGTCATTGATCCGGTAATTGAAATCGAAGCACTCGACCCAACGGTGATTTGTGAGGGTGAAAGTGTTAGACTGGAAACCACCGATAATGTCAACAATACTGGCCTGAGCTGGACGCCAACCGTAGGATTGGACGATCCTACGATGCCTGATGTTGTGGCCACACCAACAACGAGTACGGCTTATATTGCCTCCGTCAACATTCAGGGTTGTTTTGCCTACGATACGGTAAGCATTGATGTTTCTCCGTTTACCTTCCCGGAAATTGCAAATGATACCACTATTTGTGAAAACTATAGTGTTCAATTGGCATCCCTTGAAGACACCACAAATATTACCACGACCTATTCCTGGACACCAACTATTGGCCTGAACGATCCGACCAGTTCCACGCCACTTGCTACTCCGGAAACAACGACAACCTACCAGCTCATCGCCATTAGCGCCAATGAAGCTTGCCGGGATACTGCCGAAGTAACCGTGACCGTGATTCCTGCCGATTTAGACATTCAACTCCCTGATACAGTACAAATTTGTCTGGACGAAACCGTAGAAATAACGGCCATTACCAGTACAGGCAATGCCAATGGGCTGGTATGGGCACCCAATGATGGTACTTTAAGTGATACCATAGGCCTAAGTGTTATTGCCAGTCCTACTATTTCCACCACCTATAAAGGTACTTTTGTTATTGGAGCTTGTACTATTTATGATTCCGTCTACATTCGGGTAGACTCACTGCCGGTTCAGGACATCATGGCGGATCCGGAAAAGGAATTTTATTGTGAAGGCGATATCGTCACCTTGATTTCACCACTGTTTGAACCTTCGTTCTTCCCCGACATCGACTTTATGTGGCTGGATGGCCCTGGTTATGAGACCGGTGATTCCCTTTGGAATATGGTCCTCACTGCTCAGGATACCTTTACCTATCAACGGTTGGTCACTAACAATGCTTGTGTGGATACCTCGGAGATCACCATTTTTGTGGTGACTTCTGAAGCCATTACCATTACGCCTGCCGATACCACCATTTGTCCGGGCGAAAGTGTGCAGCTCACCCTTACCTACGAAGGTCAAGGCGAAATCACCTGGGAACCCAATACGTCTATTTCCTGTACTGATTGTTTTGACCCCATTGTCAATCCCTCGAGTACCATTACTTATACGGCTAAGGCCGAAAAAGAAGATTGTGTACAAGAGACCTCTGCAACCATCAATGTGATTGCACCGCCTAATCCGTCACTATCAGGAAATGTCGAA
>BQJU01000021.1 GCA_021604865.1 Saprospiraceae bacterium | reverse complement strand
TGAGAATGGCCAACAGACTAATAATCATTTCCCCTCCACGATCCATGCAGATGCCGACTAAGTCGCCTGGATTGACCCCTTTTTCTTGTAGGTGATGAGCCAATTGGGTAGACCGAATGTCCAATTCCTGATAACTCATTTCCTGGGTGCCAAATACCAGCGCTATTGCAGAGGGAGTTTGTTTTACCTGATCGGCAAAGAGGTCGGTTACTGTGGCAGTATCCGGATAAGCGATTTCTGTTGCATTAAAAGACGCTAGCAGTTGGTGTTTTTCTGATTCTGGAAGAATGTCCAGGTCATTAATCCCGGCACTTGGATTGGCAACGATAGTAGATAAAAGTTGACGATATAAATTGCCGATTCTATGGATAGTAGATTCCTTAAATAAATCCACACAATATTCCATAGTAAGCTGCATGGCTTCTTCTGTTTCTACGACATGTAAGGACAGGTCGTACTTGGAAATTCGGTAATTATCCTGATGCGCAGCTTTTGAAAAATTGAAGGCACCATTTGGTAATTGCTGATTTGCCAAATCAGTTGCTTCTTCCTTTAGCCCGATTTCACTGGGTGTATTTTGTAAAATAAAACAGACTTGAAAAAGGGGACTCATACTCATGTCGCGGTTTTCCACTATCCGATCCACTACTTTTTCAAAAGGGGTGTCCTGATGGTCGAAACCTTCCAAGGTTGTCGTTTTAACATTCTCCAGGAGGTCCGTAAATTTGGGATTTCCACTCAAATCACTTCGCAGGGCAATCATATTGACAAAAAATCCGATCATGCCCTCCAAATCTTTATCATTCCTATTGGCTACGGAAGTACCCAGGCAAATGTCCGTTTGACCGCTGGATCGATACAATAAAACCTTAAACACAGTTAACATCAGCATGAAAATGGTGACATTCTGCTCTTTACAGAGGGTGTGCAAATGTTGGGTTATAGTAGGGTCAAGGTTAAATTTTATCCGACTTCCCCGCATACTCTGAATATTCGGCCGCGTATAATCCAATGGCATGCTCAAAGATTCGAGGTCTTTTAATCGGGTCTCCCAATAATTCAGTTTTTGTTCTAATACGTCACCAGTCAGGTAGGCTTGTTGCCAATAGGCATAATCTGTATATTGAATCTCTCTGGGGCTCAACTTGGCAGGCTTGGCATTTATTTTGGCGTGGTATAATTCCAATACTTCATTGATCAAAATATTCATGGACCAGCCATCAGAAGCGATATGGTGTAATACAAGGATCAACAGATAGCCGTTTTCTCCAAAGTCGAGGAGTTTGGCTCTTATCATATAATCTTTGCCCAAATCAAAAGGCCGGGTAATCTCTCCATTGATCAAAGCAGAGATGTCTTTTTCATGCTCATCATCCCGCCATTTTTGAATATCCATTTCCCAGCAGTTTTCTACTAGGACTTCCTGGTAAGCAACCCCCGATTCTTCCTTGAATACTGTTCTTAATGCTTCATGACGGTTGACAATAACATTCAATGCATATTCAAGTGTTTTCCAATCAAGGCTGGGTTTAAATGCCTGGACATAAGGAATGTGATAGGCTGTGCTGCCATTGAGTTGGTCGATAAACCACAGGCGTTCCTGAGCGTAAGACAAAGGTATTTTCGCAGTATGGCTTACTTTTTCGATAGGAGGCAATTGGTCGTTTTCAGTTTGTTCCGCAATCAAGGCTGCCAGTTCTTCCACTGTTGGATTCATGAAAACGTCCTGAGTGCCCAGGCTTACCTGAAATTCTTTTCGGATAGCAGAAGATACCCTGGTAGCCAAAAGGGAATGACCGCCCAATTCAAAAAAGTCGTCCTGCACACCTACCTGTTCCAATCCTAGCAATTCCTGCCAGATTTCGGCAACCTTTTGCTCCATTTCATTGCGTGGTGCCAAAAAGTCCTGGTGCGTCATTTCCGAGACATCGGGCTCGGGAAGGGCTGTTTTATCTAATTTTCCATTAACAGTCAAAGGGAATGCTTGCATTTCCACAATCAAGGAAGGAACCATAAATTTAGGCAACTTACCTACCAAAAACCGTTGGATTTCTTCTTTATCAAATGGCCCTGCCGGAATGACATAAGCGACCAACCGTTTATTTCCGTGGCTATCCTCTTTGGCGATAACCACACCTTGCTGAACCAGTGGACATTGTTCCAAAACACTTATGATCTCTCCCAATTCAATCCGGTAAGCCCGAATCTTCACCTGGTCATCTATTCGGCCGATATACTCCATGCGGCCATCAGGTAACCAACGGGCTAAATCTCCGGTTTTATAAAGGTTGCCATTGGGATGGATAACATGTTGGATAAACCGCTCAGCGGTCAGGTCCGGGCGATTCAAATATTCACGTGCTAAACCTGCACCACCAACATATATCTCACCAATAATGCCGGGCGGAACCAGATTCATCTGGGCATTTAAAATATAACATTGCAGCGTTGGAATCGGGCGTCCGATAACGCTTAGGCCAGCGGCTATATCCTGGCCGGAAATTTCCTGATACGTAACATGCACCGTCGTTTCGGTAATGCCGTACATATTGATCAATTTGCAATCCGGGTAAGCAGCATTCCAGGCCCCTAATCGGCCTGGTGCTAAAGCCTCTCCTCCAAAGATCACATATCGTATATTCGTTTGTGGGTATTGCTCGGTAAAATATTCCTGAATTCCATAAAAAGAGCTGGGGGTCTGATTCAAAATGGTCACGCCCTGAGCCTGCAATAAATCACTGTAGGCAACGGCATCACGGGTGACTTCTTTGGGAACAACAACCAGTTTTCCACCAAACAATAAGGCGCCATACATTTCCCATACTGAAAAATCGAAACAGAAGGAATGGAATAAAGTCCAAACATCTTGCTCATTAAAATCAAAAAGAGGAGCATCTGTCTTGAATAGGCGCACCACATTGCGATGCTCGATAAGCACCCCTTTGGGCAGGCCTGTAGAGCCAGAAGTATAAATCACATACAATCCATGGTCTGGCCTCAATTCATTTGTAGGCAGGGTGGTAGCTTGGAGACTTATCTTATCCCAATCCCCGTCTATCAATACCAGCTGCAACGATGGCTGGGATAAAATGGAGGTATGCGATTGGGCGGTAATCATAAACGCCATTGCCGAATCACGGATCATGTATTCAAGCCGGTCAGCGGGATAATCCGGATCCATTGGCACATAAATCCCCCCGGCTTTCATGATCGCCATGATTCCCACAATCATATCAATAGAGCGGTCAAGACAAATCCCCACTAGGGTTTCTTCTTTTACACCCAGGGTTTTCAAATAATGGGCCAATTGATTGGAGCGTTCATGTAATTCGCGGTAGCTCAACGATTGATCTTTATAGACTATTGCGATATTTTCTGGTTTTTGTTCGGCCTGTATTACAAATAGATCAACCAGGGTCTTTTCCTTGGGATAGGTCGTTTCCAGCGGATTAAAAACTTCTAAAATTTCACCCTGCTCAACAATGCCCATAATGTCAAGCTCATTGATCGTTGCCAAAGGGTTGAGCAAAATGGATTTTATGACTTCTTTATAATGGTTACCAAGCCGGTTTATCGTCGAGTTCTTAAATAAATCAGCACAATATTTGATCTTAAAGCCAATTTTCCCATCTGCTTCAAAAAGATTCATGGTGATGTCAAACTTCGAAACTTCATAACCATTGCCCAGCTCAGCAGAAGTAAATGAGACTGCGGATGGTGAAGTTGACGTCATTTCTTCTTTCCCTCGATTGACTTCATACGATGCATTTTGTAAAACAAACATGACTTGCACTAGTGGGCTTCTACTTAGGTCCCGGTCTTCTACTACAAGGTCAACGACTTTTTCAAAAGGAACATCCTGGTATTGAAAGGCTTTTAAGGTGGTTTGTTTTACTTCTTGCAGGAATGTTTTAAAGGTTGGATTTCCACTTAGGTCATCCCGCAAAGCAATGGTATTCACAAAAAAGCCGATCAGCTGTTCTAATTCTTTTTGTGTCCGGTTTGCTATAGGACTACCGATACAGATATCGGTTTGCCCGGTATATCGATACAACAACACTTTAAAGGCGGCTAACAAAAACATGAATAAAGTAACGCCCTGTTCCTTGCAAAAGTGGTGAATCAAGCGACTGAGGTCTTCGTCCAATTCGAAGCTCATAGCATCACCCCTTTTACTTTGGATTCGTGGTCTTACAAAATCCGTTGGAAGTTCCAGTGAAGCGACGTTCTTCAATTTTTCTGACCAATAAGAAAGGCTTTTTTCCAAAAATGGCCCCTTTAAATTATCCCGTTGCCATAAGGTATAATCGGCATATTGGATTTCCATTGGATCCAGCAACGGTTTACGTCCTTCTACCTTGGCCTGGTAAAACTCCAATAACTCTCGCAATAGAACTGTTTTTGACCAACCATCAGCGACGATGTGATGAGAAACCAGAATAAGCACATAACTACCATCTGCCAGGTGGATCAGGTGGGTGCGCAACATGAAATCAGCGGCCAAATTAAATGGTTGATTGACAACCTCCGCAATGAGGTTGTTTAGAGTCTCATCGCCAATTGTTGTGCTAAACTCCCGATAGTTCCAATCCCAAGAATCAACGGGCATTATTTCCTGGTAAGGCACTCCCTGACTTTCCGTAAAAACAGTCCTCAATGTCTCATGACGATCAATGACGGCCCGAACGGCAAACTTTAATGCGTCAACATTCAGGGAAGCATCAAAATGTCGAATATAAGGTATGTGGTAGTTGGTGCTGCCTGTCAAATTATCGATAGACCACAACCGCTCCTGAGCAAAGGATAGCGGAAGCCGGGAATACTTAGACCGATCATAAGCTTTTAGCTTAGGCAGGTGCTGTACTTCTGTGTCCAAGTCATCCTGCCTGTTTTGCAAAAAAGCGATAATTTCTTCTTTGTGCTGTTTGATCTGTGCTAATAACCCCTGGTCTATAGATTGGCCCTTATCGGCTTTCAGGACTAATTTTTCATCCTTCAGGCTAAGGGTAATCCCCATATCTATAGCCTGGCTAATTAGCCCGACAGCATGCTTATGATTTGACATTATTCAATAGTTTTAAACGGTATCATTCGTTGGATAGGCCCAGATTTAAGAGACTGAGCTGAGGTGCCAAAAAATTTGGAATTGCTGGATTCAGCCCTAGATTTCGATAATCTGTTGTTCTACATCTACCACTTCTTCTTTTTGCTGACTTGCCCGGATATAGGTGTAGAGCTCAGCAATGGTAGGATAATCAAACAAGGTACTGATGGGAATATTGATGGCTAATTTTTCTTTGATGGCAGCCACTGTCCTGGTCGCCAATAAGGAATGCCCACCGAGGTCAAAAAAGTCATCATTTATGCCGATGCGGTCAAGGCCAAGCAGTTCACACCAGACTACCGCCAGCTGTTCTTCTATCTCATTGCGCGGTGCCAAATAATCTTCGCGTAACAACGTATTGGAATCTGCATCTGGCAAGGCATTTTTGTCAACTTTGCCGCTGATCGTCAATGGAAACTCATCGATTTCAACAATGATTTCGGGCACCATATATTCAGGCAATCTGAGGCTAAGTTCCTTTTTAAGTTTGGCCGGGTCTTTTTTAGGTAATTGGCGGACATGGCCGTTTTCGAATAACTTGTTGTAAAAAGGATTGTTTGAATGAACATTTTCATGGTGATAAGAATCAAATGAAATCGGAAACGTTGTTCCATCCGATTTAATCAGTTTGCCCTCTAGATAAAAGTCGGGGTTAATCTTGTTGGAACTCAGTTTTCGCATGATTTTCAAAGTGACATAATCGCCTTTTGAAACGGCATATCCTGGATAGGCCACTGGAAAAAAGATGGGCAACCAACTCCCTGGGTCCTCCATGATATCCAGGTGAATGGTATTGTCGAGAAAAAGGTCCATCCAGACGTAAAAACCATTAAAATGACTTTCCTTGGTTACTTCTAATTTAACATCATGAACATGCTCAAATTGTAATTTGCCACCGTAATTCAAGTCTTCAAAAATGCCTTTGGTTGATATGACATTTTCTTTTGGTAAATTTTTCAGACAAATACGGAATTCGAAGCCTTCTCCCAACTCCTCAATAATTTTCTCGGCATAATAATAAGGTACTTCTGAGATTCCATATTCAAACTGTGATTCCGGCAATTCGACGAGCGCAATATTTGTCATACTCCTCACCGGTATCATATTCGATGGGTCTTTTAGGAATTTTTTACTTGCATCGATTAGTATCGCCGAGCCTTCCGAACCGCCAATAGATCCGACGATTTCAGAAACACAATAATCGACTTTCTCAGGGAGGCTTACTTTCTGAATGTCGTTATGAAACAAGGTGATCTTGTCTTCAAGCCCCAAGGTCTCAATACATCTTTTTGCCTTCAGGTAGGTCTCTTCCAAAATTTCCACAGCGTAGACATGGCTGGCCCCACAATCCAGACACAAACGAGACAGCACTAATTCTGGTCCAGGACCTACTTCTAGAACGGTCTTCCCATTGACGACTTTTTCTAGGGCTTTTCTATACTTCTCATTCCGGCTGGTATGGGTATACATGGAACGGTAAACAACATCATCATAAATAAAAAATTCAGCGATTGAAGGCCACAATTCTACTTTTTTCTGTGGTTTGTAATAGGCCACGATTTTCTTGTCCACACCCTCTCCTTTTACTACTGCCACAGCGTCGTCAATCTCAGTGTTTGACCGTAATACATGCTCTATTTCGCCAAGTTCAATGCGATAACCTCTTATTTTAACCTGATCATCTTTTCTTCCTCCAAATATCAGGTTGCCATCTATAGACCATCGCCCTACATCACCGGTTTTATAGAGCCGCTCTCCGGGCTTAAACGGATGGGTAATAAACCGCTCGGCTGTCAATTCCGGGCGATTCAAATATCCTCTTGCCAGCCCTGTTCCACTGACACAAATTTCCCCCTCCACACCTATGGGAACTAACCGAAGCTGCTCATCAAGAACATATACTTCCAGGTTGGCAACGGGTGTACCTATTGGTACCTGATGATCGACCGTTTCCGATGTCTTCATTTTGTACATGGAAACACAAACCGAACACTCTGAAGGTCCATAGGCATTGAAGTAATTGGTTTGACCAGCGTAATAAGCAGCATCTGCAGGAATGGCTGCTTCTCCAGCGGTAATAATCACTCGCAGGAAGGACAAATCTGCACCCTTTATGGTGTTGAGGTAAGCAGGAGGGAACGTGACAACACTTACTTCTTGTTGCTTTAGATAATTCAAAAAGCGATCCGGATCAGTGATATCTTTTTTAGCGATCATGACCAGCCCTGCCCCGGCAAATAAGGCCATAAATATCTCCGAGACCGAAGCGTCAAAAGATAAGGAGGCAAATTGTAATACCTGATCATCAGGGCAAATACCAAACCGGCGAATCTGATCCAGAGACATATTGATGAAGCTCTGGTGTTCAATCATCACCCCTTTAGGTTTTCCTGTGGATCCGGAAGTATAAATTACATAAGCCAGGTCGGTAGGCTGAGTATGTGCCTGTAGCGCCTCTTTTCCGACTTTTTCAAAGGTTTCAATTTGAATATCAATGGAAAGGATCGGTACCGAAAAGTCCATGACCTCAAACATGCTCATTGATTCGATAATCAACAGTTTTAGTTGCGTATCTTCAATGATAAAGGCTTTCCGTTCATCCGGATACGCGATATCAATGGGCACATAAGCACCACCGGCCTTCAGAATCCCCAGAACAGAAACAACCATCCAGGTAGATCGATCCATCATAACACCTACCAGGTCGTCTGCTTTTAGATGGTACTCGCTTTGCAGGTGGTAAGCCAGTTGGTTGGCTTGTTCATCTAATTCTTTATAAGTCAATTGTACATCGTCAAGCTTCAGCGCAATACGGTCTGGATGTTTTTGAACCTGTTCTTCAAAAAGATCGACAATGGTCTTATCTCCTTTATAAGGCACCGCTGTTGCATTAAAACTTTCTAAGAATTGTGTCTCCTCCTCTGGAGTTATGACCCTTAGATCAGCGATCTGGGTATTGGAAGCCTCTACCAACTGGTTTAACAAGTATACAAGATGGCCTTTGATCATTTCTACATAAGCGGGGTCCAGGAGGTCTTTGTTAAAACTAAACTCCATTTCCAACTCCGTACCTAAGCCCACCTGGATGGTCAGCATAAAGTTGGATTTTCTCGCTTTAGATACCGCTCCAATTTTCAGCTGGCGTTCTTCTTCGGCGATAACTTCGGAGATGGGGTAATTTTCAAAAACAAGAATACTGTCAAAAAACAAGCCTTTAATATCCGTCCATTGCTGGATGGTATTTAGGGCAGTATATTGATACTCCCTGGCTTCAGTATGGCCTTTTTGCAGCTGGCGCATCCAATCGCCAATCGGCGTATCTTCCTGGATTTGTGCCCTCAAGGGCAAAACATTGATATAAAGACCAACTCGTTTTTCAGAATTCTCCAGATCAGTAGGCCGGCCTGAAACGGTTACGCCAAATGCGACATCCTGATTTCCGGTATAATGACTCAACAACAAAGACCAAACACCCTGGACGATAGTATTAACAGTCAATTGTTGCTGTTGGCCAAATTGTTTGATCTTGTTGGTTAATGCTTCAGGGATCAATAATTTCGTTTCTTCTATTGCGCCGTCTCCTTTATTCCTATCGGCAATAGACCCCACAAATGGCAGCAACGTTCGATTTTCCAGGCCATTGACATACGATTTCCAGAATTGTTCTGTTTCATACGCATCCTGGCGGTTGATATAATCCAGGTAATCTTCATAGCAGTCAACTTCTCCAACTTCCGGTTGTTCACCACGGGCATAAGCCTCATAAGCTGCTAACATTTCTGCTACGAGAACAGAATTCGACCAACCATCCAAAATCATGTGGTGGTGTGTCCATACCATTTTATAATAAACTTCTCCAAGTTTAATCACCGTCAAACGCATCAGCGGCGGTTTGGCAAAATCAAAGCTTTGATGCACATCATCATGTAAAAACTGCTTGACTTGTTGGGCCTTTTCTTCTTCGGGCAATGTTGAATAATCCAAAACCTCCAGGGGCACTTCTACATCCTTATAAACATTCAGAACCGGAATACTCAACGCCTCATGATTAATGCTACTTCTTAAAACACTGTGCTTCTTAATCAGGTAGTTAAAGGATTTCCTCAATACCTCGATGTCTATCCCTTCTGGAAAGTCTACTGCCAGTTGCTCCATATAGGTATCATCATTACTGTCAAAGAGATGATGAAACAACAGCCCTTCCTGTAACGGACTCAAATTATAAAGGCCACTGATTTTTGATTGTCGTTCCTGGCCGTCCGCTTCAATAGCGGAGAGATAACGGGTAAGTTCCTGGTGTCCAACCTTAGATAAATTATAATCAGCAGGTGTTAATTCAGCCACTTCCTTTTCCTTACAATGCTGAATGATTTGCAGCAGATTGGTTTTAAAATGTTTAGCCAACCCTTCAATTGTTTCCTGGTTGTACTGTTCTTGTGAGAACTTCCAACTCATCTTCAAGGAGCCATCGCTGATAATACTGTTTATTTCCAGCTTGCTTTGATAGAGAAAGTTGGGCCCAATGCCGGCTCCCGAGTTCTCTGAAGCACCCTTTAGCAAGGAGTCAGATTCAAGAACGTTGTCCGTTTGCCCTAGATAATTGAATACTACATCCCATTTGCACGCTGCCAGTTGTTCCCGAATTTCAGCTGCTGGATGCAAATAGCGCAACATATTATACCCCAGTCCTTTTTGGGGTACATTCCGAATCTGCCCTTTGGTCGTTTTTATCAAATCGCCAATGTGCTCATTGGGTTGAATGTCTAATGCCAGCGGATACATATTTGTAAACCAGCCAACAGTGCTATTTACATCAATCTCCTTATTGATATACTCCCGACCGTGTCCTTCCATGCCTATTACCACCGTGTTTTCCTGGCTCCATTGGCAGATTGTTTTGCCCAAAGCACTCAACAATAAATCGTTGATTTCGGTATGATAAGCCTGGTGGGCTTCCTGAATTAATGCCTGGGTGCCTACTTCGTCCAGATCGATGATGACGTGTTGTTTATGGGCAGCCAGTGTTTTCAGGTTTTCGCTACCTGCTTTATCTACTGGCAGGGATTTATATGACTGTACGGCTGCACGCCAGTAATTTTTTTGAGCCTCTATAAGATCACTCTGCGCATATTTTTCCAGGGCGTTGACCCATTGTCTGTAGGAACTGCCCTTTTCTCCAAAGTCAATCACGCCACCGTCCTGAAGGATCGCCAGGGACTCCTGAAATTGCTCCAAAATGAGTCGCCAGGAAACCCCGTCAACAGCAAGGTGATGGATGACAAAAAATAGCCGGTTATAAGTTTCTGAATCCGGTGTTTTAATGAGCACTACTTTGATCAATTCACCGGTTTCTATATTCAGAGAACGCTGATAGTGATTGCAGGTCTCCGTAATGCTTTCTGCCAGGCCTTCGGTAGTTTGATCCTGAATGTTGGCGATCTCTAATTTGCCTTCTGCTGATCCATATTCCTGCATCCAGGTTTCTTCTACTTCCTGGTATTTAAATCGCAGGGCATCGTGGTGTTCAACCAATGCCTTGACAATTTTAGAAAGGTGGTTTTCGGAAATGTTCTTTTGGATACTGAACAGCTGTGCCTGATTAAAATGAGATTTGTCAGCCGTGGATATCCCTGTTTCCAGGAACCATGACTGAATTGGAGATAAGGCTACGGGCCCGGTAAGCAAGCCTTTTTCTGCTTTAATACCCTGTGTGCCTTGCTTGATTCTTTCGTCAAGGGCTGCGATGGTGGGATATTCAAAAATATCTTTGGGCTGTAAATACAAGTCAAATTTTCTGGCTCGATGTACCAACTGGATACTGATGATCGAATCACCACCCAATTCAAAAAAGTTGTCGTGAACACCTACCTTTTCTACGGGCAATAGGTCAGTCCAGATAGTGGCCAGCTGAGTCTCAACTTCCGTCCTAGGGGCTACATATTTATCGTTGACCTGATCCTGTGTTTCGAACGCCAATAGCGCATCACGATCAATTTTCCCATTGGTTGTTAAAGGCATCTTTTCCAACGCCACCCATAAGGAGGGGATCATGTAATCGGGAAGTCGCTTTTTCAAAAAGGAATGCACGATTTCTCTTTCAAATTTGTGTTTTGGAACAACATAGGCATACAACCGCTTATGTCCGTTTGCATCTGACCTGGCCAATACGGCCCCCTGGCTTACAACTTCGCACGTATTCAATAGTGCTTCAATCTCGCCTGGCTCAATACGGTGTCCTTTGATTTTTACCTGATCATCTATTCTGCCAAGGTATTCCAGGGTGCCATCGGCATGCCACCTGGCTAAATCACCGCTACGATAGATTCGCACCTCTTTTTCCCCGGTAAGCTGAAGCTGAATAAATTTCTCATCTGTCAATTCCGGGCGGTTCAGATATCCTCTTGCTAAACCTGCACCAGCAATACACAATTCCCCAGGAATACCGATCGGAACGATTTGTCGCTGTTCGTCTAACAAAAAGACCTCTGTATTCCAAATGGGATGTCCAATGCTTATCGATTTATTGATGTTTGTGTCAAGCACTTTCTGAATCGTACACCCAATGGTTGCTTCCGTAGGACCGTACTCATTGAACACCTCAATGTTGGAATTTACTTGCTTCAATAAAGCCAGGTGACTACTTTCCAGTGCCTCTCCACCCAGGATGGCTTTTTTGATGGAGGTATTTTTCATGCCCTCCAGCAACTTCACATGTGAAGGCGTCAATTTTATGCTATTCACCTCAGGGTTAGCCATAATTCGCTTAAGCTGGTCGATCGCCTCCTTGGATTGTTCGATGTGCAAAGAACCTCCACTTAATAAGGATAAAAATATACTGGTTTGGGTAAGATCAAAAGCAATGGAGGTGAATAATGGAAAGTGGAAAGCGGTAATGCCTTCATTATAATTATTCAAACCAAAATAAACATAGTTTGTCAAGCTTTTATGCTCGATCATCACCCCTTTCGGCGTACCTGTAGAACCGGAGGTGTAAATGATGTATGCCAGATCGGAAACATGAATGGCTTCTTTGGAATTGGCGTCCGTTTTTTCAAAATCATCATATTGAATATCAATAGAAAGTATGGGCACATTCAACTCGATTACATCCAGCATACTGGTTGATTCGATGATCAGCGCCTTCATTTGCGTGTCTTCCACAATAAATGTCTTACGATCCATTGGGTAATCAATATCCAATGGGACATAGGCAGCGCCAGCCTTTAAAATGCCCAGGATAGAAACGACCATCCAATCGGAACGATCCATCATCACGCCTACAAAATCGTTGGCACTGACTTGATAAGTTTCCCTTAAATAGTGGGCTAGTCGGTTTGCGCGTATATTTAATGCTTCATACGTCAACCGTTCTTTTCCAAAAACCAGTGCAGTGGCATCAGGTGTTTTTGCAGTCTGTTCTTCAAACAGTTCAACAACATTTTTTTCTGCTGCCCAGGGATAATTTTGTTTAGTGGCGTTGAATGTTGAGGTCAGCTGTTGTTGCTCTGATGTAGGCAAGATATTTAGGTTGCCAATTTTTTGATCAGGATGCTGAATGATACATTGTAACAACTCGAGGAAGTGGGCCTGCATGCGCTGCATCGTATCGTCTTTAAACAGATCGACACAATAGGTCAGTTTGAAAAGGATGGCTTCATCTACAACGATAGCCATCATATCAATATCAAACTTGGAGGGACAGTAGGCATCACCTGATTCAAAGTTTGGCAGCAGCAAGTTCTCAATATCTCCAAACTCGCTCTTATTCATTTCCCGGATATTGGCCGTATCATGAAAGTCAAACCATACCTGGAATAGTGGGCTTCGACTCATATCCCGGTCTTGAACCACCGCATCCACTACTTTTTCAAATGGAATATCCTGATGCCCATAGGCCGTAACGGTTGTTTCTTTTACCTGATTTAGGAGCGCTCTAAAGCTGGGGTTGCCACTCAAATCACTGCGCAAGGCCAACGAATCCAAAAAGAATCCGATTAGATTTTCCAATTCCTTCTGTGAACGATTGGCAATAGGGCTACCCACACAAATATCCGTCTGACCGGAATACCGGTGTAATAGGACTTTTAAGGTAGTCAGGAAAAACATAAATGGGGTAACGCCAGTTTGTCTGCACAAAGCCAAAACGGCTTCCTTTTCTGTATTGCCAATACCAAAACGGAGCACTTTACCTTCGGTGCTCTGTATCCTTGGGCGCGCATAATCCAATGGAAGGTTAAGTGGTGCTACGCCTTCCAGCTGTTGGGTCCAATAGTCAAGGTGTGGGTCCAACATTTCACTGGTGAAATTTTCGCGCTGCCAAAGGGCAAAATCTGCATATTGAACCTCCAGATCTGCCAACTTCGGAGCTTGATTATTTACGCCGGCCAGGTACAGTTCCATCAATTCATGGTTGAGTATCTCTCTTGACCACACATCGGCGGCGATGTGGTGTAATACGAGAATCAACAGGCAACTTTCGTCTGGCATGCGGAATATTTTGGCCCGCAGCATGAAGTCTTTACTTAAATCAAAGGGGCGGTAGATTTCCTTTGCTATAAGCGGTTGTATTTGTTGCTCACTTATTTCACTATCCAGTACTTCATAATCGAGTTGCCAGTCTTTAGCTGACAAAAATTCCTGATAAGGTACGCCTTGCTCTTCTTTGATAACCGTCCGAAGAATTTCGTGGCGATCGATCAGAGAGACCAAGGCATTTTTCAGGATATCTACCTGCAATTGATCACTAAATCGCTGTTCAATATCGACGTGGTAGTTGGTACTCCCATTTAATTTGTCGATCACCCAAAGACGCTCCTGCGAAAAGGAGAGTGGGATACGTGCCGACCGCTCTTTGGCCACAATGGGAGGCAGAATAACCGTTTGATCTTGATCGGTAATAAATTTGGCAAGCTGTGCAATGGTCTTATGTTCAAACAGGGTTTTGATTTCCAGCTCCGTATCCAGTTTTTTGCGGATGGCCAATACAACACGGATAGCAATCAGGGAGTGGCCGCCAATTTCAAAGAAATTATCGTGCACGCCAATTTCTTCCAGTCCAAGTAATTCTTTCCATATTTCCGTCAGCTTTTCCTCCAAAGGACTTTGGGGGGCTTCATTGGTTTGGGTATTGGAAATATGGTCATCAGGGTTCGGCAAAGCTTTCTTGTTGACCTTTCCATTGGCAGTCAAGGGTAATTCATCCAATGGAACAAAGACGGAAGGAATCATGTATTCCGGGGCAACTTTTTCCATATAATTACGGATTGCCTCCGGGTCAAAGGAACCATTGGGTACGATATATGCCACCAAACGCGGAGTTCCCATATCCATTTCTTGAGCAATGACAACGCACTGTCGGATGTTTGTACAAGCCTCCAAAAGCTCAGCAACACCGCCTAACTCTACCCGATATCCACGAATTTTTACCTGATCATCAATTCTTCCTAAAAATTCGATATCACCATCCGATAAGCGGCGAACCAAGTCCCCTGTTCGATACAACCGGTAATCAGTATTCAGTGCCGGAAGGGTAATGAATTTTTCCTCAGTAAGGGCATCCTGGTTTAAATATCCACTTGA
Source organism: Saprospiraceae bacterium (assembly GCA_021604865.1). GTDB lineage: Bacteria > Bacteroidota > Bacteroidia > Chitinophagales > Saprospiraceae > BQJU01. The sequence goes on along the minus strand of BQJU01000021.1, from coordinate 88,101 downwards.
TATACCATCACCACCTATTAGCAGTTCTCCTGGAACACCTACAGGACACAGCCTCAGGTCAGCATTTACCACAAAAGTCTTTGTATTGGAAAAGGGCTGTCCAATCGGCACATGGTGGTAATTCCGTTTGAGGTCAACCTGATGCAACAACTTTCCAACGGTTGTCTCTGTCGGACCATAGTGGTTTACAACCTGTAGTTGTGGTTTTTGGTTTCTGATTTTCTCAAGGATATCTGTGGTCAGTGATTCGCCACCAAAAATAAGGATGCGATTGGGTAGCAAAGACTTGTTTTCTACAGTAAGGGCCTGCCAATGGGAAGGCACTATCTTGATGCAATCAATTTCATTGGCTTGAAAATATTGTTGTAAATACGTTGGATTGGTCAATGCCGTCTTAGGAAATACATGAAGTGCCCCTCCAGTCAAAAGGGCGCCAAAAATCACGGTATTACCCAGATCGGCAGTCATGGTAGACATCAATCCAAAGGAGCGGCAAGCAGTCAAATCCAATTTTGCATTCAACCCAAATACATAATCCATCAAGTTGCGGTGGGAAATCATAACACCTTTGGGCGTACCTGTAGTCCCGGAGGTGTAGATGATATAAGCCCGACTTTCAGGAGCGTTCTTGAGTTGCAGGTTTTTATTGGGATAATTTTGCGCTCCCGAAAAGTGCTGCGCCAGCGGAAGTACCGGAGTCTTCAGGTCTGTTATTTCATGTGGAACGTCCAAATTTGTTATCAATACCTTTAGTTTGGTATCCTTTACAATAAAGGCTTTCCGTTCATCGGGTTGCTCTGGATCAATTGGCACGTAAGCGGCTCCCGCTTTCAAAGTGGCGAGCATAGCCAGGAGGTGCCATTGAGGCTGATCGGTCATGATGCCCACCAGCTCATTGTTACCAATAGAATATTCCTCAGTTAGCCGGTATGCCAGCTGATTGGCTTTTTCGTTGAGCTGACGGTAGGAAAGACTGACCCCTTCAAATATGCAGGCAAGTGCATCTGGTGTTTTTTCCACCTGCGTTTCGAACAAGGTTACCAGATTAGAATCAGTCGGATAGGCTACTTTGTTTTGGTTGACTGTTTCCAGCAATTGTTGTTTTTCCTCCTGCCCCAGCATTTGCAATTCACCAATCAATTGGTTGGGATTTTGAACAACTGCATGCAACAAGTTAGTAAAGTGCAGGAGCATGCGCTCCATGGTTTTTTCACTAAATAACTCTTTGAAATTATTGAAGGTCAAAGAAAGTCCTGAAGAAGATTCACTCAGGTAGCAACCAATATCAAAGTGTGTCATGATCTGATCAAAGGGTTCCAGCCCAATTTTTGCTCCTTTCAGTTGAATATCCGCAGTCTCTGGGGTATTGTTCAGCACAAAAAGCGTTTGAAAGATAGGGCTTCGATCCGTTGTTCTTTTGGGGTCAACCTTCTCGACAATTTTGTGGAAAGGCACTTCTTTATGGTCAATCCCGTCGAGAGTGGTCTGTTTTACCTGGTTGAGAAAAGCGGAAAAGGGCTGTTGACCATCCACTTGACTGCGCAAGCCGAGTAGTTTTACAAAAAAGCCGATCATTGACTCCAGTTCTTTATGGCTGCGATTTGCCAAGGAAGTTCCGACACAAATATCATTTTGACCGGTATAACGGTACAACATGACTTTATAAACGGACAACAAAAGCATAAATAAGGTGACCCCTTCGCTTTTTGCGAGTTCAGCCAGTTGTTTACTCAATTGTTGATCCAGAACACAGTGAACAACGCGTCCTTCCTTGCTTGTAGTTGGGGTGCGCGGATTATCGAGCGGCATGTTTAGCGGTGCTACATCTGCCAGTTGTTTTTCCCAATATCCAAGTTTTTCAAGGAATGCCTCACCTGCCATAGCTTGCCGTTCCCAGGCAGCATAGTCGGCATATTGGATATTTAATGCCGGAAGGTTGTGGCTGCGTCCTTCTAGTTTTGCATTGTATAATTCGACTAATTCATTGATGACTAGTGATTCAGACCAGGCGTCGGCAGCAAGGTGATGAACCACTAATACCAACAGATATTCCTGCGCTGATCTTTGAAACAAACGGGCCCGAAAAAGGTGGTCGGAGGTCAAATCAAAAGGCCGTTGAATGGTTTCTTTGATTTTGGCTTTCAACACGGGTTCTGGCAAGGGGGCCTGTTGAGCGGAGTGCTCCATCTGCCAGGTATCTTCTGGAAGGATTAATTGATAGGGCGTACCCTCTTCTTCCTGATAAACACCACGCAAAACCTCGTGACGGTTGATAATGGTATTAAAAGCCTGTTCGAGTGCTTCAAGGTCTACCTTTCCTTCCAACTTCAGGACAGCGGGAATGTGGTAATTTGTACTTCCGCTATATTTGTCCGTGAACCACAAGCGTTCCTGTGAGTAGGACAGTGGTCTTTTGTTTGTAACACCCCAGTCAACGGGCTTAATTTTATGATTGTGTTCGCCATTTTTGGAAAAGTTCTTTCCCTCCTTTTTCAAAAACGCCTCTATCTCGGTTTTATGGCTTTTCAGCAAGCTTATCAATTCCGGGTCCAGATCAGCTTTTTTATCCCGTTTCATTTTTAGACTATCTCCTTCTAAAAAGACGGTAATGCCTTTCCCCAAAGCCTCTTTCAGGATGTCAACGATAGGTCTTGTTGATTTCATTTCAAAAGATTTTTATTATTTAGAGCGTAAGGGTTTTGGTTTCGACAAGTCTGTTGCTTATAGAAACCAAAATCCAGACAAATGCTAAGTAGTTGAAAAAGAAAAGATTAGAAATAAATATTGTATGAGCGCTTGTTTGGAATCAAAAATCCAGAATTTCGTATTCACTTTCATTGGCTTCCTGATGCACGCCATTTAAGACCATCAGGTAATCAGCCAAGTCAACCAGGCGCGGGTATTGAAACAGGATTTTCAAGGGTAATTCCACATTCATTTTGTTGCGAATAGCGGCTACCATCCGGGCCATCAATAAAGAATGCCCACCCAAATCAAAAAAACGGTCGTATACACTCACTTTTGGCACATCCAATATTTCTTCCCAGATATTCGCCAGTTGGGCTTCCGTTTCATTTCGGGGAGCGACATATTCTGTCCGTATCAGGTCAGAAAAATCGGGATCAGGCAAGGCATTATGATCTATTTTCCCGTTGGTGGTCAGTGGCATTTCTTCCACCGTTATCCATACACTTGGGATCATATATTCTGGCAAGTGCTTTTTTAGAAGGTCGCGAACGATTTCCTTTTTATAAGGGCCTTTTGGTAGGATATAAGCACAAAGTCGTTTATAAGCATTCGTATCCATTTTAACGGCTACTGCACATTGTGCGACCACCTCGCTGGCATTCAAAAGGGCTTCAATTTCTCCTGGTTCTATACGGAAGCCATTAATTTTTACCTGATCATCTATGCGGCCCATATATTCCAGGGTCCCGCTGGAGTGCCATTTGGCAAGGTCACCGGTTTTATAAACACGGATATTCTTTTGGCCTGCCAACTGAACCTGGACAAATTTTTCTTCCGTTAAACTCGGGCGATTCAAGTACCCTCTAGCCAGACCCGCCCCAGCGATACAAAGCTCACCGGGTATTCCAAGAGGGACCACTCTAAGGTGTTTATCCAAAATATATACCTCGGAATTCCATATCGGTCGGCCAATGCCTATGCTACTATCCGACTCCTGGACGATTTGTACTGTACAGCCAATTGTGGCTTCTGTTGGCCCGTATTCGTTAAAGACTTCGATATTGGGATTGACACGAGCCAATAGGGCCAAATGGTTACTTTCCAGTGCTTCTCCTCCCAGTATGGCTTTTTTAAGCGAAGTATTTTTCATGCCCTCCAGCAATTGTACATGAGAAGGCGTTAGTTTGATACTGTTAAGTTGATCATTGGCCATAATTCGACCAAACATCCTGATCAGGTCATTGGTAGGCTTCTCTATATGTAGGGAGCCCCCGCTTAACAAGGATAGAAAAATACTGGTTTGGGTAAGGTCAAAAGAGATAGAAGTAAACAAAGGAAAATGGAAGGCGTCAATGCCTTCATTATAATTGTTCAATCCGTAATACACGTAGTTTATCAAATTCCGGTGTTCGATCATTACGCCTTTTGGCAAACCCGTCGAACCCGAAGTATATATGACATATACCAGATTTTGTGGTTCCCGATCAATTTCAACCCTATTTGTAGATGCTTCTGCGATTTGAGACCATTGAGTATCCAGTAAAATATGGTCATGATCAGTCAGGAGGTGGGCGCTTGATGCATTGCCCAAAACAAGGTTAATTTGAGCATCTTCCAACAGGTAACTTATGCGATCAAGTGGGTAGGCCGTATCAATAGGTAGATAGGCTCCACCAGCTTTGAGGATTCCCCAAATGCCAATGATCATTTCCAACGATCGATCCATACAGAGACCAACGAGGGTGTCATTGGTTACACCAGACTTTTGCAGAAAATGGCCCAATTGATTTGCCCGCTGGTTGAGTTCCTGGTAGGTCAGTGTTTCGCCATCACAGATAATGGCGGTTTGATTAGGCGTTTTGACAACCTGAGCTTCGAAAAGCGCGACAACAGTTTTGTCTTCAGGAAAAGCCACCCGAGTGTCATTAAAATCTTCTACTAACTGCTTTGTTTCGGTGGTAGCCAGGATATTTAATTGATGTAGTGACACATCGGATCGTTGAAGGATTGACTGGAGCAAAATTTTAAAGTGTCCGCCCATCCGCTCAATCGTAGATGCATTGAACAGGTCGGTACAATAATCCAGCGTAAAATTAAGCCCGTCACCCGAATCGACTACGTTCATCGCCAAATCGTATTTGGCAACCTTATAACTTTCTCGGGTATCCGGACGGTCGAGGCGAATATCCGGTAGTAATGCCTCCTCTCCAACTTTTAATTGAAGATCAAAAGGAGCATTTTGCAATGCAAAGGCTACCTGAAACAAGGGACTCATACTGATATCCCGTTCCTCCACCAGGCGGTCCACAATTTTTTCAAAGGGTGTATCTTGATGTTGATAGGCGTCGACCGTGGTTGTTTTTACCTGCTTCAGCAATTGGTCAAACCGTAGGTTGTCATCCAGATTGCTGCGTAATGCCACTGAATTAACGAAAAATCCGATCAAATTTTCTAGCTCTGGCAGGTCTCTATTTGCAATCGGAGTGCCTACGCAGATATCTGTTTGACCAGAATATTTATGTAGTAGCACCTTATAGACTGCTAACAAGAACATAAACAGGGTCACGCCTTCTTGTTGGCAAAAAGCCTTTATTTGATCAGTAAGTGATTGCTCTAGTTCAAAATTGATATAATTTCCATTGGTACTTTGAATCCTTGGCCGGGGATGATCCAGTGGAAGGTCTAGGGGCTTCAGTCCCTGCAGTTTGTCTTCCCAATAAGTCAGTTGTTTTTCCAGCTGTTCGTCATTCAGGTATCTTCTTTGCCACAATGCGTAATCTGCATACTGGATTGGCAAGGAATTTAGCCTGCTCTTTTGCCCAGCTACTCTGGCCAGGTATAAGTCGACCATTTCCCGGATCAGAATATTCCCGGACCAGGCATCTGAAGCAATGTGATGCAGGACCAAGATGAGTACATAACCTTCTTTTCCTCTATTTAGCAGCTTACCGCGAAGCATGTGGTCTGTCGACAAATCAAATGGCAGGTGAAGCGTTTCTTCGATCCGCGCTTGTATATCTACCTGATCATTTGCTGAGGAGCATGCTTCCATATCCAGAACCCAGGTATCGATCGGCAATATTTCCTGAAAAGGAAGGCCATTTTCTTCTTTGAGTACCGTTCGTAATGCTTCATGTCGATTGACAATAGATCGAAGGGCAAACTCCAGGGCGTCTACATCCAGACGATCATTGAGGAATTCTACCATTGGTAAATGGTAGTGAATACTGCCCGCCAGTTTATCAATAAACCAAAGCCTTTCCTGGGAAAAGGACAACGGCAATTGTTTTGGCCGAGGTTCTATTGCCACAATAGCAGGCTTGGCTGTTGTGGTGTCTCCTCCTTCTATCAATGTGGAGAGGGCTTCAATCGTTGGGTTTTCGAATAGACTTTTTATCCGCAAATTGGCGTCAAGCTTCCGATTTATGGAAGCGATAACCCGGGTTGCCAACAACGAATGTCCGCCGAGTCTGAAAAAATCATTCCGTATACCAATTCCATCGACTCCTAATACATCCTGCCAGATGCCGATTAGTTGCTTTTGGACTTCGTTTTGTGGTGGAACACAGGTGTCGCTCATCAGGTGAGCAGCATCGGGATTTGGAAAGGCCTTTTTATCCAGCTTGCCGTTGGGTGTTAGTGGAAAAGCAGGCAATTCAATGATAACACCAGGGACCATATATTCGGGCAATTTTGTTCGCAAATATGCCTGAACATCTGCTTTTTCTAACTTCCCTTCCGGTACCACATAAGCAATCAGTCGTTTGCTTCCACTGTTGTCTTCGCCAGCAAGTACAACGCCCTGTTTTATTTGTGGGTATTCTTCTAGGATCGTCTGAATCCCTTCCAATTCGATCCGGAATCCTCGAATCTTCACCTGGTCATCTTTTCTACCAATGTATTCAATTTCGCCAGTTGGCAACCATTTTGCTACATCTCCAGTGAGGTATATGCGACCTTGACCAGTTACGGGGTTGTTGATAAACTTTTCGGCTGTCAATTCCGGGCGATTCCGATAGCCACGTGCCAGACCGTCACCACCAATACATAATTCGCCTTCTACGCCAATTGAACATAACTGCCCTCTCGGGTCGAGTATATAAATTTGTGTATTAGCAATTGGGCGACCGATGGTAATTGCTTCCCCTGCTTTTAGCTCCTGGATCACAGAATAAATGGTTGTTTCTGTTGGCCCATAAAAATTCCATAATGCCGGGCCACCCAGCTTCAGCAGTGCTTCCTTAAGCGACTCTTTGATCGCTTCCCCTCCTGTTACAATCAAAACGCCTTCTTCATTCTTCCAGCCACTGTCAATGAGCAATTGCCAGGTTGAAGGAGTTGCCTGCATATATTCAGGTCTGTGTTGGCTTATCAAACTTTGCAAAGAGTAACCGTCTGCCAGTGTTTTTGTACCGGCGATAATTACTTGAGCACCTGCAATTAACGGGAGGTACAATTCCAAATAAAATATATCAAAGCTATACGTTGTAACAGCCAACCAGGAAACACCCGTTTTTAATTGGAAAGTTGACTGTATGGAACTCAAAAAGTTCACCAATGCCTGGTGCTCAATCATCACCCCTTTGGGTCGGCCGGTAGATCCGGAGGTATAAATGATATAGGCCAGGTCTGTGGGTGAACTGTTTACCTCAATCGAAGTATTATCCAGAGCGGAGTAATCTTCATCCAGATAAATCCATTCCAGTTTCTTTGGCACTTCAAAATCCTGGCTAATTGTTTTTACACTCACAAGAAACGCTACTTGTGAATCTTCCAGGATGTAATCGATCCGCTCCTTTGGATAGGAAGGGTCTAGCGGTATATAGGCGTTTCCGGACTTCATAATGCCCAGCAATCCAATGACCATTTCGAGAGAACGGTCTACACAAATCCCAATCGTATTGCCAATGCCAACGCCTTTTGATTGCAAATATCGGGCAAATTGATTCGATCGTGTTTCCAGTTCACTATATGTTAAGGAAGTCTCTTCAAAAACTACAGCAATTTCTTTGGGCGTTTTGGCAGCCTGCTCAGCAATTAACTGCACGACACTTTTTTCCTTTGGGTAGTCGGCTTTTGTTGCATTAAATTCTTCTAGAATTTGAGTAGCCTCAGAAGGCGTAGTTACCTGAATGGCACCAACCTTTTCTATCTGCATCTCTACCAATTGCCGCAGCACATGATCAAATTGACTGTTGATCATTTTAACCCAATCAGCTGATAGAATTTGGCTGTTGAATTTAAAATCCACCGTTATTTCATCTTCAAGGCCTACTTCGATGGATAACAAATAGTTGTTGTTTTCTTCTGCTGTAACATTTTGAATGGGCAATACCGTATCTTCTACTGCTTCAGAGGCCGGTTTAGGGTAATTACGAACCACCAGGAGGCTATCAAAAAAGTCACCTTTTATGCCACTCCAATTTTGAATTTGTTTTAATGAGGTATATTGAAAGGCTCTTGTTCTGACATGATTTTGCTGGATTTCTGACAGCCATTCACTCACCATCTGGTCCGGGTTGATCTGGCAGCGAAAAGGCAAGGCATTAATAAACAGTCCTACCTTTTTGTCGTACTTACTTTCAGAAGGCCGACCAGATACGGTTACGCCAAAGACAACTTCTTCTTTTCCAGTGTAGTTGGACAAAAGCAACGACCAAATTCCCTGGATTAGCGTATTGCTGGTTATTTTTCGGGACTTGACGTAACGGGTTATTTTTTCGCTAAAGGCCTTGTCGAATAACAGGCGTTCTTTTTTGAAGTCACCGACACCCTTATTTCGGTCCATCCCATGCTGGGCGAAAGGCAGGAGAATGGGATCTTCAATACCACTCAGATAGGACTCCCAAAATTGTTTCTCCTTAAACGGGTCTATATTGTCAATATATTTGATGTAGTCTTCATACTTGTCCACCTTGGCAGTCGGCGGCTGTTCTCCTTTGATAAAATGGGCATAAGCATTTAAAACCTCAGAGATAATCACCTGATCCGACCATCCGTCCCAAAGGATATGATGTTTAGTCAGGATTACCTTATAGGCCTCTTCATTTACCTTTACGAGGGTAATGCGAATCAGTGGCGGCCTTTGAAAGTCAAACCCCTGCTTCCGGTCTTCGATTAAAAGCGCATCAAACTTCCGATCTTGTTCCTCCTGTGGAAATTTGCTAAAATCGAGTACCTGCATAGGGATTTCCGCCTCTTTATGCACACACTGAACTGGAATACGCAGCTTGTCATAAATAAACCCCGTCCGTAAAATGGTGTGATTTTGAATAACGTAATTCCAGGCCTTACGGAATGCCTCTACCTGTAATCCGCTAGGGATTTCCAGGCGAAACTGGGTAATGTAAACGGTTAATTCTTCATTGTACAGGCAATGGAATAAGATGCCTTCCTGCAACGGACTCATCTTATAAACAGCTTCTACCTGGTCTTTCCTCAACACATTGGATGAGGTAAACAGCTGGTTTTTTGACAAATGGGCAATGAGCGTTTCTTTGTGCTCCTTGATAAAATTTGGAATCCTATGGTCTTGCTTTAGCGTTGCCAATTGCTGTCCGCTCAATTTTCCCCGAATTCCCGACAATACCAGGCCATCATCTGTGACCTTTAGTGCCATGCCTTCCTGTTCCAGTTCCTTGATAAAAGTATCCATAATCATTTTTAGAGAGATTAAGAGATGCAGACTTATGCTCTAAAATTTCATAACGCCATCTTCATCATCCACACCATTCGTACCAAAAAGGCTATCCAATTCCTGGTAGGACAGATCGCCGTTCAGGCCGAAATCCGATGGTGTGGCTTCGGTTGTTTTCCGGTCCTTACAGAATTGAACCAGGTGAGTCAGGTTAGATTTGTATTGATTGGCCAATTCCTGGATGGTTGTTTCTTTGAATGCTTTACCGGAGTAATGCCAGGTCAGACTCAATTGACCTTCCGAAACGGCTCCGATAATCTCCAGGTTATGGTCTACTTCCGTGTCCGGGCTTACGCTGGTACCTGGTGTTTCATTGGCCAAACTAAATCGGGTACTGTTATTCGTGGAATTGTCGAATTGTCCGAGGTAATTGAACACGATATCCCATGCTTTTCCACTCAATTCTGTTCGAATATTACTCGAAGGGTGCAGGTATTTCAGGCACCCGTATCCCATGCCTTTTTCTGGAATGCTGCGCAATTGTTCTTTGATGGATTTGATGAGACTGCCCTCTTCCATGGTGGCTTCCAATTCCAGACGGACCGGGTATTTATTGGTAAACCAGCCCACGGTATTAGAAATGTCGATAGCTTCAAATAAGGCTTCCCGTCCATGTCCTTCCAAACCTATTACGATTTGGTTTTCGCCTGTCCACGTTCCAATCGTTTGCGCTAACGCACTAAGCAATAAATCGTTGATTTCCGTATTAAAGGCATGGTTAACTTCGTTCAATAATGCTTTTGTCAGACTACTATCCAGGGTTATGCTGACTTGTTTCAAATCAGCTCGTTGGATATTTTCTGGTTGGAAATCGGTGGGAAGTGCACGATAGGCATTTTTGATCGACTGCCAATAGGCTTGTTGTGCTTCCACTTTTTCAGTTTCAGCATAATGGGTCAAAGCCTCTCCCCATGCCCGATAAGAACTGGTTTTGGAACCTACATCCAATGCATCACCTCTTTGAAGTTGATCCAGAAGCACTTCCATTTCGTCCATCAGGATGCGCCAGGAAACACCATCGATAGCCAGGTGATGAATCACCAGAAAGAGGCGATTATGGCTTTCCGTTTGTGGCGTTCTGATCAGGACAAAATTGGCTAACCTACCTTTTTCAATATCTAGTTGGGTTTGATACTGTTCACAAATATCGGTAATGCACGTAGCTAGGTTTCCTGCTTTTGTTTCCGGGCAATCAACAATTTCAAGTGCCGCATTTGCCGTGCCATAAGTCTGTATCCATTGCCTCTTGTTGGCAAAAATATGGGCCAATTCGGAGGTATAAGTAAACCGCAATGCATCGTGTCGTTCCAATAGTAACTGAAAGACCTTTTGCAAATTCTCTTCCTGAATACCTTTCTCTACCTGTAGTAGAATCGCCTGATTAAAATGCGACTGTTGTGTATTTGGCTGTTCAAAGAACCAATGTTGTATAGGCGTGAGTGGGGCAGCGCCTGTCAATGTTTCCTGTTCAGCTATAATGCCATCACCGGTAGAGGTTTGCTCAATGTGTGCTGCCAACTCTGCGATGGTAGAATATTCAAATAAATCCTGTACCTGCATGTGATAACCGATGCGTTTTACCCGACTTACCAGTTGAATAGCGATAATGGAATCACCTCCCAATTCGAAGAAGTTATCGTGGATGCCAATATTGCCTATATGTAGTAAATGGGTCCAGATTTCCACCAGTTGGGCTTCCAGTTCGGTCGCAGCAGCCACATAATTTTTAGTGGCTTTATCGAGGTCTTCAGGATCAGGTAATGCTTTTTTATCGACTTTGCCATTGGCCGTTAAAGGCAAGGCTTCCAACTGGATTACTTGGCTCGGAATCATATAATCCGGTAGCTGCTCCTTCAGAGAATTCAGGATTCCTTCTTTATCAAAAAGCCCTTTGGGGCAGACATAAGCTACCAATCGTTTGTTGCCATAATCGTCTGCTTTGGCCACTACAATGCCTTGTTGTACCTGATCACAACCCACCAACACTTTTGTTATACCATTTAATTCAACCCGATAGCCTCTGATTTTCAGCTGATCATCAGTTCGGCCCAAATAAGCAATATTGCCATTTGGTAGCCACTGCACCAGATCTCCGGTTCTATATAATTTGTTTGCGTTGTTGGGATCAAAGGGGTTGGCAATAAATTTTTCTGCTGTTAATGCCTCATTATTGATGTATCCTTTTGCAATGCCATCGCCACCAATCAATAATTCCCCGGGAACACCTACTGGGCAAAGCGCAAGATCCTGGTTCACCACATACAGCTGTGTATTAGAAAAAGGTCGTCCCAAAGGAATGGAAGTGTATTGCGCTGACATATCCACCTGATGTAACAGCTTACCAATGGTCGTTTCCGTTGGTCCATAATGATTGATCACTTTCAGCTCGGGAAGCTTGCTTTTGATCTTTTCGACCGACTGTGGAGGCAATACCTCGCCGCCAAAAATGATCATGCGTTTTGGTAATAATAATTCGCCATCTACGGTCAGTGCCTGCCAATGAGAAGGCACTATTTTGATACAATCAATGGGGAACTGCCGGAAATAGTCCTGTAACAGATCCGCATTCATCAAAAGCTGTTTTGAAAACAGATGAAGTGTTCCGCCACTAAACAGTGCACCAAACAAGACCGTATTTCCTAAATCAGCAGCCAATGAAGACATCAGGCCAAAGGACTGATTGTTTTTTAGATCAACCTTTGCATCCAGTCCGAGGTAATAGTCTACTACATTTTTATGGCTGATCATAACCCCTTTGGGCTGCCCCGTTGTACCTGAAGTATAGATGACATAAGCCAGGTCATTGCTGTTGACTTCAGGAAGCAACGTCCCATTTGTCTGCAAGGCTATTGCTTCTTCTAATTGGATATCAATGGCAAAAATGGGCAGGTCTATGTCTACGACTTCAAACAAGCTTTCAGACTCAATAATCAGGGCCTTGAGTTGCGTATCCTGGATGATGAATTTTTTGCTACTGGCAGGCAGGTCCTTATCAATAGGCACATAACCAGCTCCAGCCTTCAATACCCCTAAAATAGCGGGAATCGACCAGGCTGAGTTTTCCATCATAATGCCTACCAGGTCATTTGGCTCCAGTTTGTAATTGTACCTTAGGTAGTATGCCAATCGGGTCGCTTTTTCAGCAAGTTCCCGGTAAGTCATCCGGGTTTCGCCAAAGGAATATGCGATAACATCCGGCGTCTTAAGCAGCTGTTCCTCAAATAAGTCAATTATCGTCCGGTCAGCATTATAAGATACCTCATGTTGATTAAACGTTGTTAGTAGTTGCGTCTTTTCAGCTGACTTCAATAATTCTAGTTCGGCGATAGGCTGGTGGTGATTTTTGGCAACCGATTTCAATAGTTGAGTAAAGTGTTCTTTCAGCCGAATGATGGTTTCGGGAACAAATAAATCTGTGCAATAATTGATGGAGAAACGCAGGCCTTCGCCCGTTTCTGTAACGAAAAAGGTCAGGTCAAATTTGGCAATTTTAAAATGGAATGCTTCTGTTTGTACAACCAAATCACTCAATCCTTCATCGAGGCTATTCGGGTTGTTGTCCATCACAAAGAGTACCTGGAATAAAGAACTGATGCGTTGGTCTCTTTCTTTATCCACCCGACCAACAACCTTTTCAAAAGGCACCGAAACATGCTGGTAAGCTTCTAGCGTAGTTGCTTTTACCCTGGATAGTACTTCGGCAAAATCCGGATTGTTCTGGAGATTGGTACGTAATGCCAGGGTATTTACAAAATAGCCAATCAGAGATTCCAGGTCTTTCTGCGGGCGATTAGCAATAGTGGTGCCCACACAAATATCGGTTTGGCCACTATAACGGTAAAGTAAAACTTTGTAGGCAGCAAGCAACAACATAAACAAACTAATGCCTTCCTCGTTGGCGATTTCTTTCAACCGCAGGCTTATTGTTTTATCCAATACAAAATCATGGCTATCTCCCTTTAGGCTATGAATGAGCGGTCTTGGATAGTCAGTGGGAAAGCTGAGGGGTTCTACTCCGGCCAGCTTATGTTCCCAATAGTCTAACTTGTCTTCCAGCGATTTACCCTTCAGGTGAGCCCGTTGCCATAAGGCATAATCCGCATATTGGACCTCAAGTGTGGGTAAAAAAGGCGTTCTTTCTTCTTTTTTGGAACGATACAGTTCAACAAATTCACTTAAAAGAAGACCGGAAGACCAGCCATCCGAAGCAATATGGTGCATCGTCGCAATGAGTACATACCCATTATCAGCAAATTGAATGACTTTGGCGCGAATCAGGTGATCTTTTGCCAAATCGAATGGCCGGTACACCTCTGCTTCAATGAGTGCATCCAGGTTAGTAGGGATTTCGGCAGTTTCACTTTGCGTAAATTCCAGAGACCAGGTATCTTTTGGTAAAACACGCTGGAAGGCGATACCGTCTTCTTCCCAAAGTACTGTGCGCAGCACTTCATGCCGATTAATGATTTCATTGAGGGCATATCTAAGTACCTGGATGTCTAAATCTGTATTAAATACCTGAACATAAGGCAAATGATAATGCGTGCTTCCCGTCAACTTGTCAATAAACCACAAACGCTCCTGGGCAAAGGAAAGTGGTATGTTTGAGGGCTTTTCTGCTATATATTCAACAGAGGGCAACTCCTGCCCCTTGTCTTTTCGCTCTATCAGTCTTGCCAGCGTTTCCACTGTAGTATAGGCAAATAAGTCATTGACACCGAGTTCTACTCCGAATCTTTTTTTGATTGTTGAGACGACTCTTGTAGCGATAAGGGAATGTCCGCCAAGTTCAAAAAAGTCGTCAAGGATACCCACCCTTTCCACTTTTAACAGATCTTTCCAGATGTCGGCCAACTGGGTTTCGATTTCATTGCCTGGTGCAACATATTGGTGAGTCGTTAATTCCGAAGCATCGGGATCTGGCAGGGCTTTTTTATCGATTTTTCCATTCCTGGTAAGTTGAAAACGCCCCATTTCTACCATTAACGCTGGAACCATGTAGTCGGGTAATCGTTCTGATAAATAGTTCCGCAGCCCCTTGCGCAATTCCTCCAGACCTGGAAAATCCAATGAATTTGGATCTACTACAGGAGGGGTAGCAACCATGTGTTCAGCGACCACCGATGAAGCGATGGCGTACAGGTCGTATAAACTGGTGTTTTGGGCATCACTACTTTGATGAACCCATACTTCGAAACCAAGGTTTGCAAGCAGTTTTTTGATCGCTGCCAGTCGGCCCTTCACATCGTGCACTTCAATGACCAATTGGCGAATTTTTGGCCAATCTTCCATTTTTATTCCTTCCAGAACAGCCCATTCAGCATCTTCGACATCGATTTTCAGATAGTCGATTTGAGAGAGTTCATTTTCGGCGATTATTTGAGAAACCGTTTTTAGGGTACATTCGAATTGTTGTGTGACCAGCTTTTCTTCGAGTAGGGCATTTAATTCTTCTTCATCCAATTGATCCTCGGCATAACCTTCTGAATTGAGGATAAATTGTTTGACCGTTTCTGTTACTTCGGCATGAGAAGCACTACGGGTAGAAAGAACGGTTGCATTGGGGTAATGGGTAAAAACAGCCTTTTCCTCTTTGTCCGAAATACCCCAATTATGGAGGTTGTAATTGCCGGGATAGAGGTCTGTGTTAAGCTTCAGGATTTCATAGGTAGGCGGAAGTGGCTCATAAGCGTATATCTGAACCTCGTTGGCTACTTGTCCTGCAAGGATAGAAAACATGCCGGAATTGGCTCCAATGTCTACAACAACGCCCCCATCAGGAATATTTATTCCGTGTTTGAAATAGACATTGTTGTTGAAAATTTCGTCATAGACAAATTCGATTTCAAACTTATTATAGGAATACATCTGCATGCCGTTTGGCAGGGTAAACAGCTGAATGTTGTCTGCAATTTCCCGGTCTTTGTGCTCCAGAATTTTTCTTGTGGTATAAAAATTCGGAGTAGCCGGTAAATAATAAACGATTAGTTCTTTTCCAATCTCTTCCCGCTCTCTGCAAACGACTACAGCATCTTCCACATGCTCGTATTCGCGGATTCTGTGTTCTACTTCTCCCAGCTCAATGCGATGACCGCGAATCTTGACCTGATCATCCTTTCTGCCAATCAATTCCAACTGACCATCTGGCAGCCAGCGGGCGAGGTCGCCACTTTTATAGAGTTTAACGGTCGTATCGGCATCTATTGTAAGGGTGATAAATTTCGATGCTGTCAAATCTGCCCGGTTCCAATATCCCTGCGCCAATCCGGCTCCTCCTATACACAATTCGCCAATCACCCCAACTGGAAGCAATTCGTCACTTTGGCCGAGGATATAGATTTGGGTATTGGCAATCGGTTTGCCTATCAGAATAGAAACATTGTCTTCGGCCTCTTTTGGTGCCTCCCATACCGAGCAGCCAATCGTTGCTTCAGTGGGGCCGTACTCGTTATACACCCTGGCTAGAGGACTGATCGTATGGAGCTTTTCTACCTGGGCTGGCAGCAGTGCCTCTCCACCAAGAATAAAGGTGGAAATATGCGTAGAATCCTCTGCATCAATTAAGCCGACGTGAGAGGGCGTCAATTTCAGTGCGTTGATGTCCTCATTGGACAATATTTGTTGTATTTGATCAGCAACCTCCAGACCAGCGGGAATAAACAAGGTGCCACCTGAAAGTAGCGTCAATAAAATACTCGTTTGCGTCAGGTCAAAGGTTAGGGGGGTAAAATAGGGAAAACTAAGAGCCTGATCACCAGTGCCATATTTTTCCAAACCATAATTTACGTAATTCATCAAGCTGCCATGGCCCACCTGTACTCCTTTGGGTACGCCGGTAGAGCCAGAGGTATACAAAACATAAGCAAGCTGATCCGGCTTGATTTTTACCTGATCAGCTGGAGTGGCATCCTCAAATTCATCCAGCAGGATATCAATGGCAATGGCTTCTACCTCCAGGCCCGTTACATCAAACAGGTTTTCCATTTCAATGATCAGTGCCTTTATATTGGTATCCTTTACAATAAATTGTCGGCGAGATGCGGGATCATCCAGCGCCATCGGCACATAGGCAGCCCCGGCTTTTAATACTCCTAAAATGGAGATAATGGTGTAGGTAGATGGATGCATCATTATGCCCACCAGGTCTCCTGAAGAAATGGATACTTGATCTTTTAAATACTTGGCCAATTTATCCGACTGTTCATCCAGATCCTTATAGCTAAGCCGTTGTTTTTCAAAGGAGACAGCGATTTGATCGGCCGATTTTTGGACTTGCTCCCTAAATAGATCGATAGGGGTTTGGTCTGTTGGATAATTAACTTCTGTATTATTAAAGGTTTGTAGCAGTTGGTGTTTTTCTGTCGTTGTCAACAATTCAAGTTCAGCGATAGTGCTAGCTTGCCCTTCAACGATCTGGTTTAATAACTGGAAAAAATGGCCTTTCATGCCCTCTACATAGCTGGCATCCATCAGTTCTTCATTATACCTGAAGATAACCTGCAAAGTGCCTTCCAGTACGACTGAAATATTCAACAAATAATTGGATTGTTCTTCCAATACCACGTTTTCAATTTTCAACCGGCTATCACTTCCTGAGATGGCCTTGCGAATGGGATAGTTCTCAAATACCAGGATACTATCAAAGAAATCGCCCTGTGTGCCAATCCATTGCTGGATCTTATTGAGCGCGGTATGCTGAAATTCCCTGGCCTCGATATTGTTTTGTTGGATAGCCCGCAGCCAATCCTCAATTTGAGCATCCTGTGCCAATTCCACAAACAAGGGTAGGGTATTCAAATATAAACCTACGCGTTGTTCAGCATTGGCTAAATCGGAAGGTCGGCCTGAGACCGGAACGCCAAATACGACTTTATCCTTTCCTGTATATTTTGACAAAATCAATGACCAGACGCCCTGTAGAAGCGTATTTACCGTCAATTGATTTTGTTGGCAGTAAGCCTTGAGTGTATTTGTAAATTCGTCAGTTAAATCGAGGTATTTTTTAGCAATGCCGGCACCCGTATTGTGGCTTCCGGCAGTGTGCACAAATGGCAATAAGGTGTTTTCAGAAAAATTCTTTAGATAGGATTTCCAGAACAGCTCCTCTTCGTATTGGTCTCTCTGTGCGATGTATTTGATGAAATCTTCGTATTTGTCTTCCTGCTTAATGACGGGCGTTTCGCCGCTGGCATAAGTTTCATAAGCATCAATCACCTCCGCCATAACAATCGACATCGACCAGCCATCCAGCAATATATGATGAGAAGTCCATACCATTTTAAAGAAATTGTCGCCCATGTCAACCAAAGTCAGTCGCATTAAGGGGGCGACTTGCATATCGAAACTACGCTGGACGTCTATTTCCAGAAATTCGGTGAATCGCTTGGCTTTTTCTGCTGACGACAGCTTACTGTAATCCAGCAACTCAAGGGGCAATTTCACCTGATCAAATACACATTGAACGGGGATTTTTGCCTGATCATAGATGAAATTGGTTCTCAGGATGCTGTAATTGCCAATGACATAATTCAGGGATTTTTTTAAGATTTCAATATCGACCCCTTCAGGAAAATCCAGGCGAAGTTGCTCAACGTAAGCTTTACTGTTTTTATCAAAAAGGTGATGAAACAGGATACCTTCCTGGAGCGGGCTTAACTTATAGAATCGGGAAGCTACTTTTTGATTTTTGACTTCCTGGAGCAGCTCGTCTTTGTTTTCCTGAATAAAGGTTGTGATACTTTTATCGTTCCTGATTTGAGTAACCTGCTCTTCTGTCAATTCTCCATTTCTACTCCTAAGTACCAAGCCTTCATTCTGGGCTACTAAAAACAAACCTTGTGCTGCTAATTTTTCTATAAAAACTTTCATAATTGCCTATTGCTTATTGGGAATGGTTGTTTTGAAAAATGAGGATACCCTGATTTTACGCTGCCCCCTTAGGGATTTAGCTGACGCTGGAATCGGTCATATCCGGCTGTCTCTCTTTTGCGCCGTATTGTTGTAACAGGCGGACAATTTTTTCATGCCCCAATTCCTTGGCTATGGCCATTGCGGATTGACTGGGACGATATTGTATACTGATCAAATTGGGATTGCCTCCCAACGTCAAAAGCGCTTCAACAACATTTGTAAACCCCTTTTGGATGGCCGATATCATCAGGTATTCTCCATCTAAACCTTTATGGTCGATGGACATACCCGCTGCTAGGTAGCGTCCGATATCTTCGGTAATTTCCTGTACCGGAAAATGCTCCAGGCCGATGCCGTTGATTAGTTCAAACCGATGCCACCAGGAAGTGAGGCTAATGGCATTATCCAGTGAGCGGACATGGTGCCACCAACCAGGAGGGTTGAAAAGGATATCTCCGGGTTCTACGACAACCTTTAGAGGGGTTGCATTGCGAAAAAGTGGGAATTTTTCGTAATCCACAGCTTCGAGATTGAGCTGACTGACATTGGTTTTACCCATTGGACTTGGATACAAATTGGGGGTATCTTTCGGTGAGAATAAAGTGAACTCCTTTCTGCCAACAATCTGCATAAAAAAGTTGTGTGCAAAATCAAAATGCAGGGAAGTAATACATCCTGCGCCACCAATCCACAAATTCACACTATCAAAGACATCAGTGGGCAAATTCCATTTCGGAAGCTCCAATTCGTTCATCAGTTCCGGGAAAACCTCCGGTAAGGAAAGCATTTTCATGTAATACGATTTATTGTCGTATTTACCTGAATTGCAATAATCAATCGCTTCTCCAAATGGCGCCAAGAAGGGAGTCATCATATCTTGTAGATTACCATTGTAGTAACCGGTTTCACTATAAAATACGCGAACCGGGCGTTCCGGAAACCTGTTTTTCAAGTAATCAAACGACCAGTGGTTAAAGCTTTTGCTATCCTTTCCTCCTCCTTTGATGAGAACAGGTTTGTGCTCCTGGAAATATTGTTGGTTGAATTCTAAGGGACTAATATGGTGAACAATGTCAATGGTATGCATGAGCTGTTAATTTTCGTTTGTTGAAAAAGATCGAAGGGAATGATTAATGGCTTGCGTTGGGTTGCTTTTCTTTAGCTCCGTATTGTTGTAGCAGGCTAACCATTTTATGCTGCCCTGAGGCTGTGGCTATTTCTAGTGCAGTCTTTCCAGGCCGGAAATGGGTGCTCACCAGATTGGCATTGGCTCCCAATGATAAAAACGCCTCTACTATATTTACATATCCCTTGCCAATAGCATTGATCAGTAAAAACTCTCCTTCTGCATCCTGGTGGTCGATTGGAAGGCCAGCTTCGAGAAAGCGGTTGATTTCTTTGGTTAAGACAGCAACAGGATATTGTTCCATGCCTATGCCAGGAATCAGCTCAAAACGGTTCCACCAGTAATTCACACTTATGGCAGCATCCAATGAGCGAACGTGGTGCCACCATCCCGGCGGCAGAAATAATACATCTCCCGGTTCAAGGCTACAGCGGAAAGGTTTCGCCTGCCTGAATAAGGGGAATTGTGCATAATCTACTGCATCCAGATTGATTTGACTCAGGTGCACTTTGCCTGCTTCACTAGGGTACAAATAGGGCGCATCAGTAGGCGCGAATAGGGTGAGCTCTTTTCTACCCATAATTTGGATCAAAAAATTTTGCGCAAAATCATAGTGAAGTGGCGTTACACATCCTGCGCCACCAATCCACAAATTCACCACATTGATCAGATCAGATGGAAGGTTCCATTCAGGGGTTTCCAGATCATCCATTAGCTCCGGAAAAACATCAGGAATGGATACCTGCTGCATATAATACGACTTGTTGTTATACTGATTGGAGGTGAAGTATTCTGTGGCTTCTTCAAAAGACACCTGGATAGGAACCATTTGCCCCTGGACATTGAAATTGTAATAGCCCGATTCACTGTAAAACACCCTGACCGGACGGTTTGCAAATTTTGATTTCAAATAATCAAGCGACCAATGATTATAGGATTTGGCCTCTTTTACGCCACCTTTTATGATGACGGGTTTATTTTCCTGAAAATACAGTTTGTTAAACTGAACAGCGGTTAAATGCTGGACCGTATCAATAGATTGCATGTTTTTTTTCTTTAAAATTTCAAAATATCCTTCCCTTCGGTAGCGATTTCCTGGAGGTGGCCGGTTAAGGCTTCCATTTCTTCATTCGTCAGTTCGCCGGTTAGTCCCAAATCATGTGGGGTCAATTCCTTTTCTGTCTTGTCTTTACAGTGTGTGATTAGTGCCTCCAGGTTGTCGAGATAAGCATGGGCCAGTTGCTCAATGGTTTCTGCATGGAAATGTTTTTCAGAAAATGCCCAGTCCAGGCGCAGGACGCCATCGCTGATTAAGCTATTGATCTCAATTTTATTCGGTAGTATATAATCGGCAGCTATATCCTTTCCCTTGTCTTCAGGTGCACTACGAATGAGATCTTTACTTTCAATTAAGTTATCTGATTGCCCCAAATAGTTGAATAATATATCCCATTTTACATCGGCCAGGCTATTGCGAATAGCTGTTGATGGATGCATATATCGCAATAATCCGAATCCAATTCCTTTGTTGGGGACGTTGCGCAACTGTTCTTTCACCGACTTTATAGCCGCACCCAAATCAGAGGGATCATTTATTTCAAGACACAACGGATACAGCGAAGTGAACCATCCTACCGTATTACTGGTGTCTAATGCTCGGGTAATGTATTCTCGTCCATGTCCTTCCAGGCCAATAACAACTTTCTCTTTTTGGGTCCAATCGAGAAGGGTTTTAGCCAGTGCAGCAAGGAGAATATCATTGATCTCCGTATTGTATCGTTGATTGACTTCCAGGAGTAGGGCACGGGTCGCTGTTGCTTGCAATTTCACCGTATAAAGGCCTTGCTCGCTGTGTAAAACAGGGGCCGAATAAACAATGTCTTTGTCAATGGGCAATGGGCGGTTGGCGCGGCCTGTATTTTGCCAATAGCTCTTTTGCGATTCCACTAAATCACTTTGACAATAGTTGTTAAGTGCGTTAACCCATTGCCGGTAAGAGCTGGTTTTTTGTCCCAAATCAATTGGTTTACCTTCGTGTAATTGCCGGAGGGATTCCCGAAAATGACCCATTAATATACGCCAGGATACACCGTCTACGGCTAAATGATGAATGACAATAAACAACCTGTTTTCAGCTATAATATCCGGAGTTTGAATGAGAACAACTTTAATCAACTGTCCGTCGAAAATATCCAGAGAAGCCTGGTAGCCTTCACAGGTTTTGGTAATGTTTTCACTAATCTCGGCTGCTGTTTCTCCTTGAACCGCTGTTATTTCAAAAACATCATTAAGTGGTTCATAAGCCTGCTCCCAATGTCCATTTTGGTTGATAAACTTCAACCGCAGGGCATCGTGATGGGTAATCATTGCATTCACTACTGTGGACAAATGCACCCCAGGCACACTTTTATCAATCTGAAACAAATGGGACTGATTGAAATGTGACTTGGAAAGGTACCCCGATTCCAGAAACCACTTCTGGATAGGCAACAGTTCTACATGGCCAGACAACAACCCCTGTTCGGCATCCACTTTATTTGCATTTTTGGCAATTTGTTTTGCCAGAGCAGCAATGGTTTGATGTGCAAATACATCCTTTGGTTGTAGTTCCAGACCATAACGTTTTGCACGGCTTACCACCTGGATACTGATAATGGAATCTCCACCTAGTTCAAAAAAGTTGTCGTATATGCCTACTCGTTCAACAGTAAGGAGTTCAATCCAGATCGTGGCCAATTGTTTTTCCACTTCATGGCGTGGTGCCACATATACCTTACCGGCGATCTCGTTCATATCCGGTTTGGGCAGTGCCTTTTTATCGATTTTCCCATTGGCCGTCAATGGAAGAGATGCCATGTTGATAATAATGGATGGAACCATGTATTGGGGGAGTCGGGTTTCCAGGAAGTGGCTGATTTTTTCTTTTTCAAATGTTTCTTTTGAAACGACATAAGCAACCAAACGTTTTTCTCCCTGTGTATCTTCCCAAAGAATCACAACTCCCTGGAAGAGCAAAGCACACTCGCTCAATACGGATTCTATTTCACCCAGTTCAATCCGATAGCCCCGAATTTTTACCTGATCATCTTTGCGGCCCAAAAATTCGAGGTTGCCATCCGGATGCCGCCGTGCTAAGTCACCTGTTTTGTAAAGCTTTGCTTCCGGATGGTTGCTAAATGGATTGGTAATAAATTTTTCGGCTGTCAATTCTGGTTGGTTCAGATAACCCAGGGCCAAACTATGGCCACCAATATATATTTCCCCTTCCACGCCAACGGGCACCAGGTTTTTGTCGCCATCCAATAAATACAACTGCACATTGCTGACGGGCTTTCCAATATATGGTGTCCGGTCGATATCGGCATGGGAAAGTGCATAATAGGACGCAACGACGGCATTTTCAGAAGGTCCGTAATTATTGACCAGTGTATAATCCAGATCGCTTATATCTACTGCCGAAAGGGCATCGCCTCCTGTCAGCAAATATTCAAGCGCTGTTTTTCTGTTTTTGGAAATGGTCACAAAGCTGGGAATCAAAGCTGTAGGAAGAAAACTATGGGTAATGCCTTGTTCCACAAAATAATCAAACAGCAAGTCAATAGACAGCCGTTGTTCTTTGTGTATGATGGTCAAACTTGCGCCAACTGACAGGTAGGGCCATAGCTCCCAAATCGAAGCATCAAAACCGACCCCTGCATATAGTGTTGCCCGGCTGTTTTCTGTCACCCGATAAACATCCAGGTGCCAATGAATCAGATTGGCTAATGCCCGGTGTTGCACCATTACCCCTTTGGGGTTCCCGGTTGAACCGGAAGTATAAACCACGTACGCCAATTGGTCGCTCGTCGGCAAATTTTTCAGATTGTCAATACTTTCTTGCTTAATTTCAGCCCAATCTCGGTCAAAAAGCACCAGCTGTGCGGTTTGATCTTTTTCAAAGGTTTCGGCTGTGTTTTGATGCGTGATCACCAGTGGCACCCGGGCATCATCCAGAATATATTGGATTCTTGAGGATGGATATGCCGGATCAACAGGAATGTAGGCGGCTCCGGTTTTGAGTGTAGCCAATACTGAAATGATCATATCAATAGACCGATCCATACATACGGCAACCAGGTCGTCATGACCAATTCCTTTTTTGTTTAAAAACCAGCCCAATTGATTGGATCGGTCATTCAATTCCCGATAAGTCAACACCTCTTCTCCAAAGACCAGGGCCGTATTGTCAGATTTGTGGCGAGATTGTTCCAGGAAATAATCCAGTGCCGTTTTTTCGTTGGGATAAGACACTTCGCTTGCATTGAACGTTTCCAACAATTGTTGCCGCTCGGCCGTAGCGAGTATATTCACAGCATCGAGGCGCAAATCCGGCTGTTTAGCAATTGACCCCAACAGTTTCATAAAATGCCCCTGCATGCGATCAATTGTTTCAGGCTTGAAAAGGTCGGCACAATATTCAATATCTGCTTTTAACTGTCCATTGACCTCAGTCACCTGAAAGGTCAAATCAAATTTGGCTTTTAAGGTAGCCTTTTCCACTTTGTCAAAAACCAATTGGCTTGCTGTGGTGGCGCTTTCTGCAATGGCTTTTTCTGCTGCTTTCAGTTGTACTTTATCCGGCGCATTTTGCAGGACAAACAAGACCTGAAATAATGGGCTACGGCTAGGGTCTCTCTTTTCGATCAAGCGATCAATGACCTTCTCAAACGGAGCATCTTGGTGGCTATACGCATCGATCGTCGTCTCCTTTACGGCAGTTAGCAACTGTCTGAATTCGGGGTTGCCCTCCAAATTGCTACGTAAAGCAATGGTATTCACAAAGAACCCGATCAGGTTTTCAAGCTCCTGTTGATCCCGGTTTGCGGTAACGGTTCCGATGCAGATATCCTTTTGCCCCGTGTATTTATACAATAGTACTTTGAATGCCGTCAGCAGCAGCATAAACAAAGTGACGCCCTCTTGTTGACAGATCGCTTTTAACTCGTCTGTTAATGCTTCAGCAATAACAAAATTTGATAGGGCCCCATGTTTACTCTGCACTTTTGGCCGAGGGTAGTCAACTGGTAAATTTAAAGGGCTTAAGTCGGCCAGTTTGGCTTCCCAATAAGTTAACTTTTTATCTAATGCTGTACCGGACAGGTTTTGCCGTTGCCATCTGGCAAAGTCAGCATATTGAAAGGTCAATGGTTGGAGAACAGGCGGCCTTCCGTTGGTTTTTGCCAGGTACAACTCAGATAATTCGTTGGTTAATATATTGCTAGACCAGGCATCATAAGCAATATGATGAGCCACCATCAGCAACAGATGACCTTCTTCTTTCAAATTAATCAGGCTGGCCCGAAACATATAATCATTGGCCAA
This sequence comes from Saprospiraceae bacterium, assembly GCA_021604865.1. GTDB lineage: Bacteria > Bacteroidota > Bacteroidia > Chitinophagales > Saprospiraceae > BQJU01. The sequence continues at coordinate 63,319 of BQJU01000021.1, read as the reverse complement.
ATCGAAAGGTTTTTCGATCATCGCCTCTATCATGGATTGCAGTGACTTATCCCCTTGTTGTTCTATGACCAACTGCCAGTTATTAACATCCAATATCTCCTGGCAAGCAATTCCTTCTTCCTCTCTAATAACTGTTCGCAGGATGGAATGCCGATCTATGATGGTCGTCAAAGCATGTTCCAGTGCGGGTATCATCAATTCCTGGTCAAAATACTGGACATAAGGCATGTGATACTCCGTACTGCCATTCAATTTATCCAAAAACCAGATCCGCTCCTGCGAATAAGAAAGTGGAATGGGCTGATTGGAACTTGCGTTTTGTTGGATATCCGGCGTTGAGGACAAATAGGCTTTGCCTTCCATTGCCAAAACCAATTCCTTGATCGTCGAATGGAGGAATAAATCTCTAATACTGATATCCAGGTGTAGCTCTTTGCGTACGGACGATACTACGCGGGTAGCCAATAAGGAATGACCACCCAGTTCAAAGAAGTCGTCGTAAATCCCGATCTGCTCAAGGCCAAGCAGCTTTTGCCAGATGGTGGCCATTTGTTTTTCGGCCGGGCTTTCCGGTGCGACAAAGGCATGAGAAGAAAAGTCAGCAGTTGTCGGATTGGGTAGTGCATTTTTGTCCAGTTTACCATTGGGCGTTAGCGGGAAAGCCGCTAATTCCAGAATCAGACCAGGCACCATATATTCCGGCAATTTGCCTTTTAATAATGTCCGAATAGCCGTTTTGTCAAAGGGACCTTCCGGAATAATATAAGCAACCAGGCGTTGAATGCCATTTACATCTTCGCGGGCTATTACTTTGCATTGGCGTACGTGTGGGCTTTCATTCAATACAGCCTCAATTTCGCCCAATTCAATCCGATAACCCCGGATTTTTACCTGATCGTCGATGCGGCCTAAATATTCGAGCTGACCATTGGACGACCATCTCGCTAAATCCCCAGTGCGATATACCTTCCCTTGTCCTGAAACCGGATTTATTACAAATTTTTCATCCGTCAACTCCTGGCGGTTCAAATAACCCCTTGCCAGTCCATCACCACCGATACACAATTCTCCTGCTATACCAATCGGACATAATTGATCTTGTTTGTCCAGAATATAAATTTGCGTATTGGCAATGGGCCGACCAATCATCACCTGGTCGTCAGCCTTCAATTCCTGCATCGTTGACCAGATGGTTGTTTCGGTAGGGCCATACATATTCCACACTCCTGCGTCGCTTAGCTTCGTCAGTGCGGTTTTTAGCGATTCCTTGATTGCTTCGCCACCCGTCAGTATAACGACCTCTTCTTCATTTCGCCATCCGCTATCTACCAGCAATTGCCAGGTGGCAGGAGTGGCCTGGAGGTGGGTAGGGCGGTGCTGTCTGATGAGTTGCTGCAAAGCCAATCCATCAATCGCATCCGCGCTGCTAGCCAATACTACTTTTGCGCCGGTCAATAGTGGAAGGAATAATTCCAGATAGGCGATGTCAAAACTAAAAGTAGTTACAGCAAGTAGACTGGAATTTTGACCCAATTGGAAGTTTTCCTGCATACCATACAGAAAGTTCACCAATGACTGGTGTTCAATCATAACTCCCTTCGGGCGGCCTGTGGAACCGGAAGTGTAAATAATGTATGCCAAATCATTAGCACCCGTGGTAGCCGATACCTTAGTGGTGGCTTCACCCGACCAATCATCATCTAGCAGGATCAGTTTCAAACCATCCTCTACGTCAAAGCTCGACGCCAATTCACGGGTACTCACCAGATAACTGGCTTGTGCATCGACCATGATATAGCCGATCCGGTCTTTGGGATAGGTCGGATCTAAGGGGATATAGGCACTGCCTGACTTCAGGATTCCCAAAAGGGCGATGACCATTTCCATGGAACGATCAACACAAATACCGATTATGGAACCTGGCCGGGCACCATTTGACATTAAATGCCGGGCAAATTGATTTGACTTTTCTTCAAGTTCCTGGTAGGTCAGGGTATCGCCTTCAAATGCCAGTGCGATTGATTTTGGGCTGCTAACCGCTTGTTTTGATATCAGGCTGGCAATACTTTGTGTTTTAGGATATACACTTGTGGTTGCATTAAAATCTTCTACTAATTGTTTCTGCTCATCCTGTGTGAGTAAATTCGAACAACCAATAGGTTGTTGAATATCTGCGGCAATGGACTGAAGCAATTGGGTAAAGTGTTGCTGTAAACGATTGATCGTATCAGGATGGAAAATATCCGCGCCGTATTCCAAATCAAAAAGGACTTTTTCACCCGTTTCAATGGCACTCAGTGTCAGGTCAAACTTGGAAGCCCTTTCTCCACCGATGGATTCACTGAACTCCGTTCTGGATTTCAGCAATGTATCCCCAGAGGCGGAATTATTTTCACCTTCAATTTTTACTTCATTTGGCGCATTTTGTAAAACAAACATCACCTGGAAAATGGGGCTAATACTCATGTCCCGTTTGTCTACTACCCGCTCTACTATTTTGGCAAAAGGTGTATCCTGGTGTACGTATGCATTTAAGGTCATGGCTTTCACCTGTGCCAGGAGTGCTTTAAAACTGGGGTTGCCACCCAAATCGCTTCGCAACGCAATAGTATTGGCAAAAAAGCCAATTAAATCTTCCAATTCTTTCTGCCTTCTGTTTGCGATGGGGCTTCCCACGCAGATATCATCCTGACCACTGTACCGGTGCAGTAATACCTTGAATGCAGTCAACAACAACATAAACAAGGTGACTCCCTCTTCTCTGCAAATCGCATTCAAGGTCGATGTCAGTTCGGCAGATATTTCAAATTGTTTGGCACCACCCCGGGTACTCTGAATGGGCGGGCGGGCAAAATCAAGGGGTAAGTTCAGTGGTTTGCCTCCGCTTAATTGCTGTTCCCAAAAGGTCAGTTTACTTTCCAGTAATTCGCCATTCAAGTGCTCGCGTTCCCACACCGAATAATCACCGTATTGCATAGCCAAAATGGGCAGTTCAACATCTCGGCCGGCCTGCTTTGCCCGATAAATTTCCAGCGCTTCCCTGATCAGCACATTGAGCGACCATCCATCTGAAGCAATATGGTGAAGCACCAGCACCAACAGATATCCCTTGTTGGGAAGATGATATATTTTGGCACGTAGCATATAATCCAGCTGTAAATCAAAAGGGAGCTGAATAACATCGGAGACCATATCGGAGAGGCCAGCATCGTCACTCAATTGCACGATATCAGCCTCCCAGTTATCTGCTGGAAGTAGTTCCTGGTAAGCTTGCTCTCCGCTTTCACGAATAACGGTTCTCAATGCTTCATGCCGATTGACAACCTCCTTTAAGGCAAAAGCAAGCATTGTAATATCTGTATCTTCTGCAAATTCTTGTATCAGCGGTAGGTGATAATGCGTGCTGCCTGTCAACTGATCGATGATCCAGAGGCGTTCCTGTGCATAAGACAGTGGTATTTTGGCTGGCCTTGGTTCCATTTTCTTAATGGCAGGTAGTGCGAGACCTTTTCCTGTTTCGCCAATTAATTCCGCCAATTCTTCAATGGTGGGATACATGAAAATATCCTGTGTGCCAATCTCCACTTCCATGGATTTTTTGACAGCAGAAACGACCCTCGTCGCCAAAAGGGAATAACCTCCCAACTCAAAGAAATCATCTTTAATACCTACTTGGTCAACCTCCAACAACTCCTTCCAGATTTGTACTAATTTCGTTTCAATTGGGGTGTTTGGTGCTGCGTATGTATTATGGCTGACCAAGGCAGATGCATCCGGATCAGGCAATGCTTTGCGGTCAATTTTTCCATTTGCGTTAAGCGGCATAGTCTGCAACTCGACCATCAGCGCCGGGACCATATATTCGGGTAAGTGGGCTTGTAAATACGTCTGTATACCGGCCTTATCAAATTCCGCTGCCGGTACGATATAAGCGACCAGCCTTTTGACGCCATTTTTGTCTTCATTGGCCAATACCACACACTGGGCTACTAGCTTATGATTGCTTAGAACGGCTTCTATTTCGCCGAGTTCTATCCGATAACCCCGCATCTTGACTTGATGGTCTTTCCGACCTAAATACTCAATATTGCCATCGGGTAGCCAACGAACCAGATCCCCTGTGCGGTACAATTTAGTCGCCGGGTTGCTCATGAATTTATTGGGGATAAACTTCTGTGCCGTCAACTCGGGGCGATTCCAATAACCTCTGGCAACCTGTATGCCTCCGATATGGAGCTCTCCGATAACGCCAGTTGGTACTAGGGCATCATAGGCATCCAACACGTATAATTGGGTGTTGGCCACCGGCTTACCGATGGGCACCACCGGAACTTCGGCTACATTACCTGGTACCTGCCAATAGGTCACATCAATTGCTGCCTCTGTTGGCCCGTAAAGGTTATGCAAGGCTACTGTTGGCAATTTTTCCAGGAAGGTTTTTACATGAACAGGTTTCAAAGCTTCTCCGCTACACAATACCCGTACCAGGTCTTTACAGTCCCCAGCATGGATATCCAACAAAAATACCTCCAACATAGAGGGGACGAAGTGCATGGTGGTAATGCCTTCCTTTTCAATCAAGGATTTTAGATAATTGCTGTCTTTATGACCACCTGGCCGGGCAAAGACCAATTTCACACCTGTAATAATTGGCCAGAATAACTCCCAAACGGAAACGTCAAAGCAGAAGTTTGTTTTCTGCAAAACGATGTCAACTTCGCTGTCCAGGCCGTATTCCTGCTGTGCCCACAACAAGCGATTGACAACTCCTGAATGCTGATTCATGACCCCTTTGGGATGCCCGGTAGACCCCGAAGTATAGATGATATAAAAGAGATTTTCCGGTGTTAAGTTGTGCTGTGGCATCTCCTTGGATTCCAGACCAATAGTCTGCCAATCTTCATCCAGCAAAATGTACTCCAGACCCTCAAGAAGCGATTTGCTGGACTGGTTACCGAGGACTAATGTTATGCCAGCATCCTCCAGCATATAGCTGATTCTTTCCTGCGGGTATTCGGGATCAATAGGCAAATAAGCTCCTCCTGCTTTTACAATGCCCAAAAGGCCGATCATCATTTCCAGTGACCGGTCAATACATATTCCTACTGGAGACTCCGGCCATACTCCTCTTTTTCGAAGGTAGTGGCCTAATTGATTGGAGCGCTCATGCAATTCAACATAACTCAGCTCCTGGCCTTCAAAAACGATAGCCGTTTTATCCGGTGTTTGTGTGACCTGCTCCAAAAAGAGGTCGAGGATGGTTTTATCGGTAGGGAAGGGATATTGAGTATCATTAAATACTTCAAGTAATTGTTGGGTTTCAAGAGGACTCAACATTTCAAGGTCAGACAACCGGGCATTTGGGCTTTCAATCACTGCGGAGAGTAAGGTTTTGAAATGTGCCCCCATGCGTTCAATCGTTGACTGTCTAAACAGATCCGTACAATAATCAATATTGAAAAGAATCTCCTCCGTGCCATCAACCACCTTAAATGTCAGATCAAACTTCGAATTTTTATATTCTCCATAGGCTTCTTCCAGGCCGAAATGATCAATTGGTAACTCTAGTGTTTGTAGTACATTGTCTTCTGTGCTACTATCGTGATTGGAAATATTTTCCAAAATCAACATCACCTGGAAGATGGGACTGATTCCCATATCCCGTTCTTTAACGATTCGGTCAACAACCTTCTCAAAAGGAGTGTCCTGGTGATTGTAGGCCTCTTGTGTCCTGGTTTTAACCTCGGAAAGTAATTTCGCGAAAGCGGGGTTGCCGCTCAGGTCACTTCTTAAAGCAACGGAATTGATAAATAATCCTGCCAGGGCTTCCAATTCTTTTTGCCCTCTGTTGGCCATTGGCGTACCTACACAGATATCTGTCTGACCGCTATACCGATGCAAAAGTACTTTGAATCCCGTCAACAAAAACATGAAAAGAGTTACCCCTTCCTGCTGACAAAGTGCATGAATACGTTGTGTAGTTGTTTTATCAAATTTAAAAGCAAGGGTATCTCCTTTGCTGCTTTGAATTCTAGGGCGGACAAAATCCAAGGGTAAATTTAATGGCTGGACACCCCGAAGTTGGGTTTCCCAATAGGCCAACTTGTTTTCCAATAAATCACCAGTGAGGTAATTGCGCTGCCACAAGGCATAATCAACGTATTGGATTTCCAGGGTTTTCAGGCTGGAACTTCTGCCTTCCACTTTTGATAAGTATAATTCATACAGCTCATTTATCAGGATATTATTCGACCACGCATCCGAAGCGATATGGTGCATAACTAACACTAAAACAAATCCCTTCTGCCCCAGATCCAGAATCTTGGCCCGTAACATATAGTCCGTGCTAAAATCGAATGGTCGGCTGATTTCTTGATAAATCAACTGCTCAAGTTCTTCAGGAGATATATCTTCCGCTACCTTTTGAAATCCCAATTTCCAGCTATCACGGGGCAGCACTTCCTGATAGGCAACACCGTCTTCTTCTTTGATTACCGACCGTAATAATTCATGGCGATTCACGATCTGTTGAAAGGCATATTCCAGGGCGTCAAGATTCAAACCTCTGATAAACCCTTGGACATAAGGAACGTGATAATGGGTACTTCCGTTAAGTTTATCAATAAACCAAAGCCTTTCCTGAGCATAAGAAAGGGGTGTTTTTTGTGGTCTTTCTGCAATAGCAGTGACGGGCGGCAGCAACATGCCTGCCGGTTCACTTTCCATATAGGCGGCCAATGCAGCAATATTGGGATTCACAAAAAAATCTCGAATTTCCAAACCATAACCCATTTCATTCCGCATGGCGGCAATAACGCGCATGACTAATAAGGAATGGCCACCCAATTCGAAGAAGTTGTCAAAAGCGCCAACGCGTTCAACACCCAAAAACCGCTTCCAAATTTGTGCAAGTTGTGTTTCTCGGTCGTTTCTTGGTGCTACAAAGTTTTCGCGTCCCATCGGGGAAGTATCAGGAGCCGGCAGGGCCTTTTTATTGACTTTACCATTTGGTGTTAGCGGTAAAGCCGCCAATTCAATAATTAGTGAGGGCACCATAAATTTGGGCAACCTGGACTTTAAATAATCCAGAATTACTTCCCGGTCAAATTCATTTTCCGGCACAACATAAGCCACCAGAAATTTGGTGCCATTGGATTCTTTTTTGGCAACCACTACATTCTGGTACACTTCTGGCATCTCTTGTAGGGCACTTTCTATTTCACCCAATTCAATGCGATTGCCATTGATTTTGACCTGATCGTCTAAACGACCAAAATACTCCAGATCTCCATCGGCCCGCCAGCGTGCCAAATCTCCGGTTTTGTACAAGCGCTCATTGCCCTTCACAAAGGGATTCTGAATAAAATTTGCTGCTGTTTTTTCAGGATTATTCAAATAACCGCGGCCCACACCAATGCCTGCTACCCACAATTCGCCAGGAACACCTATCGGACATATCTGACCAGCTTTGTCTACAATGTATATCTTGAAGTTCCGCAAGGGTTTCCCTATAGGAACATCTATATTGTCCGGTGCCTGATGCATGAGGTAGTGGGTCACGTCATCTGATGCTTCGGTAGGGCCATAAGCATTCAAAACGGGAATCGAAGGATAACGATCAAACCATTGTTCTAATAAGGCTTTACTAACCGCCTCACCTGTAACGGATATATGTGTCAAACCACTCAGTGGTTTTCCGGGTAAGGTTTCGAGTAAGGCGAGCAGGTAAGAAGGAACAAGTTGTAATAAGTTGATTTGGTCTTCCTGAAAGCAAGATAGAATTGTGGCGGGATTTTTAATTTGCTTGTCGTCATAAACGACAACCTGGCCACCTGTTATTAAGGTACTTAGGATTTGCCAAACGGAAATATCAAAAGTGTAGGGCGCTGTAAATGCCATAACCGTATCCTCATTCATGCCAAAAGCTTCAACTTTTGCCAGCAGGTGGTTCAGCATACCCAGGTGTTCGACCATCGCTCCTTTGGGTTTACCCGTAGAGCCTGACGTGAAAATAGTATAGGCCAGATTTGATGGCCTCAGAGAGGTTAAGGGTAGTGTTCTTGGGAAATCTCCCATTTTATCAGTAGCCTGATCCAGACACCATATTTCAAGCCCTTCTCTTTTTGGCAGTTGGGTTTGCCATTGATCCTGGGTAAGTATCAGGTTACAAGCCAGAGAGTCCAGGATATACTCAATGCGATCCTGGGGGTAATTCAGGTCGATGGGAACATAGGCCGCACCTGACTTCAATACGCCTAAAATACCGATGATCATATCCACCGACCGATCCAGGAATAATGCTACCAGGGACTCCTCTTTTTGTCCACTTGAGCGAATCCAATGCGCTAGTTGATTTGACCTTTCATCCAGCTCGCTATAACTGATCGTGTGTTCCTGATATTTCAAGGCAATGGCCATTGGCCGACGTAGCACCTGTTCTATAAACAGGTCGATAAACGTTTGGTCTTGGGGTAGCGAAACGGCTGTGTCGTTCCAGTCCAGTAACAATATATTTTGCTCTTCTGTCGACAATATATTCAGTGTGTCGACCCCTGTCTGAGGTGCTTCGGCGATAGCGGAAAGGATATTCAGAAAATGCCCGCCAAAACGCTCAATGGTTTCCCTTTTAAACAGATCGACACAGTATTCAATTTCAAATTGCAGCTGCTCTCCTGCTTCCAGGGCATGCAGAGACAAATCAAACTTGGAGGTTCTATAGCTTTGATTTAAATGAGCCAAATCCAGCTCCCCTTTGCTGGCTACCTGGTCGGTAATCGCCTTTTCTGCCTGATATAATTTTATTTCACTTGGGGCATTTTGTAAAACAAACATGACCTGAAAAATGGGACTCATACTCATATCCCGCTCGGCAGAAACACGGTCTACGATTTTTTCAAAGGGAGCATCCTGATGCGCATAAGCATTCAAGGTTTCCTGCTTGATCTGAGCCAGGAATTCGATAAATGAGGGATTGTTTTCCAGGTTGCTGCGCAAAGCAATTGTATTGGCAAAAAAGCCGATCAGGCCTTCCAGTTCTTTTTGTTCCCGATTGGCAATCGGGCTTCCCACACAAATATCTGATTGGCCACTGTATTTCGATAATAAGACTTTAAAAGCTGCCAACAACAGCATGTACAAAGTAGCTCCGTGGGTCTTGGCAAGTGCATATAGGCTAGCCGTCAAATCTGGATTTAGCTCAAAGCTGTATGCCTCTCCTCGAACGCTCTGCTGTTGCGGCCGCAGATAATCCAACGTCAAATTAAGTGGTTCTATTCCTTTTAATCGCTCCTCCCAATAATCGATTTTCTTTTCCAGAATTTCATTATTGAGGTGGTTGCGTTGCCAAAGTGTAAAATCGGCATATTGAATTTCCAGGGCAGCTAATCTGGCCGGCCGGTTGGTTGCATACGATTGATACAACTCCAGGATTTCGGACAAAGCTATTCCTGTAGACCAGCCATCAGAGGCAATATGGTGCATCACCAACACAAATACATAACCGTTATCCTCTATTTGGAATAGTTTGGCCCGGAGAGTATAATCTTTTTTTAGATCAAAGGGGCGGTTAATCTCTTTGGAAATGAGTGTATCCCAATCTGTCGGTATGCCAGATGATTTTATTTTTTCAATCGACCATTGCCAGTTGTCGGCAGGCATTATTTCCTGATAGGCAATGCCGGCTTCTTCTCTGATGCGGGTGCGTAAAATTTCATGCCGCTCCACTAGTGTCTTTAGCGCGTATTCCAGCGCTTCAGGATTCAGGTCTCTGCCAAAGGTCTGTACATAGGGCATGTGATATTCCACGCTTCCGCCAAGTTGATCAACAAACCAAAGGCGTTCCTGGGAATAGGAAAGTGGAATTCTTTCGGGCCGATTTTTGACGACTTCAATTGCAGGCAAAGCCTCTTCATCGGTAGGCGAAATTAAAATGCCCGCCAGCGTTTCAATGGTCGGATAATTAAAAACATCTTTAATAGTAATTTCAATACCCAACGTTTTCCTGATCTGCGCTACTACCCGGATTGCCATCAAAGAATGGCCACCTATTTCAAAGAAGTTATCCAGGATGCCTACTTTTTCGCGCTTGAGCAACCTTTCCCATATTTCCACAAGGGCAGTCTCCGTTTGGTTGCGGGGTGCGATGTATTGAATGTTCTGCTCCTTGATTAATTGCTGTACAGTTTCAGCTAGTTTGTTGCGATTGGTTTTGCCATTGCTGTTTTTAGGAAACTGATCCATAAAAGTGAAAAAACCAGGAACCATATAGGCCGGAAGTTTCAAGGCCAGTATTTCCCTAAAATAGGCCGACTCTGCCGGTACTTTTGTTTTCAGACAAGCGGCTAGCATCGATGAGGATTCATCATAAAGGACCACAGCATCTTCCAGTTCCGGTAAACCTTGCAAAATTGACTCTATAGCCTCCAATTCCACCCGGATGCCATTGATTTTTACCTGTAAGTCTTTCCGGCCTTTAAAGTGATAATTGCCGTCTATTCCCTTGATGGCCAGATCGCCTGTTTTATACAATAGATCATCGTCAGATTTGGCTAGAGGGTGTCTGACAAAGGCTTTTTTTGTAAGGGTTTCATTTTTGTAATACCCTAAAGTGCGATAGGAGGTACGGAGGTATATCTCACCAACATTTCCTGCTTTCACAGGCCTCAATTCACCGTCCAGCAGTATCGCTTTGCACCCGCTAATGGGTTGGCCAATAGGGATAGCCTCAGGCAATGGCGCTGATAAATCTACCGGATAAGCAAACTTGATCATCGTCGTTTCTGAAGGGCCGTATAGATTGACCAATTTCACCTGCTTTCCATACGCTGAACACCAACTTTTTACATCTTCTCCAAATAAACGCTCACCGGATAAAAGGACATACTGCAGATCGGGGAGTTCAGTAGGTGATTCGCCGAGATTTATCAGCTCCCGGAAAAGAGAAGGCACACAATGGATCAGGTTAATTTTTTGATCTTTAATCCAGGACAACAGGTCTTCCAATTTTAAAACACCACCCACCTTTGGGGGGATACACAAGGTGCCGCCACTACAAATGGGCACAAACAGGTCCCTTAGGAATGCGTCAAATGTAGGTGAGGTAAACTGACTTACCCGGACACTGGCTCCCAGATTGAGGAAATTGATTTCCCAATCAATAAAATGGTCAATGCCTTTAAATGCGCCCAAGATACCTTTGGGTTTACCACTGGTTCCGGAAGTGAAATAGATGTAGCAGGGATCTTCGGGAGCTAAAACAATTTGCTCTAGACAAGCCTCTTCAACAGCTGAATGACAGGAAATAAAACTACCACATTTTATGATCGTTTGCTCTGCGATGTCTGCCAGGTCGAAAAAACAGGTTTTGAATTGAGTATCAGTAAGTTCCTGGCTTATTTTACCAAATCGCTTGAGGGTACTTTGATCTAAAATGACCCAATCAGGTTTGTATTCCTGTAATAAATCACCGATCGCCTGATCCTGAAAATCCAGGCTGATGGGGACGTAAATTTTTCCTGCCTTGAAAATGCTCAGCAAAGATTTAACACTTGCAAGCGGGGAGGAAACAAATACAAAACACAGCTCGCCTCTTTCTGCTCCAAATTGGGTCAGATGGGCCGCCAGCGTATCTGTCTCCCGATCCAAATCCTGATAAGTGCAGGTCTGGTCCGGAGTGCTTACAGCTGTAGCCAAAGGATACTTTAAAGCAGTTGCTCTAAATAAATCTATTACATTGGCAAAACTCATATTATTTCCTGTTGAAGGGCTAAAAAAATGGGCGGATAGTTAAAGGATATCATATCAGGCAGACATAGAAACCAGGATTTTCCTCGGCCCTTTAAAGGGGGTTCTTCCGTGGGCAGTCAGTACATTATCTACGAGCATGATGTCACCTTTTTCCCAGGTGAAGAGGGCTGTGTTTTTGTTGGCAACGGCTCGCACTTCTTCCAGCATGGACAAGGGGATTTCGCTGCCGTCACTAAAGCAGGCGTATTGTGGCAATGCAAATAAATTGTCGCTGTATAACTCCATCAACGCTTCAAAGATATCCTCTGAATTTGTTGATGGATGGAATTGATCGGCCTGATTAAACCACACTTCCTCCTTGGTTTCGGGGTGTTGAATAACGGCTTTTCTATGTTGGATCAGCCGTAGATTATCCCGGCCATTCCACTCAAACTGTATATCATTAGCCCGGCAGTGGTTTTCTACTTCTTTCATGTCCTCTGTTTCAAAAGTATCCTGCCAGGATGGGCCAGGGCCTACTCCGCCATGCAGATTTCGAATGTATTGAACCCCTTTCTCCCTAAAGGAATTGGCTACTTCGGGTGACAAATCCTTTAATATTCTACGGCTGTCGGCTATTGAAGTATTGCCACCTTCCAATGCGGGCGTAACACAGCAAAAAAAGATAACCTTTGGCCATCGGCTGGCATACGACAATTCATTGTGTAAGGAAATATATGCTTCTGCCGGATGTTCCGTAGAGGTATATACCTTACCTTGTAGTTTTGTCCTTGGTGAATTTCCATCGACGTAGTCCAGAGGGTCTCCGGGAAAAGCATTTACACATGCTTCCAACTTATCCATATCATCGATACCGAATGATTTAAAAAGCACCGCTCCGTGCTTCAGTAGTTTCGCCTTGATTTCAGGATAATTTTCCTTGAAGAATTCCGGCAAAGAATGGGTATTGGTGTCTTCCTTACGCCATACGTAAGCAAAATTGGCAGTTGCATTCATCGTATTCATTTTGAAAATTTTAGCTTATGATTGGAAGCCTGATGGTGAATCCAACCAAATGGGTGGCAAGCAATTATATTGAGGGGGTCAATAATCTGAAAAGGATGTAAAATCGTTTTTTCATCTCCGGTAAGCAAATGGATTTCCGTACATCCAGCAATGACACCACTCACGTCATATTTATCTAAAATCGCCAACAATTGTTCGACGATGGAGTAGGGATAATGCCCCAATTTCAAATGGCTGTATATAAAATCATGGATCACCACCTGGTCTTGATCGGATAGAAAACAGATTTGATCTTCCACTAAAGGCCAAAGAGCATTAGCCTCTAAAATCCGCATTTTTCGGGCACCTGTTGTAGATAGAAAAAGATACTTTTTATCCGAATTCGCGACCTCCTGCAAAGCGACATCAACGAGTGAAATAAGTCGATTTCTGAAATAAATGGGTAATAAAGGAACGATATGATGTATGGTGAAACAACAGATTACGAACTGTGTCGCCCCTGCTTTGTCCAGTATGGTCAAGGCATTTAAGAGGCGATTGTATATCTCTTCGGTTTGGCCCTGCAAAAAATGGGTGGTTCTATCAGGAATGGTCGGGTCAGAATATTGGATAACGCAAGGAGCTTCTTGTTCTTCCGTTGCGAAAGCGAATTTTTGATACACCCGGCTCACAAATTCGGCACTGGCTATAGGGCCCATACCGCCAACGACACCTAGAATGTCACGGTCCTTCATGGTTTTGTTAATTTCCGGTTATCAGTCGTTGAAAAAATCTTCTAGCGTTTCGGATTGGTCCTGAAGTTCCAATACTGACAGGAAATTGTATTGTGAAATTGCATCACCAGGGTTTTCCAATATGGCCTTCGCCAATTCCTGATAGTGATTGGTCAGATTAACGATGCGCTCTTTTGCAAATAGAGTGTGATCGTAAATAATTGTAAATGTTATCTGATCAGCCAGGTCATTCACATAAAAAGAAAGGTCAAACTTAGAGGCGGTTTCTTCCAGTTCCAGCAATTCGATTTTCAGCTCCCCCATGTCCATAGATTCGCGGGGATGATTTAATAAATTGAAAAATACCTGAAACAGGGGCGTTTGATTCGAATGGCGCCCCGGGTTTACCGCTTCTATTACCTTTTCAAAAGGCATCTCCTGATTGGCATAAGCTTCCAGCGTGGTTTGTTTGATGCGGGTCAATAATTCCAGAAAGGTGGGTTGCCCACTTAAAGCTGTTCGCAGTGCGATGGTATTCAAAAAATATCCGATAAGCCCCTCTAATTCTTTTCGGGTACGATTGACAATGGGGCTACCGATACAAATATCTTCCTGTCCGGTGTACCGGAACAACAATACTTTCAATAGAGCCAAGAGAGTCATAAAAACAGTGACGCCCTCCTGCCGGGCCAGTTGTCGCAAGGCTCTGTTAGTGAGGTCATCCAGGGCGAAATAATGCGTCTTGCCATGAGTAGGGCGATCTTCTCCCCGTGGGTAATCTGTCACCAAACTGGTATAGGGGACTCCAGCCAATTTTTCTTTCCAGTAACTTAATTTCTTCTGCATCCAGGGAGCTTCCAAGGCCTGGCGCTGCCAAAATACAAAGTCAATATATTGGTGAGAAATATCTGGCAGGGAAACAGGGCGATTGTTAACTATTGAATCATATATTTCCAATGTTTCGCGAACCAAGATGGCTATAGACCATCCATCAGATGCAATATGGTGCATCACCACCACCAATAGATGCTCCCGTTTTCCAGTCTTCATCAGATGTACCCGCAGCATATAATCCCGAGAGAGGTCAAAAGTGATATTCAATTCGTCCTGGGCCAAACGGTCAACCTCCTCCTGATTCATATACCCAGCCTGAGAATATTTCATAGACCAGCTATCCCCATCCATTACTTTTTGTACAACTTCGCCATCCTCTTCACAAACTACCGTTCTTAACACTTCATGGCGGTAAACAACAAGCTTAAAGGCCTCCTCCAACGCTGCCCTATCCAATTCGCCTTCAAATTTGGCCATTGCCGGAATATGGTGGTGTTGGCTGCCTTCCCGCTTATCAACAAACCAAATAAATTCCTGAGAATAGGAAAGCGGAATTTTATCGGGCCGATTGTCTACCACCCCAATTGCTGGCCCGGGAGAGGTGCGATCTTGGTCATTCAGATGAGTAGCTAATTCACGGATACTAGGCTTGGCAAACAGGTCATTCAATTGGGCTGCTATACCCAACTCTTGTTTAATGGCCGTCACCACTCTGGTGGCCAGTAGCGAATGCCCTCCCAAATCAAAAAAGTGGGCATTGACGTTGATTTTTGGCAGACCGAGTACTTCCTGCCAAATATTTTGCAACTGCGTTTCCAGCAAATTTTTTGGCGCAACAAAATTTGCCTCCTGGCATTCGGAAGTATTGGGTTGAGGTAAGGCTTTTTTATTCACTTTGCCATTGCTGGTAAGCGGAAGATCAGCCAATTCCAAAATAAACAAAGGCACCATATAGGCGGGAAGTTGACGCGCTAACTTTTGCTGTATTTCAGCTTTATCAAAATCCCCTTGTGGTACGATATAAGCGACTAATTGTTTATTGCCATGATGGTCATCTATTGCCGTTACGACACACTGTCGAGCAATTCCTGAGACTGCAATAACAGACTCTATTTCCCCCAATTCAATACGGAAACCCCGAATTTTTACCTGATCATCCATCCTGCCGGTAAAGCCAATGACTCCATCCCTCCTTTGATACCCCAAATCTCCCGTGCGATACATGCGCGCATTGGGATCATTGGAAAAAGGATTCGAAACAAACTGCTGGTCTGTAAGATCCTGGCGATTCAAATAACCTCTGGCCACTCCCTGCCCGGCAATACAAATTTCACCTTCTACTTCTAGTGGTTGTTGCTGGGTAGTGCCTGGTTTCAAAATGTATACCTGACGATTTCTGATAGCCGTACCAATGGGGATCAAAGGCTCCAATAGCTCGACTTTGTGATAAGTAGCACAAACGGTGCTCTCGGTAGGGCCATAGGTGTTAAAAACACTGTATTTTTTATATAGATTGTTGAGGTGTGCCGGCTTTAGCACATCACCGCCACTGATCAACACCCTGAAATTGAATTGATAATTTGTATGGACGTCATTGAGATAATCAAGTATATAGGGATTGGTGCTGAGCAAAGTAACCCCATAAGTCTCACACGCTTGTAACATCCCTTCCAGGTCCTTTGGATCTTTTGCAACAACCAAGGTTCCTCCCGATAATAAGACAGGAAAGATTTCTTCAATAGAAGTGTCAAAGGCAATACTTGCCTGTTGTAAGACCACATCATCAGGAGCCAGGGAAAAATGGTTTTTAAAAGTAGTGGCGTAGTCCAACAAATTATGATGTTCAATCATCACCCCCTTGGGTTTTCCGGTTGACCCGGAAGTATAAATGATATAAGCAAGGTGCTCCGGTTGAATAGAAGTATTGGGGTTGTTTTCATTGAAGGTCGTTTGTTGCTTGCGAAACTGCTCTAATACAACCTCATCCAATACTATTTTACAAGAGCTGTCTTCCAGGATATAGTGAAGGCGATCTTTGGGGGTGTCCAAATCAAGGGGTAGGTATGCTGCGCCTGATTTTAGTACCCCCAATATGGAAGCAATCATCCAGGGACCTCTATGCAATTGGATCGCCACGCTTTCCTCCTTTTCAATATGGTATTGCTGAATCAGGAAAGCACTAATCTGATTGGCCAGACGATTTAATTCATCATAACTTAAGACCTCCTTTTCGCTCTTCACTGCAGGCTGATGAGGTGTCTCTTTTGCCTGTTTTTCAAATTGCTGAATAAGATTTCCTTCATCAACGGAAATTGCCTCCGTTTGATTAAAACTTTTAAATAGTTCTTTTTCAGTAGGAGGGATAATATCAATTTCCGCAATGGATTCCCCGGAATTGGCATCAAACTGATCCATGATATAAAACCACCGATCCAGCAGTAGGGATACTTCTTCTTTTTGCAGATAAGCCAGGTTGAAATCAACCCGCAGTTCCATGTTGCGCTGAGTGTTATAATCCCTCCACCACAACATCATCGGAACATTGGAATGATCACTGGCCAAATCAATAATTTCGGTCTTTTGGTCTTCAAATTCAGTACCAAAATCGACCAGGAGGTAATTAACGATAATTTCAAATAACATATCCCGGTCACGCTGAATCAGGTTCAATTCCCGATTCAAATGGCTGACCGGCAGATGCTGGTGGCGATAATCTTTTAATAACTGCGATTTAACCTGTTTCGCTAATTCCGATAGAGAAAGGGAGGAATTATAGTGCATTTTAAAGGGCAACGCTCCGGCAAATAACCCAAATGTTTCCCACTGTTCTTTTCTTCTTTTAAAGATCGTAGAGCCAAAAATCATTTCTTTTTCCGTCCGGATACGACCGTAATAAATATACAAAGCCATCAGCAACAAATGGTGAATGCTACTCCCCATGCTTTCGCTGAGAGCCATGTAATGGTCCCGCCTTTCCGAAGAAATAATATAGACCGTTCTACCCGCCTTTGTGGTTGCCGAACCCGTTGTAGTGTGTTTTTTGCTTAGGGTTGGTGTGGGAATATTATCAAACTGGTTGAGCCAATATTGTAAATCCTTTGTATATCTTTCGGAAGATAGGTAGTCCTGAGTTTTAAGGATTTCCGCCAGGTAAGATTTCTGTCCAGATTCCTGGTCGATTCCTCGTAATAATTCGGAATATTTTTTCGCGAGGAACTTTATGCCAATAGTAAACCCAAATGCATCGGTCAACAAGTGATGGTACCTCAAAAAGAGTTTTACCCGGTCAGGAGCTGTGCGAATTAGGGCGGTCTCCCATAGCGGCCCCTTTGTTAGATCAAAAGATTGGTTGAATCGTTCTTTCATCCAGGTTTGGGCGTGTACCTCCGGATCGGCAGCTGCACTGAAATCGAAGTAGCGAATGTCTGATTCATTCGGAGTGGAATCGTATTGCCAAAGAGGTTTATCGGCTGGCGTTTCAATAGAGACCTTGTGAATATCGAAAACATTTACCATTGCCTGGATGGCCGCCACCATCTTGTCGTAGTCCAATAGCCCAACCATATCAACATAACCGCCAATATTATAGTGGGGGCTATGTGGATCTCTCATCTGGTCGAAGTAATACTCCAGTTGAGCGGGCTGCATGGGTATGTAATCGTTCGAATGAAACATTTATTCTTGACGTGTTTTAACAAAATCAACACCAGGCATAAGCGACAAACTGATCATGGTGTGAAAAAGAAAAAGCCAATGGACTTTGCTGACCATTGATATATAAAACCGGTACGTTGTTCTCGTTTTTTATAAATTCAAAACCTTCGGGACCAGACTGGTTGGTGAAATTTTTAAAATGGCGCAATGCATGGATGCGTACGGCCCTGGATTGATGTTTGTATAGGGGAGAACCTATCTCGACAATTCCCCAATGAACCGCACTAAAACAATCTTTATCCTGGCTAACAATGGAATGTATATAATTTTCGCAGCCTATCGTTTTACCTAGCAGGGTCCCGAACTCGGATTCAATTTGTATATTCAGATGAGGTAAATCCGCAAATCCCCGATGCTGTATTTTTGGAGAACGGTTCCATTTTTTGCTTTGTAACAATTCAAGCCCTTTAATCCGGGAAATTTGGAATTTTTTAGGATAAAATTTGATATCGTAGCTCCTCCGGCAATATTTAAAAGCAGCTTCCTTGATAGACCATGTCAGTGCTAAAAGCATAGCAGGGTGAAGGTCGATCTGAAGTGTTTTTTCACTGTCTTCACAAATCCGACGCATATATTGCTCCAGTCTTCTGAAGGATTTCCCTTGCTGGACAGCTACGATATCATTGCCAATCAAATTACAGGCTTTCGTGCTTCCAGGATGTCAATAACTTCTCTCACGGTGGATAGCTTTGAGAGGGTATCGTCATCAACTACAATGTCATAAGCATTTTCTAAGTCGATGACAAAATCGACAATATGGACGGAGTTAATTTTTAAATCTTTGATAAAGTCAGAATCCATCTCGATGGAATCAGCTAAAGAATCATCTTCAAGATAGGGAAGGATCAACTTTTTTACATTTTGGAAAGAATTTTCAATGCTCATCTTTACAAGGTTTTATGAAGGTGATAAAACTAGATTTTTTGAAAAACGATGCAGGAATTAACATCACCAAAGCCAAAGTTTGCAGAAATCACGGTATTCAATGCCTTATCAATACGATGATGTGGTATACATTCCGGATCGATCATATCGGCAATTTCCGGATTGAGATCCTCACAATTGAGGCTTGGATGAATAAAACTGTGTTGCATTTGCAAAATGGCTCCCACCGATTCTATAGATCCGGCAGCGCCAACACAATGGCCCGTCATGGATTTCATAGAATTGATATGAGGAAAGTCTGATTGGCCTAGCCCTAATGCACTGACCCAATTGTTGACCTCTATTTTATCAGCAAATGTTGCTGTAAGATGGCCTGAGATGAGGTCAATGTCCTGGGGTTTTATATTTGCATCATCGAGGGTGTTTTTGATACACCTTTGTACCCCTTCTACATTTGGAGCGGTCATGGAGCCTCCATTGCGTTGTCCGCCGCTATTGTAATCGCCACCCTTAATTTCGCAGTAAATTTTTGCCCCTCTTGCCTGTGCAGATTCCAGTTCTTCCAGAATAAGGGTGGCAGCCCCCGATCCGGGTGCAAATCCACAGGAGCTGGCACTTAATGGGCGCGTGGCTTGCTCGGGCTGATCATTGTATTTTGCCGATAGCACACGCATAGAATCAAATCCACCCCAGGTATATTCATTAGCGGATTCTGCACTACCGGCAATCATCCGGAGGGCCTTTCCGCTTTTGATTAGTTCATAAGCCATGAGGATACTTTCCGTACCTGTTGAACAAGCTGAAGAATTGGTAATCACCCGACTTCCAGGGCCAAACAATTGCGTAAGCATGGCAGCCGGACCACTATTCATAGCCTGAGAGGTGAACTTGGAACCCATATTTCTGCACCTACCGGCATCCACATGAGTAATCATCTCTTTCATCGCGAGGAAATCACCAATACAATGCCCATATACACAACCCATATCCCAATCGGTTTCTTCGGGATTGATCGGTAAATTGGCATCCAAAAGCGCTTCTTGGGTGGCAATACAGCCGTATTTGATACTCAGGCTGACAATGTTCTGAAAAGCAGCATCCGAAAAGAAGTGCTTCAATACAGATTCATCCATCTCGGGTATACCCGCTACATGACATCTAAATTTGAGCTCTTTTAACTTCTCAAGATATCTAATGCCGGATTTACCCGTTTGTAATGAATCTAAAAAATCATCAACATTGCGGCCATTAGGAGCAAGGACACCCAAACCCGTTACGACAACTCTTCTCATTGAAGGGATATTATGTAGACTTGCTGTAAGTCCAAAGACTAAAAAATAATATTGCTTAGCTTTCCACCTCTACATCGAGTGCGTGAAGTTTCTCGGGAAGCATCTCGTTTTTAACGATCACACCAAATTCAAACTTGATAATACGGTCTGCACAATCGAAGTAAGCATCATCATGTGTAATGGCGATCACCGTTTTACCCATAGCTTTTAGCTGGGGGATAATGGTGCGGTAAAAGTATTTTCGGAAAGAAGGATCTTGTTCCGCAGCCCATTCGTCAAATACAAAAAATTCATTTCCTTCCATCAAAGCAAAAATCAACGCCAACCGCTTCTGCTGGCCTTTTGACAGGGAAGTTCCAACCCTATTGTTTTCCTTGTCAATATGGATCACATTCCGAAGCTGCATTTGTTCGAGAAGCTCGAAGAAATATTCATTCTCCTCGCCGATATCAAAATCATCGTAGTTTTCGGTGAATAGATAATTATCGGCAAAAACACAGGAGAGCAAATTCCGATAATTCGGATAATGATCCGTTTCTATTAAATGGTCGTTATAATAAATATGACCTTTTGTAGGCCGGTACAATCCAGTGAGCAAATTGATGAAGGTACTTTTTCCACTTCCATTGCCACCTGTTATAAAAATGACGTCTCCTTTCTCGATTTTCAAATTCAATTGAGCCAATTTGAAATTGGAAGCCTTATCCCTGTTGAGGTATTCAAATTCAATGTTTTCTAGGCGGATATTTTTGAAAGGCTCGGAGAAAACAGGCAATTTTTCTAAGCCCTCCTTAGGAGGCATATTCGCTTTTAATACCTTTTCAAACTCATCCAGACGATTCACAGAAATGGCTATATTACTCAAAGCGTCAGATTGGGTGATCAAATCACTGATCGGCCCAGCAATAAACAATGCCGTAGTAATAAAAACCATCATGGATTTGACGTCCAGATTGGCCACACCGGGCAGGACAAATAAAATAACGCCAATAATCAAGTAAATCGAATAACGCCCCAGGATCCTGTTCAGGATGTATTTGGACAGGTATTTCAGTTTCAATAACATGATATCTGTCAACTGGACTATGACAAATTTGGCGAAGATATTGTCGCTGCGTTTAACACTCATTTTTAACTCCCGAAATCCCCGTAAAAAATCGTTCAAAATCCGGATAAAAACATCCACCAGATCTCGAACTTTATTTTTATCGGCCTGGATCGACTTGAATTCATAAAGAAAATAAGCCGTTGTAATGCCGATGATCGACAAAAGCATGGAAGCAGCTACCCAATTGGTTATAAACAGATATGTAATACCCGTCACCACCAATATGAGGTTGTTGAGCACCGCTACATAGGTATGAGGGATAGACTGTAACTTGCTGACATCCATGAATGCTGTCCGCACTTTCTCTTCTGATAGTTTCAGATACCGCTCATAATCCGAATACCTTAGATATTCGAAGATGTACTTCTGCATATCCACGCCTATGCGTTCGGTTAGCCCGATCATATACATTTCAAACCGGTAGCTCACCAATAAGGAGAACAGGAGTATCCCAGCAAAAATTTCCAAATCGTACTGGTCCAAAAATGGAAGTGGATTGCCTACCAGCTTGGTATTGATAAAATACAAAATGCTGGAAGCCATCGTACTATTGATGATACCAAAAAAAGCAAGGAAAACGTAGAAAAACCGGGATCGCTTATTTAGAATATTTAAAATATTCATATTATAAATTCAGATGTTTAAATAAAATAGGATTTTGATTCACCTGTTTCTCTCGGGAGCAGGTAAACGAACTAAATCGAAAATAAATGATGGAATTTTTAGCGCGTAGTGCAGGGATTAAGGGGAGAAAAATGGAGGCCAATTATGGCCCCATCTCTGCACAATTCTACTAATTCTGTGTCCTGTTAATTTCTTCTTCTGCACTTAATTTGCGCAGTTGCTTTTCTTTCAAAAAGCGATTTCCAAATTGGTAGGCTATATTCAGGTTAATTTCACGAACATACCAGCTATCTAGTATATCAATGTCCATATTGGCGTATTTTATCTTTCCGTGTCTAAACCGATAAGGAATATCATCAATACCTATTTGGATGGCCAATCGGTCGTTTAGGAATTTTCTTCCAAAGCTGATCTCCATCCGATAAAAATGTTCCAGATTAACGATTCCGTCCAGCACGCCGCTAACATACGACCCAACGATCTCGGTTCTGATCTTTCCGGGAAGGGTAAAACCGGTTCGCATAAATAGGGTATAAGTCCAGCGGCTCGGGTTAAATCGCTGACCCAAATATTCGGAATCATATTCATTATAGTTTAAAATTCCACCTATATAGCCGGGTACATTACCCAGAATATATTCGAGGGGCACAAACATTTGAATATTAAAAAGTCGCTGTTGATTCAGGTTAAGGGTTTGAAGGAATGTTTCTCCCGTTTCATCATTTTGTTCCGTCACTTCTACCAATGGATCATTGATCAGTTTGTATTCTGCAGTTAGAAAGGGATAATTTTCCCAAAGCAGATTTAGTTTCATGCTATGTGTCAGTGCGGGTATCAATATCGGGTTTCCTCTAAAGCCGGTAAAGGGGTCTAAACTTGTTGTGAAAGGATTTAGACTGGAGTATCCCGGGCGGTCTATGCGATAGCTATAGGCCACTGATGCACCAATCGGGCCAGCTATTTGCCGTTGTAGGCTGAAACTTGGAAAAAGTTTGTTAATCCGTCGATCCAGTGTAGTCCCAAGCGAAACGGACTTACCCAGAGAGTAACTATCTTCCCAACGTAATCCCATTGATCCGGTCCAACCTGCCAAAGCAAAGTTTAGCTTCATATAGGCGGCCTTAATGTCTTCTTCAAATGTAAATAGATTACTCTGTTCGGCATTTTTTATCCACATGCCTTCCACCGTTTCATCAAATACGCCCAGGTTGTTTTCCAGATTGGCAATGCTATATTTCAGCCCGGCATCCAATGAGAAAGAAGCAGAGAGTGGTTTGGAATAATCCACTTTAATGGCTGCAATTTTTGTGTCGCCCGGCTGGTCAAAACGCTTACCTGCAAAAAAATTGCTAGGGTCTTTGACATTCTGGGTAAGGAGGGTATTGGTCGCATCCGAATCCATGCTGAATAAGTTCACGTCAATATCCAATTTGTGAGCAGATGTATCAAAAACGATCGAATAATAAGGGCTGAGGGCAAAATAATTCCAGGAGCCATCACGCGTATTATCGGTGGCCAGACTCAGGTCTTCAAGGCTGTTATCCTGGTAGTCTATATTGGTGGTACTGGTTTGAACCTGATCCGTAATTGAATTCCAAAACTGGCCAGCAAAACCCAACCGTTGTTTGTCATTAATGTCCCAGTCAAGCGATAAATTGGTTCCGAAAGTACTGGCATCATTCGGGGTAAAACTACTCTGGGTATAGGTATCATCAGCTACCTTTCTGGTAATATCCATACTTTCCTGTACTGCTTTTTGAGAATAGCCGGCATATCCATTTATATTGAGCCCCTTATTGTAGTGGTTCAGGGACAATCCGGTCCAATAAAGCCATTTGTAATCTTTTTCAACCCGCAGTGTTGCCCGTCCATTGGTGCCCAACGTATTATTTTTCTTTAAAATGATATTAATGATGGGCCCTGTACCACTCGCATCAAATTCCGCTCCTGGTTGATGAATCACTTCTACTTGCTTGATATTATCAGCAGGCATATCCTTCAAAAGCTCCTGAATATTCATGTACTGTGTAGATCGGCCATTGAGGAGAATGGTAATATTGCTTTGACCAGCCATTTGCAGGCCACTGCTGCTAACGATCATACCGGGAACATTTTTTAAAGCGTCTAATAGGCTACCACTAGAACCAATCAGGCTGTTTTCGATATTTACGATCAGCCGGTCTGATTTTTGTTGGATGGTAGGAAGCCTGGACTTGACCACCACTTCATCGAGTGTGGTAATGGCTTCTTCCAGTGTCACTTCCACCGATTTGTTATGGTCAGTAGGGAAGGTTAAGGGTTTTCCTTCAGAATCTGCATAGCCTAACATATTAACTTTCAGAAAATAGGCTCCGTCCATAATGCCACTAAGCACGAAACTGCCATCTTCCTCTGAGGTATTTGCTTTGACAATGGTGCTATCCGAGGTACGGTAGAGTGCCACGGTAGCAAAAAACACCCCTTGATTATCCATATCCTTTACGGTACCTTGAATTGTACTTTGTGCCAACAGGGTAGTTGTCACCAACAGTGAAATAAACAATACAGAAAATCTGGTAACCATGGCATTTATTTTTACTTGGACAAAAAAACAAGAATTATTTATATCATAAAACTACTTTCCCTCTGATGGCATCTACTTTTTCATGAACCAAGTCGGCCAGAGCCTCAAAATGATCCAGGATAAAAAAATGGTTGCCTTCAAATTTATGTGCTTCAAAGGGACCTGAAGTTTCCAGCTCCCAACCATACAATTGTTCGTCACTAATATCCTCGTTATCCCCTATGATTATTGTCACAGGTACCTTATACCTGGGGTCTTGTTGATAAGCATAGGTTTCCAGTGCTTTAATATCTGCCCGGATGATGGGCAAAAGAAACTCCATGAGTTCGTCATTATGCATGATTTCGTCAGGAAATCCTCCAAGTTTTCCTAATTCATCCTTTAATTTAGCATCCGTGAGTACGTGTAAATGGGCCTCTTTTTTTCTAAATTGGGGTGCTGCACAACCCGTTATTAAAAAAACAGAAGGCGGTTTCTTATTGTTAGATAGTATTTTGCGGATCAATAAATTTCCTAGAATTCCACCCATGGAATGGCCATACAGAATATAATCGTCCTGCAAATAAGGCCTGATTTGTAGATATAAATCGTCTGTCATGGAATCCAAATCATCCAAAAGACGCTCACTTATTCTTTTGCCCCGGCCGGGTAACTCAAGCGTAATGCTTTCAACAGAATCTCCTAAATATTGATAAAATTCATTGAAAGAAAATTTGTTTCCACCGGCATAAGGCAATCCAATAAGTTTAATTCTATTTTGCATTTCCATGTAAACTTTAGGCTAGATAATGGACGGGGATATTCACCGCTAACTTTTGTTCAATACCCTTAAATTCAACAATAAACCGATGCTTTCCATATTCTTCGAGGAGCACGCCTTCCAACCCCATAAAAGGACCTTTCTGGACCGTTACCCGCTGCCCTCTTTTAAAGGAATCAGTGGCTACCTCAACCTCACTTCCATTATACATCATTTTCTTTATCCATTCAATCTCTTTGGGTTTAACAGTCGCTGGCTCGTTTCCGAAATATATAAAGTTAGCCAGGCCATCAATTTCCTTCACCCGAAAGATTTCATGGGGCTGGGACCGGACAAAGATGTAGTTCATAAACAAGGGGATTTCTACTTTTTTTACCCGATCACTCCATTTTCGGAACACCGTTTTTAACGGCAAGTAACAATCGATCCCCATTTCTTTAACTCGTTTTTCTACTTTCTTTTCACACCTTGGGTAAGTATAAGCGACGTACCAGTTTTCTGTTTGCATAAGCAGCTTGTTTTACGATTTAGAGTTTGTTGCTATTGTGAGCGTGTGGTTCTTTGATATACGGGAAAAGATCTCCCAGGCCATTCAAAAAGAATGACCGCGATATTAGTAAATATAGGGTTTTGGCTGTTTTGGTTAAATCCTGGGTTTCTATTGTTGGATAAGCTTCTATTGGGCAGAGCTCCGCCACCTCAGTCCCATCCTCTGGATTGACTAAATACCTTTGCCCCTACACGATTGTCGTGTAGAAAACAGTAATCATAAAAAATGAAGCATAACAGGCACCTTTCGGTCAACCGGCAATAACACAAATAATCTAAGCCTGTTCTACCTGCCAAAAAAGCTAGCAGTAGAGAATCCTATACCCTAAAACATAAGGTCAGCATAGGTAGGCAGGACAATTCCGATTATTTTATGGCGGCTAAATTGTGCCAACACACATTAACAAAATTTCAAGCGTTTATTTTTTTTTAATCATTATTTTTTTAATCAAATCTTTATAATAGACATCAAATATCTGTTCTTCCAATACCATCTTGTGATTTGGAAACTTAATTGAAATATCCTTTAGAAAACAGTCGTGTGATTAAAAAAAAGCACTTAAAAAAACATCCAAAATTCAGTGTATTTCTGAACCTTAGGTGGGTTTTAAAACATCCTAGCGTTAGAACTGAGGTTTGTCAAAAAAGCCGGATTGCCCAATGAGCATTAATCCACTTTTTCAAGATAAGGAGTTTGCTGAATTGATGGTTGAACTCAAGTTTCATTACTGTAATAACTCTCGTTATTCAATAATATTTTACCCGAGGTTTAAGAAATTGTTTGGAGGCCAAATTCACAGATAGACTACAAACAAACTCTTCGTAATAAAGTAATGAGGTAAAACTCAACACATCATAGAACGTTAACAATTACCCGAAAAACCGGGTATGCGCGTATGGGTTAATACAGGTAGCAATGACATGAATTAAAAAAACACAGCATCGTCATGTATTAAACCTTTATTCAGAACAATCTATATTGCTCTGCCTAAGTAATTTTAATCAACAGTTAGCGTTCTTAAGTATGAGTTGAACAAGAAGGTTAGACTTACAAAAGGACTTATTTAATAGCTAAGCCCCTTCGACTGGCCACAAGGTAAAAGATTCTTGTTTAATCCCAAAAAAAAAAACATATTTTTGAAAAGATTTTTTATTTGGCCAAACTAAAGCCCCGCAAACCAATAAAAATGCGGCGTTGCGACCTCTACAAACAATATGCTGACCGGGTCTGATTTTGCCGATATTGTGAGAATGCGGTGTTTTAACGTTGGTGTTTTTCAATTTTATCAATGTTGTCTTGCCCCATAAATCTCATCACAAGTACAAAAGTCCAGACATATTGGGATTGGTAGCGTATCGACTTTCAGCCTCTTGGGTTTCAGAATGGGAGATTGTTGAGGCGGGGGTGTACGAAAAGTGTGTTTTTTTCACCACAGAGGTGCGGGGGACGCGGAGTTTCGCGGAGTAATTTATTGAAATCCAATTCTTTATACACTTGCTGGGCATTGAAGATTCTGAGGTAGACACACTTTGCTGGGCACTCCCTTGAGGTGACACACCACATCACTATCTCTCTATCTCACAATATAACTTCCTCCCCTTCTAGTCTTCCTCCCGTTTCCATCCACACCGTTCCTTCCACTTGCTCTTAAACTCCGCACGTTCCTCCTCGCTCATATCCATCCATTTTTCCTTCCAGTATTTTCTTCGGGGGCCACCTCCATAACCGCCACGGGGCCCATAGCGAAAACTGCCAAAGAGGATGCGGGACAGGATGAGTAAACCTACTGCCTGCCAGAAGCTGAGTGGCTGGGCACCAACTACCTCAGGGAGAATGGCATTCCAGAGGAACATTACGATATAGCCAAATAAAGCCCCAAAGGCGATGGCCATCGATGCAAAAAACAAGACCTTCAAGGGGCGGAATCTTTTTTGGTTAGACATTTTATTGCGAAACATAATCTTATTTTTTGTCAGTTTTACGATGCTAAAAATTCGAGGTACAACCATTGCAATTCTTTACGTAAATGTTGCACAGCGTACCGCTTTCTTGAAATTAGGGTTTTGATATTTTCGCCGGTTCGGTCGGATATTTCCTGGAAGGTTTGAGCTTCAAGTTCATTCCAGATAAATACTTGTCGTTGAGCTTCCGGCAATTCATCCAATGCCGTCATTAATGCTTCCCAGAAAAGTTCTTTCAGGTTTTCCATCTCAGGTGATGGATCATCTGCCAGCAGGATTTCCTTGAAGAAATGGTCGCCGTCTTCGTCTTCATAGGCATAATCTTCCAGCAAATCGGGCTTTTTTTTGCGGTAGTTATCCGTCACTTTATTACGGGCTACCCGAAACAACCAACCACTCACCTGTTCAATCGGCTCCGTATCGATCACCTTGCTGAACTGGTACCACACCTCCTGCAGGATATCCTCCGCATCGGCCTGAGTCGCTACCCTGCCACGGATAAACCGGAACAGTCGCTTGCCATAGTCCGCCATGGCCTCCGTAATAGTCTTATCGCGCTGTTTGGTCATTGGTGTTGACATAATACTCCTTTGCTCTTGGAGACGAAGGTGCGACGAAATTACTTTAGGAAAGTACAACTTTTTATTAGAAATTTATGAATTAATAAGCAATCAACATGGACATCATCCAACAAGCCAAATCCTGCACCATCTGCGCACCATACCTGCCACATGGCACCAATCCCGTTTTTACGGTACACCCTAAGGCAAAAATCCTCATCATTGGTCAGGCGCCAGGCCGTAAGGTACACGAAAGTGGCATCCCATGGGCCGATGCCAGCGGCAAACGACTGCGCGACTGGATGGGCGTTGACAACGAAACCTTCTACAATTCCGAAATATTCTCTATTCTTCCAATGGGATTTTGTTTTCCAGGCACTGGCAAATCCGGCGACCTTCCACCCCGTCCGGAATGTGCCCCCCAATGGCATGAAGTACTGATCAATATGATGCCGGATATCCAGTTGACATTATTATTTGGCCAATATGCACAGGCAAGGTACCTGGGAGATAAACGCCGGAAAAACCTGACGGAAACGGTGAGAAATTGGCAGGAATTTGTGCCGGATTATTTGCCATTACCTCATCCTTCTCCCAGGAATCAGATTTGGGAACGAAAGAATCCGTGGTTTGCGGTGGAGGTATTGCCTTATTTGAAGCAGGTGGTGGGGGAGGTGATTTGAGCGGGTGCGACTTCTCTGTAGTCGACAACTATGTATACATTCGGGCCAACATAAGGGGACTACGCTATTGTCCTTGATCATCGAAGTCTAAAACCTGTTTTATTGGAAGAAATATTGGATAGGCTCTACCACTTTTCACCTTTCGCTTTTTACTTTTTTTAGAAAATCAGTAGTTCACTTCACCTTCTCCCGGCTCCATTGCGCCCAATCCTCCAAATAATATTGCAACAAGGGTAATTGATCTAGCCTATTGGGCGAAAGCCCGCCAGGATTTTCAATATCTTTTGTGAAATAAAATAGCTGATTCAGCATGCCATTTTCCAGAAATTTGGTAGGATAGCGCAACTGAATAGCTGCCGTCGGCAAGGGAATATCAGCAGCTATCAGGAATCCCCAATCGCCAAAGGAGGGCACATAGGCGTGGTATGGAAGGACCTCTGCAAAACCGCTGGCCTTAAGGGTTTCATAAATGCACCAATAAGCATTACGCGTATGGAAAGGACTGGAAGCCTGAGTGGCAAAGATGCCGTTTGGTGTCAGCCGATTTTTAGCTGCGCGAAAAAAATGGGTGCTATACAACCGGGCCACCGCTTCGTTAGTTGGGTCGGGCAGGTCGGAGATGATCAGGTCGAATAGTTCGGTTGTTTCACGTAAATATTCGGCAGCATCCAGGCTGAGCGTTTCTACCCTGGGGTTATCCAATACACCTTCATTGAGTGTGCGTAGGTGTACATTATTGCGGGCCAGGGCAAAAACTGCGGGGTCGAGATCTACGACCGTAATTTTTTGGATAGAAGAATCTTTTAATAATTCTCTGACCAGCAACCCTTCTCCACCGCCTAGTACCAATACCCGCTTTCGGTAAGGTGCCAATTGTAGCGGCACTAAAGCCAGGGCTTCATGATACCGGTATTCGTCCAGAGAAGAAAACTGGATGACTCGGTTGATGTACAACCTTAAATCCGACTTATTGCGGGTGAGCACCAAATGTTGATAAGGCGTCTGTTCTGAATAAACGACCCTATGCGTAAACAACTGGTCATCCCAACGTTGAAGGATGGGTTTTGAAAAATAAAAAAGCGCTGCAAAGGCCCCTGCAATGAGTACAGACAAGCTAAAAAAGCTGATTTTCAAGTCTTTGGCCATTTCTTTGCGCACAAATCCCAATATAAAAATTCCAAGCAAAATATTGATCAATCCAAAAAAAACGGAAGTGCGAAAGATGCCCCAAAAGGGTAGCAGCAGAAAAGGAAAAAGTAAAGTGGCCAATAAAGCGCCCAGATAATCCAGTCCAAGCACATTGGCCAGATTTTCACGCAGGGAGTAATACTTTTTCATAATGCGTGCCAGCAGTGGAATTTCAAAACCGGTCAGTACGCCAATCAATCCCGTCAGCACGATCATCAGCAGAAGGTAGTTATTTGGCGAAAGCCGCTCAAAAAAATAATACAATAGTGGCACGCTGCTACCACCAATTAATCCTAATGCAATCTCTACGGCAATAAATGACGTCAATAAACCCTTCTCCGAAAAATAACGGCTGAGGAAGGAACCAAACCCCATGGCGGCCATGTATATACCTATAGTCAATGAAAACTGCCGGATGCTATCCCCCAAAAAATAGGATGTAGTGGTGCTGATGAGCAACTCATAAACAATGGAACAAAGGCCCGCGATAAAAATGGCAAAGCCGAGTATCCCCTTTTCTTTGTTCCAGTTGGTCATATTGAATCTTTGTGGCAAATTTAGAAAATTGGTATTAGTAAGTCCATTTTGTATTTTAATTTGGTAATTTCAGGCTTAGTGCTTGTTTGGAGGTCGGATTTGCATCGCCGTTCCCCGGGCGTCTGTGCCATGCTCCTTCGCTGAAGCTTCGGCGCAAGCGAAAGGCTTCGACGACGGCGCGCGGCCGTAGCCTTTGGCGAAGGACTCAGCACCTTGCTTCGCCGTAGCTTCGCGAAGGCAGAGTAGACGCATGGCGGCCGATGGATGGTGAAAAGTATCAACTTTTTGATGCTGCAAGGCTTTTTTTGAAGTTCATACCCAAAGGCACGGACAAGAAAAGTATCAGCCTGTCCCGCCGAAGGGAAACCGCTAGGTCGGGAAAGTATCATCGAAAAAGTGATGTTTCACAGCCCGAGGTTTGACCTCCAAACATGCACTTAAGTGCATTTCAAGGAAATAAGAGAATTTTTCAAACAAAATATAAACAAATGAAACTTAAGTGGATCCTCTATGGTGTGTTAGGAATGGTGGTACTCTTCTACGTTTATTCAGGTAGCGATAGTGCTAACGGAGAAAGCTACGAAAATGAAGAAATTGTAACGCCTACCCAAGGGTTGATTACTACAGTACAGCAAGTTAGCGACAGCACCTACAAAATTGAAGATGAGCAAACGGTACCCACTCCGGAAGAAAGCCGCATTATCGCCAAACATCTCGACAATACCGTTGATACCCTTACTCTCGAAGAGGCCAAGCTTAGCTCTATCGGCACCGAAGGAGATTACCAGGGCAGTAATCGCTACATATACCGGGCTGTTTCTTATGGATTAATGGGTTATATGCTGGGCCGCAGTATGAGCAGACCGCCGATGTCAGGCGCCTATATGGATCAGCGCACCTATGATCGCGTCAACAATAATGCTGGTCAAAATCTGCGTAATACGGCCAACCGGCAGACTGTACGTCGGCCTTCAACGGGTAAGTCCGGTTATGGTTCCTCTAAATCAAGCCGTTCTTTTGGTGGATAATCGACTCATCGAAACCGGAAGACCACCAGCTCGTTTTTTGAGAAAACACGGACTGGAGTGGTTTATTAAAGGCGAAAACGAGGACTATCTTGCTCCCGAAATGATTCAGGTGAGCCGCGATGAAGCCCGCGCCTTTAAAGAAGTTACTGAAGCCATTTATGAAAAAATGCTTGCGACAGCCAGACACATTGTGCAACACCAGCTTTGGCATCAGGTGGGTGTGCCTGCCAATGCACAAAAGCTGGTAGCCTGGTCGATGCAGCACGAACAACACCTGCATTTGGTCGGGCGTTTTGATTTTGCAGGTGGATTGGGCAAGGCCCCTTTAAAGCTGCTGGAATTTAATGCCGATACTTGTTCCCTGATGCCGGAAACGGTGCACGTCCAGGCTGGCCAGATAGATAACCTACCCCGTAAGTTGCGAAAAAATGCCGGCCAGTTCAATTCCCTGTTACCAAAGCTCACCAAACATTTTGAGCAGCTGATCCAGGGCAATCCCGATAAATTTCCTGCTTTGCTACTTTCCGGACTAGGCCATCCCGAAGACTGGATCAATCTGGAACTAATAGCCCTGGCAGCAAAAAATGCCGGGTTTGAGGAAATCATGACCGTGGAATTGGAGCGGGTTATTTTTTCGCCAGATGAAGGCCTTTTTGTAGAAAAGGGCCCGGACAATTTTGTGCGTTTCGATTTTTGGTATAAGATGGTTCCCTGGGAGTTTATTGCCTACGAAGAACCGGAGCTCATGGAGATGCTGACATCTATTATCACCAATAAATTAGCCATTGTGATCAATCCGGCCTGGACCATGCTTTTACAATCCAAGGGCCTGTTACCTCTACTGTACGAGCAAAATAAAAATCATCCAGCCTTATTAAAAACAAGCCTGCATCAGGTCGATTTCCCAACGGGTCATTTCGCCCGCAAGCCGATCTTTGGGCGTACTGGGGATAATGTGGCGCTCTTCTATCAGGCGAACCGTCCTTTTGCCGAAAATGACGGTGATTATGGTGATTTTCCGGTTATTTACCAGGCTTTGGCCCAATTTGACAAAGACGAAGATGGCGATATCTACCAGCCCAGCGTCTTTTGGAGTGGCGATGCTTCTGCCCTTTGTTTCCGCCGTCAGGATGACCACATTGTGGATGATGATGCCGAATTTGTCAGCCATTTTATTGAACCCTAATTTTACCAGTATGGAATGTCCCAAAACACTCGGCCGACATCTGCTCCTGGAGCTACACGACTGCCCGGAGCATATTCTGAAGGATACTACTTTTCTGGAAAGCAGCCTGTGTCAGGCCGCCGAACTCATGGGAGCCACAGTTGTGACTTCCAACTTCCATACTTTTTCTCCCTACGGTGTTTCCGGCGTAGTAATTATTCAGGAAAGTCACCTTACCATTCATAGCTGGCCGGAGCATGGTTATGCGGCCATTGATATCTTTACTTGTGGGCAGATTGATTTGCCTGCTGGAGCAGATTATTTGATGAAACAGTTGAAGGCTGGCCGAAGTGAGCGGCAGTTATTTGGGCGGGGGCCGGAGGTGGTTAGTAAGGTCGTAGGGTAGAGTGGAGAGCTGAATTTTTTTCAAAGAGAAAATTAGCCTTTTAAGGTTGGTTCAAATTCAACAAGAGCTTTCCGACAAACTAGGAATAAAAGTAGATTTAGTCACCGAAAACAGTCTGAAGAATCCTCGATTAATGACTTTTATTTACCAAGATTTAATACCTATTTTCAAAGAAGAAGAGCGACCTATATATATCTTGACCACATCCTGCAAAGTCTGACAAAGGTAATTGAGAGCATGTTTGGAGGCCAACCATTGGGCTGCAAAGGATCACTTTTTCGATGATACTTCGTTACTTTTCTCGTCCGTACCTCCGGGTATGAACTTCAAAAAAAGCCTTATCTCATCAAAAAACTGACGCTTTTCGCCTCCCATCGGCCGCCATAGGCTTGCCGACGGCGATGCAAAGCCGACCTCCAAACAAGCTCTGAGAATACGGAACAGGTAAGCTACGATGATTTTTTAATTGATGAGGAGAAACAAGACGCGGTAATAAGGAAAATAGAAGTGTCAGGCGAAGCAACAAAACGGATTAGCATTGAGTTGAGACAGAGATTCGATAATATTCCATGGAGAGCAGTTGCAGGTATGAGAGATAAACTGATTCATGACTATTTCGATGTTGACTTAGGCACTGTTTGGGAGACAGCAAAAGTTGATATCCCCACTATTATTCTTGAAATAGAAAAAATTATTCAACAATTAGAAAAAGAATAATGCTCGAATCACCTGCTAAACCTGTTTTCCACCTAATATGGCCTTAAAAGCCTTCCTCTCCATCCAAACCACGATACCCAAATATCCAACCATCAGCCCGGTATTCACCAATAAAATCTGCCACAAAACATCCGGTCGCAGCCACAGACTAAGCCCATACACGCCAAGCGCTGAAAGAATGTAAAAGATCATCTTCCCAATCGGATAAGGTACCGGGTAATATCGTTGACCAACCAAATAACTAACGACAGTCATAAAGGCGAAACAGGCCAGCGAAGCCCAGGCCGAGCCCATATAACCGATGCGTGGAATCAGCAAGTAGTTGAGCACCAAAACAAGAATGGCACCAGCAGTGGAAATATAGGCCCCAAATTTGGTCTGATCGGTGAGTTTGTACCAGATGGAGAAACTGTAATATATGCCAAGAAAAAGATAGGCCAGCAACAGCAAAGGCACGATATTAAGGCCACCTCGAAAAGAAGGCGCAATAAGGTATTGCACCAGATCGAGATAAAGCAGGATACCCAACATTGCTAGGCTACCCACCAGTGCAAACGCCTGACCGACCCGAGCGTAAATCAAGCGTGAGTCCTCACGATCGGCATGGCGGAAGAAAAAAGGCTCGGCAGCAAATTTGAAGGCCTGAGTAAAGAGATTCATTAATACGGCGATCTTGATACAAGCATTATAAATACCGAGCTGTATTAGATTTTCATCCAGGCTACCCGGCAACCATTCCTTGAGTAAATACCGGTCGGCCAGCTGGCTGAACATACCCGTGATGCCAACGATAATCAATGGAAAAGCATAACGGAACATGCGTTTCCAAAGTACCCAATCAAATCGGAGCTTGATGCGAAAATAGGTGGGTAATAACAGCATCAATGTGACTGCACTAGCAATCAAATTGGCAATAAACACATAATCCAGCTTGCGGGAAGGATCGTAAATGGCCTCAATGGCACCATAGTCATGGCTGATCAATACAGGGCACAATTCCAGGAAAAAGAGCAGCATACCTGCATTGACCAGGATGTTGATGACCTTGAGAAAAGCAAATAAGATGGGTCGATTCTCCAACCTCAGCCGGGCGAAAGGGATAGCCACCAATACATCAAAGGCAATGATAAACGTAAAATAAATCACATAAATACCATCGTCAGCGCTAGTCAGCATGGCGGCAATATCAGAGGAAAAGAGTAGTAGTAGGACCACAAAACCTAGTGTGCTGGCCAATAGGGAAATACATGCCGTGGAAAAAGCATTAGGTCGGTCTTCAGTGCGGTGTCCAAAGCGAAAAAAGGCGGTTTCCATCCCATAAGTCAGCATTACCAACAATAGTGCAGAAAATGCGTACATCAGACCGTGAATACCATATTCCCCCTGATCATTATCAAAAACACGGGTGAGGTAAGGCGTGACGATAATGTAATTGAGCAAACGGTTGAGTATATTGCTCACTCCATAAACGGCTGTTTCTTTAGCTAAGCTTTTGATTAGCGACATTTTCGATACAATTGAGACTGCCTGCTTGGTTAAATTGTGGCAAAAGTGCCATAAAGCTGACAAAAATTTTATGCCTCACCAAATTAGTGCTAATTTGGCGCAAATATTTTTTGCTTTTTCACCGCGTGACTAGCGAGCAATTTGTATAAAAACGCTGCAGATCACAGCGCATTACTTTGGGAAAACCGACGAACTATGATCAATGTTGAGTTACTGAAAAAAATTTGTCAGACTGCCGGAGCACCAGGATTTGAACAACGAATCCGTGAAATGGTGATCCAGGAAGTACGCCCACTTGTCGACGAGGTTTCGATTGACAATATGGGCAATGTAATTGCCATAAAAAAAGGCAAAGAGCGAAAAAAAGCCATGGTGGCAGCCCATATGGATGAGATTGCCTTTGTGGTAACCCATATTGACGATGATGGCTTTTTGCGTTTCCATACCTTGGGTGGTTTTGATCCGAAAACACTGACTTCACAACGAGTGATTGTACACGGAAAAAAAGACGTCATTGGGGTTATGGGGTGTAAACCCATCCATCTGATGAAACCCGAGGAACGGACAAAACAAATGCCCATTTCTGAGTATTTTATCGACCTGGGCATGACCAAAGAAGCCGTCAAAGAAATTGTCAACATCGGTGACTCAGTGACTCGCGAACGGGGGTTGATTGAAATGGGCGACTGTGTAAACAGCAAATCCCTCGACAATCGGGTATCGGTATTCATTTTATTGGAAACCTTGCGGGAATTAAAGGAAGAAACTGTTCCTTACGATATTTATGCCGTATTTACGGTACAGGAAGAGGTTGGTTTGCGAGGGGCCATTTCGGCAGCACATTTAATTGACCCTGATTTTGGTTTTGGCCTGGATGTGACCATTGCCTTTGACGTACCCGGAGCACAGGGCCACGAAGTGGTCACCCGACTGGGGCATGGCGCGGCTATCAAAATCATGGACGGATCAGTGATTTCCGATTATCGCATGGTTGATTATATGAAAAAGGTGGCCAACCAACACAGCATCAAATGGCAACCAGAAATACTTCCAGCGGGAGGAACAGATACTGCTGGCATACAACGCTACGGAAAAAGAGGAGCTATCTCTGGAGCCATTTCCATACCGCTGCGGAATATGCACCAAACCATTGAAATGGCCCATAAAGAAGATATCAAAAATTGCATCGAATTGTTGAAGGTATGTCTGAGTCAATTGCATACCTACAAATGGGGCTTTGCGGAATTGCCTTCTGAAGAAGATTGGATTTAAAACCAAAAGATTATGTGGAAAGAAGAAAATGACCGGTTAAAAGCGACTTTTAAATTTAAAAACTTCATCCAGGCCTTTTCTTTTATGACAGAGGTGGCCTTTCATGCGGAAGCTCAAGGGCATCACCCCAATTGGACCAATGTGTATAACACAGTAGAATTTGAGTTGAATACCCATGATGCCGGAGGGAAAGTGACCGATAAAGACAGGAAGCTAGCTAAGGCAATTGATGAAGTTTATCAGAGAATGAAAGAGTAGAGGCTTTTCTCGTGGTCACCCGATAGCACGACCCATAGCCTCCTAATCAAAAAACACTCCGCGAAAACTCAGCCTTCTTCGCGCCTCCGCGGTGACAAAAAGGTATTTTAAAAGAAATACCAGCATTAGAAAATATTAGATTCAATAGTCTTTACAAATAGCAGCGAGTGTTATCTATCCAATCCAAATTGCCTCAGACAGGAACGACCATTTTTACGGTCATGTCAGCATTGGCCAACGAATGTGGAGCCATCAATCTTTCACAGGGATTCCCAAATTTCCCTTCTTCTTCCCGTTTGACAGAACTGGTTGCTCAATATATGCGCGAGGGTTACAATCAGTACGCTCCGATGCCCGGTGTCCCGGAATTGCGGGCACAAATTGCCGCTAAAATCCATCATTTATATCAGATAGAGGTTGATCCCGATCAGGAAATTACGGTCACAGCCGGAGCTACCCAGGCTTTATTTACGGCAATCGCTGCTTTTGTGAGCGCTGGAGATGAAGTCATTATTGTAGAACCTGCTTACGATTCTTATGGACCATCTATTGAAGTGATGGGCGCCCAGGTAGTACCTTATCAACTCGGCGCCCCGGATTACCAAATTGACTGGGAGGCTTTCGCCAAATTGATTACCCCGTCCACCCGTATGATCATCATCAATACACCACACAACCCTACAGGCTCGATTTTGGAAGCGGAAGATTTGCAGAAGCTCGACCAACTTACTCGTGACACAGAAATCCTGGTGTTAAGTGATGAGGTATACGAACACCTGATTTATGATAAGGAGCAACATCAAAGTATTCTGCGATATCCGGCATTAAGAAGCCGCAGCTTGGCCGTGTATTCTTTTGGCAAAACCTTTCACAATACCGGCTGGAAGATCGGCTATTGTGTGGCACCGCCAGAACTGATGAAAGAGTTTCGCAAGGTGCATCAGTTTAATGTATTTTCGGTGAATACGCCGATGCAGTACGCCCTGGCAAAGTTTATGGAAAGCCCGGAAGAATACCTGAGTTTATCGACCTTTTTTCAGGAAAAACGGGATTTTTTTCTGGCAGAAATGAAGGGTAGCTCTCTCCGTCCATTAGCTTGCCGCGGCACTTACTTCCACTTGTTTGATTACAGTGCCATTAGTGAGCTGCCAGAGCATGAATTTGCGATTTGGATGACTAAAAATATTGGCGTAGCAGCGATTCCGGTATCCGCTTTCTACCATCAACAAAAAAGTGACCGGGTCATTCGGCTGTGTTTTGCCAAGACCAATGATACGCTGGAACAAGCGGCTGTTTTGTTACAAAAACTCTAATCCAATAAGTTGAATGGTGTGACTTTTTTCGTTTCCTGCATCTAAAGAGGTATAATCAGAAAGTCATTCCCTATCATTTTTTCTTCAACAGAAAGTTGCTGTTAAAGAGTATTATCCGTGTTAGAAACATACAATTTTACAACCTAATACCAACCATTATGAATTTTGATTTAGACAAAATTTCGGAAATGTTAATTGAATACCTCCCAAGAGTTGCGGGTGCTCTGTTAACCTTAATCATTGGATTCTGGATTATTGGCTGGCTGGCCGGTTATTTAAGAAAAACCCTGGAAAAGCGCAATGTTGATCCCACTATTCGCCCTTTCTTGGTTTCTATTGTAAGTGTAGGTCTAAAAGTATTGGTGCTGCTGAGTGTGGCCAATCAATTCGGCATCGAAACCACCTCATTCATCGCGATTTTTGGCGCCCTTGCCTTCGCTATTGGGTTGGCCTTACAAGGCAGTCTTGGGCATTTTGCCAGCGGCGTTTTATTGCTGGTATTCAAGCCATACAAGGTAGGTGACCTGGTAGAAATCGGAGGAGGACAAACCGGCACTGTTCAGGAAATACAGGTATTCAACACCATACTGTTGACCCTGGATAATAAAAAGATTCTTGTTCCCAATGGTGTTGTAACGAGTAACGTAATTACCAATATTTCTGGCCAGGGGATCATTGGAGTAGAGTTGACTTATGGCATTGGCTATAATGATAGTATTGATAAAGCCAGAGAAATAATTCTGAAAGTGGGCAAAGAATGTCCCTATATTCTGGATGAACCCAAACAGGCGGTAGTCGTTGCCGAACTGGGTGATAGTTCCGTGAATCTAGCTACCCGTCCTTTCGCCAATAGCGAAAATTATTGGGCAACCTTTTTCTACATGCAAGAGCACGTGAAGAAGGAATTTGATAAGGGTGGTGTGAGCATTCCATTTCCACAAATGGATGTGCACATGGATAAGGACTAAGCGCTTGTCTTTCAGGAGCCCGTTTTCCACGGGCTCCTGAATTTGTTTCGCATTATTACCGCAACTTTACCATTTTTTTGCTCGCAGTGTTGGCTCCTGATTCCAGGGTGTAATATAAGACTACT
The DNA here is from genome assembly GCA_021604865.1 of Saprospiraceae bacterium. GTDB lineage: Bacteria > Bacteroidota > Bacteroidia > Chitinophagales > Saprospiraceae > BQJU01. The sequence goes on along the minus strand of BQJU01000021.1, from coordinate 23,839 downwards.
CCAGTGGGCAAATCCTTACCATCAACCTCAATATAGTGCATACCGGCACTATACTCACCCCGCCATTCGCGTAGCAATTTACCTTCTATGGTATGGATACTTAGGTGAACATCATCGGTTTCCGGAAGATTAAACCCAATTGTTGTTTTATGACTAAATGGATTGGGTAAATTCTGGAATAATTCAAATGCTCCAGCTTTTGCAGAATAATTACCGAAGAAAAGGACAGGCTCCATCCAATTGCCTTTCCGGTGGTATGCTTCGGTAGGGGTAATCCTGGAATTAATCGTCAGCCGATCCCTTAACAGACCGGAAGTTTCAGCCCGAATCATCAAGGTAAACATTGGCGAGTCATCAATAGAAATCAAAGCGTCCTCCCTAAACCAGCTGGTCGTCAATAATCCTTGTTCCAAAAATATTTTTCCAAAATGCTCCGGTCCAGCTATCCCTGGAAGAACATCCACAATGGTTAGTTCTTGTGGATCAAAAGCCAGCGTAAATTGATACCCCAGAACATCCTTTAATTGAGGCACCCTAATCGGGATTGCGTAGGTCTGTCCTTTGTGGAGATCGACATCCTGCATTTCAAAAAACAGGCTTTCGCCGCCAAAACGGTGGTCCGGATCAGAGAGATTGTTGGTTGAAGCATTGAGGTTGACATCCCCAATCTTTATGGCTACAAAATCGGCTTGAAGATCATCACCACTCAGGTTGTTGTAACTAATAACCTCCGGAAAATCTTCTAGCCAAGGATTCGTTGGATCCGGGAATTCATAAGCACTTGGAATAAAGCGCCAACTGGTATTGGTTGGAAAGTGGGTCCAAACACCTAGAATGATTCGCCGAATCTGAATTAAGTCAGCGGTACTAACGGTGCCATTATTTGTAGCATCGGCCGCAAGGATTTTATAAGGGCTATCCAGCAAGTTGGTACCTAAGATATGTTGCTTGATGACAATCATATCGAAGGTAGAAACCCCATTGTTTGCTGCCGAATCCAAATGTGGCGTAATCGTATAGTCGCCCCCATAAGGAAGTTCTTCAAATTGATAGGTGCCCCCTTCTGTTGTATACATATCAAGGGTTGATTGGCCACTCAGCGCTACATGCACGCCCTCTAGCGGATTGTCTTCTTCTGTAGCAATGCGCCCGCTAATTGTGGCCATATCAATGCAAACGCCCTGATTGTCCTGGACCAGTAATACCGTGGTACAATAATCATAATTGGGGCCACCCAAGGTTCCATCAGGTTGTAAGGCATAAGGGTTATTAGCACTGTCCCAGGCATAAATGCGAATAGAAAAATTGCCAATTTCATCACAAGTAACCACCAGGCTATCCTGATTGGGGTTAGGAATTTCTACCCCAATAGCCACACTGTCGGCTCGTTGGATGGAATACCGTATAGGGTCACTACAATCACCCGTGGGGCTAGACACAAAATTGTTGGCCCAAATGGTGGCTGCTCCCAAGTCTTCATCACCATCACCATCAGCATCAGTATTGGGTAGTTGAAGGGCCAATTCCACAGAGAGCCCATGGATACACACGGGTGTAGGCGCAACACAATCTACTATTTCGAAAGAAACCATTTGGGCAGCGGTATTGTTACAACCGTCTTCAACAACAATATTGAGTTGATGCAAACCAATCGGGAAATCTCCAGAAATTTGAAAATCTGGATAAGCGCCATTTAAGATTTCATTGGCAATATTTTGGTTGGGGTTTCCTTCCTCGAAAATTTGAATAGTAAGGTCTCCAGGGGTACAGTTTTCAGATAAGCTAAAGTCTATCGTAGCGGTAGCCGTACAGTTCGTGCCATCTTCGCTACAGAATGGATCCGGAGACCCGACAGTAATCAAGGGTGGCGTATTGTCATAAACACTGATGTGTTGTTCGTATATCCAAAACCCAACTGAGCTCAAGTTACGTGCCGGGCTGGCATTACCACTAATGTTGCTATTGATCCAGTGCCCGGTTGGATTGGAGAGGCCATCACAGCTATTACCTTTGGCGAAAGCCACCGGGTTATTATTGAATTCATTAATATCCCGATCCAGATAAACCACACCATTGGGCCGCACGATAACCCAAACGTCTTCATCGCCGGGGTTGCCATCACAATCTTCGTCCCGGCTCACAACGCGTGCCGGAGAGATATCGTCGTATTCACACCAGTTGACTACGCGGTAGGTCCGAAATATCTTATAACAATCGTCACCAGATGCCGAGAAGATTTGATCATCGACACCAATAGCAAATTGATCACAAGCCAGGGCGTTAATTTCCAGGGAATCGGGTTCCACATCACCGCAATTGGCCTGGGTATCCCGTGGAAAACGAATTTCATAATTGTGTATCGGTAGTATATTGACCACTTGTTGGCAGGTATTGGTAGAAATATTTCCTGCATGATCAATAGATCGAAAGCGACGTACAATGCTCCCAAAACCACAATCGTCAAGATTGACAATTGGGGCTAGCTCCTGATTATAAGCCATTGGACAATTGTCCTGAACGGTTGAGGTACCAAACAATTGCTTCAACTGAGTGGTATCGGTGGCGACAAAATTATAGGGCAATGTATTACAAGCTACATCTATATCTTGCGGAGCCGAACAGAAAGGCCGGATTTTGTCTTCTACAAAAATTTCCATTGTGCAGATATTTTGATTGCCTACCGTATCAACAACTCTAAGCTGAACCGTCACGATCTGATTCACATCACAGCAATAAAACTCTACAAACGCTCCCCAGGCCGTAAAGTATTCAGGCACGGGTTCACAGGAGTTCGGATTTTGGTTAACAAGTCGACGTACCTCCAATCGGTCGAGCGCACAATTGTCAGAACTACCTTCATCAACATCTGTGGCAAAAATTCGGCCGTAACCAGCGCCGCCCAGCGAAATAGTCAGGTCGTCATCACAAATTGCGGAAGGTTCAATCCGATCTTCTACGCAGAAATCACATTCTAAAACATTAGCATTGCCACAAGCATCCGTCACCGTATAGCGGAAACGATGGCATCCTGGTTGAATCCCAGTAATATACCTCGACGCGCCATCGGCAATGGTAGCCAAAACTACCGTTTCGATAGTTGTTCCAATGACTTGCCCCCATTGATCAATAATAGGCACTTCTACATCCGTTACAATTTTTGTGTTTATTTCCCAGGAAGAACAATTGTCCGTCACTTCCGGCAAGGGGGCATTAAAACTCGCGGTACAGTCAAAAGGATCCGTAGAATAGACGATGCCGTCATCCTCATTATTGGGTGGGCAAACAATGACGGGAGGCGTAAAGTCATCAACATTGATGATTTGGTTATAATACCTCAAGTCAATTGGATTACAACCATTGAGCAAGGTCCATTCCCGAACCACCTTATAACCACTTTCACAGGTTTCGATAGTAGGTTGGTCTTCAAAGGACGCTGCCAAACCACAAAACAAGGGATCGAGATTATAGACTCCAAGACCAGCTTGAATAAATGGATAACCACTGGCCAATGGATGTGGATGACCATCATCGGTGGTAGGAAAGGTCTCATCACACTCTGTAATATAAATCAATGGCGGTAGGATTAAATCATCGAGTGTTGGTTGCCGTAAGGTAATGGTTTGTGCACAACTGTTGGACAAGCCCGCTCCATCTGTCGCCGTAAACGTACGGGTAATAACGTAATCTCCGCATTGTCCGCTTTGTTGTACCTGATCGCTAAATAGGAAATCGACAGTGGAACAGTTGTCGCTCACAAATGGGTTGCCTGTTAGTGCCAAACTACTGGGTCTGTTGAGTATCCCGTTGAGATCATCGCAATACAATTTGCGAACTATCGACAGATTTTGAGCTGGCACGTTGTTGATCAAACCATCTCCTTCACTATACATGGCCCATTGGTAAGCCCCTGTCAGGTTTACATCCTTGGAAGAGGTAAAAAGGAGGTAAGTTTGTCCAGGCACCAATTGCAAGGCAAACTTGGAAACAGGAGCAACCGTGTTAAAATAACCAATTCCACTTGTTGTGTTATTGCTTTGTATGATAATATCGGCACAAATCCCATTGGCAGGATCAAAACTCCCCTGGTATAAACTGCCAATGCCTTCTCCAAACGTGGCATTTAATTCAAAAAAATAAATGTCTGTCTCACTTACCGTGAAGCTAAAAACATCGTAATAATGATCGCCTGCGCCTGGTGTAATGAGGTTTTGATAGCAAGAATAATTATTAAGATCCAATGCAAGATCACTGCCTCCCAATGCACCATTAATGAATTGAATATCTTCCTCCACCGAAATTCGGTCGGTGTTGTCGGGACAGTCAATCATTGGAGCAGAGTAATCATAAAGCGTTATCGTACTAAAAGCTACATAGGGTCCGGCCTGGGTTGTGAGGATTACATTGAGGGTTTGTCCGGAATAATCGGAGGGAATAGTATCTCCAAGATTGGTGCCATTGGGAGCATAAACATTGACAATAAAATCATCGATACAAGTATATTCGCCCTCCAGGATCATATCCGGGATAATAACGGCCTCACAATTTTGGTCGAGCGTAACAGAAATATTGTTATTGGTAGCAATAGAGTTTATGTCTTCTACCGTTACTGTTTGGTATATCGTTAATTGACACCCAGGATCAGTAGGGTCGTCCATACTGGCTTCTTCTGCATCAAAAGTATAGGCTACCTCATAAGTGCCCGCCCCCAGAATATTGGGTTCGAAAATTGTTGCCGGTAGCCCGTCAATTGTAAAGCTTCCACTACCCGCTGCTCCTTCTGCATCACCGACCAACTCAACCGGGCCGCTATACACACAATAGACGTCATTCAACCCTATAATGGCTGGATTGGGATAATAGCAGGTAGATCCAATGCTCAATACATCACCAAATTCATTTTCTACAGTAATAAAAAAACCGATTTCATCAATATGGCGAGCCGAAAGCTGATAAATCCCCGGAGAAGTCTCTTCCAGAATGGTGCCCAATGGAATAGGATTGGGTAATACCGGAGGTTCCGGGCTATTGGGTTCAAACAATCCATCAGCAACCGTAACCATCCAGGTCAATCCTTCCGGGCCTGCAACGGTAATTATTTCACTGAATTGGCCATCAAATAAATTAGTGGCATTATTCAAACAGCTGCAAGGATCACTAATGTCGGGGTCGTTACCCAGGTAGATGTCTGATAAACAATCCGGGCATGGGTCCTGGCTATCGCAAAGTCCATCACCGTCAGTATCCGTATTATCCAAAATCAGGATTAAGTCATCCTGTGCCTGCATTCCGCTACAGCTTCCGACGTTACTGGTCACGGTTAGAGTTAAAGTCACCTGACCATTATCAATATCTCCCTGGCTGGGAAAATAGACAGGCTGAAATGCTTCGGGGTTGCTAAACGTCCCCGTTCCATTAGTACTCCATATTCCATCCCCCAGGTTGATAACAGGCGCAAAATCCTGGTCAACAAAAACAAAAGCTGATTCGGAAGCACAAATAATGGCATCTTCTCCCGCATAAGCTTCAGGCAATACTTCATCGCCATTTACATTCACTACCGCTTGACAATTAGCGGTATTACCATTCACATCCGTGACGGTCAATATAACCACAGTACCACCGATATCCGTACAATTGAAAAGTTCCTGACTTAGACTGTATGATTGAATACCACAGAGATCTATACTGCCATTATTTATTTGTGCTCCATTAACCGTTGCTACTGCAGAAGGAGGCAACAGTGTAACGGTCAGACTCTGACAATGCGCAATGGGCGGCGTATTGTCTACAACAGTAACGGTGGAAACACAACTTGACATATTACCGTTAATATCGGTTATACTTAAAGTCACCAGATTGGGTCCGGTATCGCCACAATCAAAGGTGTCGTCAGAAATACTACGGCTGGCTATACCACAATTATCCGTACTACCTCCGTTGATATTCGCCGTAACAATATCAGCCTGGCCATTGGCATTCAAATTGACCGTAAAATTGTTACAAACTGCTTCAGGAGCTTCGCTGTCTTCCAAAAAAAGCCGGGTGTGGCAAACCCGTGTATTTCCGTTGATATCGGTCACCGTGACATTAACTTCCTGGGTATCACCATCCTCATTTCCGAAAATGGTGCCTGGCAAAGAATCCTGGACAATAGTGGCAACTCCGCAATTGTCGATAGCATCAATAAAACTTATCAAGTCAGGCACTAAACCATGACACATGCCAGGAACATTGCTGATCACCAGATTAGCGTAACAGCCGGAAATAAATGGAGGCGTCATATCATGTAGGCGCACTAAAAAGGTACACTGGTTGGTATTTCCATTGCCGTCATCTACAGTGATGGTGATCGTCGAATCGACAGTAATAATACTACCAGGGTCAGGCATTTGTGTAAGAATAGGATCGGCACCACAATAATCGCTAACCAAAACCAAATCCTTAAAATCAGGAAGTTCCACCTGGCAGAAATTATTCAGGTTTAAATCCTGGGCTGTCGGGCAAGTAATTTCTGGTACGGTTTGATCTTCCAGGGTAACGGTAAAGCTACAGAAATTGGAATTGCCGTGACCATCATCCGCGGTAAGGGTAACAAATGCCGAACTATTGTGTCCACTGAGTAGCGTTCCTGCCGGAATATCCTGACTGACGCTAATTTCTTGGGGCAAACTACAATTGTCAGTCACCTGTGCTTCCTGTGAATAGCCGGGAAGCAGGGCTTCGCAATTTTCATCAACGGTCAAAACTTGATTAGCGGGACACACGATGAATGGGCTTGTTTCATCTATCAGACTGACCCTTAGTGAACAGCTCGATTGCTGTCCATGGCCATCTGACAAACGCAACAGGACTTCCTGATGAACCCCATGACCGGCAAGGATCGTTCCAGCTTGCGGGGTTTGAGTAAGGGTCAGTTCTGATTCCGGTGCACAGTTGTCTGTAATGGTAGCGGCATCGGTATAACTGGGCAAGCTTATTTCGCAGTTGTCATCGAGCGTTAAACTTACATCCTGAGGACACATAATGGTTGGTGGCGTATGATCCTCCAGTGTAATAATTAAACTACAGCTGGCAGTATTTCCCGCAGCGTCCATCGTGCTCAGGATGACTTCCTGTAGATTCCCAGGGCTGTTTAATACCGTTCCAGCTACCGGAGATTGATTCACTTGAAGTTCATTTTCAGGGGTGCAATTATCGTTTGTCAGTACAAGGGTCGTATAGTCGGGAATCAATGCTTCACACGCCTCATCAAGGACCAAGATCTGGTTTGCTGGGCAACTGATTGTCGGCCCTATGGCATCGATCAACTGCACGCCAAAAATGCAATCTGCACTGTTCTCATTTTCGTCCATCACACTTAAGGTCACTGTAGTAATAGAACTATGGCCATTCAGGATTGTCCCGGCATCTGGTGTCTGGGTAACCACCATATTATTTGCCGGAGCACAATTATCATCCAGATTGGCTTGATTGCGAAAATCAGGTAATATCCTTTGGCAATCATTATCTAGGAATAGGGTTTGATTTGGTGGACAACTAATCGTTGGATCGTCCATATCCAGCAATAAAATAGAAAAAACACATTGGTTCATGTTTCCATTGCCATCATCGGCAGTAAGTACCACTTCCTGGGTCGTTTGAGATCCGCTTAAGATGGTGAATACGCTGATATTTTGACTTATTTCAATCCCATTGGTCGGGCTACAATTGTCGGCTACTATGGCCAGGCTTGTAAAATCGGGGACGAGGTACTCACATTGCTCATCAATAATCACTTCATTATCTGGAGGGCAAATGATGGTCGGCGCGGTATCGTCTTCCAGATTTAATAAAAAGGAACAGGATTCGGAGCCTCCATTTTGGTCTGTAGCCGTTAAGGTAATCACCTGTGTTGTTGCATGGCCGCTAATTTCAGTAGAAGCCATGGGCAATTGAGTAATTGTAATTTGGTCGCTGCTACAATGGCTGAATGCAATGGCTTCCTGAGTATAATCAGGAATTGAAAAAGCACAATCCTCATCTACCTGAACCAGTTGGGCTCCCGGGCAAGTAATGGAAGGATGGTTGGCCTCCTCTAGTCGTAAAGTAAATTCACAAGCTTGGTTATTGCCATTATCATCATCAACGCTGAGTGTAATAATCGTTGTTGTACCCACGCCACTGACTGTAGTGCCGACAGGCGGGGCCTGGGTAAGGCTGGTCAATAAATTGGCATTGGAGGTACAGTTATCATAAAGCGCTGCTGTACTTCCATAATCCGGTATTTGCACTGGACAATTACCGTCCACATTGATGACCTGGCCTTCCGGACAAATTAACGTAGGAGCAGTATTGTCTTCCAAACTGACCAGGAAGGTACAACTACCCATGTTCCCATGGAGATCTGTAGCCCTCAAAGTAATGGTAACACTTGTTCCATCTCCACTAATCAGGGTGCCCGCAGCCGGGCTTTGGGTTTTTAAAATGGATGCAGTGGCCGTACAATTATCAGCAACGGGTGCAGAAAAGGCATAGTTTGGTAGAAAAATTTCACATTGATCATCCACGGTCAGCAAATGATCTACCGGACAGGTTATGCTAGGAGGATTTTGGTCTTTGATGCTTAGATTGAACGTACATTGGGCAGTATTGTTATTGTCGTCCGTTGCCGTCATCGTGATCACTTGCGTAGAAATAGTTCCCCCCAAGATCGTACCAGGTAATACCATTTGCGAAAGCGTGATATCCTCTAAAGCGCTACAATTGTCATTTACGACAACTTGTGCCCTGAAATCCGGAACCTCTACCTCGCAATTGGCAGCCAGATTGATTTCCTGGTCAATCGGACAAGTAATTTGTGGCGCTTTAACATCCCGTAAAATGAGATTGAAGGTACAGGAGGCCGTGTTGCCATTGCCATCATCGGCAGTTAAGGTAATGGTCTCTGCACTACTCAAGCCATTCAGGGTATTTCCTACTGCGGGACTTTGAGTGAGTGCAATATTGTCACTACAATGATCGGCTAATGTTGCCAGGTTTCGATAATCCAAAACGATACCCTCACAATCGTTATTGACCACAAGCATTTGTTGACTGGGACAATGGATCGTTGGTGCATTGGCATCGGAAAGGCTTAAATTGAAATCACATTGACTTTGATTGCCCTGGTCATCTTCAGCAGTTAAGGTAACCAATTGAGAAGTATTGTGACCAGAGAGCAAAGTACCTACAGCTATACTTTGGGTAATATTAATGTTCGTATTGCAATTGTCAGTGGCTGTCGCCAAATGGGTGAAATCAGGGACCTGGGCGGTACATTGATCATCGACATGGAGTAGTTGGTCCTCGGGGCAACTGATACTCGGATTGCTATCGTCATTTAGCGAAAGCGTAAAAGCACATTGCCGTTGATTGCCATTACCATCATCGACCGTAAGCAAGATAAGCCTGGAAAAGGTCGCCCCTGAAAGAAGCGTCCCGGGAGCAATGTTTTGGCTAATGATCAAGTTATTATCAGCGGTACAATTATCAGAAGAAGTCACTAGCGCCGTATAATCCGGCATAGAAAATTCACAATTCATATCAAGATCGACAAGTTGATCTTCAGGACAGGAAATAGATGGTAGCTGTAAATCTTTCAAGACGATTTCGAAGGTACAAGAAGAAGTGTTGTCAGCCGTTAGGGTAATGACTTGAAAAACGTTGTGCCCATTCATGATCGTTCCGGCTGGAGGAGACTGCACTACCGAAAGGGAACCTACCACACAATCCTGAGATACAATAGCATCATCGGTATAATCCGGAATGCCAAAATTACAATTGTCATTCACTGCTACAACCTTATTGCCTGGACAGGTTATACTCGGTAAAATAGCATCTGTCAATTCAAGACTGAAGGTACATTGCTGTTGATTGCCATGACCATCATCAGCACTTAAGGTGATATTGATAGGGGTATCTCCTAGATTCACCAAAGTGCCAGGTGCTGGCACTTGACTGAGTGTCAAATTGGAGGCAACCGTACAATTATCGGTAATTTCAGCAGCTATCCGGTAATCGGGTAGGGGCACTTGACAATCTTCTGTGACATTCAATACCTGATCACCTGGGCAAATTATATTGGGCGAACTTTGATCGGCAATAAGTAAGCTGAAACTGCATTCCGATATATTACCCTGCTCATCAAATATTTCTAAGCTAATTGTTTCCATTGCCCCCGGATCTGTAAGTAGCAAACCAGCGGGTGGCGTCTGGATAATCAGAATATTGCCGTTGTCGGAACAATTGTCAGTAATAGAAGCCGCACCGGTAAAGTCGGGCAGCAAAATTTCACAATTTAACCCCAGCGCTAATTCCTGACCTTCCGGACAGCTGATAATAGGGCCCGTTTCGTCTATTAATGTTAAGGCAAAAACACATTGTGCCGTATTACCCTGTCCATCGGCAGCACCGACGGTTATTTCCTGTATCGTTTGATCGCCATTGAGAACAGTACCAACAACGGGCGTTTGTGTGATAGCGATCTCACCCAAATCAGCACAATTATCTAAAACCGATACAAATGCTGAATAATCAGGGACCATGAATGTGCAATTGAGGTCAACAGCAACTTCCTGATTTGTTGGACAAATAATCTCAGGAGCAGCCTCATCTTCCAGGGTAAGGTTAAAGCTACAATTGACCAAATTGCCCTGTCCATCATCGGCAGTAATGCTGATCTCCTGGGTACTTCCATCATCGCCTATCAGTGTTCCTAAAGGAGGCGTTTGTGTCAGAATGATTGCTCCCGTTATAGCACAATTATCGGTTACCATGACTTCATTCCGATAGTCGGGAAGGGCTACTTCACAATCATCATCCAATAGTATAACCTGATTTTCAGGACAAGTTAGGTTAGGGGCACTCGCATCCTCTAAGCTTAGTTCAAAGTTGCAGCTTATGCTATTTCCATGGCCATCATTGACTACGATAGTTAAGGTCGTATTGATCCCCACACCACTCATGATGGTTCCTTCTGGTGGTGTTTGGGTATAACCAATCATTGCTGGAGAAGCACAATTATCCGTAGCTTGAACCAAGTCACTATAATTGGGAATACTGGCTTGGCAATTCGGGCCAGTCACCAAAGTTTGATTTTCCGGGCAATTTACTTCTGGAGGGGTAAGATCGGATACCTGAACCTGAAAACTACAACTTTCAATATTACCGTTTCCATCATCAGCACTAAGCGTCAGTAAAGAGATCATCGGTCCATTGAGCAGCGTGGCCGGTTCGATATTCTGGCTGACAACAATTTCATTGACTTGGGTGCAATTATCACTGACAATTGCCTGATCCCTATAGTCAGGCAATGTGGCTTCGCAATTGGCATTTACTTCCAAAATCTGATTGGCAGGGCAGGTAATCGCAGGAGGCATACAATCAAAAACAGTAAGGGTAAAGGAACAATTGTTTTCATTGCCATGACCATCATTTACCGTTAGCGTTATGACCTCACTGGCATCATTTCCGGAGATAGTTGATCCCGAAGCCACAGATTGACTTAAGGCTAGGGCTCCATTTGAAACACAATAATCTGCAACATTCGCCAAAAGCGTATAATCAGGTACAACAGCCTCACAATTGTCGTTGAGCGAAATGGTTTGATTGGTAGGACAAAGAATCTGTGGAGCAGAATCGTCCACTAATGTAATCGTGAAATCACAATTCATGTTATTGCCACTTTGATCTTCCACTTGTAGATTGATCAATTGGGATGTATTGTGTCCGGTCAAGGCCGTTCCAGCAGCGACATCCTGGCTAAAAACCAGTTTATCCAATGCATTGCATTGATCTGAAAACACAACTTCAGATTGGTAATCAGGGACCAAAAAGCTGCATGTTTCATCCAGAGAAATGATCTGATTTTCCGGGCAATTAATTGCCGGGTCGATTTGGTCTTCCAGGCTAATAGTAAAATCACATTGCGCAATATTTCCCGATTGATCCGTAGCAACAATCGTTATTACTTCCACATGATCCAGACCAGTAAGGACTGTATTTTCAGCTGGAATTTGTGTGACAGTTATATCCAAATTCGCCGAGCAGTTATCTGATAAAATAATATCATCAAGGTAATTGGCCAAAATATGGTGACAATTGGCATCCAGGCCAATCACCTCGTTTTCTGGGCAGCTCAGTTGAGGATCTTGATGGTCTACTAAAGTCACCTCGAAAGTACAGTCTACAACGTTATCATTTTCGTCCTTAACGGTGATAGTTATCGGGGTCACTGTAGCGGAACCACTGACTATGCTTCCTGCAACCGGAAATTGATCCAAGATGAGGTTACCAACATTCATACATTGATTATTGGCAATTGCCAAGGACGTATAATCAGGGAGAAGGGCCTCACAATTTTCATCAGCTTCAAGTAATTGATCACTAGGACAGGTTATAGTCGGCGTGGTTTGATTAACCAAGGTTACATTGAAACTACAATCCGTATGATTACCGGCTTCATCGGTGAGGCTGATGGTAATAGGTGTAACTAGACCCGGACCACTAATAAACGTTCCCGATACTGGAGATTGGGTAATGCTGCTATTTTCTATTGCCGAGCAATTATCTGTCAATGTGATTGCATCTGCAAAATCCGGCACCATAATCACACAATTATTGTCAACGGCTAAAATCTGGTCGTCCGGACAGTCGAGTACGGGAGCAGCATTATCTTCCATGCTCAGTAAAAAAGTACAATTATTGCTATTCCCTTGCTCATCAAAAGCAGTCAGGGTAATGGAGACCTCCGTTCCATCCCCGCTATAACGAATACCTGGTGAAGGCATTTGAGTAATCAAAACAGGATCGCTACAATTATCCGTAGCTGTGGCTAGACTTCTCAGGTCCGGCAAAGAAAAGCGGCATTTGTTATCCAGATCAAAGGTTTGATTCTCCGGACAATTGATGATCGGCATTTCTTCATCTTTCAAAACAATAATAAGGGTACAATTAGCGGTATTTCCACTTCCATCCATTGCAGTGACAATCAATGTCTGATTGGGACTGGCAGCACTTAAAAGGGTTCCACTTTCCGGTTGTTGACTCAGGCTGATATTGGCCAGTGGGGTACAATTGTCTGATATGGTCGCCAGCGCCGTAAAATCATCAAGCGTAGCTTCACAGTTGACATCAAGTGGTATGGTTAGCAATGCCGGACAGGATATATTTGGCGGACTAAGGTCTGTTGTACTAATTTCAAAGGAGCATTGAGCAGTATTGCCCTGCCCATCATCGGCTGTCAAGGTAACCGTTTCCACTGTCCCGGCTCCACTGATCAAGGTACCAGATAATGGTATTTGTGTAATGGAAACACCGTCCGGAAAACTACAATGATCACCCAATGTGGCGCTTGCGCGAAAATCGGGTATCCGACCATCACATTCCTGGTCTATGGCAATATTTTGATTGGGCGGGCAGCTTATTTCTACTGGAGGGGGGGGAGGAGGCATAAACAGACCGCTGGCTTGCAGCGTCATAATAGCAATCCCCGACATGGAGCCGATGAGCAAATAAACAAGTGAAGATTTTGCTTTTAAACGATTTGTAAATTCTTTCATGAAGATTATAATTTGGACTGTATCCCATCTCGTTCGCAGTAGCGATGTTAAGATAGTTAATTATGATAGCCTTACTATTAGCAACTGGTTACATACCAATGGCTAATTATTAGAAACTGCTTGTTTCTTATAAATATGGGAAATCCAACGGTTGAGGAGTGTTTTTCCGGGGTATTTTTTAAAAACCGAACTGTTCACAAATATATAACATATTGGCAAAAATATCCTCTGATGCCTCAATTCCTGATATAAGAAGGATATATCTTCTCCTTTTTTTTAAAAAAGGGTAATTTAGCGGCCTTTTTAAGAACTTATTCTCAGGAATTCGTGTAAGGCAAATAAAATAAATTAGTAGAAATGATCAATATTACCTTTCCCGATGGCAATGTACGCCAATATGAAAAAGGCGTAACTGCGATGGAGGTAGCCCAATCGATTAGCCAAGGGCTTGCCAGGAATGTACTTTCAGCAAAAGTGGATGGTGAAGTTTGGGATGCCAATCGCCAGATAGAAAAAGATGTAACGCTGCAATTATTGACCTGGGATGACAAGGAAGGTAAGTCTACGTTCTGGCATTCTTCTGCCCATTTGTTAGCCGAGGCGCTGGAAGCCCTCTATACCGGCACAAAATTTGGCATTGGTCCACCTGTGGATGATGGTTTTTATTACGACATTGATACCGGAGACCGAGTCATTTCTTCCGATGAGTTTAAGAAGATCGAAGAAAAAATGCTGGAACTTGCCCGGCAAAAAAACGACTTTGTTCGCAAGGAAATCCGCAAAGCCGATGCTGTCAATTACTTCAAGGAAAAGGATGACGAGTACAAATTGGAGTTGCTGGAGGACCTGGAAGATGGAACGATTACGTTTTACCAGCAAGGCAACTTCGTTGATCTTTGTCGTGGACCCCATATTCCGAATACCGGAAAAATCAAGGCCATCAAATTGATGAAAGTGGGTGGCGCGTACTGGCGCGGAGATGAAAAACGCAAGCAGTTAACCCGTATCTATGGCGTTACTTTCCCACAACAAAAGGAATTGACTGCCTACCTGGAAATGCTGGAAGAAGCCAAAAAGCGGGACCACAGGAAACTGGGAGCCGAACTGGAATTATTTATGTTTTCAGAAAAGGTAGGGCAGGGGTTACCTATATGGTTGCCAAAAGGTACTCAATTACGCGAACGCCTGATGAACTTTCTGCGATCAGAACAGGAAAAGCGGGGATATCAGATGGTTGTAACCCCGCACATTGGACAAAAACAGCTCTATGTTACTTCCGGGCACTACGAAAAATATGGTGAAGACAGTTTCCAACCCATTCATACGCCAAAGGAAGGGGAAGAGTTTTTATTGAAACCGATGAACTGTCCACATCATTGTGAAATATTTGGCCATAAGCCACATTCTTATAAAGAACTACCCATTCGCATCGGGGAATTTGGAACGGTATATCGCTACGAGCAAAGTGGAGAATTGCACGGCTTGTCCCGAGTTCGTGGCTTTACACAGGATGACGCGCATATCTTCTGTACAGAAGAGCAGCTTAAAGATGAGTTCCTGAACGTCCTTGACCTGACGACAACAGTAATCCATAAAATGGGCTTTGATAACTTTACTGCCCAAATTTCCCTGCGCGATCCTAACAATCCGGATAAATACATCGGTTCGGATGAAAACTGGAATAATGCCGAACGGGCTATTATTGAGGCTACCGCAGAAGTAGACCTGGAAACGGTACAAGTAAAGGGGGAAGCAGCCTTTTACGGTCCCAAGCTCGACTTCATGATCAAGGATGCGCTGGGCCGCTCCTGGCAGTTGGGTACAATCCAGGTGGATTACAACCTTCCTGAAAGGTTTCAATTAGAATACATCGGTTCGGATGAT
Source organism: Saprospiraceae bacterium (assembly GCA_021604865.1). Lineage (GTDB taxonomy): Bacteria > Bacteroidota > Bacteroidia > Chitinophagales > Saprospiraceae > BQJU01. The sequence continues at coordinate 8,378 of BQJU01000021.1, read as the reverse complement.
CAAAAACATCGTCCAGTGATGATTCACCGGGCGCCTTTTGGTTCATTGGAGCGTTTTATCAGTATCCTTATCGAACATACCGGTGGCAAATTCCCACTCTGGTTGACTCCCGATCAATTTGCTATTCTACCCATCAGTGATCGCTTCAACGATTATGCCCGCGAAGTAGAAAGCGCCTTGGCCAAACATGATATTCGAGGCATTATAGATGATCGTAGTGAAAAAATTGGACGAAAAATCCGCGATACGGAATTAAAGAAAATCCCTTTTATGCTCATCGTCGGAGAGAAAGAAGTGGACAATCAACAGGTGTCTGTTCGCCGTCAGGGTGAAGGAGATGTTGGAGCTATGAGTGTTGAAGATTTTGCGGCATATTTTAAAGAACTGTTGTAGCAATTACACATTAGTAGATGTTTGTATCGGGTTTTTCCAATACAAATATCTACTAATATGTTACGAACCTTTCCATCCTTTTTTTAGTTTATTATGTAAAGAGTGTTAAATAATCCGTAAACATTCCCGTTTATCCTTGATACTTTAACATTATTCCGTTAATTTGCAATTATGATTAATTACAAGAAAAAATATATGTGATTTAACCGTTACCGATAATTCCCAGTTTATATGAAGCAATTGTTACTCCTATGTTTATTTTTTTGTTTGTGCAATGTTGTTTTTTCTCAAAATAGTTTTAGCGAAAAACTGACCCTCAAACGAACCGATCGCGTTGAATTACAGATATACCCAAATCCGGTTTCCAGTCACCTCAGTGTAAATGACAATGAATTGGTGAATGAAATCAACGTATTTAATCTGGTTGGCAGAAAAGTAAAATCCTTTGACTTTGTCAATGGTGAAAAATATTATATCGGTGATTTACCCAAAGGGATGTACTTGGTACAATTGATCGATAAACGAAATAAAATATTGACTACCCAGCGAGTAAGTAAACGGTAAGGTTACATTTTACTGGGTAAGGTAAATACAAAAAAAGCTCCTTCGTTTGACGAAGGAGCTTTTTTTGTATTTACTCATAATATTTTGCAAAAAACTCAGGCAGATGCCGGAGTGCTGCAAGTTCCCTGAATTTGGTACGGGTTTCAGCTGCCGGGGATCCAAAGTAGGTTTTTCCAGTTTCCAGATCTTTTGTCACACCGGCACCGGCCAATACGATAGCATTCGCCCCGATCTTCAAATTATTTACAATGCCGACCTGACCGTATAAGATCACTTCATTACCCAATTCGGTGTTGCCCCCAATACCTACCTGGCCGGCGATCAAACATCGTTTGCCGACTTTTACATCATGACCGATATGAATTTGGCAATCAAGCTTACTTCCCTCCCCGATTACAGTATCTCCGGAAACGCCCTTGTTGATCGTACATGCAGCGCCGATATCTACATGATCTTCAATAATTACCCGACCACCAGAACGCCATTTTTGATATCCTTGGGAGGTGCGTTTAAAATAAAAAGCATCCGTACCAATAATACAACCCGACTGGATGTTGACATGTTTGCCGATGGTACAATGTTCCGCAATCACAACATTGGCTTGAATGTGAGTGTATTCACCAATTTTTACATGATGGCCAACTACGACATTGGGTTCCAGGATTGCCGTGGGGTGAATTTCCGCCGTGGGACTGATCGAATCTCTTAAGGGATCGACAGGGCGCTGCTCCAAGATTAGCTGGTTATATGAATCAAAGGGTTCTTCACAAAGCAGTAAAGCTTTGCCTTTCGGACACTTCGTTTTTTTGTTTAGGATGATAATTGTGGCCGCAGACTTTAGGGATTTGCTGAAATATTTTTCAACATCAACGAAAGTAATATCTCCGGCTTCCACCTGGTGTATTTCGTTGATACCTGTTGCCATCAATGTTTTATCTCCTATAATTTTTGCGCCAATCTTTTGGGCAATTTCTTCTACTGGGATAGCCTTTTCAAACTTCATGCTGCTATTAAAACGGTTTGCTTATTAATGTGCTTCCAACCAATTCTCTCCAGTATCCATGCCTACCTGAATAGGTACCTTGAGATTGGGAATAGCATTTTTCATTTTATCCAGGATGATGGGTTTTACGGTTTCCATTTCCGTTTTAGGAACATCGAAAACCAATTCGTCATGTACCTGAAGGATCATTTTTGTTTTGAAATTGCCTTCTTTTAAAACTCGATGTATATTGATCATGGCCACTTTGATCATATCGGCGGCAGTACCTTGAATGGGGGTATTAATGGCAATACGTTCGGCATTACTACGGGCAAGAGAGCTTTTAGAGTTAATATCCCGCAAATAGCGTTTCCGCCCCATCAACGTAGTCACGAATCCGTCCCTCCGTGCATTTTCAACAACTTCATCCATATATTTTTTCAAGCCCTGGTATTGTCGGAAATATTGCTCGATAATTTCACTGGCTTCACTACGTTTGATGTCCAGTTGACGCGATAAATTGGTTGCTCCGGCACCATAAGTAATGCTAAAATTCACGGTTTTGGCCCGATAGCGCTGTTCTTTGGTCACTTCATCGTATGGTACGCCAAAAACACCCGCAGCTGTTGCTGCATGAATATCCAGGTTTTGCTGAAAAGCCTCCAACATATTTGCGTCGCCACTAATTTCAGCAATCAGTCTAAGCTCTATTTGTGAATAATCGGCCGCCAACAACAGATGGTTACTATCTCTCGGGATAAAAGCTTCCCGTACCTTGGCCCCTTCTGGGGTACGGATCGGGATATTTTGCATATTGGGATTGGTGGAACTCAATCGCCCCGTAGCTGCAATGGTTTGATTGAAAGAAGAATGCACCCGGCCAGTCTTAGGATTTACCATTCGGGGTAAGGCATCAACATAGGTTGATTTCAATTTTGACAATCCCCGGAACCGCAAAATATCGTCCACAATGGGTTGTTCTTTGGCCAATTCCGTCAGTTTTTCTTCATCTGTAGAATACTGTCCGGTTTTTGTTTTGCGCCAACGGTAAGGAATGCCCATTTTATCAAATAGAACTTCTCCCACCTGTTTGGGCGAGGCAATATTAAACCGGGTCCCTGCTGTATCGTAAATTTTCTGCTCTGTAGACAGAATATTACCTTCCAGTTCTTTTGTATATGTTTCCAGTAATTCCGAATTCAAGTTGATGCCTTCAAATTCGATGTCAATCAATACATTGATTAGTGGCTCTTCCAGCTCAGTATACAGTTTTTGCAGACCAGCTTCTTCCAGTTTTGGGGCAAGAAACTCCCTTAACTGTAACGTAATGTCGGCATCTTCGGCAGCATAGTCTGCTACCTTCTCAACAGAAATATCCCGCATGGTCAGCTGGTGCTTACCTTTTTTCCCGATAAGAGTCGTAATGGAAACCGGTTTGTATTTGAGATAAGTCTCCGCCAGGTAGTCCATATTGTGGCGAAGTTCAGGTTCCAGCAAATAATGAACCACCATGGTATCAAAAAAGATACCTTTCAGTTCAATGTTGTACCATTTGAGCACCAGAGCATCATATTTGATATTTTGCCCTGTTTTTTCAATATCAGGATTTTCAAAAATTGCTTTAAACTGTTCCACCAGTGCTTCTGCATCTGCTCTTTTTTCAGGAATAGGTACGTAATAAGCTTCTCCTACCTTCACCGAAAAAGACATGCCAACCAACTCAGCCTGATTGGCATCAATATTGGTTGTTTCGGTGTCAAAACAAATACTTTTCTGTTTGGACAACAGGTCGATTAAGGCGGCAATTTTATCTGGACTATTGGTCAGGTGATAAGTGTGTTCGGTATTGCCTATGTGGTTATCTGCGACGGAATGGGCAGCAGGTTTTGTGCTTCGGGTAGATGCCGGTGTTACAACATCACCAAATAAGTTACCCTGGACACCAGCTTTTGAAACCGGTTGTTCCTCCTCTGTTCCCAGAATGGTCTGGGCTAATGTACGGAATTCCAACTCTTTAAAAACTTCGGTAAGTATTTCCCGATTAAATGGCTCTATTTCATAAGCCTTTGCATCAAACTGAATGGGTACATTCACATCAATGGTAGCCAGTCTTTTCGAGAGTAGCCCTTGTTCTGCGAATTGTTCCACTTTTTCTTTTTGTTTGCCTTTCAATTTATCCGTATTGGCCAATAATCCTTCAATGCTATCATATTCGGCTAATAGTTTGGCTGCGGTTTTAAGGCCGATACCCGGAATACCCGGAATATTATCTACACTATCGCCACTCAATCCCAGCATATCGATCACCTGATCTGCACGTTTTACGCCCCAATTTTCACAAACTTCATTTAGGCCCCAGATATCCACACCATTACCTTGCCGGGACGGTTTGTACATAAAAATATTCTCCGATACCAGTTGACAATAATCCTTGTCAGGTGTAACCATGTAAACGCTAAAACCTTCCTTTTCTGCTTGTTTGGATAAAGTGCCAATCACATCATCCGCCTCATAATTGTTAACAGTGACAATTGGAATATTAAATCCCTTCACAATACGGTGAATGTAGGGGAAGGAATTACGGATATCATCGGGTTGTTCCTCCCGGTTGGCTTTATAAGGCTCATACATTTCATGCCGAAAAGTAGGGCCATGTGGGTCAAATGCTACGGCAATATGGGAAGGACTCTGATTTTTCATCAAATCCCAAAGTGTACGAGTGAATCCCGTAATCGCAGAGGTGTTAAACCCTTTAGAGTTGATAAGAGGGCGGGAAATAAACGCAAAATGCGCCCTATAAACCAAAGCGTGTCCGTCTAGCAGGAAGAGCTTTTTTTCTGACATCGGTTCTCAATATTTGGGAAAACAAGATAGGGAAATTCGGGCAACCTTACTGAATTTTTAAGGTAGCAATGTAGCAAATAAAGTTGTTGCGTAAGATCGAAAAACTGAAAAGCCCGTCCGAAGACAGGCTTTTGTGAATTTCTTCTTTACAGTAGCATTTGTTTAAGAGCATCCATATTTTAGAATGTGAGGCTATATTTGATGAGCAATTGCTCGGTCAAGCTCACACGTTTTCCTAAAAAAGGCTTAACTCCGTTTGGGAGATCTTTGTCGGTGATCTGAACATTTACGTCGTCGTCGTAGAACACATTTACGGTAACGGCCAATTGGAGTCCCTTTACAATACTTACTGCAAATTCATTTGTCCAATCTATATCTATATTTTCCGGATTTTTCAAATAGTTGGAATAGAGAGACAATACAGAAGTGAACGTTGCTTTTTCTGCAAAATACTTATCGGCATAGTTGAATTTAAGCAGAGATCCAAACTGATTGTCTACGTTTTTAAAATCTAAAAAAAGCCCATCAGGCCCCAATTCTCCTTCTACCGGATTACCATGTACGCCTCTTGCTGCAATGGCATCATCGGCTACGATAATCCACTTGGCACCCAGAGGAGAATAGTAGATACTGAGTTTCTCAGAGGGTTTGTAATTCATACCAAGGGACAATACAATAGTTGCCGGTGAAAATAACTTTGACAATTCGCGGCTGTTGCCAAATACGTCAGAGAGGAAGTTGCCAGCATAGTCGGGATTATCATAGGTTGGTGTAAGCTGACTTAAAAAGGAAAAGTCTGCTGCGTAGAAAAAATTGGAATTTTCGGAGGTGGCATAACCGACCTTGGAATTTATCCTCAGTTCATCAATTGATTTTTGGAAGGGCACCTTGTCAGTATTTGGTCCCTGAGCAACGATTCCTGCTCCTAAGCGCTGTACACCAAATTGCCAGGAAGCCTGGTTATCCCACGCCAACCGATCTTTGCGGTAATTGGCGAAAAAATTGGTAGCACCTCCCAGTCCGATTCTATTCAATCCAGCTCCCTGCTTGGGATTCAATTGAAAGAGTTGGGCAAAATCCAGGCCAATGCCGGCACCGCTTTTCCAACCTTCTTCTATTTTTTTTTCTTCTTCCTGTGCGACCACCGGATTAATATTACCAGCCAACAGGATAATAAAGACGACAAAACTGTACAAATACTTATTCATTGTTCTCAAAATTATAGTTAATAAAATGCAACATTAGATACCAAAATATTTTCCCGGGGAAATATTTGTGGGCTTTGATTAAATATAAATTATTGGGCTTTTAGCGCTAAAACAAGGAGAAAATTTAATACTGAGCAGTTGAATAGAGACAAAAGGAGATACGCCTAATCGTTAGGTACAAAATTTGATTTGAGAAAATTTTCAAGACGAATAATAGATCAAATAAGAACAATTAATCTTCCAAAATTTCTACTTTTTCGGAAGTTAACTTGCTCAGCGGTATAATCACCTTGCTGTTACTTGCCTGTAAAGTAAGGGTAGTACTATCAATAGAAATTATTTTGCCCTTGGTTCCGTCAATGATGACGGTATGGCCAAGTTTTATTTTTTCCTTGTTATAAAATGAAGATAACATATTGGACATCAAGCCTCTGGAAGCCATGCCATAACCAATAGCAAAAGCAAGTACGACACCTGCCAGGATAATGGAAATATTGGTTTCTATGAAATCCGTTTGCAAGCTGGCCTGCTTAAGTGTGATCATGATTACATTGAGGAAAATGAAATAAAAGACCAGGTTTGAAATCATTTTCGAAGCGGGTATACCCAAAGAATCGCAGGTAGTTTGCACGATTTTTTTCAAAACGTCTGCAATGACCACCCCTATAATCAATACCACGAGTGCTGAAATCAGGCTAGGAATGTAGTTCATGATGTTTGTCATGAGGTCAGAAATTGCCTTCATACCCAGCACATCAGTAGCAGCCATGATCGAAATAAAGAAAATCAAATAATAGAGAATCTTGGAGATTAATACGCTCGGAATAATTTTGATATTGGATTTTTCAACAATTTCGATTTCGTTGAGTTTTTCAGCTAGAGAGTCTACCCCTACACTTACCAATAGCTTCTTCACGATTCGCGCCAGCATTTTGGCAATAAACCAACCAATAAAAAAGATGGCCATTGCCCCTACAAGATTGGGAATAATTTGGGCTAAATTGGCTAGCTGTTCTTGTAGAATCCCGATGAGTGTAAAATCCTCCATCGTTTAGTTTTAAGTGTTATTAGATCATCTAGGGGGAGCAATTTCCCCATCAGGGCCTTTAGGGCCCAAGTTTTTTCTATCCATTATCGGGCCCGACGATGGATCCTGACTACGGAGTCGGGGAGTCACGGCATCATCATCCCTACCTGAATTTCCTCCAGTGGCGACGATTAACATATCGACAACCCTTGGCAGATAGATATCAATTACTTGCCCGATAAACCTGAAGGTTCCGAGAGTTTGGTGGAGGCCGCTACGAAGCTGATCATGTCTGGCTTCGTTATAAAACTCCTCCTCCTGTTCTTCTTGTAAGCGTTGAAAGTTGTTCATAGCAACTGTCTGTTAGACATTTTCTTGGAATAATTGATTCCTCAAGCGCTGTGCCCTTTCCTTGGCTCGCTTGAGTTGCATTTTAATTGCACTTTCTGTTTTCCCGAGAATGTCTGCTATTTCTTTTATGGACATATCATCTTGATATTTCATCAAGAGAATAGCCCTATCACCGTCTGCTACTTCTTCTAATACTTTTTTTAATTGCCTGACCTCCATCTGAAGTAATGCTTCATCTGGAATTTCATCAGCCAGGTCAGGAGCATTTTCAATTTCATCTGAAAAAAGATTTTTTTGTTTTTTCTTTCTTCGAATAAAATCAATGCAATAATTATAGGTAATGGAATATACCCAGGTAGAAAATCTCGACTTTTCACTAAAACGGGAAAGGTTGAGAAAAATCTTGGTAAAGATTTCCTGAGTTGCATCCTGCGCCATTGCTTCATCCTTCAGCAGGGAAATACATTTGCTATAGATCTTTCCAGCGTAGCGCGTGTACAACAGGCTAAAACATTTAGAAGCCTGAGTTTCGAGATAATGATGAATTACCTCAAGGTCCTGCATACTTTTATTACACGTCTGTTCCAAAGTAAAACAATGATTTTTATTCGACTGAGATCTAGAATTCAATTGCTCCAATTGGGAAACATACGATCTATTCCCTTTAGACGCAAATTCTGGCAAAAGATACATATAACTGTTAAAATAAGTATAAAAATTTTACGAGAGGTTTTCTTTTTTAATTGGAAAGGTGTTGTGAAGCCTTTAAATAAGGAGTGTTCAGCTGTTTTTCAAAAAGATGGGAATTTTCTTGTTCTTTTTCAAAGTGGTAAGAATTTCTTAAAACAACGAAGGCCCATTTGTATAAACAAATGGGCCTTCGTGAAATGAATAAGCCAAAAGGCTAAGAAAAAAAAAGTTGGCAGCGACCTACTCTCCCACCCAAGGGCAGTACCATCGGCGCAATGGGGCTTAACTTCTCTGTTCGGAATGGTAAGAGGTGATCCCC